>NZ_JAQFJF010000001.1:0-852688 GCF_030439905.1 Streptococcus sp. SN3
TGAGTGCAAGCACATCTGCGTCGACGAGTGCCTCAGTTTCAGCAAGCACATCTGCGTCAACCAGCGCATCAGTAAGCGCAAGTACATCGGCTTCCACGAGTGCGTCAGTAAGTGCAAGTACGTCCGCTTCAACGAGCGCGTCAGTAAGTGCCTCAGTAAGCGCCAGCACGTCCGCATCGACGAGTGCGTCTGTCTCAGCAAGTACCTCAGCTTCAACCAGCACCTCAACAAGTGCAAGTACGTCCGCTTCAACGAGTGCGTCAGTATCAGCAAGCACCTCAGCGTCGACGAGTGCTTCAGTCAGCGCAAGTACGTCCGCATCGACGAGTGCCTCAGTAAGCGCAAGCACCTCAGCGTCAACGAGCGCATCAGTAAGTGCAAGTACCTCAGCATCGACAAGTGCGTCAGTGAGCGCCAGCACGTCAGCATCAACAAGTGCGTCAGTGAGCGCCAGCACGTCAGCATCAACAAGTGCATCTGTGTCAGCAAGTACGTCTGCGTCCACGAGTGCGTCTGTAAGTGCAAGTACGTCTGCGTCTACTAGCGCGTCAGTGAGTGCAAGTACCTCAGCGTCAACAAGTGCATCCGTATCTGCAAGTACGTCCGCCTCAACCAGTGCATCCGTATCTGCAAGTACCTCAGCGTCAACGAGTGCCTCAGTAAGCGCAAGTACATCGGCCTCCACGAGTGCGTCAGTGAGCGCAAGCACCTCAGCATCGACAAGTGCGTCTGTATCTGCTAGCACGTCAGCATCTACTAGCGCGTCAGTGAGCGCAAGTACATCCGCATCAACGAGTGCGTCAGTGAGTGCAAGTACATCGGCTTCAACGAGCGCATCCGTATCCGCAAGTACCTCAGCATCAACAAGTGCCTCTGTTTCAGCAAGCACGTCCGCGTCGACGAGTGCCTCAGTGAGTGCAAGTACTTCAGCCTCAACGAGTGCATCAGTTTCAGCAAGTACTTCAGCGTCCACGAGCGCGTCAGTAAGTGCAAGTACGTCTGCTTCAACGAGTGCCTCAGTGAGTGCAAGTACTTCAGCCTCAACGAGTGCCTCAGTTTCAGCAAGTACATCCGCGTCGACAAGTGCGTCCGTATCAGCAAGTACGTCTGCTTCAACGAGTGCATCAGTAAGCGCAAGTACGTCTGCTTCAACGAGTGCATCAGTAAGCGCAAGTACGTCCGCATCAACGAGTGCGTCAGTGAGTGCAAGTACATCGGCTTCAACGAGCGCATCCGTATCCGCAAGTACATCTGCGTCAACCAGCGCATCAGTAAGTGCAAGTACCTCAGCATTGACGAGCGCGTCAGTAAGCGCAAGTACATCGGCCTCCACGAGTGCGTCAGTGAGTGCCAGCACATCTGCCTCAACCAGCGCGTCAGTGAGTGCAAGTACTTCAGCGTCGACAAGTGCGTCCGTTTCAGCAAGTGAGTCAGCGTCCACTAGCGCGTCAGTGAGCGCAAGTGCGTCAGCTTCAACGAGTGCATCTGTATCAGCAAGCACATCCGCATCAACCAGTGCATCAGTATCCGCAAGTACGTCCGCATCGACGAGTGCATCAGTTTCAGCAAGTACGTCTGCATCGACGAGTGCTTCTGTAAGTGCAAGTACCTCAGCGTCGACGAGTGCGTCCGTAAGTGCAAGTACCTCTGCGTCAACGAGCGCATCTGTATCTGCAAGTACTTCAGCATCGACAAGTGCATCTGTATCTGCAAGTACGTCCGCGTCGACGAGTGCGTCCGTAAGTGCAAGTACCTCTGCTTCAACGAGTGCATCCGTAAGTGCAAGCACTTCAGCATCGACAAGTGCGTCAGTGAGCGCAAGTACATCCGCGTCAACCAGCGCGTCAGTTTCAGCAAGTACGTCCGCTTCAACAAGTGCGTCAGTGAGTGCCAGCACGTCCGCATCGACGAGTGCGTCAGTAAGCGCAAGTACGTCTGCATCAACAAGTGCATCCGTAAGTGCCAGCACGTCCGCATCGACGAGTGCGTCAGTAAGCGCCAGCACGTCGGCATCCACGAGTGCATCAGTGAGCGCAAGTGAATCAGCCTCAACCAGTGCATCTGTATCAGCCAGCACGTCTGCGTCCACGAGTGCTTCAGTATCAGCAAGTACGTCCGCATCGACGAGTGCTTCAGTGAGCGCAAGTGCGTCTGCTTCAACGAGTGCATCTGTATCAGCAAGCACATCCGCATCAACCAGTGCATCCGTGAGCGCAAGTACGTCTGCTTCAACGAGCGCATCCGTGAGCGCAAGTACGTCCGCGTCGACGAGTGCATCCGTGAGTGCCAGCACGTCAGCCTCCACGAGTGCGTCAGTATCTGCAAGCACGTCTGCTTCAACGAGTGCGTCAGTAAGTGCAAGTACCTCAGCCTCCACGAGTGCGTCAGTATCTGCAAGCACATCTGCATCGACGAGCGCATCAGTGAGCGCAAGTACGTCTGCTTCCACGAGTGCGTCAGTAAGTGCCAGCACGTCCGCGTCAACCAGTGCGTCAGTAAGTGCCAGCACATCGGCATCGACGAGCGCGTCAATGAGTGCCAGCACGTCAGCATCGACCAGTGCGTCAGTATCTGCAAGTACCTCAGCCTCCACGAGTGCGTCAGTGAGCGCCAGCACATCAGCCTCCACGAGTGCATCTGTATCTGCAAGTACGTCCGCGTCAACCAGTGCGTCAGTAAGTGCCAGCACATCGGCATCGACGAGCGCGTCAATGAGCGCCAGCACGTCAGCATCTGCTAGCGCGTCAGTGAGTGCAAGTACGTCGGCTTCAACGAGCGCGTCTGTGTCTGCGAGTGAATCTGCATCGACGAGCGCATCAGTAAGTGCCAGCACATCTGCGTCAACCAGCGCGTCCGTTTCAGCAAGCACGTCCGCATCGACGAGTGCGTCCGTGAGTGCCAGCACGTCTGCCTCAACAAGTGCGTCAGTAAGTGCAAGTACGTCCGCTTCAACCAGCGCATCCGTATCCGCAAGCACGTCTGCCTCCACGAGTGCATCAGTAAGTGCCAGCACGTCTGCCTCAACGAGTGCGTCAGTGAGTGCAAGTACGTCTGCCTCAACCAGTGCATCAGTATCCGCAAGTACATCTGCGTCGACGAGTGCGTCTGTAAGCGCAAGTACTTCAGCGTCCACAAGCGCGTCAATATCTGCAAGTACGTCGGCCTCAACCAGCGCCTCAGTAAGCGCAAGTACTTCAGCTTCAACGAGTGCATCAGTATCCGCAAGCACGTCTGCGTCGACCAGCGCATCCGTAAGTGCAAGTGAATCCGCGTCTACTAGTGCGTCAGTGTCTGCAAGTACGTCGGCCTCAACCAGTGCATCCGTGAGTGCAAGTGAATCAGCCTCAACGAGTGCCTCTGTATCAGCAAGTGAATCAGCTTCAACTAGCTCATCTGCGAAAGCGAGCGAGTCTGCCTCAACTAGCGCGTCAGTTTCAGCAAGTACGTCGGCCTCAACGAGTGCCTCTGTATCAGCAAGTGAATCAGCCTCAACGAGTGCCTCTGTATCAGCAAGTGAATCAGCTTCAACTAGCTCATCTGCGAAAGCGAGCGAGTCTGCCTCAACTAGCGCGTCAGTTTCAGCAAGTACGTCCGCGTCGACCAGTGCTTCAGTAAGCGCCAGCACCTCAGCCTCAACGAGTGCGTCCCTAAGTGCAAGCACCTCAGCCTCAACGAGTGCCTCTGTATCTGCAAGTACGTCCGCATCGACAAGTGCGTCCGTAAGTGCAAGTGAATCAGCCTCAACGAGTGCATCAGTATCTGCAAGTGCAAGCGAATCAGCATCAATCAGCGAATCCACTTCAGTAAGTGCATCTGCCTTGGCGATGGCAAGTATATCTGCTTCAGTAAGTGCGAGTGAGTCCGCAAGCACTTCGGCTAGCCTGTCTGGTTCAGAAAGTGCTTCGGTTAGCGATTCTCAGTCAATCAGTGAGTCTACCTCACTGAGCACTAGCACCTCAGTATTGCATAGTCAGCTGGATCTGGTTCATGAGAAGGAATTCTACTCATTAAGCCTTTCTACAAGTGAGTCACTGTCAGCGGTAGTCAGCCTCAGCGAGCTTGCCCGTGTCAGTCAGTCTGTATCGGAAAGCCTGTCTACGAGCCTATCAGCTAGTCAGAGCATATCTGAAAGTCTGTCCGCTTCAGCAAGACAGTCTGAGTTGGATCTGATTTCCAGAGGTCGTCTGCCTCAGACAGGGGAGACGGAGAGCAAGGCTTCCATCCTAGCTTTAGGCTTAGGAGCGTTGGGCTTGGCCTTCAAGAGACGTAAAAAGAAAAGCGACTCTGAGGAGTAGCAGTAAATAGTGCCGATCAGTTTATCTTTTAGTCCGTCGAAATTTCACTCAGTTAGTGAGTTGAGGAAGTGATGAATAGCGCAAGCCATTAAGGAAATCATGTCATGATTTCTGGTGCTTGCTTACTAAAATACTAGACTAGGAACTAGTAAAAAGAAACCGAGAGGCAATAGAAACAGGAAGTTTTGACAACTTCCTGTTTTTTTGACAATTCAGTAGAAAAAAGTGTTCTTTATTGTGCAGGAAAATCCTTGAGAATATAGATTTTTTGGACAATATTTTATATAATATCAAGTATAGAAATGATGTTTTAGAGTTTATGAAATGAAAGAGTAAGGGAAGAAATGAAAACGATTGTTTTGGTTTGGGATCAGGCCTATCAGGAGCAAGTTTCGACTACAATTAAGTCGATTTTGTATTACAATAAAAATGTAAAAATCTATGTTTTCAATGAGGGATTGAGTGACGAATGGTTTCGTGATTTTAATGAGCTGGCCGAGCAGCTGGACAGTGAATTAGTCAATATCAGCTTGGACCAAGTGACTATAAGTCCAGAGTGGCTGACTCAGAACCATATCAGCTCAGCAGCCTATGCACGCTATTTCATTCCGCAGTTTGTAGCAGAGGAGCGCGTCCTTTATCTGGACAGCGATCTGGTGGTCAATAGAGATTTGCAGCCTTTATTTGATATTTTTCTAGAAGGCAAGCTTGTTGCAGCGGTTGGAGATGCCGGAGGTTATGGCTTTAATGCTGGAGTTCTGCTAATTGATAATCGAGCATGGAAAGAAAGGCAGCTGCAGGAGACCTTTATCAAGGAAACGGACCTCATCATGGGCTTGGTCCAGTCTGGCCAGATGGAGGATTTCAATGGTGATCAGACAGTGCTAAATCATGTGCTGGATCAGGATTGGCTGCCCTTGGATAAGATTTACAATTTGCAGGTAGGCCATGATTTGGTGGCCTTTTACAGCGGCTGGAATGGTCATTTTGAGCTGGACCAGGAACCTCTGATTATCCACTATACCACCTTCCGCAAGCCTTGGAACTCGGAAATTAGTTATCGGTACCGTCAGCTTTGGTGGGACTTTCAGGCTTTGAGTCTGGAGGATGTTTTAGCCCATCATCGGGGAGAGTTTGAGATGCAGGACCGTTTGGAGAAGGTCGCTCTGAACTGCATGCTCCTGACAGATGTGCAAGAGCTAGAGCAGATTGAGTTTTTAGCCCAGTCCCTGCCTAGCGTTCATTTTTATATAGCCTGTTACACAGATATGGGAGATTATCTGCGTTCTTTGGATCGCTATGAAAATATCCATCTCTATCCGCAGGTTATCCATGCAGTGCTGGATGAGCTCATTGATAAGTGCCAGGTCTATTTGGATATTCACCATGGGAACGAGCAGTATGAACTGAGCAGTCGTTTCAAGGCGCTTGACAAGCCAGTTCTGGCTTTTGACAATACTAAGAAAAATGAAAAGGAAGAACTGGTCTATCCCCATGAGCACCCTCAGGAGATGGTGAGAAAGCTGCGCAGTCTGATGAAAAAAGAGAAGCCGCAAGCCTTTCGGGCTGTGGTGCTGGCGGCTAATGCTGCCTATAGTGAGCAGGTCTTAACCACCATTAAGTCCATCGTCTGCCACAATCGCTTTATCAAGTTTTATGTCATCAACAGTGATTTTCCGACAGAGTGGTTTGTCAGCATGCGGAAAAAGCTGGCCAAGCTGGACTGCCAAATCGTCAATGCTCGGGTGGATGGCAGTCATATTAGTCAATATAAGACAAATATCCATTATTCAGTTTTTTTGAGATATTTTACGGCTACTTTTGTAGAGGAAGATCAAGCTCTTTATTTGGATTGCGATATTGTAGTTACACGTGACTTATCAGAAATTTTTGCAGTTGATTTAGGTTCCTATCCGCTTGGAGCGGTAAGAGATCTGGGTGGAGAAGTATACTTTGGAGAGCAGATTTTTAATTCAGGTGTTTTACTAATTAATGTGAACTACTGGAGAGAAAATGATATTGCGGGTCAATTGATTGAGATGACTGATAACCTACATGATAAAGTCAGTCAGGATGACCAAAGCATTCTCAATATGCTTTTTGAAAACCGCTGGCTGGAGCTGCCTTTTGCTTATAACTGCATTACGCTGCACACGACCTTTTCGGACTATGAGCCTGAAAAAGGTCTCTATCCGCCGGTGATTCATTATCTGACCGAGCGCAAGCCTTGGAAAGAGTATACCCAGTCCATCTATCGTGAGGTTTGGTGGTTCTATCAGGGGCTGGATTGGTCGGATATGCAGGAGCCAGTCGGAGCCCTGACTCAAAAGATGGTGGAAGGGGAAGAGGGCTCAAGTCTGTCCTGCCTAGTCTACACCTACTCTTGTGACCTGATGCATATCAACTATCTGATTCAAGCCCTGCCAGCCTGTCATTTCTACATCGCGGCACCGGTAATGGTGGCAGAGCCAATCACGCGTCTGCTCCAGTATCCTAATGTCAGCGTCAGTTCAGATATAGCGGGCATTCCGGCTCTCTTGGAGTCGCTGGAAACCAAGTCTCAGCTGTTGCTGGATATCAATGCTGGTGATGAGGTAGGGGACATTATTGCTCGCTTTAAGTCTGCTGGCAAGCCAGTCTTTGCCTTTGATAGTACAGCCCATGATCAGCAGGGGCAGGAAGTCTTTCCAGCTGATAACCCTGAAGTCATGGTGCAGGCTATTGAGAAGCTGGGCTTAGCCGAGCCTGAGGAGCGGCAGATTTCTGTACTCTCTATCAACCAGTCGCTGGATTATCTCTTGGAGAAAGGTGCTTCAGTGGTTCGTTTTGGAGATGGGGAGATGGATTTGGTTGCGGGCCGTAGTATCGTCTATCAGGACTTTGATCCAGAACTGTCAGCGCGCTTGAGAGAGATTATGTCTATGGAAAGCGATGAGCGTTTGATGATTTGTCTGCCCGATGTCTTTACAGGGTTAGAGCGCTATTCCATTGATGCCCAAAATTTTTGGAGTCTAAATCATTTGCCACATTTTCTTGAGAAATATAAAAATATTTGCCGAGCACCTTGGTATGGATCGACCTTTATTTCCCGTCCTTATATTGACTTGGAAGATAAGACGCCGTCTGCGGGCTATTTTGCAAAGCTTAAGCAGCTTTGGCAGGACAAAGACCTCTTGATCGTAGAGGGCTTGACTTCTCGCTCTGGTGTGGGCAATGACCTCTTTGACGGGGCTAAATCCATCAAGCGGATTATCTGTCCTTCGCGCAATGCCTACAGCAAACTGGAGGCGATTAAGCAAGCAGTTCGAGAGCATGCGGATAATCGTCTGATTTTGACCATGCTGGGTCCGACGGCTAAGGTCTTGGTCTATGAACTGGTTCAAGAAGGCTATAGAGCGTTGGATATTGGGCATATTGACTCAGAGTATGAATGGTTCCAGATGGGAGCTAGCCACAAGGTCAAGCTGTCACACAAGCATACAGCTGAGCACAACTTTGATCAAGATATTGAGTTTAGAGACGACCAAGCTTATGACAGTCAGATTGTTGCCAATCTGGCTCAGGAATGAAGATTAGAAAAAGAATATGAATATGAAAGTTAATATTACCAATCTATACGGTATGTCTGGCCAGAGTACGGCTTTGATTGCCCAGAATGATGTGACCAAGCTAGCCAAGCAGCTGGGCTTCAATGAACTGAGTTTTTATTTTTACGATATTTACAGCGATAGCCAGTCGGAGCTCAGTCGTCGTCTGGACGGTATCATGGCTAGTGTGGGCTATGGCGATGTGGTTATCTATCAGTCGCCGACTTGGAATGGCCGGGAGTTTGACCAGGCCTTTATCAGCAAACTGAAGATTTTGCAGGCCAAGCTGGTGACCTTTATCCACGATGTACCGCCGCTGATGTTCCCGTCAAACTACTATCTGATGCCGGAGTATATCGACATGTACAATCAGTCAGATGTAGTCATCGTTCCTTCTGAGCAGATGCGGGACAAACTTCTGGCAGAGGGGCTGACTGTGGACAAGATTTTAGTTCAGCGCATGTGGGATCATCCCTATGATTTGCCCCTGCACCAGCCTCAGTTTGCGCCTAAGCTGTATTTTGCAGGAAGTGTGGAGCGTTTTCCGCATCTGAGCAACTGGTCTTATGCTACGCCGCTGGAGATTTTTTCGCCTGAGGAAGAATCAAATCCAGATGCCAATGTCAGCTATCGTGGCTGGGTCAGCCGTCCAGAGTTGCTCTTGGAGCTGTCCAAGGGCGGTCTAGGTCTGGTCTGGGGTGTTGAGGAAAATCCAGCAGACGAGCCGGAATACTACGGCCTCAATATCTCTCATAAATCTGCCACCTATCTGGCAGCTGGGATTCCGGTCATCGTCCCTTCTTACCTGTCCAATGCAGAGCTGATTCGCGAGCGCGGTCTGGGCCTTGTCGTAGACAGTCTGGAAGAGGCCAGTCGGATCGTTGAAAGTCTGACTGCCGAGGAGTATCAGGCTATGGTCGAGAGGGTTAGAAAGTTCTCTTTCCTGCTCAAGGAAGGTTATTTTAGCAAAAAAGTCTTAGTAGATGCGGTGATGGAAGTCTTATCTTAGAGCCTTTCCAGCCATCGTCATGAGGAGTCAGTGTGAAGTCATTTTTAAAACCGGTCATTATCAAGAAGTTTCTGTGGACCTTATTTTTCTTATTTATCTATGTCTTGGGAACCAAGCTGACCCTGCCTTTCATCGATATGAGTAAGGCAGCTGCCATGGACGGAACCTCTACGACCTTGAACTATGCGACAGCCCTGATGGGGGGAAATCTGCGCAGTATGTCGCTCTTTTCTGTCGGCCTGTCTCCTTGGATGTCCTCTATGCTGATCTGGCAGATGTTTGCTGTGTCCAAGCGCCTAGGATTGAGTAAGCTCCCTCTGGAAGTGCAGGAAAGGCGGCGGATGCTGCTGACCTTGGTCATTGCCTTGATTCAGTCAGTAGCACTGGTTCTAAACCTGCCACTGCAAGAAGCAGGTGGGGTGGATATGACTACGATTATGGTCTTAGATACCTTGGTCTTGATGGCTGGGACTTACTTTCTCATCTGGCTGACGGATTTGAATGCTGCCATGGGACTTGGCGGCTCCATCATGATTGTCATGGCCAGCATGATTGCCTACATTCCGCAGGATATTTGGAACTCCATTCAGGAGCTGAAGATTTCTTCACTTTGGCTGGCCTTGATGCTGGTTTTCAGCCTAGTCTTTCTCTATCTGGCTGTTACAGTTGAACGGTCTAAGTACCGAATTCCAGTCAATAAGATCAATATCCATAACCGTTTCAAGAAATACTCTTATCTGGATATTCGTCTGAATCCTGCTGGTGGGATGCCGATTATGTACGCTATGACCTTGGTCAGCATTCCCCAGTATTTCCTTTTGATTATCCACTTTCTCCAGCCGGAAAACCAGTTGATTGAGCAGTGGATAGAAGCGTTGTCTATGGGAAGTCCAGCTTGGTTTATCCTCTATCTGCTGACTATTTTCATCTTGGCACTGGCCTTCGCCTTTATCAATATCAGTGGCGACCAGATTGCTGAGCGGATGCAAAAGAGCGGAGAGTATATCGAAAATGTTTATCCCGGAGCAGCGACCCGCCATTATATCAATGGTTTGGTGACTTATTTTGCTATTGTGGGGGCTTTCTATCTTATCCTGATCTCTGGCCTGCCTATGATGGTGGTCCTTCTGGACATTCGCTATCTGCGGCTCAGTATGATTCCGGGGATTTTTATGATTTTTATCGGGATGGTCTTTTCTATTAAGGACGAGGTGGAGGCCTTGACTCTTAATGACCGCTATCGTTCATTGTTGTAGGAGAAACTATGTATTACTTTATTCCTTCATGGAGTGGCAGTGGGAATCGGGTTTGGCACCGGGATATTGTCCCTTGGTACCGCTCTATGCAGCGATTGGAGTTTGATGACTCGATTCATCAGATTCGGATTTTCCAAAGTGAAAATCTGCCAGTCCAGCTGCTTTTGCCAGCCTATATGCCGCATGCCCGCTACCTCTTGCATCGGCAGGATATTTTTGAGACGGACTATTACTCGGTCTTTGATGAGATTCAGGGAATCCAGTCTAAAGAAATGCAAGTACTGCAAATCAAGGATCTGGACTGGGAGCCAGACTGCGAGTTTGTCTATACGCCCTTTCTAATCATGGTCCGCAGGCAGGGACAGCTCTATGCCCATGTCGAGTTTGGAGTAGAAGGCTTTATCAGCTTCATCAAGTTTTTCAAGGATGACCAGCTGGAGAAGTTTTATATCTTTGATGATCGGGGCTTTGTCTCCAGTATCACCTATTATGAAGCAGGTCAGCCTCTTTATCAGGACTACCTGCAGCCGGATGGTGACTGGCGGATTCGTGAGCATCTCAAGCCTGACGACGGTCGGGTAGAGGTCAACCCTGCTTACTTACTGGACTTTGATAAGCTGGAGTATGAGCGGATGCCGGACTTGATCTTGGAGAAATTAGGCCACTATATCGAGTGCAATGCAGGAGCGGACAGCCGGTTTGTGCTGGCAGCGCATCCTTTATACACTCAAGCTATTCTAAACTTATTGCCCAAGAATGTTCAAATCATTCTCAGCTTTTTCCACGAGCGCAATCATACAGTGGATTGGCCGGCTTTAGAAGCAGATTTGCAGCAGGCGGATTTAGTCTTGACTGATCGTATGGACTTCAAGAAGGCTATTCAGCGCTACCTGCCTGGACAAGCTCAGAAGGTGCATTACCTGTCGCCTTTTGATACCCGTCTGCAGCTGGGCAAGAGCCAACGCCGTCGTGAATCCAAGATTTTTTATCAGATTAATCTGGAAGAAGGGCTTAATGACTATGCTATCTTCAAGGTTCTCCACTATGTGGCCAAGCATCCGGATACGGAGCTGACTATCGGTGTTTACAATGCTTGGCAGGAAGGAATCCAAAAGGTGGAGACCAAGGTGCAGGAGGTTATTGATGAGTATCTGAATCAATATGAATTTGTCAAGAACTACCGGCGCAGTGAGCAGGCTGAGAATGCCCTGCTGGAAAATCAGGAGCAGGACCTCCGTTTCACCATTAAAAATATCACAGACGAGCTCAGCTTGATTCAGGAGCTGGATGATACGCGGTTAATCATCGACCTGAGTGAGCAGCCCAATCTCTATACGCAGATTGCTGGGATTTCTGCCGGGATTCCGCAGATCAATATGGTGGGCTCGGACTATGTGACCCATCTGCAAAATGGCTATATCTTGGACTCTATCTCTGATCTACCTACTGCTGCAGACTATTACTTGGAAGGTTTGAAAAATTGGAATCAGGCCCTGATTTATTCTATTGAAAAAATCCATCATAATACTGGTCTGGAGCTGATTGGCCGGTGGGAGCAGTGGCTCAAGGAGGCTGAGAATGCAAAATAAGCTGAAAATCTTACAGATTGGCTCAAGCGACTGGAGCAAGGAGCTTGCTATTCCAGACAATATGAACTGGTATTATTTCTTTCCCAACTCCAATCTAGCTATCAAAAAGGTCATGGAGATGGATAAGATTGGCAAGTTTGATGCGATTCTGGTAGACGATTTGCGTCGGATCCCAGATTTGTTTATGATTGAGGCCAAGATTATTCCTTATACTGTTTTCTATGATCAGGAACAGGAAACCCAGGAAGCGGATATTGAGTACTTCCTCAAGCGTCACTGCGCTCAGCCAACGGATATGAGCGATCGAGCTGACCTGCTCCGCAAGCTGTCAAAGGCTCTCTTTTCCGGCCAGTATGGGGATAAGATGACCCCGCTTGATATGGTGGTCAGCCCCGGATTTCGGGGCAAGATTTGCTACAATGGCTATGAAAATCTAGAGCTGGAAGGGGACTTTGGTCAGGACTTTCAGCCAATCCTGTCATGGAAATACAATATTATTGCCAACAAGTTCAATCCAGTTGAACTCTGGCTTGAATATGAAAAGTCAGGCAGCTGTGAGCTGAGGTTGCGGCTCTATAATATCCAGGAAGGCTCGACTGCGGACATCGCTCGCGAGACTGTTTTCGCAGAAGAGGACATGAGGGAATCCATGGTTCTGGACAATGACTTTACTTCCTATCTGGGAGTCAGTTTGGAGGCTAGAGGCGAGGGACGGATTCAGGTTGGCGCTCTGCATCAGCGCCTGACCCGCTTTGAGTTTGGCAAGTATGTTCTGGGTGGGAAGATTTTTCGCGATAGCCACCGTCAGGAAATCAATTATTTCTTTTATCCGGGAGATTTGAAGCCGCCTTTGGCTGTTTATTTCTCTGGTTACCGTCGGGCGGAAGGCTTCGAGGGCTTCGGAATGATGCGGAGTCTGGGCTGTCCTTTTCTCTTGTTTTCTGATCCGCGCGTGGATGGCGGTATGTTCTATCTGGGCAGTCAGGAGCTGGAGAGCAGTATTCATAAGATTATCCAAGAGCATTTGGACTTTCTGGGCTTTACCGAGCGGGATCTAATCCTGTCGGGCATGTCGATGGGGACCTATGGTGCGGTTTATTACGGTTCGGAGTTTCGTCCGCGGGCTATCGTTTTGTCCAAGCCCTTGGGAAATCTAGGAACTATTGCCCAACGTGGCCGTTTACGCCTGCCCGAGGTCTTTCCGACGGCTCTAGATGTCCTTCACCGTCACACGGGTGGCAAAGATAAGGAGCATGTAGAGGAGCTGAATCGCCGCTACTGGCGTAAGTTTGAGAAGGCTGATTTCAGCCGGACGATCTTTGGTATCGCCTATATGAAAGAAGAAGACTATGATCCGACGGCCTATGAGAATCTGGTGGCAGCTCTTCATCTGACTGAGGCCAAGCTGATTAGCAGAGGTGTCCCTGGTCGGCATAATGATGACTCTACTATAGCTATATCTTGGTTTATGAATTATTATCGAATGATATTGGAAAAGGAATTTGGGAGAAAGAAATGAAGATTCAAAAAAGAAAGGGCATATACTGGGGAGAGCTGAGAGGGGTTTCGGCAGCTGGTAAAATGACTGACTTTACCTATCTTTATGGCACTACCCTTATTATTCATTCCCCTTCACATATATTTTTTGAAAATAAACTAATGGCCTCCGGCCAGACCATCCATGAATGGTCTTCCAAATGGAATTATCAGCGAGACCGGCAGGTGCCTGCTCTCCCCTTGCTCAAAAAGGGAGCTCGCTATTGCCTGTCTAGAGATATGACCACCTATCCTGAATCCAGCGTCTTTCTGAAAATCATCTTCTTTGACCGCTATGAGAAAGAAATCAGCAATCAAGTGGAGCGTTCGGAGAGTATGATCTTTACCTACCCAAACGAAGCCTATAGCTATAAGATTCAGCTGCTGAGTGCAGGAGTTGAGTCTTTAGAGTTTCATTGCCTAAACATTGACCAAATCATAGAGGAGTCTGATGATTAAAAATCATTTTCAAATTCAGCGCTTAAAGAAAATCTTAGCCAAAGTCAAAAGCTTTGAGTCAGAAATGGCTGGCTTGTCAGATGCTGAGCTGCGGAAGAAAACTCAGGAATTTAAGGAGAGACTGACCGCAGGTGAGACTTTAGACGACTTACTGCCGGAGGCTTATGCTGTGGTGCGGGAAGCGGACAAGCGGGTGCTGGGCATGTTTCCCTACGATGTGCAGGTCATGGGGGCGATTGTTCTCCATGAGGGCAATGTCGCTGAGATGGCTACAGGGGAGGGCAAGACTCTGACGGCTACCATGCCGCTCTATCTTAATGCCTTATCTGGTCAAGGAGCTATGCTGGTGACCACCAATACCTATCTGGCTCTGCGGGACGCTCAGGAAATGGGGCAGGTCTATCGTTTTCTGGGGTTGACTATCGAGGCAGCGGTGCTAGCTGATGAGACTGAAAAGCTGACGCCCAAGCAGAAGCGGCTGATTTACCAAGCGGATATTGTCTATACGACCAATAGTGCCTTGGGCTTTGACTATTTGATTGAGAATCTCGCAGAGAATAAGGATAGCCAATATCTTAGTCCTTTCAACTATGTCATCATAGACGAGATTGACTCCATTCTCTTGGATAGCGCTCAGGTACCTTTGGTTATCTCTGGTGCTCCTCGGGTTCAGTCAAACTTCTATAGTATCATGGATACCTTCATTACGACTTTGAAAGAAGAAGAGGACTACCACTACGATGACGAGAAAAATGAAGTCTGGCTGACATCAAAAGGTATTTTAGCGGCAGAGTCTTTTCTTGACTTGGAGCATCTTTTCTCCAAGGAAAATCAAGAGTTGGTCCGCCACCTCAATCTAGCCTTGCGGGCCCACAAGCTCTACAAGAAGGATAAGGACTATGTTGTCCGCCAGGGTGACAAAGAAGCAGAAGTTGTACTTCTGGACCGCGCAACCGGCCGTCTGCTGGAAATGACCCGGCTTCAGGGAGGCCAGCACCAGGCCATTGAGGCCAAGGAGCATGTCAAGCTGACGGAGGAAACGCGGGCCATGGCTTCCATCACCTATCAGAATCTCTTCCGGCTCTTCCGGAAAATCTCTGGTATGACTGGAACCGGCAAGGTGGTGGAGAGCGAGTTTATGGAGACTTACTCCATGTCTGTCATCAAGATCCCGACCAACCAGCCAGTTATTCGACAGGATTTGCCAGACCAGCTTTATCAGACTCTGCCAGAAAAAGTCTTTGCTTCACTAGACGAGGTCAAGCACTACCATGCTCAAGGCAATCCACTCTTGATTTTCACCGGCTCAGTAGAGATGTCAGAGATTTACTCTTCCCTACTGCTGAGAGAAGGCATCGCCCACAATCTGCTCAATGCCAACAATGCGGCGCGTGAGGCGCAGATCATCGCAGAGTCTGGGCAGAAAGGTGCTGTGACGGTGGCTACATCCATGGCCGGCCGCGGTACGGATATAAAGTTGGGACCGGGTGTCGCTGATTTGGGTGGTCTCGTGGTGATTGGTACTGAGCGGATGGAGAACCAGCGGATTGACCTACAGATTCGTGGCCGTTCAGGCCGCCAAGGTGATCCGGGGATTAGTAAGTTTTTCGTCTCGCTAGAGGATGATCTGCTCAGGAAGTGGGGGCCAGATTGGCTCAAGAAGCTCTACAAGGACTATTCAACTGAAGAAGTTCAGCAGCATCCAGTCCAGCTGGGACAGCGCCGCTTTAGACGCTTAGTAGCTAAGGCCCAGAGAGCCAGCGAAAGCAGTGCCAAGATGTCCCGTCGGATGACGTTGGAATATGCCCAGTGTATGAAGATTCAGCGGGAGATTACCTATGCTGAGCGCAATCGTCTGATTCAAGCTGAAGAGCGGATTGATGAAGAAATCAGCCGTGTCCTCAGTCAGGTCATTCATCAGGCGGCCTATGAGCAGTCCTATGAGACGCGAGCTGACCTCTATCGCTTTATTTTAGACCATTTCAGCTATCATGCTGAGCGTATTCCTTATGATTTTGATATTTATTCGCCGGAGAAAATTGCAGAGCTCTTGCAGGATATTGCCGAGCAGGAATTGCAGGCAAAGAAAGCCTATCTCAAGTCTGACAAGCTATTCACCCATTTTCAGCGGGTGTCCGTTCTCAAGGCTATTGATGAGAACTGGGTCGAGCAGGTGGACTATCTGCAGCAACTCAAGACGGCCTTGAGCGGTCAGCATTTCTCTATGAAAAATCCTCTGGTAGAATATTATCAAGAGGCTTACGATGGCTTTGAATATATGAAGGAGCGCATGAAACAGCAGATTGTCAAGAATCTTTTGATGAGTGAATTGGCACTCAACCCTAAAGGAGAAGTCATCATGTACTTCCCGTAAGACGAGGAGAATATGACAGTATATAACATCAACTTAGGCATTGGCTGGGCCAGCAGCGGTGTAGAATACGCCCAAGCTTATCGGGCCCAGCTTCTGCGCAGGATCCAGCAGCCGGCTAAGTTTATCTTTATGGATATGATTTTAGCGGATAATATCCAGCATCTGACGGAAAATATTGGTTTTCTGGATGAGGAAGTTATCTGGCTTTATAACTATTTTACTGATATCAAGATTGCACCAACGACGGTGACGCTGGACCAGGTGCTGGCTCAAGTCGCTGGTCAGCCGGAGCGCTCAGAGAGAGAGGGCAAGATTGTCCGCTATTTCTATCCGCAAGATGATCAGTTTATCACTTGCTATCTGCGGCAGGAAGACCAAGACTTTGTGGAGCATGTGGAGTATGTCTCGCGGGGGAGATTGATTCGCAAGGATTATTTCTCCTATGTCCGCTATGCTAGCGAGTACTTTGCACCCCATAATGACGCTGCAACCCTCTACCAGCGCCGTTTTTACCACGAAGACGGCAGTGTGGCCTATGACATGCTGATAGAGGATGGTCAGGAAGAGCTCTATCGCTTTCCAGATCGGATTTTCTATTCCAAGGCTGAGCTGGTCCGTTATTTTCTTCAGTGTTTGCAGCTGCAGGCAGATGATGTGGTCATCTTGGATAGGGAGACTGGGATTGGTCAGGTTGTCTTTGAGGAGAGTCAGAAGGCTAAGCTGGGAGTAGTGGTCCATGCGGAGCATTTTAGTGAAAATGCCAGCAGCGATGACTACATTCTCTGGAACAATTTCTATGACTACCAGTTTACCAATGCAGACAAGGTGGACTTTTTCATCGTGGCAACAGAGGCTCAGAAAACTATTCTAGAGAAGCAGTTCCAGCATTACTCGGACAAGCAGCCCAAGATTGTCACCATACCGGTGGGGAGTCTTGACCAGTTGACTTATCCCAAAGAGCCTCGCAAGCCTTACTCCATGATCACGGCTTCGCGTCTCGCTACGGAAAAGCATATCGATTGGCTAGTGGCAGCGACTGTCCAAGCTCATGCCCAGCTGCCTGAGCTGACTCTTGATATTTACGGTAAGGGGGGCGAAGAGGAGAAGCTACGCCGTAGGATTGAGGAAGCAGGAGCTCAGGACTACATTCGACTCAAAGGGCATGCAGATTTAAGCCAGATTTATGCAGGCTATGAGCTTTATCTGACGGCTTCAACCAGTGAAGGCTTTGGTCTAACGCTCATGGAAGCAGTTGGATCAGGTCTGCCCCTCATCGGCTTTGATGTCCGTTATGGCAATCAGACTTTTATCGATGATGGTAAAAATGGTTATCTGATACCGGTCAGTTCCAATCAGGTCGAGGACCAAATTATTGCTGCTTTTGTGGAGAAAATAGTAGCTCTCTTTAGCCAAGGACGCCAGCAGGAGATGAGCCAACACTCTTATCAAGTGGCCGAGAATTATTTGACCAGCCGGGTTGAAGCGGCTTGGTCCCAGCTTTTAAAGGAGGTCAGAGATGATTCAGCTCTTTGATTATTACAATCAGGAAACCCAGGATCTGCATGATTCCCTCCTTGCAGCTGGCTATGACTGTCCGACCATTGTCATTGAGGCCAATGGCTTTCTCCCGGACGATATGATTTCCCCCTATACTTATTTTTTAGGGGATGAAGAGGGAGTAGACCACCCGCTCTTTTTCAATCAAGTACCAGTGCCACCTTTCTGGGAAATCACAGGCGACCACCAGGCGGCGCGTGTCAGTGACATGGGAGAAGAAAGAGCACGGATTCACTATGCAAGTCAGGCCAAGGGCCGCTTGGTCAAGCAGGTGGACTGGCTGGATAAAAAAGGCCAGCTACGACTGAGTGAGCGCTATAATAAGCAAGGTCGCTGCTTTGCCAAAACAGCCTATAAATCAGGCCAGGAAGCTTTCAACACAACCTACTATAGCACAGACGGTCAGGAGCGCATCGTGGAAAATCATGCCACTGGTGACATCATCCTGACTCTGGACCAAGAGCCGATGCGGATGTTCAAAAGTCGAGTAGATTTTATCCATTTCTTTTTAGAGCGGCTAGACTTTGACTTGGATCACATTCTCTTTAATTCGCTGGCTTATTCTTTCCTAGTTTCCCACAGCTTGACAGGTCGAGCTGGGCAGGATATTCTCTTTTGGCAGGAACCTCTGTATGATGAGCTTCCGGGCAATATGCAGCTGATTCTGGAAAATAGCCAGCTGCGGACGCAGACCATTGTCATTCCAGATTTAGCAACTTATGAAAAGGCCAAGAGTCTGGCAGCGACTGACCAGCAGCAGAAGTTCCTGCATCTGGGCTATCATTATGACTTCAAGCGGGACAACTACCTACGAAAAGATGCCTTGATTCTGACCCATTCGGATCAGATTGAAGGCTTAGAGACCTTGGTTCAGGCCTTGCCGCAGCTAGTCTTTCGCATTGCAGCACTTACGGAAATGTCGCCTAAGCTCTTGTCTATGCTGTCCTATAAGAATGTCGTCCTTTATCAAAATGCCAGTCTCAAGCAGATCGAGCAGCTCTACTTGGAATCAGACATTTATCTGGACATCAATCACGGCGGTCAGGTCCTGCAGGCAGTGCGCAAGGCTTTTGAGAACAATCTCTTGATTCTAGGCTTTGAGCAGACCCTGCATGATAGGCACTACATTGCCCAACAGCATATTTTCGACAGCAGCCAGCCAGCTCAACTGGCATCAACTTTGGAAGAAGCCTTATCTGGTGTTGAGCAGATGCGGTCAGCCTTGCAAGCTCAAGGCCGACATGCCAATGATGTACCCGTCAGTCTTTATCAGGAGACTCTCCAAACTTTATTAGGAGGTCAGCATGCCTAAAAAAGATTTATTTCATAAGGATATTGAGGGGCGGTTGGATGAGCTCAAGCATGGCCAGCCCAAGAAAGAAAAGGCCAGCTTGGGAGAAAATATCAACAAGGCCTTTGTCATCGCCTTGGGCTTGATGATCTTGATTGGCTTGATTTTTACATTGATTGGAGCCTTGAGGAAATAAAATGCAAACAATATTGATTACACTTACCATTGTAGCAGCCCTTGTCTTGATTTTGCTGGTTAGTCTTCTTCCCAGAGAAAACCAGCAATTTTACAGAGACACCAATACATCAATCGGCAAGTCAGGCTACTGGGAAACCCACCTCGCAAAGAAAATCCTAGTTCTTTTGGCAAGCCTTGCCTTGATTGTGCTCATGATTTTCTTTATGATTCAATCTATCTAGCATCTGTTTAGGAAGTTACTCAGACGACTGCTAAATAAGAAAGACCCTCTATTGCAGACAATAGAGGGAATTTTTATAAGCAAATTTTGGGTGTAAAGGCTTTAATTTCTGAAAGCACCTTGATATTTTTCTGAAAAGGAGTAAACTGGATATACAAGTGATGGAGGTTTGGTATGAAATTATACGTTCAGTTGATGATTATTTTTATGATTTCCCTCGTTGGAGAAGGAATTTCAAGTGTTTTCCACCTACCTGTTCCAGGCAGTATCATAGGTCTGGTTTTGCTGTTTTTAGCTCTGCAGTTCAAGATCTTGCGCTTACGCCATATCAGTATGGTTGGCAATTTTCTCTTGGCGAATATGACCATTCTTTTTCTGCCTCCAGCAGTTGGTATCATGGATAAATTTCAGGTCATTGCACCTTATCTGCTGCCGATTATTTTGATTGTTTTAGGAGCGATTGTGCTCAATGTCTGTGTGATTGCAGTTGTGGTGCAGCTGATTAAGACTCGTTTTGAAGGAGATTATGAGGAAGGAGACGCCAGCAATGTCTGATTTATGGAGCAACCCTCTCTTTGGCCTTGCCTTGTCTATCTTGGCCTATCTGTTCGGCCTATTGATTTTTCGAAGATTTCCTCATCCCATGACAACTCCTTTGCTGATTGCAGCAGTTTTGGTTATTGCATTTTTAAAATTAACCGGTATTTCCTACAAGGATTACTATGTCGGCGGCTCCTATTTAAACAACCTAATTGTGCCATCTACGGTTGCTTTGGGGATTCCGCTTTACAAGACTTTTCATTTGATGAAGCACCATGCGCGCAGTATTTTGATTGGGACCTTTGCGGCGGTTGTAGTCAATACCAGCTTTACGGCTCTGCTGGCTAAGTTTTTCGGCATGGATTTCTTTCTGGCTGTTTCTCTTTTTCCGAAATCTGTCACAACGGCCATGGCTGTCGGTATCACAGACAAGCTGCAAGGTCTTGCTACAGTGACCTTAGTGGTGGTGGTTGCGACGGGCATTCTGACCAGTGTCTTAGGACCAACGCTTCTTAAGCTCTTAAAAATCACAGACCCGGTAGCTATTGGTCTAGCTTTAGGGGGAACAGGCCATGCGGTAGGAACGGGGACCGCCTTTAAATACGGTCAGGTCGCAGGAGCTATGGCAGGACTTGCGATTGGCGTGACCGGCCTCATGTACGTTCTGGTCAGCCCCATCGTGGCAGCCATTATTCTGAAGTAAAAATAAACAAGGTTGAAACGTTTTGTTTCAACCTTGTTTTGCTTATTGCAGATTTAGTTTGTTTTTTACGATGGTATGGATTGTAAAATAGAAACCGAAAATTTTGACCAGTTCAAAGACGATTCGGATAACCAGTGAAAAATCCAGTACCTGGCTAAGATTTGTATAGAAGTTATCATAACTATAATCATACAGATTTAGGAAGTTTGTTGCGGAATATGGAGTAGGCAGGAATATGGATAAGACCGTCAAAACAGTCCAAATCAAAAATCCAAAGAGTACAGCCATCATAATCCGATTTTTCTTAAAGAGCTGCCCAATAGATATGACCAAATAAAAGAAGAGAATGCCAGAGATAATTTGTAAAAGATTAAGGAATCCATATTTGATAAGCCAGATCCAGATATCTGGTATGTAACTAAGGTAACTAAACAGTTCTCCTAAGGAATGACCCGCGATAGGTAGGGCGATTCCAAAAATTAGGAGACTGCCAACAAACATGGTTAGTGTACACAAGAGACTCCATAAAATTGCTGAGAGGAGCTTGGATAGGAGAATCTGATGTGGTGTGACCGGAAGAGTCCAAGTCAGATAGCCTTCACGTCCAAATACATTTTTATAAAAACGCCGGATAATAATGATAGTATTAGACAGAAAGACAGCGCAGGCTGCTGAAAATATCAGTAAGAAGAGCAAGTAGAAAAAAACTAGAAATCCTAAAGTAGACGATGGATAATCACTCAGAAAATTCAGCTGTTCAGGTTTCAGAACACTGCCGGCAAATATCCCCATGACAATCGAGAGACTTAAGAAGATTGCAAAAGTGATACAGTACCATTTGTAATTAGACTTAAAATCGTATTTAAATAATTTTCCAAACATATAGTGAAGTCCTCCTAATAAAAGCGAAACTGGCTGCGGAAGAGATTATCAATGGATTGATTATACTGTTGACGAAGCTGATTAGTATTTTCATGCAGAAGAATCTGACCTTGGTTAATCAGGATTACTTCATCCAAGATTGGCTCGATATCTGCAATCAAGTGGGTGGAAATGATGACAGAAGACTGAGGTGTGCGGTTTTGAATGATGGTCTGCAGGATATAGTCGCGAGCAGCCGGATCAACACCACCGATAGGCTCGTCTAGGATATACAGTTCCGCATGGCGGCTCATGACCAGAATGAGCTGCATTTTTTCCTTGTTTCCTTTTGAAAGGCTTCCGATGCGCGCTTGAGGATCGATATGAAGATCCTTTAGAAGCTGCATGGCTTTCGCGATGTCAAAATTATCATAAAAATCTTGGAAATATTTTACAGCTTCGATTACTTTAGAGCTGTCGCTTAGATAAGTCGTATCTGGCAGATAGGAAACGATTCTTTTGGTATCAGGAGAAGGTTTAACTCCTTTTAGATAGATATGACCAGAGGTAGGCTGCAAGAGACCATTGATAAGCTTGATAATAGTTGTCTTGCCGCTTCCATTAGGACCTAGAAGTCCGATAATTCTGCCAGGTTGGATGTTTAAGCTCACATCATACAGGGCGGGTGCGTCGCCATAATTTTTATGGACATGGTCAAGATAGACCAGAGGATACTGATTCATACATGTCTCCTTTATTTTCTTCAATTTACAATTATTATACCTTTTCCTTAGGAAAATGGCAAAGAAAGCCGGAAAGGGTGAATGGAATCTTTCTGTTCAGTCAAACTCCTATTTCCCTCATTCAGTGAATTGCGGTATAATAGTTATAAGAAGAAGCAAAGCATGTTCAAGGAGAAAAATGTGGTGATACAACTTGATACCAAGACTGTTTACAGTTTTATGGATAGCTTGATCCCGATAAAGAAATATGTGCAAAAAGCTAAGGAGTTAGGATACAGTCATCTGGGCATGATGGATGTGGACAATCTCTATGGAGCCTATCATTTCTTAGAGGAAGCCGAATCTGCGGGACTGCAGCCGCTTTTAGGCTTGGATCTGAGTCTGATCAAGGCAGAGCAGGAGCTTCATCTCCGTCTGCTGGCCTTAGACAGTCAGGGCTATCGCAATCTGATGAAAGTCTCGACTCTCAAGATGATGGGACAAAAAAACTGGGAGGATTTCCAGCATCTCTTTAAGGGATTTGCTGTGATTGTTCCTGCTTTTGATGGAGTAGCAGATCTGGATTTGGGGTTGGATTTTTATGTTGGTGTCTTTCCAGCAACGCCTAAGCAGGAGTTCGGTCGGCCAACCCTGCCCCTGCATACCGTCCGATATTTTGACACGGGGGATTTGGAAACCTTGCAGATGCTCCGGGCTATTCGAGAAAATGCCAGCCTGCGGGAGATTGGCAGCCTTCCCAATCATGAGTTTTTGCTGGCACCAGATGCTCTGGCAGGAGCTTTTAAGGAAACTTTCCCAGAGAGTCTGGCTAATCTTGAGAAGCTAGTCCGTGATGTTCACTATGATATCAATAGGGAGCTGAAACTGCCCCGCTTTAATCGGGAACGTCCTGCCGTGGAAGAGCTGCAGGAGCGATCAGAAGCGGGCTTAAAAAAACGCGGTTTAACAGGTAAACTTTATCAGGAACGGCTGGACCAGGAGCTGGCTGTCATTCATCAGATGGGCTTTGATGATTATTTTCTCATTGTCTGGGATTTGCTGCGCTTTGGTCGCAGTCAGGGCTACTATATGGGCATGGGCCGAGGATCTGCTGTCGGTAGTCTGGTGGCCTATGCTTTGGAGATTACTGGGATTGACCCAGTCAAGAATAACCTGCTCTTTGAGCGCTTTCTCAATCTAGAGCGCTATACCATGCCCGATATTGATATCGATATTCCTGATGTTTACCGGCCAGAGTTTATCCGCTATGTTCGTGACCGCTATGGCAGTATGCATGCGGCTCAAATTGTGACCTATTCGACCTTTGGAGCCAAGCAGGCCATTCGCGATGTTTTCAAGCGCTTCGGTCTGCCAGAGTATGAGCTGACCAATATCACCAAGAAAATCCGCTTCGGGGATAGTCTGACCTCTGCTTATGAGAAAAATATGGGCTTTCGTCAGATTATCAACAGTAAGCTAGAATATCAAAAGGCCTTTGATATTGCTAAAAAAATTGAAGGTCATCCCCGTCAGACTTCTATCCATGCAGCCGGCGTTGTGATGAGTGACAATGACCTGACAGACCAGATACCGCTCAAATACGGTGAGGACATGTATATCACCCAATATGATGCCCACGGTGTGGAGAGTAACGGTCTGCTCAAGATGGACTTTCTGGGCTTGCGCAATCTGACCTTTGTCCAGCGGATGAAAGAAGCAACCCTGAAAAAGTATGAGGTAGATATTGAAATTGCAGAGATTGACTTGGAGGATGCAGACACTCTTAAACTCTTTGCGGCGGGCCAGACAAAGGGGATTTTCCAGTTTGAGCAGCCGGGCGCTATCAGTCTGCTCAAGCGGGTTCAGCCAGTTTGCTTTGAGGAAGTAGTGGCCACAACTTCTCTCAATCGTCCTGGAGCTAGCGATTATATTGACAATTTTGTAAAGAGAAAGCATGGACTGGAGCAGGTGGAGCTGATTGATGACAGTTTGGCTGATATTCTAGCTCCGACTTACGGTATCATGCTCTACCAAGAGCAGGTTATGCAGGTAGCCCAGCGTTTTGGTGGCTTTAGTCTGGGGAAAGCCGATATTTTACGAAGGGCAATGGGTAAGAAAAGTGCTGCTGAAATGCACCGCATGCAAGAGGATTTTGTTGCAGGTGCTCTCAAGCTAGGTCACTCGGAAACCAAAGCCAAGGAAGTCTTTGCTATTATGGAGAAGTTTGCTGGCTATGGCTTTAACCGCAGCCACGCCTATGCCTACTCAGCTCTGGCCTTTCAGTTGGCTTACTTCAAGGCTCACTATCCAGATGTTTTCTTTGATGTCATGCTCAATTATTCAAGCAGTGACTATATCACCGATGCCCTGAGTTTTGACTTTGAAACAGCACCCCTCAGCATCAATAATATTCCCTACCATGATAAGTTTCAGGATAAAAAGATTTTTTTGGGTCTGAAAAATATCAAAGGCCTGCCTAGGGATTTGGCTTACTGGATTATCGAAGAGCGACAAAATGCTACCTTTACTGGAGTGGAAGACTTTATTCTGCGCCTGCCTCAGAATTACCATAAGATTCCGCTACTGACTCCTCTGATCCAGCTGGGGCTCTTTGACAGTTTTGAGAAAAATCGCCAAAAAATTCTAGCCAACCTGCCTAATCTATTTGTATTTGCAGATGAGCTGGGCAGCCTCTTTGCTGATACGACCTATTCTTGGACAGAGGCTCAGGATTTCAGTGATGCTGAAAAGTTTGAGCTGGAACAGAGCATTATCGGTGTGGGGCTTAGCGATCACCCCTTGGTTAAACTGGCCAAAGAAGCGGACCAGCCCTTTAGCTGGATTAGTGATTTGACGGAAAATAGCAGAGCTAGGATTCTGGCTGAAGTCCAGTCTATTAAGACTATCCGGACCAAAAAGGGCGAGAATATGGCTTTCTTGCAGGTTTCAGATACGAAGAAAAAACTGGATGTTACCCTTTTTCCTGATACCTATCGTCAGTTGGCCGAACGTATTAAGGAGAAGGGGATTTACTACTTGACCGGCAAGGTGCAGGAACGGGATGGACGCTTACAGTTGGTCTTGTCAGATATCGAAGAAACCACTACAGAACGCTTCTGGATAAAGCTTGCGGGCCATGAACATGATCGGGAAATATCTCAGATTTTGCAGAAATACCCCGGTAATATTCCGGTTGTCCTGCGTTATGAAGATGAGAAGCGAACCATGTATGCACCGCATTTTCGAGTGGAGAAATCGGAGCAGCTGCAAGAGGAATTAAAGAATTATACTATGAAAACGATTTTTCGTTAAAAAATATGGAAAATAAGAGAATTTTCATGATGATTGTGGTATAATCTATAAGAATGTTAAAAAGAAAAAGGAGCAAAAAGCGAAATGAAACGTATTGCTGTTTTGACTAGTGGTGGTGATGCCCCTGGTATGAATGCTGCCATCCGTGCGGTTGTTCGTAAAGCAATTTCCGAAGGAATGGAAGTTTACGGTATTTATGATGGTTACGCTGGAATGGTAGCTGGCGAGATTTACCCACTTGATGCGACATCAGTTGGTGACATTATTTCTCGCGGTGGAACTTTCCTTCACTCTGCTCGTTACCCTGAGTTTGCCCAAGTTGAAGGGCAGCTGAAAGGGATTGAGCAACTTAAAAAACATGGAATCGAAGGTGTCGTTGTTATCGGTGGAGATGGATCTTACCATGGTGCGATGCGCTTGACAGAGCACGGCTTCCCAGCTGTCGGTGTTCCAGGAACCATTGATAATGATATCGTCGGAACAGACTTCACTATCGGTTTTGATACTGCTGTTACTACAGCCATGGATGCGATTGACAAGATTCGGGATACCTCATCCAGTCACCGTCGTACTTTCGTTATCGAAGTAATGGGACGTAATGCTGGTGATATTGCTCTTTGGGCAGGTATTGCATCTGGTGCGGACGAAATCATCGTTCCTGAAGAAGGTTTCAAGATCGAAGAAGTTGTTGAAAGCATTAAGAATGGCTATGCCAAGGGTAAGAAGCACAACATCATCGTCTTGGCTGAGGGTGTCATGTCAGCGGATGAATTTGCTGAAAAGCTGAAAGAAGCTGGAGATATGAGCGATTTGCGTGTCACAGAGCTCGGACATATCCAGCGTGGAGGCTCACCGACTGCGCGTGACCGTGTTCTTGCATCTCGTATGGGAGCACATGCTGTTAAACTGCTTAAAGAAGGTATCGGCGGAGTTGCTGTTGGAATCCGCAATGAGCAGATGGTTGAAAGCCCAATTTTGGGAACTGCTGAAGAAGGAGCACTCTTTAGCTTGACTGCTGAAGGCAAGATTGTTGTCAATAATCCGCACAAGGCTGATCTGGACTTGGCTGATTTGAACCGCAGCATCAATATTTAATTATTATTTGTTATTCAGGCCAAGAGGCCAAATAGAAGAAGGAGTTTCATACAATCATGAATAAACGTGTAAAAATCGTTGCAACATTAGGTCCTGCGGTAGAAATCCGCGGTGGAAAAAAATTCGGTGATGACGGATATTGGGGAGAAAAGCTGGATGTTGAAGCATCAGCTCAAAACATTGCTAAGCTGATTGAAGCTGGCGCAAACACATTCCGTTTCAACTTCTCACACGGTGACCATGCTGAGCAAGGAGAGCGCATGGCAACTGTTAAGCGTGCAGAAGAAATTGCCGGTCAAAAAGTTGGTTTCCTTCTTGATACAAAAGGACCAGAAATTCGTACAGAATTGTTCGAAGGCGATGCAAAAGAGTATTCATACAAAACTGGTGAAAAAATCCGTGTTGCTACTAAGCAAGGTATCAAATCTACTCGTGAAGTAATTGCTTTAAACGTTGCTGGTGGATTGGACATCTATGATGATGTTGAAGTTGGCCGTCAAGTATTGGTTGACGATGGTAAACTTGGTCTTCGTGTTGTCGCAAAAGACGATGCTACTCGTGAATTTGAAGTAGAAGTTGAAAATGACGGTATCATTGCTAAGCAAAAAGGTGTGAACATCCCTAACACTAAGATTCCTTTCCCAGCACTTGCTGAGCGTGACAATGACGATATCCGCTTTGGTCTTGAGCAAGGAATCAACTTCATCGCGATTTCATTTGTACGTACTGCAAAAGACGTCAACGAAGTTCGTGCAATCTGTGAAGAAACTGGTAATGGACACGTTCAACTGTTCGCGAAAATCGAAAACCAACAAGGTATCGATAACTTGGACGAAATCATTGAAGCTGCTGACGGTATCATGATTGCCCGTGGTGACATGGGTATCGAAGTACCATTCGAAATGGTTCCAGTTTACCAAAAAATGATCATCACTAAGGTAAATGCAGCTGGTAAAGTGGTTATCACAGCAACTAACATGCTTGAAACCATGACAGAAAAACCACGTGCAACTCGTTCAGAAGTATCAGACGTATTTAACGCTGTTATCGATGGAACTGACGCAACTATGCTTTCAGGTGAGTCTGCAAATGGTAAATACCCACTTGAGTCAGTAACAACAATGGCGACTATCGATAAGAACGCTCAAACCCTTCTTAACGAATATGGCCGTTTGACAACTGATAACTTTGAGCGCAACTCTAAGACTGAAGTTATGGCTTCAGCAGTTAAAGATGCTACAAACTCAATGGATATCAAGTTGGTAGTTACCCTTACTAAGACAGGTCACACAGCTCGCTTGATTTCTAAGTACCGTCCAAACGCTGATATCTTGGCTATCACTTTTGACGAATTGACTCAACGTGGTCTTATGCTGAACTGGGGTGTTATTCCAGTGACTACTGAAACTCCATCTAACACAGATGATATGTTTGAAATCGCTGAAAAGATTGCAGTTGAGCAAGGCTTGGTTGAATCTGGCGATGATATCGTTATTGTTGCTGGTGTGCCACTTGGTGAAGCAGTTCGTACCAACACAATGCGCATCCGTACAGTACGTTAATCTAAGACAACAAAAAAGAACCGTTGATTGGAAAATCATCGGTTTTTTTCTTGTCTATGCGATACCACTTATCTTACTTGAGAGAAGAACAAGTTTGAGAATTGATTTTTGAAATAAAATTGTACCTTTGTCTATTTTGTCTAAAAATGATATAATGGTATAAAAGAGATGGGGGAGACGAATGTTAAAGAGAGATTTATTAAGAAATATTATTATTTTTTCAGTACTGGCAGCTATTATTATAGGGCTGAGAGTTTTTATTTATACGCCTTATCGGGTGACTGAGCAAGACAGCAATGCTTATTTGGCAAAGAATGACTTGGTCTTGGCGACGAGAAAGCAAGACATCAAGCGTGGGGATTTTGTCCTCTATGAAGTGGACGGCAAAGACTATGTCGGCCGGGTCATTGCCCAGGAAAAGGATCAAGTAACCTATATGGATGATCTTCTTTACCTGAACGGTCAGGTCATGTCGGAAGAATACATTGAGAAAATGCGCGAGAAATATCTAGCTTCAGCAGGAAGTTCGGGTTACTATACTCATGATTTCTCTGTTATGGATTTGAAGGGCTCAAAGTCTGATAAAATTACTAAAGATTCTTATTTGATTCTTAATGATCGACGGGAAAATACGAAGGACAGCCGAGAATTTGGACTCATCAAAGCCAGTCAAATCAAGGGAGTGGTGGAGTTCCGACTTTCACCGCTTAATGAATTTGGTTTTATTAAGAATAAGTAAATTAAAGTCTATTTTACCAAGGCAGGGTAAGCCTTGGTTTTTTTCTTTGAAATTCAACTTTAAAGTTACAAGTAAACATAAAGATACTAATAGCTATTTATAATTTGGCGGATAAATAGTAAATGCTTTCTTTCAATATAAAATTATGAGAATATACTTGTCCTGATGTGGTATACTAATATCAAAAGACTGTTAAAGGAGACTGCTCTTGAAGTCAAGAAAGAAAAAATTATTATTTTTTGCTATACTGGCTCTAAGTTTTTTGACAGCATGTAGCAGTATAGTAAATAGAGATGGTGAAAAAATATGGATGTCAGATACAGAAATGACGGAGCTTCATAAGAAAGAGCAAAAGCTTGCACTTTATATCATTAATCATTATGAAGATGTTCAAAAAATTGAATTTGATGAATTTTCCAAGGGAAATTTATGGAAAGAGGATTCCGTTAGTCTCATAGTAAATGACACTAGTTATATCCCACATGTTTCTTTGGACTCAAAAGATGAAAACTATAATATAAATGATAGCTCTCACACTAATTTGACAGAATTGACTTTTCGTCTGAAAAAGAAAGAAAAGGTCACAAATTTTAAAGATACGGGTGAGACGGATGTTATTTACTCTGGAGAAAATGCTTGGCTGACGACTGAGGAAAAAGTAAAGGTACGCAACCAGGAAGAGGGTATGGCTTTATTTTTACTGAATCACTATGAAAATGTTGAAAAAATTGAATTTACAAAGATTTCAAGAAAGCCTTTTGGACAGGAAAGAGAAGCTACGTTACTTGTTAATGATAATATAAAGATTTATACCTACCTAGATGATAGCTATGACAACTATCATTTGTCTGACAATCCTGAAAAAGACGGCCTGAAAACTAAAGAGAATCCAACAAATTTGCAAAGTCTAGATAGTATTGCTGTTATCTATTATACAGGGAAATGAATGATATTTTGCAAAGAAAAAGCCAGACTGACTTAATCATCAGACTGGTTTTTTCGTGTCTCTTGGTGAAAGATATTTTGCCATACTTCGTGGCGGCGCCAGAGGCTGGTATGGATAACACCGTCCATTTCATAGCGGATGAGCTTGGTTTTCTGGCTGACAGAGAGCAGTTCAAAGTTTTTGATAGGTGTTTTTGAGGCTCTTTCTGCCTGAAATTCAGCCTTGTTTAGCTGTCGGCCATCTTGGGAAATATAGAGAAATTCAGCGGATAGAAGCGTATCCAGTTGGCTGCCTTGCTCCACGAGCTGCTCACGCATGAGCAGGTTTGGGTAAAGATTGTCCAACGATTCATCTTCAGGAATGGGAGCGGGCTCGATATGAATGTCAATGTCAAAGACCCCGAAGCGCTCCATAAGCATATCCTCAACTTGGTCCGCAATCTCATGGCTTTCAAAAACAGACAAATCAGGATTCATTTCCAAGATAATATCTAGATAGATATTGCTGCCATAGGTCCGGCCGCGCTGTGACTTGACCTGAGTGATTTTAGGAATTTCCAGGATAGCTTGCTTATAGTCTTGGAGCAGACTTTCATCAAATCCGTCGGACAGGCTGAAGGAAGATTCCATAAAGATATCATAGGCCGTCTTGAGAATGAAGAAGGTAATGACAATGGCTGCCAGCTTATCAACTATTGGAAAGTTAAAGGCGCTGGCAATGATAGCAACTGAAGTGCCGATAGAAGTGACAGCGTCTGATAGGTTATCCTTGGCTGCGGCATCCAGAGCCTTGGAGTGAGCTTTTTTAGCTAGCGTTTTATTGTAAAAATAAACACCCAACATAATGATTGACGAGATAATCCCGACCACGGCACCAACAGGGTCAAGCTTGGTTTCTTGATTGGAGATGATTTTCTGAATGGTCTCAATCAGGACATCAAATCCAACGAAAAACATGATAAAAGATGTGATGAGACTGGCCAGATCTTCTATCTTCCAGTGGCCGAAGCGATGGTCACGGTCGGCTGGTTTTCTGGCCATACGCAGGCCAATTAAAACGGCGATATTAGCCACGATATCAGAGACATTGTTGAAGCCATCGGCCGTTAGACTGGAGGACTGGAGGGTCGAGCCTGCGATAATCTTGACCGCGGAGAGAATCAGATAGGTAGCGATGGACAGGATGGCTCCTCTCTCCGCTAGTTTCAGATTGTTACTAGGATTTTTCATGACAGCCTTTCTTTCTGAGTGGGGCAGCAGAATGGAAAAGAGACTTGCGAAAAAATGTCATCTCTGGACAATTACTCTAAGTCTCATATGGGCATATTATAGCAAAAATAGGCCTGATTTTCAATTTGCATTGGGCTTAGGGTGCCTTAGATGACTTTGCCGAAAATCTAATCTAAAATCAGAAATTCCTCTTCTTTCTGGTTTAGCTTCATCAGGATTTTTGTTATAATAGTAGCATTGACTTTGAAAGAGGAAGAAAAATGCATCCTTTATTAAACGGTATGAATGACCGTCAGGCTGAGGCGGTTCAAACAACAGAAGGGCCTTTGCTGATTATGGCGGGAGCTGGTTCTGGTAAGACCCGTGTCCTGACCCACCGCATCGCCTATTTGATTGATGAAAAGATGGTCAATCCTTGGAATATCCTTGCTATTACCTTTACTAATAAGGCGGCGCGGGAGATGAGAGAAAGGGCTGAAAAACTTAAAACGGAGGCCCAAGATTGCTTAATCGCTACCTTCCACTCCATGTGTGTGCGCATTTTGCGGCGAGAAGCAGACCATATTGGCTACAACCGCAACTTTACGATCGTTGATCCAGGCGAACAGCGAACCCTGATGAAACGGATTCTCAAAAATCTCAATCTGGACCCTAAAAAGTGGAATGAGCGCGCCATTCTGGGGACCATTTCCAATGCCAAGAACGACCTGATTGACGAGGTGGCCTATGCAAATCTAGCTGGTGATATGTACACAGAGATTGTGGCCAAGTGCTACACGGCCTATCAAAAGGAATTGCGCCAGTCTGAGGCCATGGACTTTGACGATTTGATTATGCTGACCCTGCGCCTTTTTGATCAAAATCCTGACGTCCTGACCTACTACCAGCAACGCTACCAGTATATCCATGTGGACGAGTATCAGGATACCAACCATGCCCAGTACCAGCTGGTCAAGCTCTTGGCTTCCCGCTTTAAGAATATCTGCGTGGTCGGAGATGCTGACCAGTCTATCTATGGCTGGCGGGGAGCTGATATGCAGAATATCCTAGACTTTGAAAAGGATTATCCAGAAGCTAAGGTAGTCCTGCTAGAGGAAAATTATCGCTCAACCAAGACCATTCTTCAGGCGGCTAATGAAGTCATCCGAAACAACCGCAACCGCCGTCCTAAAAATCTCTGGACTCAAAACGAAGACGGTGAGGAAATTGTCTACTATCGGGCTAATGACGAGCAGGATGAGGCTCTTTTTGTCGCCCGAACTATTGATCAGCTGAGCCGAGAAGGATACAGTCATAAGGATTTTGCAGTTCTTTACCGAACCAATGCCCAGTCACGGACGGTGGAGGAAGCCCTGCTCAAATCCAATATTCCCTATACCATGGTCGGTGGAACTAAGTTCTACAGCCGTAAAGAAATACGCGATGTTATTTCTTATCTCAATCTCATCGCCAATCCTAGCGATAATATCAGCTATGAGCGCGTGGTCAATGAGCCCAAGCGTGGTGTAGGACCAGGAACGGTGGAGAAAATTCGGAATTTTGCGTCCAGTCAGGAAATCTCTTTACTGGATGCGTCAGCCAATATCCTGCTTTCGCCAGTCAAGGGTAAGGCGGCTCAGGCAGTCTATGATTTTGCTAATATGCTTCTGGATTTGCGGGAGCGCTTGGACGACTTTACAGTGACGGAGCTGGTAGAAGCCGTTTTAGAAAAGACAGGCTATGCTGCAGCCTTGGCTGCCCAGGCAACCTTGGAAAGCCAAGCAAGGATTGAAAACATCGAAGAATTCCTGTCTGTAACCAAGAATTTTGACGAAAGTCCAGACAATCCTAGTGATGAGTCTGGTCTTGATAAGCTCAGCCGTTTTCTCAATGACTTAGCCTTGATCGCAGACACAGATGACGGAGATACGGAGAGTTCCGAAGTGACTCTAATGACCCTCCACGCAGCCAAGGGATTGGAATTTCCGGTCGTCTTTCTGGTTGGAATGGAGGAAAATGTCTTTCCTCTTAGCCGGGCATCTGAAGATGAAGATGAGTTGGAAGAGGAGCGGCGCCTGGCCTATGTCGGTATCACCCGAGCAGAGAAGATTCTCTATCTAACCAACGCTAATTCCCGTATGCTTTATGGTAAAACCAACTATAATCAACCTACTCGTTTCTTGAGAGAAATCAGCTCAGACTTGCTAGACTATCAAGGCCTGGCTCGACCGGCAAATAGCTCCTTTAAGGTCAGTTATACCAATAGTGATACCAGTCAATTCGGTCAAGGCATGAGTCTAGCACAGGCTCTACAAGAGCGGAAGCGTCAGGCGGCACCAAGTTCGATTTCTACAGGCAGTCTGCCTTTTGGAAAGAGCAGTCAGAGCCAGCCATCTAAGCCAGAAGTTGCTTGGGCTATCGGAGATATTGCCCACCATAAGAAATGGGGCGATGGGACAGTTCTAGCAGTCTCTGGCAGCGGCAACAGCCAAGAGCTCAAGATTAATTTCCCAGAAGTCGGTCTGAAGAAAGTGCTGGCCAGCATAGCACCGATTGAGAAAAAATCATGATGAGGCAGTCAATTGAAGCCTGGATCTATCATCCAGAGGATAGGGAAATCTTGCTCTTGAAAGTGGAGAATGAGAAAGTTTCCTTTTGGCAGCCCATTACTGGTGGGATTGAGAGTGGCGAGAGCCCAGAAGAGGCTTGTCTTCGTGAAATAAAGGAAGAGACCGGCTTGCTCTTAGCTTGTCCAAATTTGACTAGTCTTGGAGATTTTACGGTAAAGATTGATGAAAATCTGTCCATCCACAAAAATCTCTTTCTAGTTCTGACTGAACAGAAAGAAATCCAGATTTCTGATGAGCATGTAGGAGCTCAGTGGGTAGCTTTAGACAAAGTTTCGTCGCAGTTGTACTGGCCCAGCAATCAAGCGACTTTTGAGATGATATCTGAGAAGCTATAAGATATAGCTTCTCTTTATTTCTTTTGATAAGGAAATTCTATTAGTCAAGCGGGGCGTTTAGTGGTAGACTTATCACATAACTATAGTGAGGTGACCTTATGACACGTGAATTTAAATTTGAAACCCTGCAACTTCATGCCGGACAAACAGTGGACCCGACAACAAAGTCGCGCGCTCTGCCTATTTACCAGACAACTTCCTATGTGTTTGACGATACTCAAGAGGGAGAAGATCTCTTTGCCCTGCGCAAACCGGGAAATATCTACACTCGGATTACCAATCCGACCCTGTCTGCTTTTGAGGAGCGGATTGCGGCTTTGGAAGGTGGAGTTGGAGCTCTAGCGACAGCTTCTGGTATGGCAGCTGTTACCTACACCATTCTAGCTTTGGCCCATGCTGGCGACCATGTAGTAGCAGCCTCTACCATCTACGGTGGCACCTTTAATCTGCTCAAGGAAACCCTGCCTCGCTATGGCATTACCACGACTTTTGTGGATATTGAAAATCTAGCTGAAGTAGAAGAAGCTATTCAGGACAATACAAAGTTGGTTCTGATTGAAAGTTTGGGCAATCCTTTGATAAATATTCCTGACTTTGATGCTTTGGCAGAGCTGGTTCATGCTCACAAGATTCCGCTGATTTCTGACAATACCTTTGCCACGCCTTATCTGATCACTGTCTTTTCTCATGGAGTGGACATCGCGGTACATTCTGCGACTAAGTTTATCGGTGGTCACGGAACCAGCATCGGAGGTGTGATTGTGGACAGCGGTCGTTTTGACTGGGAAGCTTCTGGCAAGTTTCCGCAGTTTGTGGATCCAGATCCAAGCTATCATGATATCAGTTATACGCGAGATGTCGGAGCAGCAGCCTTTGTTACTGCTGTCCGGACCCAGCTCTTGCGCGATACGGGCGCAGCCATGTCTCCCTTCAATGCCTTTCTCTTCCTGCAAGGATTGGAAACTCTCTCTTTGCGTGTAGAGCGACATGTGTCCAATGCCGAGAAGATTGTTGATTTCCTAGCAGGGCATCCTAAGGTCGAGCAGGTCAATTATCCCAAACTTGCTGACAGTCCTTATCATGCTTTGGCAGAAAAATATTTCCCTAAAGGCATAGGCTCTATCTTCACCTTTAATGTCAAAGGCGGAGAGAAAGAAGCTCGTAAGGTTATTGACAGCCTAGAGATTTTCTCTGACTTGGCCAATGTAGCAGATGCTAAGTCCCTGGTTGTCCATCCAGCTACAACGACTCATGGTCAGATGTCGCCAGAGGCTCAGCTAGCAGCAGGCATTACACCAAATCAAATTCGTCTCTCTATCGGCTTGGAAAATGTGGATGACTTGATAGAGGATCTCAAACTAGCTTTGGAATCTATCTAGTTTTCAAGACCTCTAGACTGAGCAAATAAGATTAAAACTAGGTTGCAAATAAGCTGCACCCCAAAAGCTAGATTTTTTTTGTGTCTAACTTTTGGGGTGCAGTGCATTTCGCCTAGTTTTTTGTTATAATAGGATGAAATATATAAAATAGTAGGAGATTAAAATGACAATTTCGGTGATTGTTCCGTGTTTCAATGAAGAAGAATCTATTCCTTTGTTTCATGAAGCTATGGAAGCGGTCAAATATAAAATCCGTGACCAGTTTGAATATATTTTTGTCAATGACGGATCGACGGATCAGACTTTGCCTGTTTTACGTGAGCTCAGCAGTCGCTGTCCAGATGTACACTATCTGTCCTTTTCTCGCAATTTCGGAAAAGAAGCAGCTCTATATGCTGGTTTGCAAGAGGCGAGTGGGGATTTTGTGACGGTCATGGATGTGGATTTGCAGGATCCGCCAGAGCTCCTGGTTGAGATGAAGGCTATGCTGGACTCGAATCCTGAGCTGGACTGTGTGGGGACCCGTCGTACTACCCGAGAGGGAGAGCCGCCTATCCGAAGCTTTTTTGCCAATTTGTTTTACAAGTTGATAAACAAGATTAGTCAGGTAGAGATGGTGGATGGTGCGCGTGACTTTCGACTGATGCGCCGCCAGATGGTAGAAGCTATTCTGGAAGTTTCAGAGTACAATCGCTTCTCCAAGGGAATTTTTGCCTGGGTTGGCTTCAATACCGAGTATTTGGAATACAAAAATGTCGAACGAGTGGCTGGCAAGACCTCTTGGAATTTCTGGTCTCTTTTCAACTATTCTTTGGAAGGCATTGTCAATTTCTCTGATGCGCCGCTCAACATCGCCTTTTTAGGAGGTATCCTCTCTTGGATTTTAGCCTTCATCCTGATGGCAGTGATTATTATTCGCACCTTGGTTTTTGGTGACCCGACATCGGGTTGGCCGTCCCTTATGACTGTCATTCTCCTTATCGGCGGCTTCCAGCTGCTGACCATCGGCATACTGGGTAAATACATTGGCAAAATCTTTATGGAAACCAAGCATCGGCCGATTTATGTGATTAAGGAGAAGAGTAAATGATTTTCCAGAAACGTTTTTCTGATTTTAAAAACTATCTTCTTTTAAATAAATCGTCTGCCCTAGTTATTTTTATTATTTATTCAGTAGTCAATATTAATATCGGTTTAGCTGAGTATCCCTATATTGATGATATTGGAAGACAATTACAAGGCTATTCAAAATTCTCTGAACATTATTCAAGATATTTAAGTGAGTATTCCGCTCGTTTAATACAAGGTGGGGATCATCTGACAGAACTAGGCTTGACTTCAAATATTCTGTCAGCTTGTTTTTTAACTTTAGCGAGCTTAATTTTATTGTTTGTCTTATATCCCAATAAGAAAATTTCTTTTATAACAGCATCTGTTTCAACTATTATAGGGATTAATCCGTGGTTTTTAGAGCCATTAAGTTTTAGATTTGACAATCCTTTTATGACTTTAAGTATATTAGTTTCCATCATTCCATTTATTTTCTGGGATAATAAAAAAATATTTGGAGTTATGTCAGTTGTTGGTATATTCTTAATGTGCAATTCATACCAAGCTTCTTCAGGAGTGTACATTATTGTAACCATGACGCTAGTATTTTTAGAATTATTGCAAGGAAGTTGTTTTAAAGAAAAAATTCCTAAAATTTTCATCTCAATGTTGTCATATGTAATCGGTTTGCTTTTATATCGTATACAAATTTTTATAAAGCCACCTATTTTTGCTGATCAAGCTGATATTCCAAAGGGATTAGAGATGATTAAAATAATCGGGGTGAATGCTGCAGGATATTTGAACAATATATTTTTTCAAAGTTCAACTATCTGGGTTTTATTAACGATAATTGCTATATTTCTCTTAACTATCAGTGTGATTCGCTTATACAGAACTAAATTCCTTTTAAACTTTGTTTACATGTTGATTTGGCTAAGTTTAGGAAGTGTGTTTAGCTATGGAACCTATTTGATTTTGTCTAATCCTTATTATCTTATGAGACCAAGATATGAATATGGTTTCGGAATTTTTTTAGCGATAATCTTAATTGTTAGCTTAGAGTGCGTTGAAAAGAGTAAAATTCTACGTAGAGGGAAGTCCTTCGTCTCGGGATTATTAGTTTTTTATTTCTTATCTTTCTCTTTTACTTATGTGAGCAGTTTAAAACAACAAAATGAAATGTTCAAAGCACAGAGCATATTGCTAGCTTCCTCTCTAAACAAGTACATTACACCCGAAAAAACAGTTATTAATGTGAATCGCTTTCTTTCTGATTCGCCAGTATTTAGCAATACAGCTTCTGTTTATCCAATGTTAAAAAGTTTGATTATGCCAAATACAAATGTTTCTTGGGATATGACATTGAGATTTAATAGCATAACGAACTTAAACGTCGATTTCAAATTAATCGATATTGCTAATATAGATTTTAGTAGTGAAAATTACACATTACTTGAAGAAACAAAGTTATATAATATTTATCTTGAAAAAAATGAATTATTTGTTATCATGAAGTAGAATCTTCCTAAGAGAGAAATAAAGAAAAGATTCATTTTAATATGATTATGCATTGTTAAAGTTTATACTGTCAATTTGAAATGATGCTAAGTTTTCTGATTATCACTTGCATAATGTTGCATCATTTATATATGGAGTGTAAAAAGTATGAGATTTTTTTCCTAAAAATGATTAGAGGTATGATTCGACCAAGCAGATTTTTTCTGCTTTTTTTGTTATAATAAACTCATTAAATGTTTATGATGTGAAAGGAAAGACAAATGATTTTAATTACAGGTGCGAATGGACAGCTGGGTACAGAGCTTCGCTATCTTTTGGATGAGCGCAATGAGGAGTATGTGGCTGTTGATGTGGCGGAAATGGACATTACCAATGCCCAAATGGTGGACAAGGTCTTTGCGGAAGTCAAGCCAAGCTTGGTCTATCACTGCGCAGCCTATACCGCAGTTGATGCTGCTGAGGACGAAGGAAAAGAGCTAGACTATGCCATCAATGTGACTGGGACAGAAAATGTGGCAAAAGCTGCAGAAGCACACGGAGCGACCTTGGTCTACATCTCAACAGACTATGTCTTTGATGGACAAAAGCCTGTCGGAGAGGAGTGGGAAGTAGATGACCGACCAGACCCACAGACTGAGTATGGCCGTACCAAGCGCATGGGCGAGGAGCTAGTTGAGAAATATTCCAGCCGTTTCTATATTATCCGTACTGCTTGGGTCTTTGGTAACTACGGTAAAAACTTTGTCTTTACCATGCAAAATCTTGCTAAGACGCACAAAACTCTGACTGTAGTCAATGACCAGCATGGCCGTCCGACATGGACTCGTACTCTGGCTGAATTTATGACTCATCTGACTGAAAACCAAAAGGAATTTGGTTACTACCATCTGTCTAATGATGCGGCTGAGGACACGACATGGTATGACTTTGCAGTGGAAATTCTCAAAGATACAGATGTGGAAGTCCAGCCGGTTGATTCCAGCAAATTCCCGGCCAAGGCTAAGCGGCCTTTCAACTCAACTATGAGCCTGACCAAGGCCAAGGCTACAGGCTTTATCATTCCGACTTGGCAGGATGCCTTAAAAGAGTTTTACAAGCAAGAGAAGAAACAGTGATTTTCTTTGACGTTAATAATAGCGACAGAACTTAGTTTCAAACTAGGTTCTGTTTTTTTTCTAGCAGACTAAAGAAACGATTTTCATGCGCGTGCTCTGCTGGAGAAAGATTTGGCTTGAAGATGCGGGTGGGAAATGATAATGAGAAGAATTTTCCACAGATGTTATCCCCTTAAAATAAAGATGTTTCAATTTGATGAAATTCTGTGGATAACCTTTATTATTTCATTCAACTATGTTACAATGTTACTATAAATAAAATAGAAGAGGTGTGTGAATATGTCACGTAAACCATTTATTGCTGGTAACTGGAAAATGAACAAAAATCCTGAAGAAGCAAAGGCTTTTGTAGAAGCGGTTGCTGCTAAGCTACCTTCTTCAGATTTAGTAGAAGCTGGTATCGCTGCTCCAGCACTTGATTTGACAACTGTTTTGGCAGCAGCTAAAGGAAGCAATCTTAAGGTTGCAGCGCAAAATGCTTACTTTGAAGATGCAGGTGCTTTCACTGGTGAAAACAGCCCTAAAGTTCTTGCAGAAGTTGGAGTTGACTACATTGTTATCGGTCACTCAGAACGCCGCGATTATTTCCATGAAACAGACCAAGACATCAATAAAAAAGCGCACGCTATCTTCCGTAATGGTTTGGTGCCAATCATCTGCTGTGGTGAGTCGCTTGAAACTTACGAAGCTGGTAAAGCTGTAGATTTCGTTGGTGCTCAAGTATCAGCTGCTTTGAAAGACTTGACAGCTGAGCAAGTTGCATCATTGGTTATCGCTTATGAGCCAATCTGGGCTATCGGTACTGGTAAGTCAGCAACTCAAGACGACGCTCAAAAGATGTGTAAAGCAGTTCGTGATGTTGTCGCAGCTGACTTTGGTCAAGAAGTAGCAGACAAGGTTCGTGTTCAGTACGGCGGTTCTGTAAAACCTGAAAATGTCGCGTCTTACATGGCTTGTCCAGATGTTGACGGTGCTCTTGTTGGTGGTGCATCACTTGAAGCTGAAAGCTTCTTGGCATTGCTTGATTTTGTAAAATAAAAAATGTTGAAAAAAGACTTGTCCTCCCAAAGGTGACAAGTTTTTTAAAAGTTGGAGAGAAAAGTTGAAATCGAAAGAATTAGTTTATTTAGCGAGTACGGCTATTTTGTTGGCAGCGACTGCCAATGTTGCAAAAGCCGAGGAACATACTGTCGCTGAGTCAGGAGTTTTAAAAACAGAAAGGTCTGTTAGTTCCGAGAATCAGACAGTGAATGCGGCCGCATCACAAACGTCTAATCAGCTGACTGTAGCAGTATCATCTGCAGAACAGTCAGTTCAAGCTGTTAAGCAAGAGGAGGAAGCAACGAACGCTACAGGAACAGCTATTGAGTCTGGAGGAGCAGCTCAATCAGTTCCTGTAGAAACTCAGGTAGCTTCTGCTAAGCCAGAAGGGCAAAGTCAGCCAGATGCAAATGCTTCTAATCAGAATGAAACTGCAGCTGATCAGTCAGCAAAAGAAAGTTCTTCTGTTGCAGATTCTGCTATTGCCTCAGAGCCCAAGGCTAGTCCTGCAGTAGCATCAGCACCAAAAGCTAGTAGTGCTGGAAAAACTGTATTTTATAATGCGGGGTCAAAGGCTCAGGCAGCCCGCGGGAATTCCCAAGCAGAGATTAAAGGTACTTCCTTTGTAGATGTCAGCAGCCACAATGGCCATATCAGCGTAGACGACTATCGTAAATTAGCCCAGCAAGGGGTTGGAGGTGTCGTTGTCAAACTGACAGAAGGAACCCATTACACTAATCCATTTGCTGAGTCTCAGGTGAGAAATGCGCAGGGAGCTGGTTTACAAGTATCGACCTATGCCTTCTCGCACTATACCAGTGATGAAGAAGCGAGAGCAGAAGCTCGTTATTACGTTGCCTTTGCTAATAGACTAGGCCTGCCTAAAAACACAGTCATGGTCAATGACATGGAAGATCCTAAAATGCAAAATGGGATTAACCAGCATACCCAGGCTTGGGCGGATGAGATGCGCAGACTGGGTTATTCAAACCTGATGTACTATACCAGTGCCAGCTGGCTGGATCAAAATAATCTTCGCAGCAAGGGACCGGTTAATACGTCGCAATTTGGATATAGCAACTTCTGGGTGGCCCAGTATCCGTCCTCTAATTTAAATCTTGATGGAGCTAAATCTCTCAAATACAATAGTGGCGCTGGAGCATGGCAGTTTACAGCCCAGGCTCAGCTGTTAGCTGGTAAGCATGTATTTGATCATAGCGTTGATTACACTGGGAGATTTACCCAGCAGTCCGCTCTTGCTAAGCAGCCTTTGAAGGGTAACATCAGTATTCAGAATAAGAATAATGTCAACGGCAGCTTTGATGTTGTGATTTCGAACGTTTCTGCTCCTTATGGAGTGTCTGTCGTTAGTGTTCCAGTGTGGTCTGAAGCTAATGGTCAAGACGATATTATCTGGTACACAGCCACTCAGCAGGCCAATGGTACTTATAAAGTTTCTGTTGATTCTAGCAGACATAAGGATTCAGTTGGCAAGTACAATGTCCATCTCTACTATGTCCGCAACGACGGTCAATTAGTCGGTGTTGGTGGTACTACAACCAATGTATCTGTCATCAAGCCACAGGGCAAAATCAGCATTCAGAATCGCAACAGCGAAACTGGAGATTTCGATATTGTAGTTTCAGGTATCTCATCCCCAGGTGGTCTTAAGACTGTCTCTCTGCCAACTTGGTCAGAGGCCAACGGTCAGGATGATATCAAGTGGTACAACGCGGAACGTCAGCCGGACGGCACCTATCGTAAGCGAGTACGTATAAGCGACCACAATAATGTGCAGGGCGAGTACAACGTCCATCTCTACTATGTCCGCAACGACGGTCAATTAGTCGGTGTCGGCGGTACTACGACTAATGTATCTGTCATCAAGCCACAGGGCAAAATCAGCATTCAGAATCGTAACAGCGAAACTGGTGATTTCGATATTGTGGTTTCAGGTATCTCATCCCCAGGTGGTCTTAAGACTGTCTCTCTGCCAACTTGGTCAGAAGCTAATGGTCAAGATGATATCAAATGGTATACTGCTGAACGTCAGGCTGACGGCACTTATCGTAAGCGAGTACGCATAAGCGACCACAATAATGTGCAGGGCGAGTACAATGTCCATCTCTACTATGTTCAAAATGACGGCCGCTTGGTTGGTGTAAGCGGCACTAAAACGACCGTTTCTCTTGGCAAGCCTAAGGGCACTATCAGTATTCAAAATCGAAACAAAGAAACTGGCGATTTTGATATTGTGGTTTCAGGTATTGTCTCTCCGGGCGGTCTGAAGGAAGTTTCCCTGCCAACTTGGTCTGAGGCTAACGGCCAAGATGATATCAAGTGGTACAACGCTGAGCGTCAAGCTGATGGCACCTATCGTAAGCGTGTCCGTCTGAGCGATCACAAAAATGTTGAGGGTGAGTACAATGTGCATCTCTACTATGTGCAAAATGATGGCAGCTTGGTAGGTGTAAATGGCACTAAAACGACTATTTCTATAGAAAAACCAAAAGTTCAAGGTAAAATCAGTATTCAGAATCGCAACAGCGAAACCGGCGATTTTGATATTGTAGTTTCAGGTATCGTATCTCCAGGCGGTCTGAAGGAAGTTTCCCTGCCAACCTGGTCAGAGGCCAACGGTCAAGATGATATCAAGTGGTACAACGCAGAACGTCAGCCGGATGGTACCTATCGTAAGCGAGTCCGTGTGAGTGATCACAAAAATGTTGAGGGCGAGTACAATATTCATCTCTACTATGTGCAAAATGATGGCAAGCTGGTTGGTGCTGGTGGCATAAAAACTAATGTTTCTCTAGGTAAGCCAAAGGGCAACATCAGTATCCAAAATAAGAATAATGTCAACGGCAGTTTTGATGTTGTGATTTCAAACGTTTCTGCCCCTTATGAAGTGTCTGCTGTCAGTGTTCCGGTTTGGTCTGAAGCTAACGGTCAAGACGATATTATCTGGTATACAGCTACTCAGCAGGCTAATGGTACCTATAAAGTTACTGTTGAATCTGGTAAACATAAAGACTCGGTTGGTAAGTATCATATCCATCTTTACTATGTCCGTAACGACGGGCAGTTAGTCGGTGTTGGCGGTACTACAACCAATGTGTCTGCAGTTAAACCACAGGGCAAAATCAGTATCCAGAATCGTAACAGCGAAAATGGCGATTTTGATATTGTGGTTTCAGATATTGTATCGCCAGGTGGTCTCAAGACTGTTTCCCTGCCAACCTGGTCAGAAGCCAATGGTCAGGATGATATCAAGTGGTACAACGCAGAACGTCAGCCGGATGGTACCTATCGTAAGCGAGTTCGTGCGAGTGACCATAATAACGTTCAGGGCGAATATAATGTGCATCTCTACTATGTGCAAAATGATGGCAAGCTAGTAGGAGCAGGTGGCATCAAGACCAACGTTTCCATCAGTAAGCCGCAAGGTAAAATCAGTATTCAAAATAAGAACAACGATACTGGAGAGTTTGACATTGTAGTATCAGGCATTGTGGCACCAGAAGGACTCAAGACAGTTTACCTGCCGACTTGGTCAGAAGCGAATGGCCAAGATGATGTCCAGTGGTACACAGCGGATCGTCAGGCTGATGGTACTTATCGTAAGCATGTATATGCGCGTGACCATAAGAATAATGCAGGCGAGTACAATGTTCACTTGTATTACTTAAATAATCAAAATCAGCTGCAAGGAGCTGGTGGAGAAAAGACCTCTATCTCTGTGAACCGTCCTCAGTCAGCTAGTCAGCGAGACCGTGTTCTTGCGGCGGCAGCTGCTATGGTAGGTGTCAGGGGAGGCAGTGCTGAGCATCAGCGCTTGGTCAACGATTATAATAGTGTTAGACCGCTGCCAGTTGGTTATGCTGTGAAAAACACAGATGACTGGTGCGACATTTTCACGACGGTTATTTTCCAAAGAGAGGGCTTGAGCGATCTTATCGGCCGCGAGTGCGGTGTTGAGCGCCATATTCATATTTTCCAAAGACTAGGTATCTGGAATGAAGATGGCAATTCGACTCCTAGCGCAGGCGATATCATCACCTTTAACTGGGACAAAGATACCCAGCAAAACGATGGCTGGGCTGATCATATCGGTATTGTCGAAAAAGTCGAAAATGGCATTATTCACACGATTGAAGGCAACAGCAATAACGTAGTTAAACGCAACACTTACCGTATCGGTCATGGAAATATCCGTGGTTTTGCGACACCTCGTTATAAATAAACACGCAAAAAACCAAGGTTTCCCTTGGTTTTTTAACGTCTTAGAATTTTTTTTATGAGCTGAAGCAGCTTAAACTTGAGAGGGTTAGGGTAGTAGCGGAAAGTTCCCATTTTTCGGATGATGAAGCCGTTGAAGTTTTGTTTGAAGCGCAGAACACCGTCAGAACCGTCGAAAATTCCCATAATACCGAGGAAATTGTAAAATGGAATGCCTCTCTTGATGCTTTCGGTCATAACGTATTCCTGCAGCAGGGCTGGAGCGTAGAATTTATTAAACTCAGGATAGGAGCCACTGAAAAGATAGGTTGCTTCCTGAGGGGTATAGATAAAGAGGCTGGCAGCCAGGATTTGGTCTTGGTCGCCGTACTTATCAATTAGTTCTTGGGCTTCAGCTTTGCGGGTTTCAAAGCTATCAAACTGGCTGGAAAGTTCTCGCAGATGATTTTGTTTCTTTTCAGATTGAGGATTTTTTTCCAAGTCAGCCTGCAGTTTCTGGATTTTCTGGACCAGTCTCTCTTGGTCTTTTTGTAAGTTCTGAAGGTAGTCCTGAAAATTGAGACTGGCTGTCATAAAGTCTGCTTGCTGATCAAAGCTATCATAAAAATCTTGATAGTAGTCTAGTGGCTTGTCATCGTATTCTCGCCGGTCAGAAGTGGCAGCTGTGATGTCTTTAAAAATGCTGAGTTGGTTACGTTCCAGCCTTTTTAGTTTGATGCCAAAGGTATTCGCCTTTTTGACGGTCGCCTTGCCGTTTTTACTGAAGGACTTGAGCAAGTCTTTCTCTGTCAGACCAGCTAAATCTTTGACATAATGCCAATCAGGCTCCCCGCCTGGATAGCCTGTCTGTAGGCCGTCAAAGTCAAAGCCCAAATCAGTCAGTTGCTGGATAAGCTCGCCTTTTTCATCAGATGTGGGCTGGCCATTGCTGTCAAAGGCCTGATAAGTCTCATAGGGCTTGATGATGAGCTCTAGGGCACCTTCTTTTTTAGCATAGGCTTGCAAAGCTTGATAGAAAGGAGTCAGGTATTGAGCATCAGTAGAGACAGGACCGCAGTTGATTTCCATATGGAGGCCGCCAGTCATAGGCATACTATAGAGGACAGCTGACACCACGACCTGTCCCTGCGGGTCAGTGTAGCCGACATACTGGGTACTGAAGCCCCGCTTGCTCAGCAGCTCTGCCATTTCTACGGTCTGCATAAAAGAGCGTTGGGAGCTAGCTGAGGTATGCTGGATGAATTCTTCTTGGTTGAGAAGTTTAAAGGTCATAGGCTTCCTTTCTGTTAATGCTTGCTGCGCAGTTTCTTTCTGAGAGTGTAGGCCAGATTAGAGAGGTGGTAGAGGGGATTAGTTGGCAGGTTAAACTCACCAGCGAATTCCTCAATGGTCGGATTGAACTTGGATTTAAAGCTATAGAGACCACCCTTGAGGTCGTTTTCGATTCCGCCCATATTTTGCCAATCCGCTCCGCGCTCAAAAGCATGTTTGGCCGTTTCGTACCAAGTGATGATGGCAGGCTGGTAACGACGGTACTCCTCGTCCATTCCGGCATAGATATTTTCAGAGGTTTTGCCGTATTCCAAGACCAGTGTGCCAGACAGGGGAACGACAGTAGCACCTTGGCTGATTTTGTCCTGTAGGAAGTCAATCTCTTCCTGGAGGCGTTTCTGTTCTTGCTGGTTATTCTCAATCTTGCCAGGCTTGGTTTTCTCGGTAAATTTCTCTGCTTCCTTGAGTGTCTTAGTCAGCTGAGCCTGCAAGTCTTCCAATCGTGCCTTTAGATCAATAGTGGACAAAGTGACATAGGAGTGCTCAGGATAAGTTTCCAAGAGTTTTTGGTAATAGTCTTTGCCGCGTAGGTGGATGTTTTTTCTGTTTTCTGTCTTCTTCATCAGGCCTGAAAAGTCGTCCAGTAATTCTGCTCCACCAAATTGGATTTGAATGCCTTTGTTACGGGCTGTACGAATAGCCTGGCGAGTACTTTTAGAAAGCAACTCTTCGCTGAAATCTTCTTTATGAATATTGGCCTGCAAGCGAGGCTGAATGGTTTCGTCCAGAGACTCCGTCCGTCCGACCCAGACAGCGCCTGCTTCCTGTAACTGTTGAATCAGCTCAATCGTTTCTGCCTTGTCTTGCATTTCGCCGCCCATTTTGCTTTCTGCCAGAAAGAGGCTAGGGTCAAACTTTACAAAGAGCGCTTTTTTCTCCTTGGCAAATTTCTTGAGCGAGGCCAAAACAAAGGCCAGCAGCTCCTTGTCACCATAGTCCATGATGGGGCCGCGCGGGATATAAAGCATGGTCATCCCTAAGGGCAGTGGTTTGATCAGGACACTGGCTGCGGCAACCAAGTGGTCATCTTTATAGAAGCCTAAGCGCTCATTGGCCCAGTTATCCTTAATCTGAGCCCAGGCAGAACTCTGCAGAAGATTAGCCTGCGGATGAGCCGTGACAAAATCGTCGTGTTCCTGAGCTGAAATTCCAATTTTGTAGCTAAACATTATTTTAAAACCCACTCTCTAATGGCGTATGCTACGCCGGATTCGTCGTTCGATTTGGTGATATACTTGGCGATTTTCTTGAGTTCTTCCTTGCCGTTTTCCATGACAACAGGAGAGCCAACAGCTTCCAGCATGGCGCGGTCGTTTTCTTCATCACCGATAGCCATAGTCTGCTCCTTGCTTAAGCCAAGTTTTTCAGCCAGATGAAGGATAGCAGCCCCTTTATTGACAGTCTTTTTGACAATTTCCAGATAGAAAGGAGCTGATTTAACCAGTGTATATTTTTCAGCTAATTCCGGTGGCAGCTTAGCAATGGCCGCATCCAAAATTTCCGGCTCATCAATATACATGCACTTGACGATTTCTTTATTGGTCATTTCTTCAGGTGTGCGGTAGAAGATAGGCATGCTGACCAGATTGGACTCGTAAACAGTGTACTTGCCGATGTTGCGATTGGCTGTATAAATGCCGTCCTTGGTGATGGCATGCATGTGGACACCTAATTTTCGCCCGAGCAGTTCGATATCCAGATAGTCGTCATAGGTCAGTGTTTCTTTGATTAATTCTTGACCTGTGACAGTATCCTGCACCAGTCCGCCGTTGAAGGTAACGACATAGTTGCCTGGCTGATTAAGATCTAGCTCCTCGAGAAGCTTTTGAACACCAGCAATAGGACGGCCGGTTGCAATAACGATTTTGATACCAGCAGCTTTGGCATCCTGAACAGCGCTGAAGACTTCAGGAGTGATTTCTTTTTGGTTATTTAAAAGGGTACCGTCAATGTCGACGGCAACTAATTTGATAGACATATTATTCTCCGTAGGTAAATTGGTCGTTTTTGATATAGTGCATAAAGGTCTGGTTTTTTTCGCTGAAAAGTCCGGTCTCTGCTAGCATTTCCTTGGGGAAGTAGAAGCGATTATCGCCTTGTCTGGTCCCGGCTAGCGAATGAACGATAGGAGATAGGCTGGACAGTTCTGCTAGGCTGCCATCTTTTTGCAGAATTTCAATCTGGGTCCGGGGTTTTTCAACGTCAGGCCGGTAGAAATCATAAGGTAAATCAAAATTACGATGGATAGCAGTATAGTAATCAGGGTCGAAACCAACCTGTCCAACTAGGTCTCGCATGATATCCAAATGCGCTTCGTTTTCCTGAGAGAAGACGATAGACTTAAAGACCTTGCGGTTGATAAAACGCTGAGCCAGGTCAGATAAAATCTTGTCTGGACTAGTCATCCAGACTTGGAAATAGGTATTCATAACACCATCATCCAAGGCCAGATAATCCTGCAGGGTCACTCTGTTTTCAAAGAATGGAATGAGATTGGGCGATGACAGCGCAAAATAATCTTTCTGAGCCGGATAGAGATACTTGGCCCGCTTGAGCAGATTTTGCAGCAGAACTTCCATAGCACGGCTGGCCGGGTGGAAATAGACCTGCATGTACATCTGGTAGCGGCTGACTACATAGTCCTCTACCGCATGCATGCCATTGCGCTTGAAGGCGATGCCGTTCTCTACAGGACAAATCACTCGTAAAATTCTGGTTAAGTCAAATTGTCCATAGGAAGCGCCGGTGAAAAAGGAGTCTCGTAAGAGATAGTCCATTCGATCCACATCAATTTGGCTGGAAATCAGCTGAACCACCTGCTTATTGGGATAGGTATGGTTGATGACGCTAGCTACCTTTTCTGGGAAATCTGGTGAAACCTGAACCAGTACCTGATGAATCTCTGTCTCTGGGCTGGTGATGATTTGCCGCGTAATATCCTCGTGATTGGTATCAAAAAGGCGCTCGAAAGTATGTGAATAAGCTCCGTGTCCCAAGTCATGCAGGAGAGCAGCTGTCATGGTCAGCAGACTTTCATGGCTGTCCCAGTTGGCTTGGTATTTTTCATTAAAAATCTTGGTGATGCGCCGGGCAATCTCGTAAGCTCCCAGACAATGCGAAAAACGGCTGTGCTCCCCGCCGTGGAAAGTATAGCCGGAGGTACCCAGCTGTTTGATGCGGCGCAGCCGTTGAAATTCTTTAGTATTGATTAAATCATAGATAACCTGATGGTCCACATGAACATAATTATGAACCGGGTCCCGAAATACTTTTTCAATCATGTTATCATTATACCACAAATCAGAGTAGGAAAAAAATCAAAGCTGCAACTGAAAGAAGAGCAATTTTGTTCTTTTTTTGATAAAATAGGGAAAGAAAAAGAGAAACGAGATGAAGATGCAAATTAGAATAAAAAATCACATCCAGCTGGACGGGCATACCGAGCTAATCGATCAGGTCTACGATACGGACTGGACGCAAAAAGGAGACTATCATTATCTGCTATATAAGAATGAAGAAGGAGAGAAAGTAGTTCTGAAGTTCCACGATAAAGAGTTGGTTATGACGCGCTTTTCTGAACCTAAGTCCATCATGCGCTTCATCAGTCAAGGGCAGGCGCTGGTTGGTATCCATACACCTGTGGGCTTGCAGCAGTTTGTGACCGATACTCCTTTTTATAAGGTTGATTTTACCAAGCAGGTTCTGCAACTTCATTATCAGCTGAAAACTGTTGACGGAGAGCAGATTTTTGCCAGCTATGAAATGGAGATTAGCTGGGGTTAGCTGCAATTCTCTGAGAAATCTCTTGAAAATCATAATGTTTCCCCTTGCAAAAGCTTGAAAATTTGGTATAATAGTTTCTAACTCAAGGGAGTAGCTAACGGAATAACCGTTACAAGGTCGTCAATACGAAAGAAATTTCCGGCCTTGTATGAAATAGCGAGACTTGTTAATAAACAGGTCTCTTTTTTGTTTCTGACTTTTTGGATATGACTGATGCGGCTCAAGATGATGAGTCGTAGTGGTTAGAAAAGTTCAGAAATAAAAGAGGCCAAGAGGAGGAATACATTGTCAAAAGAACAAAAGCGCCAAGCTTTTTACACCCAGAGTCCTGAGGAAATTTTCAAAACTTTGGACGCTTCAGAGCAAGGTTTGTCCAGTCAAGAAGCAGCCAAGCGTTTAGCTGATTATGGCCGCAATGAACTGGATGAAGGGGAGAAAAAATCTCTCTTAATGAAGTTTTTGGAGCAGTTTAAGGATTTGATGATTATCATCTTGTTGGTAGCAGCAGTCTTGTCTGTTGTCACATCAGGTGGTGAAGACATCGCAGATGCTTTGATCATCTTAGCGGTCGTAATCATCAATGCCATTTTCGGTGTCTATCAGGAAGGCAAGGCTGAAGAAGCAATTGCAGCTCTCAAGTCTATGTCTAGCCCAGCTGCGCGTGTCCTGCGTGATGGCCATGTCACAGAAGTAGATTCTAAGGAGTTGGTACCTGGTGATATCGTTAGATTGGAAGCCGGTGATGTTGTCCCAGCAGATATGCGGCTTTTGGAAGCTAATTCACTGAAAATCGAAGAAGCGGCTCTGACAGGTGAGTCTGTGCCGGTTGAGAAAGATTTGACTGTTGAGGTAGCTGCAGATGCTGGTATTGGCGACCGGGTCAATATGGCCTTCCAAAACTCAAATGTGACCTATGGTCGTGGGGGTGGGTTGGTTGTCAATACAGGGATGTATACGGAAGTCGGCCATATCGCAGGTATGTTGCAGGATGCGGATGAAACGGACACACCGCTCAAGCAAAATCTTAATAGCTTGTCTAAGGTTCTGACCTATGCTATCTTGGTGATTGCTGCAGTGACTTTTGTAGTCGGTGTCTTCATTCAAGGGAAAAATCCACTGGATGAGCTGATGACCTCTGTAGCCTTGGCGGTTGCCGCTATTCCAGAAGGTCTGCCTGCTATCGTTACCATCGTGCTGGCTTTGGGAACTCAGGTTCTGGCTAAGCGGAATTCGATTGTCCGTAAGCTTCCAGCTGTTGAGACTTTGGGATCAACTGAGATTATCGCTTCAGATAAGACTGGTACCCTGACCATGAATAAGATGACGGTCGAAAAAGTCTTTTATGACGGAGTCCTGAATGAAGCTGGACAAGATATTGAACTTGGCTTGGAGCTGCCTCTCTTACGTTCAGTTGTCTTAGCCAATGATACTAAGATTGACCAAGAAGGAAAACTGATTGGTGACCCAACAGAAACAGCCTTTATCCAATATGCTCTGGACAAGGGCTATGATGTAAAGGCCTTTTTAGAGAAATATCCTCGAGTAGCTGAGCTGCCCTTTGATTCAGATCGTAAGCTCATGTCTACCGTCCATCCATTGCCAGATGGGAAATTCCTTGTGGCAGTAAAGGGAGCACCAGATCAACTCTTGAAACGCTGTGTTGCCCGTGATAAGGCTGGAGATGTTGCAGCGATTGATGATGCTACTTCACAGCTGATTAAGTCTAACAACTCAGAGATGGCTCACCAAGCTCTGCGCGTGCTGGCTGGTGCTTACAAGATTATTGATGCAGTTCCGACTGACCTGACATCTGAAAATCTAGAAAATGATTTAATCTTTACTGGTTTAATCGGTATGATTGACCCAGAACGTGCAGAAGCGGCAGAAGCTGTTCGTGTCGCCAAGGAAGCAGGTATTCGTCCGATTATGATTACCGGTGACCATCAGGATACAGCTGAAGCTATCGCTAAGCGCTTGGGTATCATCGAAGAGGGAGATACTGAAGACCATGTCCTGACTGGTGCAGAGCTCAATGAGCTTTCTGATGCAGAATTCGAAAAGGTTGTTGGTCAATACTCTGTCTATGCCCGAGTTTCGCCTGAGCATAAGGTACGGATTGTCAAAGCGTGGCAAAACCAAGGTAAGGTCGTAGCCATGACAGGTGATGGTGTCAATGACGCACCAGCTTTGAAAACAGCTGATATCGGTATTGGTATGGGTATTACAGGTACAGAAGTATCTAAGGGTGCCTCTGACATGATTCTGGCAGATGATAACTTTGCGACCATCATTGTAGCCGTGGAAGAAGGACGTAAGGTCTTCTCTAATATTCAAAAGACTATCCAGTATCTCCTTTCAGCTAATACAGCTGAGGTACTGACTATTTTCTTGGCAACCCTCTTTGGTTGGGATGTGCTGCAGCCGGTTCATCTGCTTTGGATTAACCTAGTAACGGATACCTTCCCTGCCATTGCTCTGGGGGTTGAACCTGCTGAGCCAGGTGTCATGAGTCATAAGCCTCGTGGCCGTAAGTCTAGCTTCTTCTCAGGTGGAGTTATGAGCTCTATCATCTATCAGGGTGTCCTGCAAGGGGCTTTGGTTCTGGCGGTTTATGGTTATGCTATCTCTAATCCCGTCCATTTCGGTGATATCAAGGCTATCCATGCGGACGCTCTGACAATGGCTTTTGCAACGCTTGGTCTCATCCAGCTCTTCCATGCTTATAATGTAAAATCTGTTTACCAATCTATCTTTACAGTTGGTCCATTCAAGTCTAAGACCTTTAACTGGTCTATTCTGGTTTCTTTAATCTTATTGATTTCAACTATTGTAATTGATCCACTGGAAAAGATTTTCCATGTGACCAAGCTGGACTTATCACAATGGACAGTTGTTCTGATTGGTAGCTTTGCCATGATTGTCATTGTTGAAATTGTTAAGTTCATCCAACGTAAATTAGGTATGGATAAGAATGCTATTTAACAGCAAAAAGTCATCTACGGATGGCTTTTTTTATAGTAACCAAGATTTCATTGCTTTTTCCAATTTTCGTTCCTGTTTATTAGAAGTCTATGTGCAGTTGGACAGCAAAAAACAGCTCTCAGATGAGCTGAGAACTGCTATTCAACATTTCCATTACTGAACTTCAATTACTGTTAAAGCATCTCGCAGTTCAGCTGCTAGGTGTTTTTTCTTATAGTCTCGAAATTCGACTAAATCTTTAACAGCATTATAACGCTTATGCAGGCGGTACATCTGGGGAATTTTATACTGAGGAAAGTCATTAAAAAAGTTCCGAGTCAGTTCCCATTCACGGATGTAGCCCAGAGGACGCATATGGTAGCGGACATCTTCGATAACACGGCTTTGGTGGCGGTGATGGAGATGGCCGAAAACCACCTCTTTCACCCTGTATTTGACAAAGAGTCGATGAAAAGCTTGGCTTCCAAGGAAAGCGTTGAAGCGCTGGAAATAGGGATGATCGTATAGAAAGTCTTGATGGGGGACAAAATGCAGAGCAACAATAATGGGACCATCTAAAGTTGCCAACAGTTTTTCTAACTCTTGCAGTGTCTGAGCCGTAATACTGGGATCGTCGAGTTGACGTTCCAATCTGCGGTCAAACCAGAAATTGGTCTTGGTTCTCAGATGCTCTTCCTTGCTTTTTTCTGGAACAAAGCTGTAGTCGTACCAGCCAGAAAAGCTGACGAGCGTGGTCTGGCCGAACTGTTGGACCTGAAAATCATAGTTTGAAATTTCTTGCTCAGAAAGTCCCAGCATATCGTGGTTTCCCAGATTAAAAGAAAGGGGAATCTCTTGGTTCAAAGTTTCAAGAAAGGGCAAACTGATCTTGGTCAGGTCGTTGGACAAATCTCCTGCAATGTGTAGATGGTCAATACCTTCCTCTTTTAAAAGCTGGCAAAGAGCTTGGCGCTCAAAATCCCCAAACTGATTGGAGTCCAGATGGAGGTCGCTCATAAATCCGATTCTTGTCATGGTTTTAGTCTAGCATATTTTTCAAAACTTGGAAATGCTTAAGCACCCATGGAGAGCCTCCCTTTTATCTGAATACCTCATAAATGTTCGTAACCATGTATTTCGTTTATTCATGGTCGAAGTCTAGGAAGGCTTGAAATAATTCTTCTAACCCCATGTCATTATATTACTTTTCTAACAATTGGGTGACAAGGAGTCGCTTGTCTTGCCTAGCTAGGGAAAATCCGATAAAATGTAAGCTGCTGAATGTGAGATTAGGCAAACTGTTTAATTTATGTTATAATTAAACGATATGTGAAAAGAGGTATTTATGGACATTTCAGAAATTCGTCAAAAGATTGACGCAAATCGTGAAAAATTAGCTTCTTTCAGGGGGTCTCTTTGACTTAGAAGGTCTGGAAGAAGAAATTGCCATCTTAGAAAATAAGATGACAGAACCCGACTTTTGGGATGACAACATTGCAGCCCAAAAGACATCTCAAGATCTGAATGAACTCAAGCAAACCTATGAAAATTTCCATCAGATGACCGAGCTTTTTGATGAATCGGAAATCTTGCTTGATTTTCTGGCTGAAGATGAGTCGGTTCAGGGTGAGTTAGAAGAAAAGCTGGCCGAACTCGAGAAAATGATGACCAGCTATGAAATGACCCTGCTCCTATCTGAGCCTTATGACAATAACAATGCTATCCTTGAAATTCACCCGGGCTCTGGTGGTACAGAGGCCCAGGATTGGGGAGATATGCTGCTGCGTATGTATACACGCTTTGGCAATGCCAAGGGCTTCAAAGTAGAGGTCTTGGACTATCAAGCTGGTGATGAAGCAGGCATCAAGTCAGTGACTCTTTCATTTGAAGGGCCGCACGCTTATGGCTTGCTCAAGTCAGAAATGGGAGTCCACCGTTTGGTCCGGATTTCGCCATTTGACTCAGCTAAGCGTCGCCATACTTCCTTTACCTCAGTAGAGGTCATGCCAGAGCTGGATGACACCATTGAGGTGGAAATTCGCGATGACGATATTAAGATGGACACTTTCCGCTCGGGAGGAGCCGGCGGGCAGAACGTCAATAAAGTCTCTACCGGTGTGCGACTGACCCATATTCCTACGGGAATTGTGGTGCAGTCTACCGTTGACCGGACCCAGTATGGAAACCGTGATCGGGCGATGAAGATGCTGCAGGCTAAGCTTTATCAGCTAGAGCAAGAGAAACAAGCAGCCGAAGTTGATTCACTCAAGGGAGATAAGAAGGAGATTTCCTGGGGCAGCCAAATCCGCTCTTATGTCTTTACGCCTTATACTATGGTCAAAGACCATCGGACCAGTTACGAAGTAGCACAGGTGGACAAGGTGATGGATGGAGATTTGGATGGTTTCATCGACGCTTATTTGAAATGGCGTTTGAACTAGGAAGTGTAAGAGATTAGAATTAGATTGAAAGGAAATTTCAATAGATGTCAATAATTGAAATGAAAGATGTTGTCAAGAAGTATGGCAACGGGACCACTGCCCTGCGTAGTGTGTCTATTAACGTAGAACCTGGGGAGTTTGCCTATATTGTAGGCCCTTCAGGAGCGGGAAAGTCAACCTTTATTCGTTTGCTTTACCGGGAGATAAAGCTGGATAAGGGAAGTCTGAAAGTAGCTGATTTTGACTTAGCTAAGATTAAGAAGCGTGATGTTCCAATGCTGCGCCGTCAGGTTGGAGTCGTCTTTCAAGACTATAAACTTCTTCCTAAAAAGACAGTGTATGAGAATATTGCTTATGCCATGGAAGTTATCGGTGAGCGCCGCCGCAATATTAAAAAGCGGGTTATGGAAGTGCTGGACCTAGTTGGCCTTAAGCATAAGGTTCGCTCATTCCCTAACGAGCTTTCCGGTGGTGAGCAGCAGCGGATTGCCATTGCGCGTGCTATTGCTAACAATCCTAAAGTCCTAATTGCGGATGAGCCGACAGGAAACTTGGACCCAGATAATTCTTGGGAGATTATGAACCTGCTGGAGCGGATTAACCTTCAGGGAACAACTGTCCTGATGGCCACCCACAACAGCCAGATTGTAAATACTCTGCGTCACCGCGTTATTGCTATTGAAAATGGCCGTGTGGTACGTGATGAAGCGGAAGGAGAATACGGATACGATGATTAGAAGATTTTTTCGTCATTTGATTGAGTCGCTTAAGAGTCTTACGCGGAATGGTTGGATGACTGTAGCGGCTGTCAGCTCGGTTATGATTACCTTGAGCTTAGTGGCTGTTTTTGCTTCAGTAATTTTAAATACAGCCAAGTTGGCAAATGATATTTCCAATAATGTCCGCGTCATGGTATACATGCGTAAGGATGTTTTCGATAATAGCGAAACGATTGTAAAAGAAGGTCAAACAGTTCAGAATGAGGACTACCATAAGGTCTATGATGCTCTGACTTCTATGAAAAATGTAGAGAAGGTTACTTTTTCTAGCAAGCAAGAGCAGTATAATAAGCTAACAGAGACCATGGGTAGTGAGTGGGATGTTTTTGATGAAGAAAATAATCCTCTTTACGATGCTTATATTGTTGAGACCAAGGCACCTAAGTATGTTGAATCTGTTACAAAAGATGCCAGAAAGGTTGATGGTGTTTCAGAGGTTCAAAATGGGGGTACCAATACCAAAAATCTCTTTGCGTTTTCTAATTTCATCCAAACATGGGGATTGATTGGGACAGCGCTTCTGATTTTCATTGCTATCCTTCTCATTTCCAATACTATTCGGATTACCATTATTTCACGCAGTCGCGAGATTCAAATCATGCGCTTGGTTGGTGCCAAGAATAGCTATATCCGCGGACCATTTCTGTTTGAGGGAGCATGGATTGGCTTGTTAGGAGCGACAGTTCCGTCACTTGTAGTGTATTTGACATATGGTATAGCCTACCAGACTATGAATAAGAGCTTGGTAGGTCAAGGACTTTCTATGATTGATCCAAAACTCTTTAGTCCGATTATGATAGCAGCACTCTTTGTGTTGGGAATTCTTATCGGATCATTGGGATCTATCATCTCTATGAGACGCTTCTTGAAGATTTAACAAATCATAAAAAAACAGAGTTTGAAGAATTTCAAACTCTATTTTTGTTATAGTTAATTGCTTTAATGGCTACTGAGCTAAAAATGGATTAAAGATTTTTTCATGTGAAATAGTGGTATCATGACCATGCCCAGGATAAACAGCGTAGTCTTTAGGTAATACCAGAAGTTTCTCGCGAATGGATGTCAGCAATTGCTCCATGTTTCCTGTAGGAAGATCCGTTCGTCCGATGCTTTCCCGAAAGAGGGCATCGCCCGTCAAAACAAGGCGGTCATCTGGAAAGACTGGAGAGACACCTCCGATGGAGTGGCCAGGTGTTGCAAGCACATAGAAGTGAAAGCCTCCAAGATCATAGTCTGTTTCGTAGGAGAAAAACTCTTCTGCTGGTCGACAGATAATATCATCCAGATCAGCATGGCGCGCCAGACCAGATAGGTTATCTGTCGGTGTGTAGAGCCAGCTGCTTTCACTCTCAGCCACATAGACAGGTGGGGCAGCATAGTGCTCTCGGACCTTTTCTAAACTCATAATATGGTCATAATGGGTGTGGGTCAAGAGAATAGCAATCACAGGTTTGGCGAGTTCCTCTAGCTTGCGCTCAATCTTTTTCCAGTCACTGCCAGGATCGACGACTAGGAGACCCTGGTTATTTTCTAAGATATAGGTATTTTCAAATGCAACAAGGTTGGTAATTTTATGAATCTTCATTTGATTTCCTCGGAAAATGTATTCTGCTATTGAGTGTAACAGAAAAGAGAATTTTTTGCACAGAATTGCTTCATAGACTATGGCTGAAAATTTTCAGATGTCTCAGAATGGCTTTTATGATATAATCATAGCAGTATGACACAAAATGATTATAAGTATGCCGTTGTGGACTTGGAGGCTACAGGAACGGGCAGCAGTGCAAAGATTATCCAGATTGGCATTGTTCTGATTGAAAATGGAATCATTACTAAGACTTATGAAACAGATGTCAATCCTCATGAGGAACTGGATGAGCATATCAAAGAGTTGACAGGTTTGGATGATGAGCGGCTTGGCCGAGCCCCGGAGTTTTCTCAGGTAGCAGCGGAGGTATATGAGCTGATTCAGGATGCGATTTTTGTCGCTCATAATGTCAAGTTTGACGCTAATCTACTAGCGGAGGCCCTTTTCTGGGAAGGGTTTGACTTGCTGACACCGCGTGTGGACACGGTGGAGTTGTCTCAGGTCTTTTACCCGACCTTTGATAAATATTCCTTGGGTAATCTCTGCGATCTGCTGGATATTTCTTTGGAAAACGCCCATACTGCTCTGGCAGATGCTCAAGCAACGGCTCAGCTATTTTTAAAAATACAAGACAAAATCAAGAGCCTGCCCAAGGCCTTGGTTGAGAAAATGCTAACTTTGGCGGATAGCATTATCTATGAGTCGCGTCTGGCTATCGAGGAAGTTTATCAGACAATGCCGGATCAGCAAGATAAGGAACTGCAATCCTGCCATGGTATTTTCCTGCGAAGTCCCCAAAAGCTGACTTCGGAAAAGAAGCTGTCGCAGGATTTCCTCACCAATCTATACCTGCTGGGCTTAGAAGAGCGGTCTGAACAGCTCAAATTTGCTCGTTTTATGGAGGAAGCTCTGGACCAGCAGGAGCCTAGTTTTTTAGAAGCGCAGACAGGCTTGGGTAAGACTTTTGGCTACTTGCTGCCTATCTTGTCTAGAGGTCAAGAAAAAGTACTAGTCACGGTTCCGACTAAGATCCTGCAGGACCAGCTGCTGCAAAAGGAAGGACGATTGTTGGAGGAAGTCTTTGGTATTTCCTTTCACAGTCTCAAGAGTCCGGAGAATTATCTCAAGCTGGACCATTTCTATCAGACACTGGACAGGGAATATGACAACCGTCTGGTTAATCGCTGCAAGCTGCAACTCTTGGTTTGGCTGACAGAAACTAAAACAGGTGATTTGAATGAAATCGGGCAGGCTCATCGCTTCTCAAGCTACTTCAATGAAATCCGTCATGATGGCAAGCTAAGCAAACATTCTCTTTTTTATGAGGAAGATTTTTGGCGGTTGGGACAAGTCAAGTCAGCTACTAGTCGAGTCGTGATTACTAATCATGCTTACCTGCTGACGCGTTTAGAGGATGACCAGTCTTTGCTGTACAATCGTGTTCTGGTAGTTGATGAAGCTCAGAAGATGTTTTTCGCCTTGGAAAGCTTCTCTCAGGCCAATATAAATCTAACTAAAACGCTGCAGCAGATAAATCATCTCCTTCAGGAAGAAGGGGAGCTTCTGCAGCAACGGCTTTTACAAAGCATTCAGTTTGAGCTCGCTGATGCCGCAGAGAAGCATCGCAAGAAAGCATCTGAGCTAAGTCCGGAAAAGATTGCCCGGCTGCTTCAGGATGTGTCCGAGTTAAAAACTAGTGCATTGCCTGAGCTGCAGCACTTGTTCAGTGGCAAATACCAGTATTATTGGTTGGTTGATGAAGCTTTGGCAGACCATCGCTTGATGACTCTGCATGCTGGCCGTTCAGAATTGCTGCATTTCACTGACTTCCTGCCTGAAAATGCTAAGGTTATCTTGGTTTCGTCAACTCTGGAAATCAGCTCTAATGTCAATCTGGCGCAGTTGCTAGGCTTTGAAAGTTATCACTTTTATAAGCTGAAAAGCAAGAAGAAGCCACTGCAGAAGCTCTTTTTAGATGAAAATTTTCCAGCAGTAGTGGATTTATCAACTGAGGATTTTGCTCGAGAGATTGTTGCTTGCTTGCGAGAAGTGACGGAACTCGGTCTGCCTATCTTCGTCCTCTTCACCTCTAAAGACTTGCTTTTAACTGTTTCGGACTTGCTGGCTTTGCCGCATTTGGCCCAATATAAAAATGGCGATGCCGGCAATATCAAGCGGCGTTTTGATAGAGGAGAGGCAGGTATCCTTTTGGGATCTGGCAGCTTCTGGGAGGGGGCGGATTTTGCTGAGCAAGACCAGATTATTCAGCTGATTACTCGGATTCCATTTGACAATCCCAAGGATTTCTTTGTGCAGAAGATTAACAGCCGCTTGAAAGCGGAAGGTAAGAATGCCTTTTATGATTATCAACTGCCTCTTGCCATCTTACGGCTTAAGCAGGCTATTGGCCGGACCCGGCGCAATGAGCATCAGAAATCAGCTGTTATTCTTTTGGACAATCGCATTTCTAGTAAACGCTATGGAAAGCAGATTCAGCATCATCTATCACAATTGGCTTCTTTGGATATTCTGCCAGAGGCAGCCATTATGCAGGAGTTACAAGACTTTTTTGACTGAAACTATCTGAAATCAGCTGATTTTTATTGGCTGATTTTTTAGGTTCATTCAGATTTTTGGGACAAAATTTGTTATAATGAGAGGCATAGGAAAGAAGGGGTGTTCGTGAAAAAATATTTACCAGGAATTCTGTTATCCTTTGGCATAGCAGCTGTTTCTATCTTTTTAGGCGGCTTGCTTCCCTTGATAGGCTCTAGTGTTTTGGCTATTGTCTTTGGGATTGTTTTGAACAACAGCATGAAGCTGCCGGCTGTTTTTCAGGAAGGACTCAACTATTCAGGGAAGAAATTGCTGCAGTATTCCATCATCTTTTTGGGATTTTCCATGTCCATTGGTCAGGTTTCTGAGACAGGGATTTCTTCTCTTCGTATCAGTCTTATTACGATTCTGATAGCCTTTCTGGCGGCCTATCTGGCTGGCCGTTTCTTTAAGATGAATCGTGTCTTGACTATTTTAATTGGTTTTGGAACAGCCATCTGCGGTGGCTCTGCCATAGCGGCTGCTTCACCAATCTTGGAAGCTGATGAAGAGGAAATCGCTCTGTCTATCTCCACTATTTTCTTTTTCAATATTTTAGCAGTATTCATTTTCCCTTTTTTAGGGCATTTGTTGCAGATGTCGGATACCTTTTTCGGGACTTGGGCTGGAACAGCCATCAATGATACTTCGTCAGTAGTGGCGGCAGGCTATACATATAGCCCGTCAGCTGGCGACTTGGCGACCATTGTTAAGCTTAGTCGGGCTCTGATGATTGTACCGGCCTGCTTGATCTTCGCAGCTTATCGCTATATCAAGTCTAAGAAGTCGTCACAAAAGACAAACTTGAAACAGATTTTTCCTTGGTTTATAGCTTGGTTTGTCCTAGCTTCACTTATCAGCAGTCTTGGATTTCTGCCGGCTGCTGTCATCCCTTATACAAAATTCATTTCTCAGTGGCTGATGGCTATGGCCTTGGCAGCTATTGGCGCAAAGGTTTCCTTTAAGCAGTTTAAGCAAGCAGGAGCAGCGCCTTTGCTGACTGGTGCCTTTGCTTGGTTTTGCGTCGCTGTTTCAAGCTTGATTATCCAGTATTTTTTCTAAAAAGGAGGGACTATGCCCTATCAAAGACGGACGTTTGAGTCTCGGATTGATTATAGTTTAATTTTGCCCGTTTTGATGCTGCTCTCAATCGGTGTTGTAGCTATATACATTGCTGTTAGTCATGATTATCCTGACAATGCCTGGCCCATGGTTGGACAGCAGATTGCCTGGATTGCGGTGGGCTTCCTGCTCAGCTTTATCCTCATGTTTTTTAACACCAAGTTTCTCTGGAAAATTACGCCTTATCTCTATGTTTTTGGTCTTGGCCTCATGGTCTTGCCTCTGATTTTTTACAGTGAATCTCTGGTAGCCTCCACTGGTGCCAAAAACTGGATTGCTATTCGTGGTGTGACCCTCTTTCAGCCCTCGGAGTTCATGAAGATTTCATATATTCTCATGCTGTCGCGGCTGGTGGTTCATTTTCTCCAGCAGCACAAGCAGGATGAGCGAACCCTGGCTGTAGACTTTTTTCTGATTCTGAAGCTTGGGCTCTACACAGTGCCTGTTCTGGTTCTGTTAACCCTTCAGAGTGATTTGGGGACGGCTCTGGTTTTTGTTGCTATATACGGCGGCATCGTTTTACTGTCAGGTGTTTCTTGGAAGATTATCCTGCCGGTCTTTCTGACGGGAGTCCTGCTGTTGGGAGGATTTCTCTTTATCTTTATTTCCGATGGCGGCCGTGCCTTTCTGCACAATCTTGGCATGCCGACCTACCAAATCAATCGGATTTTAGCTTGGCTTCATCCTTTTGACTACGCTCAGACGACTACCTTCCAGCAAGCACAGGGACAAATTGCTGTCGGAAGCGGCGGTCTGACTGGTCAAGGCTTTAATGTTTCAAATCTCTTGGTTCCTGTTCGGGAAAGCGATATGATTTTCACCGTCATTGCAGAAGATTTTGGCTTTTTGGGCTCGACCTTGGTTATCATGCTCTATTTACTGCTGATTTATCGCATGCTCAAGATTACGATTAAATCCAACAACCAGTTTTATACCTACATCTCAACTGGCTTTATCATGATGCTGCTCTTCCATATCTTTGAAAATATTGGAGCGGTGACAGGAATTCTGCCTCTGACAGGGATTCCGCTGCCCTTTATCTCACAGGGGGGCTCTTCCATTATTAGTAATCTTATCGGAGTCGGTCTCCTGCTGTCCGTCTCCTATCAGAACAGCCTGACGGATGAAAAGAAGGAGCGAATTCCTGCTGTCCGCAAAAAAGTCGTACTAAAGAAATTAAAATAAACAGGTAGCAAGTTTTTGACTCACAAATCAGATGCTATTTTGTGACTGGCTCATCTCAGAAAGGATATTTTCATGAAAAAAGCAGCTTTACTCTTAGCTCCCGGCTTTGAAGAAATCGAGGCCCTGACGGTTGTGGATGTCTTGCGCCGTGCAGGTCTTGTCTGTGATATGATTGGTTTTGATGAATCAGTGACTGGCTCTCACGCCATCACTGTTCAGGCGGATCAGGTCTGGAAGGGCAGACTGGATGACTATGATATGGTTATTTTGCCAGGGGGGATGCCGGGATCAGCTAATCTTCGCGATGATGACCGACTGATGCAGCTTTTACAGGACTTTCAGCAGGGGGACAAATTCATCGCGGCCATTTGTGCCGCTCCCATTGCTCTTGACCGCGCAGGTATCTTGACTGGTAAGTATTTTACTTGTTATGATGGTGCGCAAGACAATATTAAAAATGGAACTTACCATAAAGAAACAGTTCTTGTTGATGGGAAGCTGATTACTAGCCGTGGTCCATCGACTGCCTTGGCTTTCGCCTATGAGCTGGTTCGTCAGCTGGGCGGAGACGCTGACCAGTTGGCTGATGCTATGCTTTATACAGATGTATTTGGAAATTAAAAATAGGCTGGGACTCAAAATATGTCCCAGCTTTTTTGAACCCTTATGTATCTTTGTCGTTCTCTATTTGGTAGGGGGTTAGAGCTGTTGACAAGGACGAAACCATCATCCATTTTTAAATTTTGGATTCTTTGAGATATTTTGTTTAGAAAAAGGGTTGAAAAAAGTCGGAAAAGTGCTGGATTCAGGCAAATATTAGCCCCTTTTTCATGAAAATTATGGTATAATGAAAGGTATGAATTATCAAGATTACATCTGGGATTTAGGTGGAACACTCTTGGATAATTATGAAACTTCGACTGCAGCTTTTGTTCAGACTTTGAAAGAATACGGTTTGCAAGCTGGTCATGACGAAGTTTATAAGGCCCTCAAGGTGTCTACGGACTATGCAGTCCAGCAGTTTGCTCCCCAAGAAAAAGACTTTTTGAAGTTTTATAAGGCCAATGAAGCAGAAGAGTTGACTCATCCTGTCTTATTTGACGGAGCGGCAGACTTGCTTAGGCGGATTGTGGACAAGGGTGGTCGGAACTTTCTGGTCTCCCACCGGGACAATCAAGTGCTGGAAATCTTGGAGAAAACTGCCATTTCATCAGCTTTTACAGAAGTGGTGACAGCTGCAAATGGTTTTCCAAGGAAACCCTCTCCAGACTCCATGCTCTATCTAAAAGACAAGTATCAGATTGCCTCTGGCTTGGTCATTGGTGACCGTCCGTTGGATATTCAAGCAGGGCAGGCAGCTGGTTTTGACACCTATCTCTTTGATAATATGCAGCATCTTGAGGAATTTATAGATATTGATTAGAAAAGGAACACTATGACAGAAGAAAAGCAGCAAGATATACAAGCCCAGGAATATGATGCCAGTCAGATTCAGGTCTTAGAAGGCCTAGAAGCCGTTCGTATGCGTCCAGGGATGTATATCGGTTCGACCTCCAAGGAAGGTCTGCACCATTTAGTATGGGAAATTGTTGACAACTCAATTGATGAGGCGCTGGCTGGTTTTGCCAGTCACATTCAAGTCTTTATCGAAAAAGACAATTCCATAACAGTAGTGGATAACGGTCGGGGAATTCCCGTTGATATTCAGGAGAAAACAGGCCGTCCGGCCGTGGAAACCGTCTTTACTGTGCTCCATGCCGGAGGAAAATTCGGCGGTGGCGGATACAAGGTATCGGGAGGTCTGCACGGTGTGGGTTCTTCCGTTGTAAATGCCCTGTCCACTCAGCTGGATGTCCGCGTTTATAAGAACGGTCAGATTCATTACCAAGAATACCGTCGCGGTCATGTAGTCGCGGACCTAGAAATCATCGGTGAGACAGACCGTACAGGAACGACAGTTCACTTCACACCGGATCCAGAGATTTTTACTGAAACAGTAGAATTTGACTTTGAAAAGCTAAATAAGCGGGTGCAAGAACTGGCCTTCCTCAATCGTGGCCTCAGAATTTCCATCACCGATAAGCGAGACGGAATGGAGCAGGTCAAGGACTACCACTATGAGGGTGGGATTGCCAGCTATGTCCAATACATCAATGAAAACAAGGATGTAATCTTTGAAACTCCGATTTATACCGATGGCGAAATGGACGACATTACGGTTGAAGTAGCTATGCAGTATACGACTGGCTACCACGAAACAGTCATGAGCTTTGCCAATAACATCCACACCCATGAGGGTGGAACGCACGAGCAAGGTTTCCGGACCGCCCTGACAAGGGTTATCAATGACTACGCTAAGAAAAATAAACTTCTCAAAGAAAACGAGGACAATCTGACTGGGGAAGATGTGCGTGAGGGACTGACAGCTGTCATCTCTGTCAAGCACCCCAACCCTCAGTTTGAAGGTCAGACTAAGACCAAGCTGGGCAATAGCGAAGTGGTCAAGATTACCAATCGCCTCTTTAGTGAAGCTTTCTCAGATTTTCTTTTGGAAAATCCTGCGGTAGCTCGAAAAATCGTTGAAAAAGGAATTTTGGCTTCTAAGGCTAGAATTGCTGCCAAGCGAGCTCGGGAAGTAACTCGCAAGAAGTCTGGCTTGGAAATTTCCAATCTGCCTGGTAAATTGGCTGACTGTTCGTCTAACGACCCTCAGGAAACTGAACTTTTCATCGTGGAGGGGGATTCTGCGGGTGGTTCAGCTAAGTCCGGCCGTAACCGTGAATTTCAGGCCATTCTGCCAATTCGTGGTAAGATTCTCAACGTTGAAAAAGCCAGCATGGACAAGATATTGGCCAATGAAGAAATCCGCAGTCTCTTTACTGCTATGGGAACTGGTTTCGGTGCTGACTTTGATGTCAGCAAGGCCCGCTACCAAAAATTAGTCATCATGACCGATGCCGATGTAGACGGTGCTCACATTCGAACCCTGCTCTTGACTTTGATTTACCGCTATATGAAGCCGGTTCTGGAAGCTGGATTTGTCTATATCGCTCAGCCGCCAATCTATGGCGTCAAGGTAGGAAGTGATGTCAAAGAATACATCCAGCCAGGTGCTAATCAGGAAGAAGAGCTTCAGGCTGCTTTGGCTCGCTATAGTGAAGGTCGCTCCAAGCCAACCATTCAACGCTACAAGGGACTCGGAGAGATGGATGATCATCAGCTGTGGGAAACAACTATGAATCCTGAACATCGCTTGATGGCACGGGTTTCAGTGGATGATGCAGCGGAAGCTGACAAGATTTTTGACATGCTGATGGGGGATCGCGTTGAACCTCGTCGTGAATTTATCGAAGAAAATGCTGTATACAGTACGCTCGACGTCTAAAAAAATCAGAAAAATCAACCATTATGGGCAAAAATATGATATAATCATTATGTTTGCTTTATAGTAACAATGTGAAGGAGTTCTATATGTCTATTGGACTAGTTATTCTCGTTGCTGTGGTAGCTCTGCTTTTGGTTGTCGGCTATGGTACTGCAGTTCTGATGAGAAAGAGAAATGAAGCTTTACTTCAAAATTTGGAGGAGAGAAAAGAAGCACTCTATAATCTCCCTGTGAACGATGAAGTTGAAGAAGTAAAAAATATGCATTTGATTGGGCAGAGTCAGGTAGCCTTCCGTGAATGGAATCAAAAATGGGTAGACTTGTCCTTAAATTCATTTGCTGATATCGAAAATAATCTATTTGAAGCAGAAGGGTACAATAATTCTTTCCGTTTCATAAAAGCCAAGCATGCTATCGGCAATATTGAGAGTCAGATTGATTTGATTGACGAAGATATCAAGATGATTCGTGCAGCCTTGGAAGATCTTAAAGAGCAAGAGTCTAAGAACAGCGGTCGTGTGCTCCATGCCTTGGATTTGTTTGAAAAACTGCAAACTCAGGTGGCGGAGAATGCGGACTCGTATGGACAAGCCTTAGCTGAGATTGAAAAACAGCTGGAAAATATCCAGTCAGAGTTTTCTCAGTTTGTAACTCTTAATTCTTCGGGTGACCCGGTTGAGGCGGCTGAAATCTTGGATAAGGCAGAGGATCATATCCTTGCTCTGACGCATATCGTTGAGAAAGTTCCTGCTATTGTCGAAGAGTTGACTGTGAAATTGCCAGATCAGTTGGAAGACTTAGAATCTGGTCACCGTAAGCTCTTGGAATCTGGTTATCACTTTATCGAAACAGATATAGAGTCTCGCTTCCAGCAGCTTCATGCAAGTCTCAAACGCAACGAGGCCAATATTTCAGCCCTAGAGCTGGATAATGCTGAGTATGAAAATGAGCAAGCGCAAGAAGAGATTAACGCTCTCTATGAAATCTTCACTCGGGAAATTGAAGCCCACAAAGTAGTTGAGAAGCTGATTAAAAACTTGCCTAGCTATCTGGCTCATACAAAGGAAAACAATCAGCAACTCCAAAAAGAGATAGAACGTTTATCTCAAACCTTCCTTCTCTCTGATACGGAAACTTCTCATGTCAAGGAGTTGCAGGCTGAGCTTTCTGCCCAGGAAGATGTGGTGCTTAGCGCGGTAGAAGATTCTTCTGAAACCAAGCAAGCTTATTCTGTGGTTCAGGAAGAGTTGGAAGCTATCCAAGAGCGTTTGAAAGAAATCGAAGATGAGCAGATTTCTCTTGGCGAAGCACTGGCAGAGATTGAAAAAGATGATGCCAATGCTCGTCAGAAAGTCAATATCTATGCTAACAAATTGCATACCATTAAGAGATATATGGAAAAACGCAATTTGCCGGGTATTCCAGATTCTTTCTTAGAAATTTTCTTCTCAACCAGCAACAATATTGAAGAGTTGGTGAAGGAATTGGAAGCTACACGAGTAAACATCGAATCAGTTAACCGTTGGCTGGAAATTCTAGGAAATGATATGGAGCAATTGGAAGAAGAAACCTATCGTATCGTCCAAGATGCTACCTTGACTGAGCAGCTGCTGCAGTATTCAAACCGCTATCGTTCCTTTGACGATAATGTACAAGCAGCCTTCAACAAGTCCTTGTATGTCTTTGAACATGACTACGACTATGCTCAATCATTGGAAATCATTTCAAAAGCTTTGGATCTTGTCGAGCCAGGCGTGACAGAGCGCTTTGTGACATCCTACGAAAAAACACGCGAGAATATTCGTTTTTAAAAGAAGTTCCTTCGGGAGCTTCTTTTTCCATTCTCAGCAAAAAGGGTCTTATGTTATAATAGAGGGACAGATTAAAGTAGAAAGTCTAAAAAAATGAAAAAGATTAAAAAATATATTACTCTCATTTTTCTTGGAGGTGTAGCAGTTTTATCGATAGCATTGATAAATGGCTGGCGTCTGGATGATTACACTGTCCCAAAAAACAGAACAAGAGAACAGTATGATTTTGAAGGCACTTTTGAACCAATGTTTAAGTTTTTAGAACAAGAGAAAAAGGATTTTACTGGATTAAAAGGTTACATAAGTCGTGTTTATATAGAACATGGAGACGAAGTCAAAAAATATTCAGTGGACTTAGATATTATACAATCTGATATTAAGGGTGATTACACAATAACAATCGGTGATAAAGAAGAGACTGTTCCCGTTACTTATTCTAACGGCAAACTAAATTACAGCTCGGAGATAAGTCCTTTATTTGATGAAGAGATTCTTAACTTAGTTGTTCAAAGAAATCATTTTGAATCCTTAGATGTGAAAGAGACTTTTAAGAGTGCAGAAACAGAGCTTCGCGATATCATCTACCAACCAGAAAATCAATCTGAACTCTTTAAACATCTCAAAAACAAGTATGATCTACCAGAGGATACTACCTGTCGAATAAGATTAGATCACTCTAGCGGAACAATCTATGGGGTTTCAATACTAATGGAAGCGAAGGATAAAGCTGTTCAAATAGATTTAACTATATTTAAAAAATAGGTGGGGATAATCAATGAATGGAATTGAAAAAAGTAACCGACGAGTTGAAATGTCTGATTAGGTAGAGAGCAAAGAATGAAAAAACAGAACTGGTTATTAGGGATAGTGATAGCAGGGCTTCTCCTATTTTTTGTCGTATCACTACATGGATGTGATTTTGGCTGCGAAACTATTCCAAAAAACAGAACAAGAGAACAGTATGATTTTGAAGGCACATTTGAACCAATGTTTAAATTTTTGGAGCAAGAAAAGAAGGATTTTACGGAGATTGAAACTTACTCTCCATCATTGACTATAATTGACTCAAATGGTGAAATGACAACATATGACATTTTTTTAAAGCTCCAAGCTGGTTCTGGTAAAGGTACATATACCATCAGCAAAGGGAAGTATAAAAAAGATGCTCAAGAAGTTGGTGTGACTTATACTGATGGGAAACTGCAATACGAGGGAGAATTGGAGCCACTATTTGATGAAGAAATATTCAATCTTTTAATTGACAGGAACTATTTCGAAGCGCTTGAGGTTAAAGAAACCTTTAAGAGTGCAGAAACTGAATTGAGTGACATTATTTATAAAGCTGAAAATCAGTCAGTATTATATAAAAAAATAGTGGAAAAATATAATCTACCATCGGATACGAAACTTTCGGTTAGTCTTAGTCATGCATACTATAATAGATATGATGTCTTATTAAATTTTGAATCCAAGCAAAAGGTGATACAAATTAGTACAGCAATTTATTTAGTTAAAAGGAAGTGAATTTATGAATCCAATTGGAAAAAGTAACCGACGAGTTGAAATGTCGGCAGTCCTATCTGCTGCTGCTATAGATGTCAATAGAAAAGGAGTCAAGAGATGGATAAAGTTAAAGGTCTCTTAGTCATGGATGTAGATAGCACCTTAATCATGGAAGAAGGGATTGACCTGCTAGGAGAGGAGGCTGGTGTAGGAGCTCAGGTTGCGGCCATTACTGAGCGCGCCATGCGAGGTGAATTGGACTTTGAAGCTGCCTTACGTGAGCGGGTTGCACTTTTAAAAGGCCTGCCGGAGGATATTTTTGCTCGAATTGCTGAAAGGATCCACTTCACGCCAGGAGCCGAGGACTTGGTCAAGGAGCTGCATAAACGTGGTTATAAAGTAGGCTTGGTGTCAGGTGGTTTTCATGAGACCGTGGACAGACTGGCTGAGCAGCTTGGAATTGACTACGTCAAGGCAAATCGTTTGGAAATCCAGCAGGGCTTTTTAACAGGCCAAGTCTTAGGAGAGATTGTCACTAAGGATACAAAGCTTGCCATGTTAAAAGCATGGGCAGCTGAAAACAAGTTGGAATTAAATCAAACAATTGCTATGGGAGACGGCGCCAATGATCTGCCTATGATTCAGGCAGCAGGAATAGGAATTGCCTTTATGGCCAAGCCAATCGTGCGCGAGCAAGCTCCTTACCAGATTCAAGAATGCAATCTCTATCGGGTCATTGATCTTTTAGACAATAGAAAAGAGTAGGAGAGAGGCATGCATATTCTAATTGCACCGGATTCATTCAAGGAAAGTTTGTCAGCTGCTCAGGTTGCTCAAGCTCTGCAGACAGGATTTTCTCAGGCCTTGCCAGATGCCAGCTTTGACTTGCTGCCGGTTGGTGACGGCGGCGAGGGGACAATGGCTGCGCTGACAGCAGCTTTGGGCTGGGCTGAATTTTACCACACCGTAACCGGACCCTTTGGCCAGCCAGTAAAAATGCCCTACGCCAGAAATGGTCAGCAAGCGCTTTTTGAAATGGCTGATTTGGTCGGACTCGCATCTATTCCTCAGGAAAAACGAAATCCCTTGGCCATAGAGACCAAAGGATTGGGAGAATTGATTTTGCACCTGGCTGAAGACGGTGTCAGAAAGATTTTAGTTGGCGTTGGAGGTTCGGCCAGTAACGACGGTGGGATTGGATTGGCAGCGGGCCTAGGCTATGAATTTTTCGATGCGGATAACCATAGATTGCGCCCCATTGGTTCGTCTTTAGAAAAGGTTGCCCGGATATCTGCTGAGCGGGTTCCTGCTTACTTGCAAGAAGTTGAGATTGAGATTTTGACGGATGTAGACAATCCTCTATGCGGAGTGCGCGGTGCGACAACTGTTTTCGGAGGACAGAAAGGTCTAGCTCCCTTATTATTCTCTCAAGTGGATAAAGCCATGGCTGATTTCTATCAGTTGGTCAATCCTCAGGTGATTGATATGGATGGAGCTGGGGCCGGAGGCGGAATGGCTGCAGGACTGGTTGCTTTTGCCGGAGGAAAAATTGTTTCGGGTATTGAAACCTGTCTAGACTTACTGGATTTTGATGAAAGAGTCAAAAAAGCGGACTTGGTCGTCGTGGGCGAAGGACGGATGGACCGTCAGTCTCTGGCGGGCAAGGCACCGGTTGGGGTCGCCAGACGAACACCAGAAGGCATTCCTGTACTGGCGATTTGTGGTAGCCTGGCTGATGATTTACCGGATTTCCCAGTTGAGAATATCCAGGCAGCTTTTCCGATCATTGCGCGAGCAGATAGTTTGGATAGGATTCTAGAGCAGGCGGAGCAAAATTTGATTCGCACAGCCAGAAATATTGGCAATGTACTAAAAATGAAAAAAAGCGGTTAGTCCGCTTTTTTTAGTAGATATTCAATTTCTTTGACTATCAATCCTTTTTCAAAGAAAAAGATGTCACAAGACAGGTCACCAAAATCATTTTCTAAAAGGGTTACAATCCGATTCTGGTCAGGACTAAGCTGATAATAAGTACAAGAAAATTGGACGGGGTTGTTATGGTAGGCTTTTTGAATCTTAGTCAGGTAGTCCGCTTTTCCTTTGATAATTTCGATTGTATCACCCTCTAATTCCCAGCTAACTTGATTAGAAAGAAAGGTCTGATAGGTTTGCCAATCACGCTTGTTTTCAGCTTCAAAAAAGGCAAAAAGTTTTTCTAAATTTGTCATCCTATCCAAACCATTTTTTCCAGAGGGAGCGCTTTTCTTTTACTGGTTTTTCTGCTGGCTGAAGGAGACTAGCAAACTGTTGGCTCATGTCCTTGTCATCTACTTGGACCAGATGGTCGCTATGGACAATCAGGCCAAAAGGAGAAGCCTGGTAATCACTTGAGACGATAGTCGCTTCGCAGCCTAGTTCCTTAGAGGTTTTTAGATAAAAGATTTGATTGCTAGACTCGACTTCTGGGGAAATTTTGACAATTACTGGTTGGCAGTTTTTCATGATGCTATTGAGCATTTCCTTGAAATGACTGCGAATGAGAGAGCTGTTAGCTTGCTCAATGGAGCAGGAAGCCAGCACTCGCTCCTCAAAAGTCCCTAAAAACCTACGCTGTTCATCAGGGTTGAGCTTGACTCCGCCCTGAGCTTTTTCCATGATTACTTTATTAATATCAGTCATAATAAAATTGTACCATAAAAGGAGAAATTCTAAAAGGTCGAATCTTCTTTCTGATTTGCCGGAAAAACATTTATATAGTAAATTTGGAATCGTTTTCTTGTGCAAAATTTCTCAAATTTGCTTAGATTCTCTATTTTTCCTTGAAAAAAAAGCGTTTTTGAGGTATCATAGACTAGTAAATAATTTTAAATAATAAGGAGAGTAAGAAATGTCAATTATTACTGATGTTTACGCTCGCGAAGTCCTAGACTCACGCGGTAACCCAACACTTGAAGTAGAAGTTTATACTGAATCAGGTGCTTTCGGACGTGGTATGGTTCCTTCAGGAGCTTCTACAGGTGAGCACGAAGCAGTTGAACTTCGTGATGGCGACAAATCTCGTTACGGTGGTCTTGGTACACAAAAAGCAGTTGATAATGTAAACAACGTTATCGCTGAAGCTATTATCGGTTACGATGTTCGTGACCAACAAGCCATCGACCGTGCAATGATCGCTTTGGACGGTACTCCTAACAAAGGTAAATTGGGTGCGAACGCAATCCTTGGTGTGTCTATCGCTGTAGCTCGTGCTGCTGCTGACTACCTTGAAGTGCCACTTTACAGCTACCTTGGCGGATTCAACACTAAAGTTCTTCCGACTCCAATGATGAACATCATCAACGGTGGATCTCACTCAGATGCTCCAATCGCATTCCAAGAGTTCATGATCTTGCCAGTTGGTGCTCCAACATTCAAAGAAGCTCTTCGTTACGGTGCTGAAATCTTCCACGCTCTTAAGAAAATCCTTAAATCTCGTGGTTTGGAAACTGCCGTTGGTGACGAAGGTGGATTCGCTCCTCGTTTTGAAGGAACTGAAGATGGTGTAGAAACTATCATCGCTGCTATCGAAGCTGCTGGTTATGTTCCAGGTAAAGATGTATTTATCGGATTTGACTGTGCATCATCAGAATTCTACGATAAAGAACGTAAAGTATACGACTACACTAAATTTGAAGGTGAAGGCGCTGCTGTTCGTACATCTGCAGAGCAAATCGACTACCTTGAAGAGTTGGTTAACAAATACCCAATCATCACTATCGAAGATGGTATGGATGAAAATGACTGGGAAGGTTGGAAAGCTCTTACTGAACGTCTTGGTAAGAAAGTACAACTTGTTGGTGACGACTTCTTCGTAACAAACACTGACTACCTTGCACGTGGTATCAAAGAAGGTGCTGCTAACTCAATCCTTATCAAAGTTAACCAAATCGGTACTCTTACTGAAACTTTTGAAGCTATTGAAATGGCTAAAGAAGCTGGTTACACTGCAGTTGTATCACACCGTTCAGGTGAAACTGAAGATTCAACAATCGCTGACATCGCAGTTGCAACTAACGCAGGTCAAATCAAGACTGGTTCACTTTCACGTACAGACCGTATTGCTAAATACAATCAATTGCTTCGTATCGAAGATCAACTTGGTGAAGTTGCTCAATACAAAGGTCTTCAAGCTTTCTATAACTTGAAAAAATAATCTAACAGCATATAAGAGGAGCTAGGACTTAGTCCTAGCTTTTTTGATGTGTAAAGATATAACAATGGATATTTTTGATTTAGGATCAACCCTAATTGATGAGAGGGAGATTTATCATCTTTTCCTAGAAAATTGCCTAGAAGTACTGTGTAGGGCTGGTCATGCTCTTTCCCTTGAAAAATTGGGGGACAAGATGATAGCTTTTGCTAAGGAAAATATAATCAAGTAATCCCTGCGTTTCCTTGTGACTACATGGTTGAAAAAGTGAGTGATTTACTGAAGATTTTATAGCTTTCTTGTATCAAAATCAGTCTTTTATGGTATACTAGCAAAGTGGAAGGAGGAGCACAATGGAAGAATTATTAAATCAGGTCTTACTATCACAGGATAGGGAAGTTTTTAATCAGATATTTGACGATTACTATCCCATTGATATTGCTCTTTCTTTGGAGGCCTTGGAGGATGAGGAAGGGAATCTCCTCAAAACCTTTACGGAAATGGCTAGTGATGATCAATTGGTAGAGATTTTAAAAGAAGCCGAGCCGGAGTTGCAACGACAGATTATCCAATCGATTTCTTTCAAACGTACCAGCACTCTTTTTCATCTTATGCCAGATGATGATGTAGTAGATATTTTGGGTTACTTGAGTGTGGACTTGCGTAAGCAATACTTAAGTATGATGAAAAATACCAGTCAAGAGAATTTGAAAGCTATGTTGGCTTACGATCCTCAGACAGCTGGTGGTCTGATGACGACAGAATTCATCACCTTAAATGAAAACCTGACCGTCTCAGCAACTCTCAATAAATTGAGGGAGATTTCGCCCAATACAGAAGTTATTGATACCTTATTTATTAGAAATGTGCATCATTCGCTAGTTGGCTGGATTGATATTCGTGATTTGTTTATTCATGATGCGGAGATGAAACTCAGTGAATTTATGAATACTCAGATAGTGAGTGTAACGCCAGAGGTTGACCAAGAGGAAGTGGCACAGCTTTCTGCCAAATATAATTTATCTGTCGTACCGGTCGTCAATCATCGGCAGGTATTGTTAGGAATCATCACTATTGACGATATCGTCGATGTTTTGCAAGAAGAGTATCAAGAAGATATCTTGCGGATGGGGGGTGTCCAAGAAAGTGAAGAAATTGGAGGACCTTTCAAAGAATCACTCAAAAAACGCTTACCCTGGTTGATGATTAACCTAGTGACAGCCTTTCTAGCTTCTGCGACAGTGGCACTTTTTGATGATACGATTTCAAAAGTTGTAGCATTAGCAGCGATTAGTCCTATTATCACGGGGATGGGCGGAAATTCTGCCTCTCAGACACTTGCTTTGGTTATCCAGGGAATTGCCTTGGGGAAACTGGATCTGAAAGAAGATCGGAATTTAGTACTCAAAGAAATCGTGCTAGCTTTGGTTAATGGCTTCTTTACTGGCTTGATTGCAGCGATTGTCATGTTTGTCTTCTATCAAAATTTCTATCTGTCTGTTATTGTGGTATTGGCTATGATGATCAATCTAGCATGTGGTGCTCTATTTGGTTACTTTGTACCGCTGATTATCAAGACACTGAATCAGGATCCGGCTCTAGCCTCAACCATTTTCATTACCACGGCAACAGATGTGTTAGGTTATCTAGCTTTTCTAGGCTTAGCACAAATTTTCTTACCATTGATTGTATAAAAAATGATACACAAAAAACGCTTGATTTTTCAAGCGTTTTTGTTTTCTTAGTTGTCGAACAAACCTTTAACTTTATCAATAGCACCGCTGGCCATTTCATTTCCAGCTACTAGTTTTTTAGCTTGATCTAGGTATTCGCCGAGTTTGTCTTTGTTTTCTTCGATAAACTTTTTGGCACCATCAAAGTCTTTTTTTTCAATCATTTCTTTTACTTGGTTAATTAAATCTACTGGATTCATAGTTGTTGCTCCTTAGTAATTTTTTATATTATTTAATCAAATTTCTAATAGAAAGACAAGAATTCTGCTTATTTAAAGGTCACACAAACAGCTTCGGGAACGTAGAAATCGTGGGAGATTTCTGTTAATTTTCCACTCTCTGCATCGCGTTTGAAGATGGTTGCATTATCAGAGTCTTGATGGACAGCAATGATATGGTTTTGATCTGGTGTGATGTTGAAATCCCGCGGATTTTGGCCATTGGTAGGTGCAATCTGGATTAAGTCCAAGCTGCCATCAGCTAAGATTTTGTAAACGGCAAGAGAGTCATGGCCGCGGTTGGAACCGTAGAGAAACTTGCCATCAGCAGACAGACGGATAGCGGCTGTTCCGTTTGCATCTTCATAGTCCTCTGGCAAGGTGGAGACGGTTTGCAGGTGTTCAAAATGGCCGACTCCGTCGTAAATCAGGACTTCAATAGTAGAATTAAGCTCACAGATTAAATAGGCGATTTTGTAATGATGGTGGAAAACGATATGGCGGGCACCAGCTCCAGCGGCACACTTGTAGGTGTTCAGAGGAGCGATCTTTCCATCTTCAGCAACATCATAAGTGGTTACTTCATCAGTTCCCAAGTCGCAGGTGATTAGGTATTGATCTGGTGTAAGGTCAGCATAGTGGACATGAGCAGATGCTTGGTTGGTGTGTGGTCCTTGACCTTGATGGCTAGCTGAGTCAGCCAGTTCCAGTCTGCCATCAGCTAGGCGTTTGTAGACTAAGACTTGTCCCTTATGATAGTTGGCACCGTAAACCAAGTTACGCTCTTCGTCGACTGCGACATAGCAGAGCGGAGCCCCCTCTTCAACAACATGGTTGAGGAGCTGACCTGCCTGGTCAAAGGCCGCAATACCTCCCTGTCCATCCTTTGCTCCGACAGAATAGAAATGTCCAGCCTTATCAAAGGATAGATAGGTTGGACTGGGCTCTTCAGCAAGCAAGGACAAGTTTTCTAAAGTTCCTTTGTTAGAATTAAAATCTGCCTTGTAAATTCCCTTGGAATCTCTGCGAGTATAGGTTCCAAAGTAAACCGTTTGTGTCATGACATTACCTCTTATATATTTAGATTACTTGCTACTATTATATCATAAAAGCAGAAGATAGGGCTTAGAGCAGAGGATTTGCCTGATTTTCAACAGAAAAGTATTGTTTTTGAAAAAATAGATAAAAAACAGATAGTGGGTAGGAAGGGGATAGATGGCTTTGTTAGAATAGAATTGTTCAAAAAAACAATTACTGTCAGGAAACAACAAACTTCCTGCTTGCTAAAACAAAGGAGAAATCAAATGAACGTTAAAAAAATTGCTATGCTCGTTGCCCTTATCGGAATGTCAGGATTCTTTTTAGCCGCATGTGGAAATAAAGAAGCTGATAACTCAGAAATTAAGGATGGGAAACAAGTGGACTTCCAGAAGGATGCTGTTGATAAGAAGACCAAGACAGTCGATGGCAAAGAAGTGACAGAATACACAATGCCTGATGGGAACGTTATCCAAATCCCAGCAGATGGTGAGGAAATTCCAGAAGATGGATCAGGATCTAGCTCAGAAGCTGAATAAAGATTAAAACGCGTAGGTTGGAGGCAATATGTTTCGAAGAAAAAAAATGAATCGTAAGACCATTCTATTGGGCAGCACGGTCATTCTCGCTTGTGCTGGGCTGGGAGGCTATCTGTATTTTAGACAGATCAATCAACAACAGGCCATGAAAATGGTAGATAAGACGATTGATTCGCTGACAGTCCAAGAAGCTGTCAATAACAGCAAAAAAACAAGCCTGGTTTTATCTGGGGAAGTAGTTGCCAACAATAGCAGTAAGGTCAAGATTGACCCGTCTAAAGGGGAAGTCAAGGAAGTATTTGTCAAAAATGGTGATACTGTTACACAAGGACAGCCGCTCTTTTCCTATGCGACAGAGCAGCAATTGACAGCCCAGTCGGCTCAATATGATGCCCAGTCCAAGGCAAATGGCATTACAGCCGCTCAAAACAGCGCTGCCATTAAATGGGAAACCTATAATCGCAAGTTAGCCAGTCTCAATGCTCTCAAGGACAAATACAATTCCAGTCAGGATGAGTCATTACTGGAGCAGATTAAGTCAGCTGAAGACGAGCTGGCTCAGGCGTTGAGCGATGCTAAGACTGCGGATAGTGAAGTGACGACAGCTCAGATTGAGGCTGAAAAGGCCCAAGTGACAGCCCAGACAGAATCAGATCGGATGAAGTATGATACTGTGACTGCCGATACAGCAGGAACAATTACCTCTATGAATGAAGATTTGCCTAATCAGTCCAAGGCCAAAAAAGAAGAAGAAAACTTTATTGAGATTATGGACAAGTCCAAAACTCTGGTCAAAGGGACTGTCAGTGAATTTGACCGTGAAAAGCTGAGTGTTGGCCAGAAAGTGGAAGTGGTGGATCGCAAGGATCCTAAGAAACGCTGGAGTGGTACGGTAACTCAGGTCGGCAGCCTGACAGCAGAAAATACTTCCAATAATAATGGTGGGAATAAGCAACAGGAAAATCCCAACCAAGGTAAGTATCCTTATACAGTTGAGCTGGATCAGGGTGGTGAAATGCCACTGGTGGGCTCCCATTCCTATGTCAACATCGTGGAGAATGCTCCCGAGGCTGGAAAGGTAGTCGTCAATAAGGCCTATACTTTCAATAAAAATGGTAAGACCTATGTCTGGAAAGTAGAGGGCAAGACTCTGAAAATGCATGAAGTCAAGACCAAGAAAGTTTCTGACCGTTTGGTGGAGATTACAGAAGGTTTGACTATGCAGGATACCATTTCAACACCGAGAGCAGGTATGGAAGAAGGGATGGAGGTAGGACAGCATGTTAAAGCTTAAGGATATCCACAAATCTTATCAGCAGGGCAGTCAGGAATTTCCGATTTTAAAAGGAATTGATCTGCATGTGAAAGAGGGGGATTTTCTGGCTATCATGGGACCGTCTGGATCTGGTAAGTCGACTCTAATGAACATTATCGGCTGTCTGGATAAGGCAAGTTCAGGGACTTATCATATCGAAGGAACCGATGTGTCTGAGCTGTCTGACAATCAGTTGTCCGATTTGCGCAATCAGAAGATTGGCTTTGTTTTTCAAAATTTTAATCTCATGCCCAAGCTAACGGCCTGCCAAAATGTGGAACTGCCTCTGACTTACATGAAAATTCCTAAAAAAGAGAGACGGGAGCGAGCTCTGGAAATGTTGCGATTGGTCGGGCTGGAAGAAAGAAGTGATTTCAAGCCTATGGAGCTGTCCGGTGGTCAGAAGCAGCGGGTAGCCATTGCGCGAGCCTTGGTAACCAATCCCAGCTTCATCCTTGGTGATGAACCAACGGGGGCCCTGGATACCAAGACCAGTGTGCAGATTATGGACCTTTTCAAGCAATTTAATGATGAGGGCAAGACCATTGTCATCATTACCCATGAGCCGGAAGTAGCCCAACTCTGCAAGCAGACGGTTATCCTGCGGGACGGTAATATAGAGAGCAAAGCGATAGGATAGAAAGGAAGCTGTATGGAAGATATTTTTGTAGCTCTGAATTCAATCTTGTCGCATAAAATGCGCTCTATGCTGACCATGTTGGGGATTATCATCGGGATAGGCGCTATCATCGCTATCTTTTCTATCATTGAGGGAAATACGGAAAATACCAAGCGTCAGCTCATTGGCGGGAACAATAACACAATCAAGGTCGTTTATGATAAGAAAAGCGCCATCGATCCGACCATTCCAGAGAAATCTCAAGCTCAGAAGCCTTCTTACATTCCCTTTATGGGAGAGGATGTGCTGAGTAAGATTAAGGAAATCTCTGGGGTCAAGAATGCTCTGCTGACCTATGGTACAGATGAGAAGATTTACTACCTGAGCCAAAAGTCATCTGGGAAGATTCAGGCGGTTTCGCAGACAGCCGCTGACATCAAGCAGCAACGTCTGCTAGAAGGTGAGGGATTTGACTCAGAAGCCTTTAAAAATCAAGAGCAGGTGACCTATCTGGAAAAGTCCCTTTATGACAGTCTTTTTCCAAAGGGTGATGGTATCGGCAAGTATGTGGAAGTCTTGGGCAATCCCTTTAAGGTCATTGGCGTGTTTGAGTCGACTGAGCAGAGTGGTTTAACAGCTGGTGCGGAAAAGGTGGCCTATATTCCCCTGCAGCAGTGGCATCGGATTTTTGATACCATTAATGTCAGTCCTGAAGTGACTGTCCAAACCCACAAGGCTGATGATTTGAAGAAGGTGGCCAAGAAGGTCAGTGATTATCTCAATCAGCAAATGCCACCGTCAGACTATATGTTTGGTGTGCTCAACCTGCAGGAATTTGAACGGCAGCTGGACAATCTCAACAAGTCTAACTTCGTCTTGCTAGCAGGTATTGCCAGTATATCCCTCCTAGTCGGAGGTATCGGTGTTATGAATATCATGCTGGTTTCAGTGACAGAGCGGACTCGTGAAATCGGGATTAAAAAGGCTCTGGGAGCTCGGCGGAAGATTATTCTCAAGCAATTCCTGATTGAGGCAGTTATCCTGACTCTGATGGGAGGGATTATTGGCGTGGTGGCTGGTATCGCCTCGGGCTTTGCCATCACCCAGTCTCTAGCCTATCCATATATTCTATCCCTCTTTTCTGTCTTTGTAAGTTTGCTCTTTTGTTGTATAATAGGAGTAGTATTTGGGCTCCTGCCAGCTGTGAAGGCATCCAAGTTGGATCCGATCGAAGCCCTGCGATTTGAATAGGTAAAGGAGAAAAATCTAAGTATGCACAAGATTCTAGTGGTGGAAGATGACACGACGATTAATCAAGTGATTTGCGAGTTTTTAAAGGAAAGTCAGTATGAGGTAAGGCCAGTATTTGATGGTGGTGATGCTTTGCAGGCTTTTGAAGAAGAGCCCTTTGATCTGGTCATCTTAGATATGATGCTTCCTACCAAGAGCGGTCTGGAAGTACTGAAGGAAATCCGCAAGACTTCTCAGATTCCTGTCATGATCTTGACAGCACTTGATGACGAGTATACCCAGCTGGTCAGCTTTAACCACCTCATCAGTGATTATGTAACCAAGCCTTTTTCACCGCTAATCTTGGTCAAACGGATTGAGAATATTCTGCGCAGAAATACGGTTGCTTCTGAGATTGCTGTTGGCGACCTGACGGTTTCTATTGATGACTGCACGGTTTACTGGCAGGGTGAGAAGATGCCTCTGACCAAGAAAGAATATGAAATCTTGCAGACTCTGGCTAAGAGGAAGGGCCACTTGGTGACCCGTGATCAGCTGATGAATACCATTTGGGGTTACAGTGAGCTGGATAGTCGGGTACTGGATAATCATATCAAGAATATCCGTAAAAAGATTCCGGGTGTGCCGCTGAAAACTATTACAGGTATGGGCTACCAGCTTGGAGGAGAAGACAAGTGAAAATTGTCAAAAAGAACTTTCTCTTGACCTCGTCCATCATTTTCGTGGTGGTGACTATCGTTCTAGCCAGTCTTTACTTTGCCATGCCTGTGTATTATCAGCAGGTTAAGAGTGGAGAAGCTCAGCGGGAATTTGACCAAGTTTCCAAGCAAGTTAAAGGAAAGTCCAGTCAGCAAATCGGCGAGCTGTTGAGCGATTATAGTAAAAAGAGCAATCTGATTTGGTTTACCTTGCTTGCGAAAGACAATACTATTCTCTATCCCTCACTCGAAGCTGGCGATGAAAGTTCTCTGCAGCTGACCATTGTCCCAACGATTGCTAACAGCGACTATGAGAGCAAGAGTTTATCAGAAAGCTTTCGAACTTCAGATGGTAAAGAAGTTGTCCTGAGAGGAGAATATTCCTTACAGCCTGTTTCTGATGCTAGTCGGATTTTGCTCAATCTCTATCCATTTGTCTTGCTTGTGTCTCTGAGTCTGGGTGGTCTGGCAGCCTATCTCTACAGCCGGACTTCCAGTCAGCGTATAAAAGCCATCTCTAAGAGCACCCGTCAAATGACGAGTCTGGCTCCAGATGTGACCTGTCAGGTCAAGGGGCGTGATGAGATTGCCGAATTGGCCCAAGATATCAATCATCTCTATGCTAATCTACTGACCAGTATCGAGGCTCTGCGCCTAGAAAATGAAAAGGTAGCAGAAAGCGAGCGGGAAAAAGCTGAGTTTTTGCGGATGACATCGCATGAGCTCAAGACACCCATTACCAGCATGATGGGGATGGTCGATGGCATGATTTATGGAGTAGGAGAGTTCAAGGATCGAGACAAGTACTTGCAGAAGTGCCGAGAAATCCTAGAGGAGCAGTCGGAGTTAGTCCAGTCTATCTTAGCCATTTCTAAACTAGAGATGAAGACTGAAACCGAACAAGAAGTCTTTTCACTCAAGCAGGTCTTGGAGGAAAATCTGAGCACCTATCGAGTTTTAGCAGATGTCAGACACTACCATTTTCAGGTTGAGCTGGCAGAAGCGAAGGTCAAGGGGAACCGCACCTATCTGCTCAAGGCTATCAAGAATCTTCTGGACAATGCCTTTCATTATACAGTAGAAGGTGGACAGATTCTACTTAGGCTGGAAGAGCGTAAGCTAGTCATCGAAAATGAAGCAGAACGAGTCTTAAACAAAGACCAAATCCAGCAGATTTTTCAGCCTTTCTACCGGCCAGACTACAGTCGCAATCGCAAGGATGGCGGGACTGGTCTGGGACTCTTTATCGTTCAGCAGATTTTGGACAAGCATGGTCTGCGATATCAGTTTGAAGCCGTTGATGGGCGGAAGATGCGCTTTAGCATTTCTCTGCCAGCTGTCGAAAAATAGCCTTGTATTCTAGCTGGTCCTGCAGGAGCCGAAGAGAGAAGTCAGAAGCTGTATTTTGTGAAAAATACAAGTCTTCTGGCTCCTCTCTTTTTTTGCGTCTCCCTATAGCTGAGCAGAGAATTTTTCTCTGAAAAATGTTACAATGAAATGACAAGTTAAAGGAGGAGAATATGGAGCACAAAGAAAAAGATTTTAGCCTATCTTGGTTTTTTAAATGGTTTTTGGATAACAAGGCCATTACAGTATTTCTAGTAACCCTTTTGATGGGACTGAATATTTTTATACTTAGTAAAATCAGTTTTATTTTTAGCCCAGTCATTGAGTTTTTGGGAGTAATCATGCTGCCGGTTATTTTAGCTGGCCTGCTTTATTATTTGTTAAATCCCATCGTCGACTGGATGGAAAAGCACAAGATTAATCGACTGGTTGCTATTACCATTGTCTTTGTTTTAATTGCTTTTTTGATTATCTGGGGCTTGGCTGTTGCTATTCCTAGCTTGCAGCATCAGGTCATGGCCTTTGTCAGAAATGTTCCGGCTTATCTGAAGCAGGCTGACAAGTTCATCGACGATGTTGTGACCAAGCATATTTCGGCAGATTTCAAGCCGCAGATTGAAGAATACACTAGCAATCTATCTAGCCAGATTACCGATTGGGCCAGCAATTTTTCATCTAGGGCAGTCAATTGGGCGGGGAACTTAATTAGCACAACTTCGCAGATTATCGTGGCTATTATCATCATGCCGTTTATCCTTTTTTACCTGCTGAGAGACGGGAAAAACCTGAAAGGCTATGTAACCCAGTTTCTGCCAACTAAATTCCGAGAATCCTTTGGTCAAGTGATGACGGATATCAACAGCCAGCTAGCTAACTATGTGCGTGGTCAGGTGACGGTTGCTATCATTGTAGCTCTGATGTTTATTGTTTTCTTCAAGATTATTGGCCTGCGCTATGGTGTCACTCTTGGAGTCATTGCGGGCGTTCTCAATCTGGTACCTTATCTGGGCAGCTTTTTGGCCATGCTTCCGGCTCTGGCAATCGGTTTGATTGCTGGCGGTCCAGTGATGTTGGCTAAAGTCATTGTCGTTTTCATCATTGAACAGACTATCGAGGGGCGTTTTGTTTCTCCTCTGGTCTTGGGCAGTCAGCTCAGCATTCATCCGATTACGATTTTATTCGTATTATTGACTTCCGGTACTATGTTTGGCATTTGGGGCGTTTTCCTGGGAATTCCTGCCTATGCTTCGGCCAAGGTAGCTATTGCAGCCATCTTTAAGTGGTATCAGAAAGTAAGCGGCCTTTACGAAGCCGATTTTGAACAAGAAGGAGAAATCAGTGAGCAAGAGTGAGCAAATGTTGGCAGCTTTACAGGAACAGAACCTAGCTCTGGCTGACCGCTATTTCGAGCAAGCCCTGACTGCAGACAGCGAAGAAGAATTATTGGATTTGGCCGATTACTTAGAGAGTATCGGCTTTTTCCCTCAGGCCAAGCGTATTTTTGAAAAGTTGGCTCCTGACTATCCAGCTTCTTATGTCAGTCTGGCAGCTATTGCCAGTGACGATGGGGACTTGGAGCAGGCTTTTGCCTATCTGGAGGAGATTCAGCCAAGCAGTGACTGGTATGTCGCTGCTCTCTTGGCTAAGGCTGACCTCTATCAGCTAGAAGGGCTGCCTGATGTAGCTCGAGAAAAACTGGCTCAGGCAGCAGAGCTGACTGATGAGGCTTTAGTAACCTTTGGTCTGGCTGAGATAGATTTGGAGTTGGGGGATTTTTCTCAGGCGATTAAGGAATACGCCCAGCTAGATAATCGTACAATTTTTGAGCAGACAGGCGTCTCAACCTATCAGCGGATTGGGGTCTGCTATGCCAGTCTTGGGAAATTTGCAGCGGCTATTGAGTTTTTGGAGAAAGCAGTTGAGCTGGAATATGACGATGCTGCGGTTTATGAGCTGGCAACTATATTAGCGGACCAGGAAGAATATCAGAAAGCCAATCTTTATTTCAAGCAACTGGATACGCTGTCGCCGGATTTTGAAGGCTACGAATATGGCTATGCCCTATCTCTTCACGCGGAGCATCGAACAGCTGAAGCCCTGACTCTTGCCCAGCAGGGCTTGGCTAAGAATCCTTTTGAGACTCGGCTCTTGCTTTTAGCCTCACAGCTTTCTTATGAACTTCATGATGAGGAAGCAGCTGAACATTATCTCTTGCAGGCTCAGGAAGATGCGGATGATTTGGAAGAGATTGCCTTGCGACTGACTACTCTTTATTTGGAGCAGGAGCGCTATGAGGATATTTTAGAATTTGCAGAGCAAGAAGTTGATAATGCCTTGACCCGCTGGAATCTGGCGCGTGCTTATCACGCTTTGGAAAATCTGGAAAAAGCAGAGGAACTCTATAATCAACTGGCTCGCGAATTGCAAGATAATCCAGAGTTTCTAGAGCAGTATGTCTATCTTTTGCGAGAACTAGGCAGATTCGAAGAAGCTAAAAGGGCTGCAGCTTCTTACTTGAGACTAGTACCTGATGATGCTAGTATGCTGGAACTCTATGAAAGCTTATAAGAGCTGAAGAGGCACTCGCTCAGCCTTTTCCCGCAATTTATGGTATAATGATCGGAGGTAGAAACTCAGTAAGCACATGTAATAAGGATGAATAAAGCTTAGCTGGATGGGCAATAATATTTTTAGGAAGAGAAAGATTAAGGAAAAAGAATGGCAGAACCAATCAAATTATTTCAATATAATACTTTGGGAGCTTTGATGGCTGGTCTTTACGATGGCAGTATGACCGTTGGAGAGCTGCTGCAGTATGGAGATTTGGGCTTGGGAACGCTGGACTCTATTGATGGCGAGCTCATTATTCTCGATGGTAAGGCTTATCAGGCAAAGGGATCTGGAGAAGTGCCAGAAGTGGTTGAGGTGTCACCGGATATGACAGTACCTTATGCGGCAGTGGTTCCTCACCAAGCGGAGGTCATTTTCCGTCAGCGCTTTGAGATGAACGACAAGGAGCTGGAAAAGCGGATTGAGTCATACTATGATGGGGAAAATCTTTTCCGCTCTATCAAGATTCATGGTGATTTCGCCCGCATGCATGTTCGGATGATTCCCAAGTCTACAACGGAGCGAAAGTTTGCAGAAGTAGCGGTCAATCAGCCTGAGTATCGTAAGGAAAATGTCACAGGTACTATTGTCGGTATCTGGACGCCTGAGATTTTCCACGGGGTCAGTCTGGCAGGCTATCATTTGCATTTTGTATCGGATGATCTGACTTTTGGCGGTCATGTCATGGACTTTGTCATCAAGGAAGGTGTCGTCGAGTTGGGCGCTGTAGACCAGCTGGATCAGCGTTTTCCGGTTCAGGATCGCAAGTATCTCTTTGCTAAGTTTAATATGGATGAGATGAAAAAAGACATGGAGAAGTCGGAGTAAATCGCAGGGTGTAGCATTGTTTGCTGCCTCTTTTTTTGATATAATTGGAAAAAGAACAGAGGAGAAGAGAAGCTATGATTTATTTGGTAAACGCCAGCCCAAATAGGAATGGCAATAGTTTTAAGCTGGGGCACTTTTTTCTGCGAGATAGAGATTATGAGGCTCTTCAATTAGTGGACTATCATATTGAGCAATATGGCCAGTCAGCAGAAAACGATCAGTTCTTTCAAGTCTATGAGCAGCTGAGCCAAGCCGATGTACTGGTGTTTACCAGTCCTATCTATTGGTGGTCTTTTTCGGGTCTGCTAAAAACTCTGTTGGACCGAGTGGCTGATGTGCATGAGCCGCAGGAAGCACTCAAGGGCAAAAAGGTGTTCCTGCTCTTGCAAGGTTCTCAGCCTAGCAAAGAAATTGAAATGCTGGACTACGTGATGAGCCGCTTTTGCCAGAACTACGGACTCAAATATGAGGGGCTGGCAGTAACCACTCATGAACTGAAAGAAATCAACGGTTGGGAATTAACGTCCCTGAAAGAAAAATTAGATAAGGTTTTATCATTGGAAGGTTAAAAGTAAGAAGATTCGTTTGCGGATCTTCTTTATTTTGCTCTAAAAATGGAGTCTTTTTTTCAGGTGTCTATTTTTGGACACTATGCCCCTCAACTACAGTCATATCCATAGCTAACTAAAATTAAATGGTGTATAATACCTATTGCTATTAAATATTAATATAGGAGATTCTATGGGAAAAGAATTATTTAACCCCCATTTAAACAAATTTTCGATTCGAAAATTAAATGTTGGAGTTTGCTCGGTATTATTATCTACCGTTTTCCTTTTAGGTACTGCGGCTACAGTAAATGCTGATGAAATTGCCAGCGGAACTGTGGATGATAATATCTCACTGCCAGAAAAACCGACGGAGTCAGCAGTCAGTCAGCCTGCTCTTGAGAATACAGCAACATCTGCTATTTCTGAAACAGGTAACTTAGAAGCAAGTGCTGATCAAAATCAGCTGGTAAGTCCAGCTGCAGCTCTAGAGCAAGCGACACCTGAAAAGGCACAAGAAGCTAATCAGACAGCTGAGACCTCTAATGAAGCAAGACCTGCTGAAGCTAGTCAGACTCGCTCTTATTCAGTACAATATACGCCAAAACCAAGTTCTGCAGCTATGCTGAGGTCTGAGCGTAATGGCCAGCCAATGGAGACAGGAACATCATTTCGTACTGGCAATCAAGCTAGTTCTGCTTTAAGAGATGCAACAGCTAATCCTACAGTTTCTAAACCAACACTGGAAGAATCTGTAAGAAAACGCTCTGATGAGTTGATGAAGCAGGTAAACTGGCTAGATTTTGGTGATACTAAATCACTGAGAAATCTAGATAAAGATGGCTCCTTTAAAGTTGGAACAGTATATGAAAAGGAAATTTCGCCGGGCTATGTGGTCAAACTGACCGTGACGGAATTGAAACCTTTCTATGCGACAGAGATCTATCGTGATCGAGTTAAGGGAACTGAGTACGAAAGCAGTTATGATCCCAATGCAAAAAATACTTGGCTTCAATATAACAATAGCAATAATTATGCTTATCAGTATTGGTATGGTGATGATTACCGTCCTAAAATTACTGGTGCTGCTCAGAATCAATATTCAGCTATTAAGTCAGAGGGAATTGATACTAAAGGTCGTAAGACCCAACTGCAGGTTCCTAAAGATGAAGCCAACTATGGTGTGAAGTTCAAAGTTGAAGCTAGATATCGTGGGAAGCCAGTTAAAGCAACAGTTGTCATGGCTGATGGCGAAGAGGCAAACCCTGGTGAGTACGCTATCTTTACAACCAATGGTAAGGGTTGGGAACATTTGGCTGAGTGGAAGCGCACAGTTACAGACGCAAATGGTGTGACTACTGAGATTACAGAAACCTATAAGCCGATGAAGCCTACTACAGAAGGCCAATTTATTGGAAATGACGGTACTGGGGTTCATTGGCAGGCCTATGTCAGTCCGGACCAAAAGACTGGCGGACTGGGAAGTCAAGTATTTGGACCGAACGTTTCTAGAAACAATACAATTCCGCTTGTCATGACACGTGGTGCATCAGAGGTTGGTATTTACATAGCTTCTTCTGGCCAGCAGGCTGCGATGATTGGTTTTATGGCAATCGATGAAGGGGATGCACCGGATTCCTATGGAAAAGCTATCCATGCTATTTCAAGATACAATGCAGAAACTGGCGGTCAAAATCCACAGCCATTCTTGGGCCGTGTTGCGGCTGATATTGATACCACATCTGGAAACAACTGGAAGCATGACGATCAGAATGATTTAGCCGATGAAGGTATTAATCAGCTCTTGTCTGATGATTTAGTCGGGAAAACCAATGGTCTCTTTCCAGTCAACCGTCTGCGTGACGGAGATTATTCTCTCCGCATCCATGCTTCGGCTAACGGATATGAAAAAGCCTATGTCCGTGCCTGGATTGACTTCAATAATAATGGTGTCTTTGACGAAGACGAAGCCAGTGAATTTACCGAAGTAACAACTGCGGGAGATTATACTGTCAACTTTAAGAAGAATCCAGCTATGACCAATCCTGAACTTAGCAAACTGGGAATGCGTGTTCGTATTGCCTTGAACAAGGGAGATATTGAAAAGCCTACCGGAACTGCATTTAGTGGTGAGGTGGAAGACCTAGAAGTTGAACTGACCTATCCACCAAAAGGTGAGAAGAAGGAAAGTACTGGAATCCGTGATCAGAGACAGACAGCCACTCTTCATTTTACTCCGCAGGGGATTGCTCAAAATACTGAGAATAAGAAAGTAGCGATTGATACTACTAAAGCTCCGATTGTATTGGATGCGAGAGGAAATGCCCTGACAGCTGATGCAGCAGGCTGGTATAACACTGATGAAGGCCGTTATAAAGTAACTGCAAACGGTCCTGATGTAGATGTGGTATATGAGCCTAAAGCTGGCTTTATCGGCACAGCCCAGGGAATTAACATCCGTCGTTTTGATACTAATGGAGCAAGTACAGATTGGATTGCCAAAAATCAGGCTGAAGCAGTCATCAATGACCAGCTCAACACCATGGATGGACGCTATGTGCCAACTGTGCTGAATGTTCCTAAGTATGAAACAACGGATGCTCAAGGATTAACGCAAGAAAAGACGCCTGTCTTTAATGATGGTGATGCTGGCAAAACTCCGGCAAGTCCGACGGCAGCAAATCCTGTAAAATTTGTGAAAGCGGATGGAACGACTACAGATGATACTAGAGTTCCAGCTTTATCAAATGGTCAGGAAGTCGGTCGTTTTGAAGTCCAACCTGCAACAGGTAAGATTACTTTCAAACCAAACAAAAACTTTGTTGGTACAGTAGATCCTGTGTCTGTTCAAATGATTGATGGCAAAGGTATTCCGCACCAAGCTGTTTATCAGCCAAAGGTGACTCCTGTTAGACCATCTGCTCAAGGTGCCAGCAGCGAGGGCATTCAAGGTGCAGTTCAGACAGGGCAATTGACCTTCAATCCAGGCAATAATCGTGTGCCTATTGATAGCAAGAAGTTGCCAACCTTTGATAATAACAGCCAAACTAAAATAGTTGATGGTGTTGGTACCTATCAGGTGGATAATCAAGGCCTAGTTACCTTCACTCCACTACCGACTTATACTGGACGTCCAGCGGCAGAGACTATCAAGCGAGTAGATGTCAATGGAACAGAAGTAATAGCAACCTATCAGGCTGATGTCAAAGCAGCAGCACCAAGTGCGACGAATGCTGAAACCAGTGGCATACAAGGTCAAGTTCAGCGAGGAAAAGTCAGCTTCACAGAAGGTTCTGCGCAAGTCAACGGTCAAAAACAAACGGTGGCCTTTCCAGCTGACTCCACTCCACTCTTCGACAATGGTTCGACTGTTAAAGAAGTGCCTACTGTTGGTAAGTTTGAAGTGGCTGTGAATGGAAATGTAACCTTTACTCCAGAGAAACAATTTAAAGGCCTTACGCCAGATATTAGGATTACTCGTACAGATAGGAATGGCAGCACAGCTACAGCTATCTACAAGGCGACAGTCACTGCTGTAACTCCAACTGGGACAAACATCACCAGCACTGGTAAACAAGGCCGTCCACAGACTGGTAAGCCAAACTTTGTCAGTGGCAACCCAGATGTACCACTGGATAATGACACTCCTGCGACTTTCGACGATGGAAGCAAGCGCAAGGTTGTTCCAAATGTCGGTATCTTTGAAGTGGCACCAGATGGATCTGTCACTTTCACACCGGACAAGCAATATGTTGGTACACCAGACCCAGTTGTTGTTAAGCGTGTAGATAAGAATGGCACTCCTGTGACAGCTGAGTACACGCCTACTGTTGAGAAAGTGACTCCAAGAGCAACAGGTGCTCAGACAAAAGGCCCACAAGGTCAAGTTCAAAAAGGCAAGGTTACTTTTGAACCAGGAAGTCCTCAAGTTGGTTTCCCAGAAAACAGCACGCCAGTCTTTGACACCGGCACGAATATGAAAGAAATTGCCAAAGTCGGTAAGTTCGAAGTGGATGGAGAGGGTAATGTCACCTTTACTCCAGTCAAAACCTTTGTAGGTAAAACTCCTGAAGTTGAACTCAGCCGTACAGATGTCAACGGTACAGTAGCTAAGGCCAAATATCGAGCGACTGTGACCGCTGTGACTCCGACGGGAACTGGAGATCAGACAGAAGGTCCGCAAGGCCAAGTTCAAAAGGGACGTGTAACTTTTAAAGCTGGCGATCCTAAAGTAGGATTCCCAGCCAGCAGCACGCCAGTCTTTGATACAGGTACAAATGTGAAAGAAATTGCCAAAGTTGGTAAGTTCGAAGTAGATTCGGAGGGCAATGTCACCTTCACGCCAGACAAACAGTTTAAGGGTGAAACACCAGAAATTAGCATTTCTCGCAAAGATGCAAATGGTATTGCCGCGAAAGTCACTTATATCGCGACGGTTACATCTGTAACTCCAACAGGAACTAATGTGACTAGCACTGGTCCTCAAGGTCTTCTGCAAACGGGTACCCCAACTTTCCAAGGTGGCGATCCACTGGTTCCGATTGATGAAGCAGTTGAGCCAAGCTTTGACGATAGCAGCAAGGAAAAGGTTATTCCAGGTCAGGGAACTTACACCATTGCACCAGATGGCACAGTGACCTTCACACCAGAGAAGCAGTTTGTAGGAAAGCCAGATTCAATCACTGTAAAACGTGTCGATAAGAATGGTACACCAGTCACTGCGACTTACAGTCCAGAGTTTACCAAGGTAACTCCAACAGGTACTGGTGACAAGACAGAGGGCTTGCAAGGTCAGGTTCAAGAAGGCCATGTTAGCTTCACACCTGGTCATGCCTCAGTTCCATTCCCAGCTGAAACAACTCCGCTCTTTGACAATGGTTTGACTGTTAAAGAGATTCCAACCGTTGGTAAATTTGAAGTGGATGCCAATGGCAAGGTGACTTTCACGCCAGACAAGCAGTTTAAGGGAACCACTCCTGAGCTGACATTAGTTCGAGCAGATGTGAATGGCACTCCTGTTACCGTCAAATACCAAGCAGTGGTGAAAGAAGTGGTTCCAACGGGAACAAATATCACCAGCACTGGTGAGCAAGGCCGTCCACAAACAGGCAAGCCAAACTTCGTGAGCGGCACTCCGGGAGTACCACTGGATAATGATACTCCGGCTACTTTCGATGACGGAAGCAAGCGCAAGGTTGTTCCAAATGTCGGTATCTTTGAAGTGGCACCAGACGGTTCTGTTACTTTTACCCCAGATAAGCAATATGTTGGGACGCCAGATCCAGTTGTTGTTAAGCGAGTGGACAAAAATGGCACTCCTGTGACAGCTAAGTATACGCCAACAGTTGAAAAAGTGACTCCAAGAGCGACAGGTGCTCAGACAGAGGGGCTTCAAGGCCAAGTTCAAAAAGGCAAGGTTACTTTTGAAGCAGGAAGTCCGCAAGTCGGCTTCCCAACCGACAGCACACCGGTATTTGATACTGGCACGAACGTCAAAGAAATTGCCAAAGTCGGTAAGTTCGAGGTTGATGCGGATGGTAATGTTACCTTCACACCAGTCAAATCGTTTGTCGGTAAGACACCAGGAGTTGAACTCAGCCGTGCCGATGTTAATGGTACAGTAGCCAAGGCCAATTACCAAGCAACTGTGACAGCTGTTACTCCGACAGGTACTGGTGACAGGACAGAGGGCTTGCAAGGTCAGGTTCAAAAAGGTCATGTCACCTTCACGCCAGGCCATGAATTAGTTCCGTTCCCATCAGGTTCAACTCCGCTATTTGGTAACGGAAAAAATATTAAAGAAGTACCAAATATCGGTAAGTTCGAAGTGGATGCTGATGGCACTGTAACTTTTACTCCAGACAAACAGTTCAAGGGTGAAACACCAGAATTAGGAATTATTCGTGTGGATGCCAACGGAACACCAGTAACAGTTAAGTACCAAGCGGTAGTGAAAGAAGTAACTCCAACAGCTACCACCGTTACGAGCACCGGTCCACAAGGTATCCCGCAAACAGGAACTCCAATCTTCAAAGCTGCGGACCCACTAGTTCCAATTGATGAAACAGTTGAGCCAACCTTTGCAGATGGAAGTAAGGAGAAGAAGATTCCAGGTCAGGGAACTTACACCATCACTCCAGATGGCGTAGTGACTTTCACGCCAGAGAAGCAGTTTGTAGGCACACCGGACCCAATCACAGTGAAGCGAGTGGACAAGAACGGCACACCAGTGACTGCGACCTACAGTCCAGAGTTCACTAAAGTAACTCCAACAGGCACCGACGCGACTAGCACCGGTCCACAAGGCCGTCCACAAACTGGTACCCCAACCTTTGAGGGTGGAGATCCACTGGTTCCAATCGATGAAACAGTTGAGCCAACCTTTGCAGATGGAAGTAAGGAGAAGAAGATTCCAGGTCAGGGAACTTACACCATTACTCCAGATGGATCAGTGACCTTCACGCCAGGGAAGCAGTTTGTAGGCAGACCAGATCCAATCACTGTGAAACGAGTGGATAAGAATGGTACTCCAGTAACTGCGACTTACAGTCCAGAGTTTACCAAGGTGACTCCAACAGGTACCGGCACTAAAACAGAAGGTCTTCAAGGCCAAGTCCAAGAAGGCAAAGTGACCTTCACGCCTGGTCATGATTCAGTTCCATTCCCGGCTGGTTCGACTCCGCTTTTTGATAACAATTCAACAGTGAAGAAAGTACCGAATGTTGGTAAGTTCGAAGTGGATGCGGATGGCAAGGTGACTTTCACTCCAGACAAACAATTCAAGGGGGAAACACCGGAACTTGAATTGACTCGGACTGATGTCAATGGTACCCCTGTTACAGTTAAGTACCAAGCGGTAGTGAGAGAAGTCACTCCGACAGGTACTACCTCAACTAGCACTGGTCCACAAGGCCGACCACAAACGGGTAAACCAAACTTTGTTGGTGGCGACCCGAATGTACCACTGGATAATGATACACCAGCGACTTTCGATGATGGAAGCAAACGCAAGGAAGTACCAAATGTCGGTACCTTTGAAGTAGCACCAGATGGATCTGTCACTTTCACACCGGACAAGCAATATGTTGGTACACCAGATCCGGTAACTGTTAAGCGAGTGGACAAGAATGGCACTCCTGTGACAGCAAAGTACACGCCTACTGTTGAAAAAGTCACACCAAGAGCGACAGGTGCTCAGACAGAGGGGCTTCAAGGCCAAGTTCAAAAAGGAAAGGTTACTTTTGAAGCCGGAAGTCCGCAAGTCGGCTTCCCAACCGACAGCACACCAGTCTTTGATACTGGCACGAATGTCAAAGAAATTGCCAAAGTCGGTAAGTTCGAGGTTGATATGGAGGGTAATGTTACCTTTACTCCAGTCAAAACCTTTGTCGGTAAGACACCAGAAATCGAACTCAGCCGTGCCGATGCCAATGGTACAGTAGCTAAGGCTAACTATCAAGCGACTGTGACTGCTGTAACTCCGACAGGAACCGGTACTAAGACAGAAGGCTTGCAAGGTCAGGTCCAAGAAGGTAAAGTGACCTTCATACCTGGCCATGATTCAGTTCCATTTCCTGCTGGTTCGACTCCGTTATTTGACAATGGTTCTTCTGTCAAAGAAGTACCGAATGTCGGTAAGTTCGAAGTGGATGCAGATGGCAAGGTCACCTTCACTCCAGACAAACAATTCAAGGGTGAAACACCTGAATTCGAATTGACTCGGACTGATGCTAATGGAACACCAGCAACTGTCAAGTACCAAGCAGTAGTGAAAGAAGTCACTCCGACAGGTACTACCTCAACCAGCACTGGTAAACAAGGACGTCCACAGACAGGTAAGCCAAACTTTGTCAGTGGCAATCCAGATGTACCAATGGATAATGATGCTCCAGCGACTTTTGATGATGGAAGCAAACGCAAGGAAGTTCCAAATGTCGGTACTTTTGAAGTGGCACCAGATGGTTCTGTTACTTTCACACCAGACAAGCAATTTGTTGGCACACCAGACCCAGTTGTTGTTAAGCGAGTGGACAAAAATGGTACGCCAGTGACCGCTAAGTACACACCTACAGTTGAGAAAGTGACCCCGATAGGAACTACCGCAACCAGCACTGGTCCTCAGGGTGTTCCTCAAACGGGTACTCCAACCTTCACAGGTGGTGACCCACTAGTTCCGATTGATGAAACAATTGAGCCAAGCTTCGACGATGGCAGCAAGGAAAAGACTATTCCAGGTCAGGGAACTTACACCATTACTCCAGATGGCTCAGTGACCTTTACTCCAGAGAAGCAATTCGTAGGCAAAACTGATCCAATCACTGTGAAACGTGTGGATAAGAATGGTACTCCAGTAACTGCGACTTACATTCCAGAGTTTACCAAGGTGACTCCAACAGGTACCGGCACTAAAACAGAAGGCTTGCAAGGCCAAGTTCAAGAAGGCAAAGTCACCTTCACTCCGGGCCATGATTCTGTTCCATTCCCAACGGATTCGACTCCACTGTTTGATAATGGTTCTTCTGTCAAAGAAGTGCCGAATGTTGGTAAGTTCGAAGTGGATGCAGACGGCAAGGTTACTTTCACTCCAGACAAACAATTCAAGGGTGAAACACCAGAACTTGAATTGACTCGCACTGATGTCAATGGTACCCCTGTTACAGTTAAGTACCAAGCAGTAGTGAAAGAGGTAACTCCAACAAGTACCACCGTGACGAGCACTGGCCCACAAGGTCTTCCGCAAACAGGCACTCCAACTTTCAAAGGTGCGGACCCACTAGTTCCGATTGATGAGACTGTTGAGCCAACCTTTGAAGATGGAAGCAAGAAGAAGACCATTCCAGGTCAAGGAACGTATACCATCACTCCGGATGGCGCAGTGACCTTCACGCCAAACAAGCAATTTGTAGGCAAACCAGATCCAATCACTGTGAAACGAGTGGATAAGAACGGCACACCAGTGACAGCGACCTACAGTCCAGAGTTTACCAAGGTAACTCCAACAGGCACCGGTACTAAGACAGAAGGTTTGCAAGGTCAGGTTCAAAAAGGTCAAGTGACTTTCACGCCAGGACATAAATTAGTTCCATTCCCCGCTGGTTCGACTCCACTTTTTGGTAACGGAAAGAATATTAAAGAAGTACCAAATGTTGGTAAGTTCGAAGTGGATGCCGATAACAAGGTGACTTTCACTCCAATAAAACAATTCAAGGGTGAAACATCAGAATTGGGATTGATTCGTTTAGACGCTAACGGAACTCCTGTTATTGTCAAATATCAAGCGATAGTGAAAGCAGTAGTCCCAACTGGTAAAGATACCACATCTACAAATATCAAAGGTCATGTTCAAACCGGCAAACCTATCTTCGAAGCAGGTGATCCATTGGTTCCAATTGATGAGACGATTGCACCAAGTTTCGAAGACGGAAGCAAGGAAAAAACTATTCCGGGTCAGGGAACTTATACTATCGCACCAGATGGCACAGTCACCTTTACTCCAGATGCTGATTTCCTTGGTCAGGGAAGCGGTGTGACCCTTGTCCGTCGCGATAAGAATGGCACCACAGTTACAGCTCGTTATGTTCCTACCGTAGTTGCACCATCAACTAGCAAGGACAGTGTATCTAGCGGCCGCAAGGGCCAAGCTCAAACGGGCACGCCAACCTTTGAAGGGGCGATTGACCAGGCAGTAGCACCTACCTTTGCGGATGGCAGCACCGAAATGGTTGTCCCGGGAGAAGGAACTTATCGTTTCACTATGCTGGGGGCAGTGACTTTCGTACCGGAAGCAGACTTTGTCGGAACTACTCGCGGAGTCGTCGTGAAGCGTTCAGATATTTATGGCAATGCCGTGACGGCTACCTATACCCCAACTGTTTTGGGAAGTACTGCCACAGAAGATACCGGCAGCACGGGTCTCAAAGGCCAGCCGCAGACTGGTAAACCAATCTTTGAAGGCGACGTGGATCCAACTGTTCCTCCAACTTTCGAGGATGGCAGTACTGAAAAGGTTGTTCCAGGCCAAGGTACTTACACGATTGCGCCAGATGGCACTGTGACTTTTGTACCGGAAACGGGCTTTGTCGGTCAAGCTGACGGTGTGACAGTGATTCGCAAAGATCGTAATGGTCAGACGATTTCAGCGGTTTACGTTCCAACTGTGACAGAAAATCCTGTTCAGCCAGAGCGGACGATTACGCCTGCACCACCGTCTCTTTCTAAGAGTGAGGGTGCAAAATCCCTTCCTAAGACAGGTACAGAAGAAACCTCATACTTAGCTGCAAGCTTACTTGCGGGAGTATCAGGTTTGGGTCTGATTGGCTTAGAGAAGAGAAAGAAAAAGTCTGAAGACTAAAAATTAAGAATTTAGGTTTCAGATACTAAATTAAAAGAGGAAAGATTCGTTTATGGATCTTTCCTCTTTCTTTGTTAAAAATAGACTGTTTTCAATAAAGTGTCTAATTATAATGTTGGTTTCTTACAATTATAGTTATATATATGGATAACTAAAATAGAATAGTGTATAATAAAATCTGCAATTTAAATGATTATTTAGGAGATTATTATGGGAAAAGATTTGTTTAATCCACACCTGCGTAAGTTTTCGATTCGAAAACTAAACGTCGGTGTTTGTTCTGTGCTCTTATCGACCTTGCTTCTTTTGGGAGCAGCTGCGCAGGTTAGTGCTGATGAGACTGTTTCTTCTGGGACTCAAAACGACGTTTCTCAAACAGGTATAGCTGATTCCTCAGTAAGTACTGCAGAGCCGCTAAATTCACCAGCTGAGGAAAGTAATCCTGCCACTATTTCAGCTCAGGCAGAAGATACATCTGCTGTAACGACTACAAGGCCTGATTCAGATGGCAAGTCAACAAGTGAGCAGCCGGCTGCAGAAACTGCCTCTTCACAAGCAGGTGTTCCCACAGAAGTTAAGTCTGAGGAGAATACCCAACCAGCTCCTGCTCAACCAGCAGCAGTCGCAGAGACAGCTCAGTCTAGTCGCTCTCGTCGGGTAAGACGGGATGCTGCACCTACTGGTCTGCGAGATGGTGATCCTAACAACACAATTGAGAAGCCTACTTTGGCTGACTCTGAAAAAAAGAACCCAACGGAGTTGATGAAGCAGATCAACTGGCTGGATCTTGGTGATAGAAGCGCCATCAGTAACTTAGATACGGATGATTCCTTTAAAGTTGGTACTGTCTATGAGAAAGAAATTTCTCCAGGTTATCGTATCAAACTGACAGTGACGGAATTAAAACCTTTCCACTCAACAGAGGTTTATCGTGACCGCGTTAAGGGTACTGAGTATGAAAACAGCTATGATCCGAATGCGAAAAACACTTGGTTCAGATATGTAAACGAAGACTATAGAAAGCAAGAAGCCGAGGGAGATTCGGCTAGACCCAAAATTATAGGTTCGGAACAGAATCAATGGACAGCCGTCCGAGACCAAGGGATTAACACCAATGGTCGAAAGACTCAATTACAAGTTCCTAAAAATGGTGCTAGCTACGGTATAAAATTCAAGGTAGAAGCGACTTACCTTGGGAAACCTGTAAAAGCGACGGTTATCATGGCAGATGGAGAAGAGGCCAACCCAGGGGAGTATGCTATCTTCACGACTAATGGCCAAGGATGGGAACACTTGGCAGAATGGAAACGTGTTCGGCCAGATGGGTCTGTAATTACCGACACTTATGCACCGATGAACCCTAACAGATATGGACAATATATAGGGGATAATGCGACTATACCTGTAATCGACTGGACTGCTTTTACTAATCCAGATCAAAAAACAGGAGGCTTGGGCTCTCAGGTCTTTGGTCCTAATACTTCTAAAGATCGCACTGTTCCGATTGTGATGACACGTGGTGCTTCAGAAGTTGGAATTTATATTGCTTCTTCTGGTCAGCAAGCTGCTATGATTGGTTTTATGGTAGTTGATGAGGGAGATGCACCGGCTTCTTATGGAAATGCTGTTCATGCTATTTCTGGTTATGATGCCAATACAGGTGCAAGAACTCCTCAGCCATTCTTGGGTCGAGTTGAAGCTGATATTGATACTACTTCGGGTAATGACTGGAAGCATGATGACAATACTGATCACGCAGACGAAGGGGTTGATCAGCTCTTGCCTTCTGATTTGACCGGTAAGACGAATAACCTTTTCCGAGTCAATCGTCTTCAAAATGGTGACTACTCAGTTCGCCTGCAAGCCTCTGCCAATGGCAATAGCAAGGCCTATGTCCGTGCTTGGATTGATTTCAATCAAAACGGTGTTTTTGATGAAAATGAGGCCAGCGAATTTACTGAAGTAACAATAGCTGGTGACTATACTGTTAATTTTAAGAATAATCCAGCGATGACCAATCCTGCAGTTAGCAAGCTGGGAATGCGGGTCCGCATCGCCCTGAATAAGGGAGATATTGAAAAACCTACGGGAACAGCCTTTAGTGGTGAAGTAGAGGATTTAGAAGTCATCTTGACCTATCCGCCAAAGGGAGAAAAGAAGGAAAGTACGGGAATAATCGGCCAGCGACAGACCGCGACTCTTCAGTTTACACCTCAAGGTATTGATCAAAATGATGAAAGCAAGAAAGCGGCTATTGATACAACTGTAGCACCTGTCGTTTTGGATAATGCTGGCCATACATTAACAGCAGATGGAGACGGTTGGTACAGTACTGCTGAGGGACGATATAAAGTAACAGCCAAGGGTGCAAATGTGGATGTGATATTTGAACCTAGCACTGGCTTTATCGGTACTACTCAAGGAATTAATATCCGCCGTGTCGATACTAATAGTGCAAGTACAGATTGGATTGCGAAGAATAATGGAGAACCTGTTATCAATGATAAGTTGAATAATATGGATGCTCGCTATATTCCGACTGTTTTGAATTTCACGGAACATCGTTCGACGGATGCACAAGGTTTGCCTCAAGTGCAGAATATTGTCTTTAATGATGGCAATCCTGCTAAGACACCTGTTCAACCATCTGCAACGAATCCTGTCTTTTTCTTGGATGCTGATGGCAATCGTATTGTTGGAACAAGCGCTAAGGCAACCTCGCAAGGCCAAGAAGTGGGAACCTTTGAGTTAGATCCAGCTACTGGGCGTGTGACTTTCACTCCGAATAAGTCATTTGTGGGGACAGTTGACCCTGTTAACCTACAATTGCATGATACCGATGGGACAGAGCACCGTGCAACCTATCAACCAACAGTAACTCGTGTTGTTCCAACAGCACAAGGCGCAAACTCTGAAGGTATTCAAGGTGCTGAACAATCTGGTAATTTGATTTTTACGCCAGGTGATAATCGTGTGCCAATTAATGAGGCAGTTGCTCCAACTTTTGATAACGGTCAAACAACTAAGGTTGTTCCGAATGTCGGAACTTATATGGTTGATAACTCAGGTCGTGTAACCTTCCAACCGGTTCCTAACTACACTGGCCGTCCAAGTGCTGAATCTGTTAAACGTGTTGATATGAACGGGACAGAAGTAACCGCTGCTTATCAAGCCGAAGTTAAGGCCGCAACCCCAACAGGTCAAGATACACAGTCTACTGGTTTACAAGGGAAACTTCAAACGAGTCACCTAAACTTTACTCCAGGTCAAGCAAGTATTAATGGACAGAATGCGACGGTGCCTTTAGCGCCAGAGGGACCACAATTTGTAGTTAATGGGCAAATTCAACAAGCTAATAGTCTGCCTGTCCATGATGCAAGTGGCAAGCTACAAGGAACTTACACTGTTCAAGCTAATGGAGATATTAGCTTCCAACCTGCACCTGATTTCCATGGGACGCCAACTCCTGCGCGTCTTCGTGTAAGTGATAAGAACGGATCTACAGCAGAAGCAGTTTACCAACCTACAGTGACTCAAGTAATTCCAACCAGCACCAATGCGACTAGTACAGGTCCTCAGGGTGTGCCTCAAACCGGTACCCCAACCTTTGCAGGCGGTGACCAAGCTGTTCCAATTGATATGGATTCTCCAATGACCTTCGAAGATGGCCAGCCTAAGAAGACTGTTCAGGGAGTAGGGGTATACACCATCAACTCAGATGGTTCTATCACCTTTACACCTGAGAAACAGTATGTTGGTACACCAACACCAGTTACAGTAAAACGTGTAGATAAGAATGGAACTGAAGTAACCGCAACTTACACACCAACTGTTACTAAGGTTACACCGGTAGGTACTAATGCGACTAGCACAGGACCTCAAGGTGTCCCTCAAACTGGCACCCCGATCTTTGCGGGTGGTGATCCACTAGTTCCAATTGATGAAACCGTTGAGCCGACCTTTGAAGATGGCAGCAAGAAGAAGACTATTCCAGGTCAAGGAACTTACACCATTGCCCCAGATGGCGCAGTGACCTTCACCCCAAACAAGCAATTTGTAGGTAAACCAGATCCAATCACTGTGAAACGTGTTGATAAGAATGGCACTCCAGTAATGGCAACTTACAGCCTAGAGTTTACTAAGGTTACGCCAACTAGCACCAATGCGATTAGCACAGGTCCTCAGGGTGTTCCGCAAACAGGCACTCCAACTTTCCAAGGTGGTGATCCACTTGTTCCAATCGATGACACAGTGGAGCCAACCTTCGAAGATGGAAGCAAGAAGAAGACTATTCCAGGTCAAGGAACTTACACGATTGCTCCAGATGGTGCAGTGACTTTCACCCCAGACAAGCAATTTGTAGGCAAACCAGATCCAATCACTGTGAAACGTGTTGATAAGAATGGCACACCAGTGACTGCGACCTACAGTCTAGAGTTCACGAAAGCGATTCCTACAGGTGCCAATGCGACCAGCACTGGCCCTCAGGGTGTTCCTCAAACGGGTACTCCAACTTTCCAAGGTGGCGATCCACTGGTTCCAATTGACGAAACCGTGGAGCCAACTTTCGAAGATGGCAGCAAGGAAAAGAACATTCCAGGTCAAGGTACTTACACCATTGCTCCAGATGGCGCAGTGACCTTCACTCCAGACAAGCAATTTGTAGGCAAGCCAGATCCTATCACTGTGAAACGTGTGGATAAGAATGGCACACCAGTAACGGCAACTTACAGCCCAGAATTCACTAAGGTAACTCCTGCAGGAACTGGTGCAACTAGCACAGGTCCTCAAGGTGTCCCTCAAACAGGTACCCCAACCTTCCAAGGTGGCGATTCACTGGTTTCAATTGACGAAACGGTCGAGCCAACCTTCGACGATGGCAGCAAGGAAAAAGTAATTCCAAGTCAAGGAACTTACACGATTGCCCTAGATGGCTCAGTGACCTTCACCCCAGACAAGCAGTTTGTAGGTAAACCAGATCCAATTACTGTAAAACGTGTCGATAAGAACGGCACTCCAGTCACTGCTACATACAGTCCAGAGTATACTAAGGTAACTCCGACTGGTAAAGATACCACATCTACAAATATCAAGGGCCATGTTCAAACAGGCACACCTGTCTTCGAAGCAGGTGATCCATTGGTTCCAATTGATGAGTCAGTCGAGCCAGCCTTTGAAGATGGAAGTAAGGAAAAGACCATTCCGGGTCAGGGAACTTATACTATCGCACCAGATGGAACAGTCACATTCACTCCAGAAGCTGATTTCCTTGGTCAGGGTACTGGTGTGACTCTTGTCCGTCGTGATAAGAATGGCACCTCAGTGACGGCTCGCTATGTTCCGACCGTGGTTGAACCATCAACCAGTCAGGACAGTGTATCTAGCGGTCGCAAAGGTCAAGCTCAAACGGGCACGCCAACCTTTGAAGGGGCGATTGACCAAGCCGTAGCACCGACCTTTGCGGATGGTAGCACCGAAATGGTTGTCCCAGGTGAGGGAACATATAGCTTTACCGTTCTGGGAGCAGTAACCTTTGTACCGGAAGCCGACTTTGTCGGAACTGCTCGCGGAGTTGTCGTGAAGCGTTCAGATATTTATGGCAATGCCGTGACGGCAACCTATACCCCAACTGTTTTGGGAAGTACTGCCACAGAAGATACCGGCAGCACCGGTCTCAAAGGCCAGCCGCAGACTGGTAAACCAATCTTTGAAGGAGACGTGGATCCAACCGTTCCTCCAACTTTCGAGGATGGCAGTACTGAAAAGGTTGTTCCAGGCCAAGGTACTTACACGATTGCTCCAGATGGCACTGTGACCTTTGTACCGGAAGCTGGCTTTGTCGGCCAAGCTGACGGCGTGACAGTGATTCGCAAAGACCGCAATGGTCAAACTATTTCAGCAGTCTACGTTCCGACTGTGACAGAAAATCCTGTTCAGCCAGAGCGGACGATTACGCCTGCACCTCCATCACTTTCTAAGAGTGCGGGTGCAAAATCCCTTCCTAAGACCGGTACAGAAGAAACTTCATACTTAGCTGCAAGCTTACTTGCTGGAGTATCAGGTTTGGGACTGATTGGCTTAGAGAAGCGGAAGAAAAAGTCTGAAGACTAAGAGGTGAGAACTTAGGTTCTAACACCTGAATTAAAAGAGGAAAGATTCATTAGTGAATCTTTTTTCTTTATATTCAAAGAAATAGATCTTAAAAACTTCATGATAGCATTTCTAAAATGTTAAACATTAAAGTAGAATCTGAGATACTCTCAGATTTATTTAATTTATAAGGATTTTTCTATGGTCTATTTTTTCTTTTGTTTTCAAAAATAGACTATAAAATGCTTTGTGTCAATTTTTTTAAAAATTTTTTATATAATTATAGTTATATATATAGCTAACTAAAATGGAATGTTGTATAATAAAACTATTGTAACTAGATGATTATTTAGGAGATTATTATGGGAAAAGATTTATTTAATCCTCACCTGCGTAAGTTTTCGATTCGAAAACTAAACGTCGGTGTTTGTTCTGTGCTCTTGTCAACCCTGCTTCTTTTGGGAGCAGCGGCACAAGTTAGTGCTGACGAAGCTAGTGATTCTGGTGCCCAAAACGAAGTTTCGCAAACAGGAATAGCCGAATCATCAGTGAATTCTGCTGAAACTGTGGCTTCTGAACATTTACAAGCAAAAGAAAGTTCAGCACTCGCTTTTGCTACTGAGATTCCTCAATCAGATGATAATCCTAGTCCCAGAAGCTCAGAGCCTGAGAAAGTTGAAGGATCTACTGAATCTACAGCAACTAAATCAGTTGAGAATACTCAACCAATCACTGTTCACCCAGAAACATCTAACGCGGCTGTCGTGGCTGAAAAGTCAGAAGCAACCGCAGATCTAGCTCAGCCTAATCGCTCTCGTCGTGTGAGACGGGATGCTACACCTACTGGACAACAGAACAGCGTAACAACAGGAGTTCCGATAGGTACTGGACCAGCTGGGGCAGATGATGCTACCTCTACGCCACGAGTACCTAAACCAAGCTTGGAGGAATCTGTCAAGAAAGATAGTACCCAATTAGCCAAACAAATTACTTGGCTTGATTTTTCGGATACTGCAAGTTGGAAAGGATTGGATTCACGAGGCGGACTCCAAGTAGGAACGACCTTCAAGAAGGAAATTTCACCTGGCTATGAAGTAACCCTGACGGTCACTGAGCTTAAACCTTTTAACTCGACTGAAACTTATAGAAAACGGGTTGAAGGAACACCGACAGCAAATACTTATGACCCAAATGCTCAGAATGGATACTTAAAGTCTGCAGCAAAGTATGGTCAAACCCCTCCTTCGGTGACAGGAGCTATTCAGAACCAATGGACTTCTATCCGTGATCAAGGTTTTAATACGCAAGGACGAAAGACGCAGCTTGTCTATCCAGAGAACTCTACCAACTGGGGAGTGAAATTCAATATTGAGGCAACCTATCTCGGTAAGCGCGTGGCCCCTACGGTGGTTATGGCCGATGGTGAAGATGCCAACCCAGGTGAATTTGCTATCTTCACTACTAACGGAGAAGGATGGGAATATCTCGGTGAATGGAAGAATAAGAGTACTGCCAAAGAAGCCTACACCGTTATTACCAAGCAAATGTTGGATGATGAAAATGTAAAGAGAAGAGGTCTCTTAATTTTAAGAGATACAAGCGTAGACTGGTATAAGTACCTCAGTCCGGATACAGTGACAGGTGGCTTGGGGACTCAGGTCTTTGGGCCAAACCGCTCTAACGAACGGACGGTTCCTGTGGTGATGACGCGTGGGGCATCTGAAGTAGGTTTCTATGTAGCATCATCTGGGCAACAGGCTATGATGATGGGATTCTTAGTGGTAGATGGCAGTGATGCACCAGCGACTTATGGCGAAGCCTTCCATACCATTTCAGGTCGTGATTCGGTGACTGATGCTCCTATTAAGCAACCTTATTTGGGAACAACGCCAGCTGATATTGATGTTGATACAGCTAATAATTGGGTTCTGGATGATAAAAAGGAACACAAGGACGAGGGGGCCAGCCAATTACTAGCGGACGATCAATTAAGCGCTTCTAATGATTTGCTTGATTTAGACAAAGCAAAAAATGGAACTTATACGATTAAAATCAAAGCTAACCCAAATGGTAATGCTAAATCCTATGTCAAGGCATGGATAGACTTCAACAATGATGGAGTCTTCAATGAAAGCGAAGGTAGCAACCTACAAGAGATTACAGCTGCTGGTGACTATACCTTGACCTTCAATGCCAACCCAAATATTACTGGCGGTCAAGTAGACAAATTGGGTATGCGTTTCCGAATTGCGACTAATAAAGGTGATATTGAACAACCAACCGGTATTGCCTTTAGTGGTGAAGTAGAAGATATGCTCTTACACCGCATTTATCCTCCTAAAGGTGAAAAGCAGACTACGGACGGCTTTACAGGTGAGACTCAAACTGCTGTCCTTCACTTCACACCTAAAGGAACGGATCGTTCAGACGACAGTGTCAATGCAGTTATGAGTACCCAAGCGCCTCAGGTTCTGGATAAACAAGGCAATGCTCTGACGCCTGTTGATGGCAACTATATTCGTCCAGAAGGGACCTATCGCTTGACCGTCAATGGCAATGATGTTCAAGTAGTCTTCACACCAAATGCGGAATTTTCTGGAATTGCTGATGGAATTAACATCCGTTGGACTGACAGCAATGGTACATCAACTGGATGGACTTCAACGGATGCTTCTGACCCTAATAAAAATGATCAATTGACTACAATGGATGGCCGTTATGTACCGACAGTTCGTAAGATTCCAAACTACGAATCAAGTGGTCTTCAGGGACTGGAACAAAACAAAACGCTAGTCTTTAACGATGATGATGCGAATACGACCCCTGTCATGCCAGACGCTACTCATCCTGCCAGCTTTGTGGATGCTAACGGTCAGACAGTAGCAGGCAACACGGTGCCAGCCATGTCCAATGGCCAGCAAGTCGGGACCTATGAATTAGATCCAAATACCGGCCAAGTGACCTTCAAACCTATCAAAACTTTTTATGGTACGCCAGACCCAGTGGTAGTTCAAGTCAGTGATGCCGATGGTAAAGCACACCGAGTACGCTACCAACCTAATGTGACCCAAGTAACACCAAGAAGCACCAATGTTGAATCAACTGGCCTCCAAGGTCAAGCACAAAGTGGTAAGCCGACCTTCACCCCAGGTGACCAACAAATCCCAATTGACATGAGCAAAGCCATGACTTTTGAAACTGGGACGAACACCATGGAAGTAGCTAATGAAGGAACTTATACTATCAATTCAGATGATACCATTACCTTCAAGCCACTTAAGCAATTCACTGGCAAGGCGACTCCAGTGACAGTCAAACGTGTTGATACCAATGGCACCGAAGTGACTGCAACCTATACACCTAACGTGACCAAGGTTACACCAACCAGCACACCTGCTACTTCATCAGGTCCTCAAGGGGTTCCACAAACAGGAACGCCAGTCTTCAAGGAAGGCGATCCAGCGGTCCCAATCGACTATAACAAGCAAATGACCTTTGATGATGATCAACCTAAGAAGACGGTTGCGGGCGTAGGGGAATATACCATTAATTCAGATGGTTCCATTACCTTTACACCAGATAAGAAATATGTAGGGACCCCAGCCGCAGTGACGGTCAAACGAGTTGACGAAAATGGCACCGAAATAAGAGCAACCTATACGCCAACCGTGACGGAGGTTACACCAAGCAGTACCAATGCCGTTTCAAGTGGCCTGCAAGGACAACCACAAAGTGGTAAGCCGACATTCACACCAGGTGACAAAGCTGTGCCTATTGATATGGCTCAACCAATGACCTTTGAAGATAATCAAACAACTAAGAAGGTAGACAAGGTCGGGACTTATGTCATTGAGTCAGATGGTACGATTACTTTCACTCCAGAAAAGCAATATGTGGGCACGCCAGCTCCAGTGACGGTCAAACGCGTAGACACAAATGGTACCGAAGTGACGGCCACTTACACACCAACCGTGACGCGTGTCACACCAACCAGCACCAATGCTGAATCAACCGGTCTCCAAGGTCAACCGCAAAGCGGCAAGCCAACTTTCAGTCCAGGTGACCAAGCAGTCCCAATAGATATGACCCAGCCCATGACCTTTGAAAATGGAACTGATACATTAGTAGTGGCTGATCAAGGAACTTATACCATCAATTCAGATGGTTCCATCACCTTTAAGCCAGAGAAGAAATTTACTGGCAAGGCGACCCCAGTCAAGGTTAAACGAGTTGACACAAATGGAACAGAAGTAACGGCCACTTACACACCTACTGTTGAAGAAGTTATTCCAAACGCAACTGGCGATCAGACTGAAGGTCCACAAGGATTGGTTCAGAATGGTAAGATTACTTTTGAAGCTGGAAGACCAGAAGTAGGCTTTTCAGCAGACAGTACCCCAGTTTTTGACACTGGTACCAATGTGAAAGAAATTGAAAATGTTGGTAAGTTTGAAGTGGATATTGATGGTAATATTACCTTTACCCCGGTCAAGACATTTGTAGGTAAAACACCTGAAATTGAAGTCAGTCGTGCAGATGTCAACGGTACCATCGCTAAGGCAAAATATCAAGCAACGGTGACAGCAGTAAAGCCAACTGGTGTTGGAAATAAGACAGAAGGTCTGCAAGGTCAAGTTCAAGAAGGTAAAGTGACCTTCACACCAGGGCACGACTCTGTTCCATTCCCAGCTGGTTCGACTCCATTGTTTGATAACCATTCAACAGTGAAAGAAGTACAGAATGTCGGTAAGTTTGAAGTGGACTCTGATGGTAAGGTTACCTTCACTCCAGTCAAGCAGTTTAAGGGGGAAACACCAGAACTTGAATTGACTCGCACTGATGCCAATGGCACCCCTGTTACAGTCAAATACCAAGCAGTAGTGAAAGAAGTGGTTCCAAGAGGAACTGACGCGACTAGCACAGGTCCTCAGGGGGTTCCGCAAACAGGTAGTCCAAGCTTCCAAGGTGGTGATCCACTTGTTCCGATTGATATGGATTCTCCAATGACCTTTGAAGATGGTCAACCTAAGAAGACAGTTCAAGGAGTAGGAGAATATACCATCAACTCAGATGGTACTATCACCTTTACCCCAGACAAACAGTATGTGGGAACCCCAGCTTCAGTTACTGTTAAACGTGTAGATAAGAACGGCACGGAAGTTACTGCCACCTATACGCCAACGGTAACACGGGTAACGCCTACTAGTACCAATGCTGAATCAACTGGTATCCAAGGTCAACCGCAAAGTGGCAAGCCAACTTTCAGTCCAGGTGACCAAGCTGTTCCAATCGATATGACCAAGCCAATGACCTTTGAAAATGGGACTGACACTTTGGTAGTGGCTAATCAAGGAACTTATACCATTAATTCAGATGGTTCCATCACCTTTAAGCCAGAGAAGAAATTTACTGGCAAGGCGACTCCTGTTACGGTTAAACGAGTCGATGCTAACGGTACAGAAATAACTGCGACTTATACACCGACCGTTACCAAGGTAACTCCTACTGGCACCAATGCTGAATCGACTGGCATTCAAGGTCAGCCACAAAATGGAACACCTACTTTTACTTCTGGCGACTCTGCTGTTCCAATTGATATGGATAGTCCTATGACCTTCGAAGACGGTCAGTCTAAGAAGACTGTTCAGGGAGTAGGGGAATACACTATCAACTCAGATGGTTCTGTCACCTTTACTCCAGAGAAACAGTATATAGGTACACCAACACCAGTGACTGTGAAACGTGTTGATAAAAATGGCACGGAAGTGACTGCTAGCTATACGCCGACTGTTACCAAGATAACTCCAACGGGTACCAATGCGACTAGCACTGGTCCTCAAGGTGTTGCGCAAACTGGCACACCAACTTTCCAAGGCGGCGACCCACTGGTTCCAATTGATGACTCAGTAGACCCAACTTTCGAAGATGGAAGTAAGGAGAAAAAGATTCCAGGCCAAGGTACTTACACGATTGCTCCAGATGGCACAGTGACCTTTGTACCGGAAACTGGCTTTGTCGGCCAAGCTGATGGTGTGACAGTGATTCGCAAAGACCGTAATGGTCAAACTATTTCAGCAGTTTATGTTCCGACTGTGACAGAAAATCCTGTTCAGCCAGAGCGGACGATTACACCTGCCCCTCCATCACTTTCTAAGAGCGAGGGTGCAAAATCTCTTCCTAAGACCGGTACAGAAGAAACTTCATACTTAGCTGCAAGCTTACTTGCGGGAGTGTCTGGTTTGGGACTTCTTGGCTTAGAGAAGAGAAAGAAGAAGTCTGAAGACTAACATAGGCTTGAAGAAATTCCGTTAATAAACTAGAAGAATTTCGGGAGAGCGCAAAAACAGGTAGAACTTATGTTCTACCTGTTTTTTTATCAAAAAATTGTTGGGATTGATGGAGATAATAGAAAGTTTCAGCTAGCTAATGACTGTCCTGCTCCTAAGTCTGTTTCATAGTTAAAAAGGGTAATTCTACATTTTCATGCTTTTAATTTTCTCTTCGTCTGGTGTGACGCGCAGGGTTTTCTGGCCCGTATAGGTGACAAACCCTGGCTTACCACCGGTTGGTTTGTTGAGTTTTCTAGTCTCAATCATATCTACTTGGACCAGATTAGAGAGTCTGGCCTTGGAGAAGTAGGCCGCTAGCTCGGCAGCGTCAGTCTTGACTTCATCGCTGGGCTGAAGATTGCCTGTGATCACCACATGACTACCTGGAATATCCTTGGCGTGAAACCAAAGCTCGTCCTTCTTGGCCATCTTAAACGTCAGCTCGTCATTTTGTAGATTATTGCGTCCAACTAGGATAATAGTTTGGCCATCTGTTGCCAAATATTTCTCCGGTTTCTGTCTTTTCTGGATTTTCTCTCTCTGGCGTCGGCGGATAAATCCAGTCTGGATTAGTTCCTCTCGTATTTCTGCAATTTCAGTCAGGCTGGCCTGAGCAAGAGCTATTTCCACGCTCTCTAGGTAGAGAATCGTAGTCCGTGTCTCCTCAATCAAGCTGGTCAGGTGTTTGACGGCTTCCTTGAGCTTCTGGTAACGTTTGAAATAGCGCTGGGCATTTTGGTTGGGAGTCAGGGCCTTGTCAAGCGAGATAATAATCTTCTCACCTGTATAGTAATTATCCAACTCAACCTGGTCCTGATCGTTAGGTACCTGATGGAGAAAGGTAGTTAAGAGCTCCCCTTTTTGGCGGAATTCTTCTGCATTCTCCGTTGCTAGGAGCTCTTCCTCTTGCTTGCCCAGCTTTTTCCGGTTCTTTTCCAACTCATTTTCTACTCGGCGGATGAGCTCGCTGGCCTGCTGGTTGACTCGATCTCGCTCAGCCTTGTCCTTATAGAAAGTGTCCAAAAGCTCGGATAGCGTGGACATTTGGGTCTTGCTGTCGGAAAATAGCAGAGCAGAGAAGGATTTTTCGGTCAGGCTTGGCTGAGTTGGACTGGCAAAAAATGCACGGAAAGTTTTGAGCTTGTCAGCTGTCAAACGGCCTCTGAGCTCGGTAGCTGTATCCCGGCCCAAACCCTGAAAAATTTGCTGCAGGCGTTTGGGCTCTAAGTCTTCAGTATGTAAGATTTCAAAGAGCTTTTCATCACCCACAGTGAAAGGATTGAGACTGTCAGTCTGAGGTGGTGCGACATAGGTTGAGCCAGGCAGGATCGTTCGATAGCTATTTTGTGAAAATCCGACATGTTTGATGGCCTCAATAATCTTGTTGCTAGCCTTGTCCAAGAGAATGATATTGCTGTGCTTGCCCATGATTTCGATGACCAGAGTCACAGCCACGCTGTCGCCGATTTCGTTCTTATTGGAAACACTGATTTCCAAAATCCGGTCATTCTCCACTTGCTGGATTGCTTCAATGACAGCGCCCTGCAAGTATTTGCGCATCACCATGATAAAGGTATTGGGAACAGCTGGATTTTCAAACGTGGTATCTGTCAGCTGGACGCGCCCAAAGACCGAGTGGGCTGACAGGAGCAGCTTGTGGCTTTGGCGGTTGCTGCGAATCTGTAAAACTAGCTCCTGTTCAAAGGGCTGATTAATCTTCTGAATACGGCCGCCCAGCAATTCGCGGCGGAGCTCCTCTGTCATGTGGTGTAAAAAAAATCCGTCGAAAGACATGTTTTTCTCCTTGAAAGTTGCTACAGAAAATTATAACAAAAAACCAAGCTAAAAGCTTCTAAAGTCTTGCCAAAAAGCAATTTAATTTTTGCCTATAACAGCCTCTATAAACCAAATTCGAATATTTTATAAAAATTTTCAAAAAGGTCTTGACATCCTTTCAGGAAAAACTTAAAATATAGGAAATTAGAAAAGTAGTAGATGCATTTGTTTTTAGCGAGCTTGTGGTTGGTGGAAATGAGCAGCAAATCTTTACGAAATTGGGCTAATTGATAAAATGGATTTGAAACAATAAGAATTCGGTGGGCACACCTTACAGTGCAGCTTGTTTGATGACAAGATAGAGATATGGGGAATATTAGCTATTTTCCATAATTGAGGTGGCACCGCGATTTTCGCCCTCACACAGAGTACCTGTGTGAGGATTTTTTGTTGCTTATTATAAAAAACAAGGAGAATTGCCTATGTTTAAACGATGGCGTCCCTAGGGATTGATAAAAAATATAAAACAAAGAAATGGAGAAAGAACATGAAAAACAAACGATTAGTAACTATCTTAGGCCTTTTGGCCGTTTTGGCAATCGGTGGGATTGTCTATTCCAGCTTGAACAGCAAAGGTAACGCCACTAAGACTAGTAGCGACAGTCAAACAGTCAAGGTCGGCGTGTTGCAGTATGTCAGCCACCCTTCGCTGGATTTGATTTACAAGGGGATTCAGGATGGTTTGGCTGAGGAAGGCTATAAAGGCGACAAGATTAAGATTGACTTTATGAATGCTGAGGGCGATCAGAGTAAGGTCTCTACTATGAGCAAGCAGCTAGTCTCCAATGACAATGATGTGCTGATTGGGATTGCGACTCCGTCTGCACAAGGACTAGCTGCAGCTACTAAGGACAAGCCTATTGTCATGGGAGCTATCACAGATCCAGTCGGAGCAAACCTAGTGAAAAATCTGGACAAGCCAGGTGGCAATATCACTGGTGTCTCTGACCGCAATCCAGCTAAGCAACAGCTAGAGCTGATTAAAAAATTAACTCCAGATGTCAAAACTATCGGTGCTCTCTACTCTAGCAGTGAAGACAACTCTAAAACTCAAGTGGAAGAGTTCAAAAAATTGGCTGAAGAGGCAGGCTACAAGGTAGAGGAATACTCTGTTCCTTCAACCAATGAAATTGCTTCAACCATGAATGTCATGACTGGCAAGGTTGATGCTATCTGGATTCCAATTGACAATACCATTGCTTCAGCTTTTGCGACAGTTGTATCCAGCAATAAAGAAGCTAAGAAACCGATTTATCCAAGTGCAACAGCCATGGTAGAAGAAGGAGGTCTTGCCTCTGTCGTTGTAGACCAGTATGACCTAGGTGTTGCGACTGGTAAAATGGCAGCTAAAATCCTTAAAGGTGCCAAACCTGCTGACACTGCAGTAGATATTTTCGATACAGGTAAATCTGTCATTAATACAAAAAATGCCAAAGAACTGGGCATTACTGTACCAGAAGATGTCCTCAAAGAAGCCGGCCAGGTTATTAAATAGAAAGAAGGAAGCCTGTTGCTTGACAGGTTTCTTTTTTTCGATCGTCTCTTCTTGTAAAACCTTTCTCGCAGTTGTATAATAGAATTAGGTTAAGTGAATGAGAAGAGCAAATGAAGTGCAGTTTGCTCCAATAGATTTTACGAAGAGATAGAAGCGGAAAGGGAGTTAGTCAAGAAAGAATGGAAGAAGATATTCAAAAAAACCGCTATATGGGATCGGTCAAGGTTGGCCCCAAGGGGCAGATTGTCATTCCAAAAGAAGTGAGAGATATGTTTGGAATTCAACCTGGGGATGCTCTGGTTCTCTTTGCAGATGCCCAGCAAGGCATTGCCATCCAGCGTTACGAGCTCTATGAAGATCTATTTAATCAGACCTTCAATGGAGATAAGAATTCAAAAAGTGATTTATAAAATCGGAATCTGCTTAAGCAGATTTTTTCTTTTGCTTTTATTTGCTACTACTAATGAATGGGTGTATAATAAGTATAAGAGGTTATACAACTTATACCTATCTCTTTCGAGATTGAGTTAAAATAGCTCATTTTTTAGCTAAATGAGAGAGTTTTGACTAGCTTTAGATGTCAAAGTCATATCTTTAAATAACATTTCGTTTTTTATTTCCTCATATCTGATGAAAGGAGATGTCCTTATGTATGCAGTTGAGATGCAGGATTTGACCAAGCAATACGGCTCAAAGACGGTTGTTGATGGTTTGAATCTAAAAATTGAAGAGGGGGAATTTTTTGCCATGCTGGGCTCTAATGGTGCTGGGAAGACAACAACGATTAAGATGCTGTCCTGTCTAGTTGAGCCGACAGCAGGAGATGCCCTAATGCTAGGCTATAGCATTCGCAAGGAGGAAGATGCTGTCAAGGAAATGATTAATGTTTCGCCTCAGGAAACAGCTGTTGCTCCCAAGCTGACAGTCAAGGAAAATCTGGAGATGATAGCTCGTTTATATGGATTTTCTAAGGAAGAAGCGGTGCAAAAGACAGAGCATCTGATGAAGACATTTGACCTGACGGATAGGCAGCATGATCTGGCCAAGTCCCTGTCAGGTGGCTGGCAGCGCAAGCTCAGTATTGCAATGGCTCTAATCAGTCAGCCCAAGATTTTGTTTCTGGACGAACCAACCTTGGGGCTGGATGTACGTGCTAGAAGGGAGTTATGGAAGAATATTGAGCAACTAAAGGGAAAAGTTACAGTGATTCTGACCACACATTATCTAGAAGAAGCCGAGGCTTTGGCCGACCGACTTTGCATTATGGATAAGGGAGTGGTGCAGATCTTGGGGACAGCCGAGGAAATTATCCAAGCTTCCGGTAAGAAGGATTTTGAAGAGGCCTTTTTGTCCTATACGGAAGGAGGGGAATTAGCATGAGAGCCTTCATTTTTGCAAAGCGCAATTTCAAAGAAATCATGCGTGATTATGTCAGCAGTCTGATGGGAATTGGTTTTCCTGTCTTTCTGATTATCGCCCTGTCCCTTATGAAACAGAGCCTCAAAGGGATGCCAGCTATATTTTCCATTGAAAATTTTGCCCCAAGTATGATGGTGTTTGGTGCTTCCTGGCTAACTATTTTTGTTGGCAGTTTAATGGCCACAGACCGCAATAGCTCTTTTCTCATGCGGCTGCTATCTACACCGCTTAGAAGCGTGGATTATATCTTAGGGTATTCGATTCCAGTTCTGCCTCTGGCTCTTTTACAGGGCATAGCTAGTTTTGCAACTGCAATGATTTTTGGTTTATCCTTAAATCTGGGAACTTTTTACGCCCTCTTGGTTTTGATTCCAGTAGCTCTGCTCTTTATTTCGTTTGGCTTACTTTTAGGCTCAGCTTTCTCTAGCAGTAATGCAGTCAGTGGTTTTGGAACTATTCTTATCAATGCCACGGTTTTTCTCAGTGGAGCAGTGCTTCCGATTGAGATGATAGGAGGTGGTTTTGAAGCATTCTGCAATGCCTTGCCATTTGCCCATGCAGCAAAGGCTGTTCAGTTGGCATTGGCTCAAGATTTGAATTCACTTTTGCTTCATCTGTTTTGGGTTCTGCTCTATGCTTTCCTATTCTTTATCCCTTCTGTCTGGATCTTCAAAAAGAGGATGAAAGGGTAGATGTTTAGTTCAATGTAGAATTCAGCTGGATTAGCTTGCGAAATGTTTAGAAATCTGTTAGAATGAAATATAACTGAATAGCAATCTGCAAGACCAGTAACCTAGGGGAAGTTTAACAGGGAGGGGAGCCAGCGACTGAAAGCTCTCTAGATGAAAGCTAGGCGAATTCACTTGCTCTAGGATTGATAAGTAAGGTCTGGCTTGCCAGATAAAAAACGGATGGTACCGCGTGTCAACGCTCCGCTTATGGAGATTGGCGCGCTTTTTATTTTGGAGGGAAAATGACGAAAACGATTGAAGAACAACTGAAAAGCCTGCGCGAAGAGACTCTAGCTTCTCTCAAGCAGCTCAAGGCTGAGAATCAAAAGGAACTGCAGGATTTGCGTGTAGCTGTCTTGGGTAAAAAGGGTTCGCTGACTGAAGTCCTGAAAGGGATGAAGGATATTTCAGCTGAAATGCGGCCGATTATCGGGAAGCACGTCAATGAAGCGCGAGACATTCTGACAGCAGCCTTTGAAAAGACTGCACAAGAGATGGAAGAGCAATTAGTCGCTCTGAAACTGGCTGAGGAATCCTTGGATGTGACCTTACCAGGCCGTCAAATTCCGGTAGGAAACCGTCATATTCTTAGTCAGACTAGTGAGGAAATCGAAGATATTTTCATCGGGATGGGCTATCAGGTCGTGGACGGCTTTGAAGTGGAGAAGGATTATTACAACTTTGAGCGGATGAATCTGCCTAAGGATCACCCAGCACGGGATATGCAGGACACTTTCTACATTACAGAGGAGATCCTGCTCAGAACCCACACTAGTCCGGTACAGGCGCGAGCTATGGATGCTCATGACTTTTCTAAAGGGCCACTCAAGATGATCTCACCAGGGCGCGTCTTCCGTCGGGATACTGATGATGCGACTCACTCCCACCAGTTCCATCAGATTGAAGGCTTGGTGGTTGGAGAAAATATTTCCATGGCCAACCTGCAAGGAACACTGCAGCTAATTGTCCAGAAGATGTTCGGCCAAGACCGCAGTATCCGTCTGCGTCCGTCTTATTTCCCATTCACAGAGCCGTCTGTTGAAGTGGATGTTTCCTGCTTCAAGTGTGGTGGTGCCGGCTGTAATGTCTGCAAGAAGACTGGCTGGATTGAGATTATGGGAGCTGGCATGGTGCATCCGCGAGTACTGGAAATGAGCGGCATTGATGCAGAGAAATATTCTGGATTTGCCTTTGGTCTCGGTCAAGAGCGGGTAGCTATGCTCCGCTACGGTATCAACGATATCCGTGGCTTCTACCAAGGAGATATTCGTTTTTCTCAGCAGTTTAAGTAGAAACCTGTATTCATAGATGCAGCTTTTCTGAGAAAGGAGTGCAGTATGCTAGTCAGAGTCAAAAAAGAAGAAGCGAGTCTCTTACGAGAGTTGGAGGTCGCGACTTATCAAGAAACCTTTGGTCCATTTATCAAGGAAGCTGATATGGCTCATTATTTTGACAATGAGCTGTCGCTTGCGACCATCGAAAAGGAACTGACAGACTCTGAGTCAGAGACTTATTTTGTTGTCAAAGACGGTGAAATTGCTGGTTTTCTCAAGTTTAACTGGGGACATGCTCAAACGGAGCAAGAACTACCACAAGCCTTTGAGGTTCAGCGAATCTATGTTTTGAAAGCTTATCATAGTCAAGGTTTGGGCAAGGAAATGTTTGAATTTGCCTTAGATGAAGCCGAGAAACGAGGCTTTGACTGGGTCTGGCTGGGCGTCTGGGAAAAGAATTTTAGAGCTCAAGATTTTTACTTCAAATACGGCTTTGAAAAATTTAGCCAGCACGACTATATCACTGGTGAGACGGTAGACACAGACTGGCTGCTGCGCAAGAAATTGAAATAAACAAGAAAATTTAAAGAGAGGAAATGATACGACCTAAAAGCTCTAAATTGAGATGATTTGTTTCTGGAATCAGGCTTTCAGACAAATCCCTAAAATTTGGTCGATAAAGTTCCTCAGCGATAGAATAGAGAAAGGAATTGAACCAGGGCTAAAAACTCGGAAAAAAGATAGACTTGCGATCATTCATCGAATGCTTAGCAAATCTCCTATTTTTCAGTCGTTTTTGACGCCCTTGGTATCTTAAATATGCTAGTAAGTTATAAGTGGTTAAAAGAGTTAGTGGACATTGATGTGGCAAGCGCTGAGCTGGCTGAGAAAATGTCAACGACAGGAATTGAAGTGGAAGGTGTGACATCACCAGCTGCTGGCCTGTCGAAAATTGTTGTTGGTGAGGTGGTATCGTGTGAGGATGTTCCAGATACCCACCTGCATGTCTGTCAAGTCAATGTCGGAGAAGAGGAGAACCGTCAGATTGTCTGTGGTGCTCCAAATGTTCGCGCAGGCATCAAGGTTATGGTGGCTTTGCCAGGTGCTCGCATTGCCGACAATTATAAGATTAAAAAAGGAAAAATCCGTGGCTTGGAGTCACTGGGCATGATCTGCTCTCTCGGTGAGCTGGGCATTTCTGATTCTGTCGTGCCAAAGGAATTTGCGGATGGCATTCAAATCCTGCCTGAAGAAGCAGTGCCAGGTGAGGAAGTCTTCTCTTATCTGGACTTGGACGATGAGATTATCGAGCTTTCCATCACACCAAACCGGGCTGATGCTCTGTCTATGCGTGGGGTGGCTCATGAAGTGGCTGCCATCTATGACAAGTCAGTACATTTTAAAGATTTTCCGCTGGTGGAGAATGAAAAGCAAGCAGCTGACAGTCTTTCAGTAGCCCTTGAGACAGAGAAAGCCCCTTACTACGCGGCTCGTATCTTGGAAAATATCACTATTGCCCCAAGTCCTCAGTGGCTGCAAAATCTCCTCATGAACGAAGGAATCCGTCCGATTAACAATGTAGTGGACGTGACCAACTATATCCTGCTCTACTTTGGTCAGCCCATGCATGCCTTTGATCTGGATACGTTTGAGGGTGACCAGATTGTTGTGCGGGAAGCGCGTGCTGGTGAAAAACTGGTGACACTGGATGGCGAAGAGCGGGATCTGGAAGTGAGCGACCTAGTCATTACTGTGGCGGATAAGCCAGTTGCACTGGCTGGTGTTATGGGTGGTCAAGCAACAGAAATCTCTGGCCAGTCCACTCGTGTTGTTCTGGAAGCAGCTGTCTTTGATGGAAAATCAATCCGCAAGACCAGCGGTCGCCTTAACCTGCGCTCGGAATCATCTTCCCGCTTTGAAAAAGGCATCAATGTGGCAACTGTTAATGAAGCTTTGGATGCGGCAGCAAGCATGATTGCGGACTTGGCAGGAGCGACTGTTCAGGCTGGGATCGTATCCGCTGGCAGCTTAGATACTAGCGATGTAGAAGTGGTGTCCAGTCTTGCGGATGTCAACCGAGTTTTGGGAACAGACTTGCTTTATACAGATATTGTGGATGTCTTCCGCAGACTTGGCTTTGGCTTATCAGGAAATGCTGAACAGTTCACTGTCAGTGTCCCTCGCCGTCGCTGGGATATTTCAATCGAAGCGGATCTCTATGAAGAAATTGCCCGCATTTACGGCTATGACAAATTGCCAGCTAGCCTGCCAAAAGATGACGGAACTGCTGGTGAATTGACTGCAACGCAGCAACTGCGCCGTCGAGTACGGACCTTAGCAGAGGGAGCTGGACTGACAGAAATCATCACCTACGCTTTGACGACGCCAGAAAAGGCGGTTGAGTTCACTCTCAATCCTAGCAACTTGACTGAGCTCATGTGGCCAATGACAGTGGAGCGCTCTGTTCTTCGTCAGAACATGGTTTCCGGCATTTTGGACTCTCTAGCCTACAATGTGGCTCGCAAAAATAAGAATCTATCCCTCTATGAGATTGGAAAAATCTTTGAGCAAACTGGCAATCCTAAGGAAGAGCTGCCGAATGAAATCAATAGCTTTGCCTTTGCTTTGACAGGTCTGGTTAATGAAAAAGACTTCCAGACTAAACCAGTAGCAGTTGATTTCTTCTATGCTAAGGGTGTAGTGGAAGCACTCTTTGCTAAGTTGGGCTTGACAGCTGAATACGTGGCTAGCAACCAGATTAAGAGCCTGCATCCTGGTCGGACTGCTTTAATCTCTATCAATGGCCAGCCTGTCGGCTTTGTCGGCCAAGTCCATCCTACGACAGCCAAGGCTTACGATATTCCTGAAACCTATGTTGCTGAGCTCAACCTGTCTGCCATCGAAGAGCAGCTCCAGCCAGCACAGCCATTTACAGAAATCACTAAATTCCCAGCTGTCAGCCGTGATGTGGCCCTCTTGCTCAAGGCTGAAATCACTCACCAAGAGGTCCTTGATGCAATCCAAGCAGCTGGTGTTAAGCGCTTGACAGATATTAAGCTCTTTGATATCTTCTCTGGTGACAAGCTGGGTGTCGGCCTCAAATCCATGGCCTACAGCCTGACTTTCCAAAATCCAGAATCTAGCCTGACTGACGAAGAAGTGGCTAAATACATGGAAAAAATCGAAAAATCCCTGACCGAAAAACTCGGCGCAGAGGTGCGTTAATGAACTATTCCCCAGTCATGTGATTGGGGATTTTGATTCATACTCTTCGAAAACCTATTCAAATCTTATTTGATTTGCTTTCTATCTTGGCAAGCTTATTACTGGGATGCGAGCAATGATGTAGACGAAACGAGAAGTATTCGAAATTGAAAATCAGTAGGAAAAGTAATCATGGAAAATGTAAACCAAATCTCCCAATGTCAGACTCTTTGGGCTAGAAATAAATATCTGGTTCTCAGTCATTCCAGTAAGATTTATCTGGAAATCCGCCAATATCTGAAAAGTGACTCGGTGGAAGCAGCACATGTTCAAGGCTTGATTGACCAGGCGGTAGCCTTGCCTGAAAACCGCGGTCAGGTCTGCAATGCCTTTCAACATATCTGGGGATATTTTAAGAAAAAAGCCAGTACAACTGAAAAAGAAGATTTTATGCATCTTTTGCTTCGATATCAATCAGGTCAGGCTGAGAAAAAAGACTTGGTAAGAGCTGTAAGGGACCTGCTAGTCAAGTATCCCAATCCTTATCTGCAGAAATCCACTTTGTTATTTGGTGATGAAGAATGAGGAACTGAAATCAAGGGGAAATAATAAGCTTGCTCGTCTAGTAGCTTTGAGGGGTGTAGATGATAAGAATAATTTGTTAGGCTCATAAACAATATTATTTTGACTGGTTTCGATACAGGCTCCGCCTCGAGCAAAACGTGTCTTTAAGGTATGATTGGAGAAAAAATGTTTTTTACTTATCAGGGAAATAAATTATATTATAAAGTGATTGGTCAAGGAAAGCCAGTCTTGGCAATTCATGGTTTGGGCTGTTCATCTGAATTGATGGAAGGATGTTTGGAACCTATTTTTGAGAAACATGCTGACTATAAAAGGATTTATTTAGATTTGCCTGGCATGGGTAGGTCTGATGCCAATCCTGCTTTTGCAAGTGCGGATGCGATTTTAGAGATGCTCTTGAACTTTATAGAGACTGTAATCAGCGGACACTCCTTTCTCTTAGCTGGAGAGTCTTATGGTGGCTATCTTGCTAGAGGAATTTTGGCTAAGAAAAGGTCGGAGATTGATGGTTTGCTGCTTATTTGTCCAGTAGTTGCACCCAATCCGCGAGAAAGAATTCTGCCAAAAGACAGCCTGTTAATTAGAGAGGTAGGTTTTGATATAGCAGGCAAAAGCGAAAATTTCGTTGATTTAGCTATTTTACAGACTAAAGAAACTTATCAACGGTTTGAAAAAGAAATCCTAGCAGGGCTTCAGATGATGAATACTCCCTTTGTCCAAAAGCTGCAAGAAAACTATTCTTTTTCGTTTGAAGTGGATCAAGAGATACAGGAAAAGGGCTATGACGAACCCAGCCTTTTTATAGCAGGAAAGCAGGACCAAGTCGTGGGCTTCCAGCAGTTAGCGCAACTGTCTCACTATTATCCAAGGGCAACTCATGCTGTAATGGATCTTGCTGGCCACAATGCACAGATAGATCAAGAGGCTCTCTTTACGGCCTTGGTTGAAAATTGGCTCAAGCGAATTGAACTTTCCTGATACTCCAAGATTTAATATGTTGAACAGATGCAGATGAAACTGGAGTTTATCTAAGAGATCTAATACAATCCGCAATTGATTTTAAAAGCATAGAAAAAAGCGGTCACACCGCTTTTTTTTGCTTATTATCCCCAGAATTTCTGGGCGATTTCTTGGCCTTGTTTGATTTTGGCCCATTGTTGTTCAATGGTGAGTTCGTTTCCAGAGTCACAAGAGGCGAAGCCGCATTGGTGGGAGAGCAGGAGACGCTCTTTCGGTAGAACGGTTGCTGCTTTCTCGAGGAGGTCTAGGACACGCTTTTCATCATCCAAGCCTGTCGTCTTACTGGAAAGCAGTCCTAAAACAACTTCAGCATCCTTGTCTTTCAAAGCTGCTAGAGCTGATACATCACCAGCTACATCGCTGTCCCACTCTAGGAAGTAGCGATCATAGTGTTGGTCGCGCAGGAATTTTTCCGCGATAGCTTCGTAGGTACCTTCAGCAGCAGAGCGGCTTTCGTAGTTACCACGGCAGTTGTGGGTCCAGACAGTCAGTCCAAGCTCATGAGCGTAGTCTACGACTTCGTTATTAATAGCGACAAACTCGTCTGCCAGGTCAGCCAGACTGGCATTGCCTTCAGCAAAGAAGCTAGCAGGATTGGACTCGTCAAAGAGTTCCCAGAGGCAGTCGTCAAACTGGATAATCTGTCCGCCAGCAGCCTTATAGTCGTCCAAAAATTCCTTGTAGGCCTGAATCAAGCCTTTTTTCAAATCTTCATTGGTCTCGTAAACTTGTCCTGGTCCAGCCAAGCGGTCAAAGACAGCTAACTCAGTATAAGCATGGGCAGGTCCCCAGACAGTCAGCTTAGTATCTTCACCAGCAGCGTCTTCCTTGACTAGCTTATAAATTTCGATAAAGTGATGGTTTTTACCAGAGAGTGGTGCTGTGATACGGATACCAATATCCTTGCGGGTCTCGTATTGCCCACCGTCGTGGTCCTTGAAGGTATAGCCGTGGTCAGCAATGTAGCGCTCGATTCCCTTAAGTCCCCAGACAAAGTCCAGATGCCACATAGACTTGGAGTATTCTCCATCCGTCAGGATGTCAATTCCCTTAGACTTTTGCTCAGCGATAATCTCCTTGATGTCAGCTGTCTCCGTCTCATGGTAGCCTGGGAAGCTGTCGTAGAAGGGGTATTGAATGTCGTCGCGGTGCTCAATTTCTGTTTTATACTGGCGGAGATTTTCTGGGCGCAGAAGAGATCCAACCAGTTGGAATTTTGATTTTGTCATAAGATTTCTCACTTTCATTAGGCATTATGGTCTATTGTATCGAAAATTCCTAGGCGAATAAAATAGTTAATTCTGCTGGTAGGGTATAGCCGAAAACTATTGCTAGCGCTCAAGGTGTATTTTCCTTATAATAAAAACTGCTTTTTCTTGACAAATGAAACAGACAAGTGTAGAATATAAGTATAAACTACAAATGTAGAAAAAGGAGAAAGCGATATGACGATTACAAAAAAAGCCTTTATCGGAATTCTATCTCTGACAGCAGCAGTCCTATTGGCTGCCTGCTCAGGCAATACTAACCAAGGAGGGAATACTAGTTCATCACAGAATACGCAAGGCCAGACATCACAATCTGCGCAGAATCAGACTTCGCAGTCATCAGCTGCATCATCCTCTAATCAGCCTTCGTCATCATCAAATGCAGGGCAGGCTACAAATCTAGACGGGCGCTACCAAGCAACCGACCATGATGGCGACCAACATGTCCTAGAAATCAATGGTACGACTGGTACCTGGACTGAAACCGAGGTCGATGGCAGTAAGGAAATCAAGCAGGTACAAGTAGATGCTGCTAATCAAAGACTGATTGTCGGTGATGATGTCAAAAGTTACCGCCAAAATGGCAATCAGCTGATTGTGGACGAATTGGATGATGATCCAGACACTCTGACCTTTACCAAGCAGTAAAGAGCTTCTCATTCTGCTCAGGACAACAGGATGAGCAGTGAGGGAATCAAACTAGGAAACTCTGAGAAAGGAGTTTCCTTTTTTATAAGAATTTTTCTTAAATGATGCCAAAAATTTGACTTGAAGTTTGCTCTATTTTTATAATAGTTATTATAAAAATATCACAGGAGAGGAAGCTATGAAATCAGCAGTTTATACAAAAGCTGGCCAAGTTGGTCTAGCAGAAATAGGTCGCCCGCAAATCATTGAGGCAGATGATGCCATTATTCGGATTGTTCGGACCTGTGTCTGTGGCTCTGACCTATGGCGCTACCGCAGTCCAGATATTGAAGCAGGCCATCAAAATAGCGGGCATGAAGCTATTGGAATTGTCGAAGAAATTGGCGATGCAGTAACGACTGTTAAACCTGGCGATTTTGTTATTGCTCCATTTACTCATGGATGCGGGCAATGTGATGCCTGCCGTGCAGGATTTGACGGTACCTGTGATTCTCATATTGGGAATAACTGGTCAAATGGGGTGCAAGCTGAGTATATGCGCTTCGAATTTGCTAACTGGGCTCTTATCAAAATTCCGGGCCAGCCCTCTGATTATACAGAAGGCATGCTCAAATCACTCTTGACATTGGCTGATGTCATGCCGACTGGCTATCATGCTGCGCGAGTGGCAGACGTCAAGCCTGGTGATAAGGTAGTCGTGATTGGTGACGGGGCTGTGGGACAGTGCGCTGTGATTGCTGCTAAAATGCGTGGCGCTTCCCAAATAGTTCTTATGAGTCGTCACGAAGATCGACAAAAGATGGCCTTGGAATCAGGGGCGACAGCTGTTGTGGCTGAACGCGGTGAAGAAGGAATTGCCAAGGTCCGTGAAATCCTTGGTGGTGGTGCAGATGCAGCTCTGGAATGTGTCGGAACAGAAGCAGCTGTTGAACAAGCTCTGGGAGTCCTTCACAACGGCGGTCGCTTAGGCTTTGTCGGTGTGCCTCACTATAATAACCGAGCACTTGGTTCTACCTTTGCTCAAAATATTACAGTGGCAGGCGGAGCAGCCTCAGTCACAACTTACGACAAGCAAATCTTGCTCAAGGCAGTTCTTGACGGTGATATTAATCCGGGAAAGGTCTTTACTTCAAGTTACAAACTGGAAGATATCGATCAAGCTTATAAGGATATGGATGAACGCAAGACCATTAAGTCCATGATTGTCTTTGATTAGGTGTAGAAGAAAACAGCCTTGCTGCAGTCTCTTTAAGATGGCAGTAGGCTGTTTTTGCATGGCTTGATAGGTATTTTTTAGGAAAGGAAATTCATTCTTTATGCTCTTTGCACCAAGCTATCCACTTTGACCATTCGGCAGCCAGGTGGAGCTGATGTTCTTTGATAAGGCTGTCTGGACAAAGGCTGGGGAATTCAACACAGAATCGGGCTTCTAGGCCTTTTTCCGTGTCGCGAAACTGATGGCGAATACCACCGATATTGCAACCATCCGCTAGACTCGCGGCACCGACAGTTTGGAAGGGGTAAGACGCATCACGAGGCTCCTCTATCTCAGCTTCACCACCAAGGTCAAGAAAAAACTGTGTCGGTAGCGGGCTATTTCCTGCAGTCTCAATGACTTCAAGTTTGTCCCCGTACGGCTGCAAGGCATAATGATCCGGACAGGCACCAAGATTGACTCGTTTATGAACATTTGTCTTTTCTAACATCAACTTTTCTAGCATTATACTGAAAGAAGCAGCAGTCAGTCCACTTGCAAAAATCGTGATGATTGCTTTTTTTCTAGGTTTCTTGGACCATTTGGCTGCCCATTTCATTAAATATTGGCTCCATTTGAGTTTGGTTCCGATGTGCTGGATTAGCTCTTCGTATGTCAGCTTCATTTTTGCTTCCAGTAGGGCTTGGTCTAAAATCTCCGTGTTGTCAGTATTGGGCAGCTGTAGATTAAGTATCTTAGCTGCTTTATGGATTCTCTTCTTCCGCCATTGCTCAATTCTTTCTTGACCGACTTCCTTTTGATTGATCATAATCTTCATCTTTTAATCCTCTTGTTCTTGTCTTCTGCTTATATTTATTATATAGTGGGAGCTGGATGGCATACAAGCATCAATTTTAGAGAGACTGTTGCATTTTGAGGTGAATGACATGTATGAGAAAAAAAGAAGAAAGACAGAAAAGCAGATAGAGGATAGCTTGCTGCAGCTGATGAAAGAGCAGACTTTTGAGACTATCAGTATTCGTCAGCTGATTGATTTGGCAGAGGTGAATCGCAGTACTTTTTATCGGCATTATCTGGATAAATATGATCTGCTGGAGAAGATAGAAGACCGCTTGCTAGATGATTTGCAGGCCTATTATCAAGAGGCTCTAGAATCTGCCTGCTTGTTCAAGTTAGAAAAGGATTTTAAAGTGGAGGACTATATCCATGAGAAACAAAATCTTTTTCATTTTTTTGAGCCTTACTTGGAAGACTTAGACATTCTTTTAGGGCCGAATGGCAGTCCAACTAGTTCGCAGCGGTTGCAGGAAGCTTTGAGGGAGATTTTCTGGCAGAGTATTTCCTTGGCTGATCCACATTTAGAGGAGGTTGAGGTGGACTTGCTCCTGAATCATCAAGCCGCATCCTTCATGGGAACTCTGACTTACTGGCTGGCTCATCCTTGCTATAAGGCTCAGCAAATGAGTGATTTTCATGCTAGGGTGACCGCTGTCGGTCTGGCAGGCTTTGTCAGAGAGCATATGGAGGGGGATTGACAGGATAGTTTTTCCAGCTTGCTTCTTTATGGTATAATAGTCTCGAATATCTCAAAGGAGGACAGCTTTGTTTTTAGCTTTTAAAGAGATTGTCTACAGTCGCGGACGCTATCGTTTAGTGGTTGCTGTGGTCTTTCTCATTACCTATATGGTTTTCTTTTTATCCAGTCTTTCCGTCGGTTTGGCTAGGCTCAATCGCTTGGCTTTGGACCAATGGCAGGCTGAGTCGATCGTTTTGTCAGAGTACGCCAATAAGAATCTAATAGCTTCGACTCTCAAGGAAGAAGAGTATAGCCGCCTGTTTCAAGGGGACTCAATTGCGGCTTTGGGACAGACGTCAGCAGTGGCCAATTATGAAGATGGGACTGATAAGCTCAATGCTCAGGTTTTTGGTCTCTCTTGGGATAGTTTTCTAGCGCCTGACATTATTGAGGGACGTCCTGCTGAGAATGCTTATGAAGTTATTGCGGATAAGCGTCTGCAGCAAAAAGGTGTGAAACTAGGCGACCAGCTTCAGCTTAATGGAAGTGAGCGCCTCTATCAGGTTGTTGGTTTCACAGAGGATAATAGCTTTTTTACGCAACCTGTAATTTTTATGGATCTAGATGATTTCAGGGAATTAAAGTACGGCTCAAGTCAGGTTAAGAATATCAGCGCACTTGTGGTCAAGGATGGTCAGAAGATTGAAGAAGCTGGACTTAGTCAGCTCTCTATGAGTGATTTTATAGAAAATATCCCTGGTTATCAGCCTCAGGTACTGACTTTTTCCTTTATGATTGGCGCCATGGTTCTGATTACATTTTTGGTATTGGGAATTTTTATGTATATCATTACCATCCAAAAGACGCATCTTTATGGTATTATGCGCGCCCAAGGGATTGCCAGTGGGAAGATTATTGCTTCTATTTTTTGGCAGATTTTCATCCTGTCTACTCTGGGAATCAGCTTAGCTGTCTTGGCTCTCTTGGGAACCCAGCTAGTCTTGCCGGCTTCTATGCCTTTTTACAGTGACTGGAGAGCTTATGCTGGTTTAATTATCCTCATTATTTTCATGTCACTGGCTGGCGGACTTTTGTCCATTCATCGGGTTCTGAAAATTGACCCTATCACAGCAATCGGAGGTGAGTAAATGTCAATCATAGAACTAAAAGGGGTTACAAAAGAATATGGTCAGGGGCATACGCTGGTTCAAGCCCTGAAACCAACTGATTTCCAACTGGAAGCGGGGCAGTTTGTAGCTATTATTGGTCCGTCAGGCTCGGGTAAAACAACCTTTCTGACCTTGCTGGGGCATTTGCAAACTCCCTCAAAAGGACAGATTCTCCTGCATGGGAAAGATACTTCCCAGCTCAAGGAAAAGGAACGGGCTGCTCTACGCTTCAATGATTTCGGCTTTATTTTGCAGGCTTCCAATCTCATACCTTTTTTGAAAATCGAAGACCAGTTCCAGCTGATTGACCGCTTATCTAAAAAGGAAAGGACGGATCTAGACAGTCTGATTGAGTTGCTAGATTTAAAAGGAACTCTCAAGCAGTATCCGAAAGAATTGTCCGGCGGAGAACGGCAGAGAGCTGCTATCGCTAGAGCGCTTTACAATAGTCCTGATATTATCTTGGCTGATGAGCCGACAGCTAGTCTGGATACGGAGCGGGCCAAGCGCGTGGTCCATCTGCTCAAAGAAGTGACCCAGAAATTCCATAAGAGTGTGGTCATGATTACTCATGATACCCGCTTGCTGGACGAGGTTGACAAGGTCTATGAGATGCAAGACGGAGTGTTGACTCAAGTTCGATAAATTTATACAAAGCTTATGCTATTGACAACCTTTTTATTGTTGACAGGTTGTTTCTTTGGTATAATATAACTATAAAACATGGAGTCTTTTAAAAAGGAGTTTAGAATGACCAATCAGATTCAAAGTGATATTAGCGTAGCTTCTACTCATGCTAGCACTCTCAGTAGCAATGCTAGCTCTATTGCAACTGGGATAGAAGTAATTAAAGATTCAAGTAGTGTGCTTCAAGGAAATGAGGTAGCTGGTACTTACATTGATGATTCTGCAAGTACAGCAGCAACGATTTCAGAACAGTTGTCAACTTTTATAAACCTATTGCATAGTGTTGCAGAGGATTTTGAGGCCGTGGATCAAGCGGCCGCTCAGTCTATCAATGGAGGCTCCACTCCATGATTTCTAAAAGTAATTTGGATACTCTTTCAAAAGAACGAAAGCAATTCTTTCAGCGCTGGGATCAGATTGATGTTGAGGTTCGGCAAGTGAAGCGTTTTGAGGAGGCAATAGATGATCTTTATGGAAATGCTGTATTCTCTCTTTCTCAAATTGAGAATTTACCTATGAACCGGATGGATGCATATGATTTTGATGACATTCTTTTCTCCGTGCAGCGTAATCATCATCTGCTGAGCTTGGATATAGAAGATCAGAGGATTGAACTTAAGAAAGAAGAGAAAGCTATAGAAGAACGACTTCAGAATCTTCAACGGGAATATAATCAAGCACTAGATGAAGAGGATAGAATGAATTAGAAAGATAAGGTGTTAAACTATGGGAATTAAGATGGATTTAAGTGCTTCAAATACTCAAGCCTCATCAGTCTCTGAAGCATCTCAGGGTCGTGTCACGGCTTACGAATCAGCTCTAACATCTATTGATAGTTTTAGCTCTGAGAGAGAACTTAAGGGGCAAGCATATGACAGTGCTCAGACCTATGCTAAGGGGATGTTTATGCCGCTTTTTCAGGCTGCAATGCTTTTTGAAGAGGGGTTAACAGAGTCCGTAAATAATCTTCCAAGTCGCTATACCAATGAAGTCAGTAGTGAAAGTCTGGATCAGGATACTTTACAGAGTCAGATTGACGCCTATGACCAAGCGATTGTTGCCCAGCAATCAGCTTTAGATGAAGCTGACAAGCGAATAGGTGTGTCAGTTACTACTAAGGAAAGTATCCAATCAAGTATTGATATGATTCAAAGCAAGCGAGACAATCTTCAGCAAAAGCTAGATAAGCTAATCACTTTTGATGCTAACTCACCTAGTATCTTTGATAGCGTGGATAGTCTCAAATCGGCTCTCAGTCAGGCTCTGACTCTAATGACTGAGAACTTCGCCAGCTTTAATGGTACTTTTATTCTGCCTAGCATGGAGAAGATGGAGTGGACCCAAGAAGTGAATAAGCAATGGCTGATGAAAAAAAGAGGAATGAATGAAAAACAGGCAGAATTGGCTTTAGAATTTTATAATTCACTTCCTCAAGAAGTCAGGAAATATGTCACTGTTGACGATATAGAAGCAACGGATGACGGCTTTGTTATGCTTAATAAACCTTTTTCCGAAATACTTAAAGCTATGGGGAAAACTGAGGTAGACTTAGGTGGAGACATTGGTGTTAAACCAGTTGATGAAGTATATGATGACCACTTTATCTATGGAGTGAGAAATGGTGAGCAGTTTGTATTTAGTATTTTAAAAATGCGTGAAAGTGGAGATTCAGTTGGCAGTTCTGGTGTCTCAATTCCTTTCATTTCTACGAGATTAGATTCGTTATTCACTTTTTCTGATAAAGATTCACGAATTACAACAGAAGATTATTTTTTTAATGAGTTCCAGAGGATAGTGGATGACTCAGGGCAAGAAGCAGATTCAACATTAGTGAATTATTTCAAAAAGACTGAAAGTAAAGCACCTTATCTAATTGCAGATGTTTATACTAATAAATTAATTGCGGACAATAGTGGTCAAAATACTTTTTCATCTGAACAGATGAAAAAATTGGTTGCAAAAATTAATCAAATTGATGAAGTAATTGAAGAAATTCAACATAATCCAACAATTATTTATCCTTATAGTCCTAGTCCTCTTTCTTCTCTTTATATTGAAAAAAGCAAATTGAGTCGAATTCCAGATTACTTAAATTCTTTAAACAATCAAGCGGGTTATCAGATTTACAATCCAGATACTGGTGAGGTTACAATAAAAGATCCCCAAAATCCTACTCACTATGAGCGACAAGCCCTATTGGCAATTAATACAGCGAATGTTAACTATAATTCTTTTGCAGCAGAAGTTGAATATCACGCAGATGCTATAGAAGATTGGGTGAAAAATAATTGGATTTCTAATTTTGTCTTTAACACAAAAGAAAGGGCTATTCGGGCTGATATGGCTTTGGGAGAGGAGTCTGAAAGTGGTATAGAAGATAAGTATTATAATCTAGAAGATAGTAGCGTTCAAAGTCAAAAGGAGGCCCACGGTGAGCTATAAGCGTAAAATTTCCCTGTTTCTTTTGTTCTTTGGATCAATTGTTATTTCAGTTTTCCTCTATTTTTCCAATCGAGTATATTGGAAATATGATGACCAGTGGATTATTGGAAAGACAGAGAATGAAATAGTGGAACGATATGGTAGCTTTGATTACAATACAAAGTCGGGTGGACGACTGGGATACTACATAGGCCAAGATAATAATTTTTTTGGGACAAAAAGAAAATTATATTATTTTATTATTTTTGATAAAAATAATAAAGCTGAAAAAGTTGTGATTGGAGGCCAACCTGGCGTCGATTAAGTTTTATAGAAGTGGCTTAATGGATTAGTAGGAGTTAAAAAACAAGGAGAGGACTATGATTCATTATAAAACAAATCCTCAGCTAGATTTTGCAGCTGTACTAGATCTCTATGCTTCAGTTGCTTGGAGCAATTACACTAATCATCCTCAGCGTTTAGAGCAAGCCTTCCATCAGTCCTTGTTTGTGATGGCGGCCTATGACGAAGACAAGTTGGTTGGTTTGATCCGAGCGGTCGGAGATGGGCTCACCATTGTCTTTATTCAAGATTTGCTGGTGTATCCAAAATATCAGCGTCAGGGGATTGGCAGAAGCCTTCTTCAGCAGACGCTGGAACGATTTAAGGATGTTTACCAAATCCAGCTGGCAACGGAGCAGTCAGATAAAAATCTAGCTTTTTATCGAGAGCTCGGCTTTCGCCGACAGGAAGATTTCGACTGTACTGGCATGATTTATGCATCTGATAAAAAGTAAAATTCTAGAGGAGCTTGTTCGCAAGCTCCTTTTGTCATGTTTACAAGGGGATAAGGTATAGAGCTAGACCGATGAAAATATTTCTCGGTCTCTTTTGTTTTTCCTTGACAGTTAAATTGTCAGAATTTATAATAAAAGAAGAAAGGTGATAACAGTGTTATCGAATTTAAATCATGAAAAAAGAAACAGATGAGTTAAATGAAAAAATCTTGGAAAGCGCGAGGAGTGAGTTCTTGACTTATGGCTATCAGGATGCCTCACTGCGGAGAATTTGTCGCGCTGCTGGCTTGACGACTGGGGCTCTTTATAAGCGCTATGAAAGTAAGGACACTCTCTTTGCTACCCTGCTTGAGCCTACTCTGATAGCCTTAGACCAGTATGGACAAGAGCAGAAGCGACGTGACTATGCTTTCCTAGAAGAGGGACATCTGTCTGATATGTGGGACCATCGCTTGGAAGATCTCCAGTCCCTGATGCGGATTCTCTATGAGCATAAGGATATTATGCAGCTCTTGCTCTTTAAATCTCAGGGTTCTTCGCAAGCGGACTTCAGGACGCGTCTGCCTCATTTGGCTTCAGACGAGACTTATCGCTATTTGGAGCTGGCTTACAAAGAGGAGAGAATTAATCATTTGGTCAAATACGAGTTTCTGCGATCGTGCATGACAGCTTATTATACAGCTGTATTTGAGCCTTTGGCTCAAGACTGGCCCCAAGAGCAGGCGCTGGAATTTTGCCATTCCATCATGGACTTGTTTGACTGGGGAGGTTTGCTAGGTTTTTGATAGAAAGAAGGAAATTCTATGAAGAAAAAATCTACTCTTGCTTGGATCTGGGACTTTGTCTCCCTTCATAAGATATATTTTGTGCTCAGTCTGATCTTTGCTTTTGCCTCTGTGCTTTCAGGATTTCTGCCTTATTTCTTTATTGGCGGGATGATTAATCAGCTCTTGGCTGGCAATAAAAACTGGAATTTCTACTTGCAGCAGTCAGCTTGGGCAGGTCTGGCCTGGATTGGCTACTGGGGATTTCACGGTATTTCCACCATGCTGTCGCATACGGCTACTTTTAAGATTCTAGCGGAAATGCGGCGCCGCCTGACAGACAAGCTAGCTAGGCTGCCTCTAGGTATAGTGCTTAGTCAGTCATCAGGCAGTTATAAGAACATTATCGTTGAGCGGGTGGATGCGACCGAAACGACCTTGGCTCACCTGATTCCAGAGTTTACTGCTGGAATTTTTGGTCCGATTATTGTCCTCATTGCCATGCTGGTCATCGATTGGCGGCTGACCTTGCTGTCTCTCCTGACAATTCCTATTGTGGCATTTGCTTATATACGGATGGCTGCCAATAGCGAAGCGGACTATCAAAATACTCTGGTCAAGACCAAAAAACTCAATGATACAGCGGTGGAATACATCAATGGGATTGAGGTCATCAAGGTCTTTGGCAAGGAAAAATTTTCATACGATAAGTTTGTGACGGCTGCTAGAGAAGGAGCAGACTGCTTTATTGAGTGGATGCGTAAGTTCAATCTGGAGATGGGCATTGTGACTGCTTTTCTGCCATCAGGCTTGCTCTTTCTGCTTCCGGCTGGCTGTTATTTCTATCTGCAAGGTAGCTTGACTGCTGGCAATTTCATTTTGATGATTATTCTTTCGCTCAGTCTTCTAACTCCTCTGATTTTAGTGGCTAGCTATATGGACGATTTACGGAAAATCGGCACTATTTTTGGTCAAGTCATTGATATTTTGGAAAGGCCTGATTTGAAAAGGCCTCAGGAGCTGCGAGAACTTCCAAAAGGAAGGGATCTGGTCATGACGGATGTCAGCTTTGGCTATACAGATGAAGAGGAAGTACTACACGGTATTTCGCTAGATATTAAGGCTGGCAGCATCAATGCTTTAGTCGGCCCATCAGGCTCGGGTAAGTCTACAATTGCCAAGCTTCTGGCTTCTTTCTGGGATGTCAGTTCTGGTCAGATTACCTATGGTGGCTTGGACATTCGTCAGCTTCCACTAGACTATTATAGTCGGCAGATTGCTTACGTGACCCAGGATAACTATCTCTTTGATGAGACTATTATGGAAAATATCCGGATGGGAAATCCAGCAGCTTCTGACGAAGAGGTCATCGAAATTGCTCGTCGCTGCGGCTGTTATGACTTTATCATGAACTTAGAAGACGGCTTTGAAACTCAAGTAGGCTCTGGCGGCGGTCATCTATCTGGTGGGGAGCGTCAGCGGATTGCTATCGCCCGTGCCATGCTCAAGGATGCTCCGATTCTTATCTTGGATGAAGCGACTGCTTATACAGATCCGGAAAATGAAGCACGGATCCAGTCCAGTCTAGCTCGTTTGATTGAGGGGCGGACCTTGATTGTCATTGCCCATAGGCTGTCTACGATTATGAGTGCAGACCAGATAGTCCTGGTCAATGATGGTCGGATTGAAGCTAGAGGTCGGCATGAAGAATTGCTGACAGCAAGTCCGCTTTATGCTTCCATGTGGCAAGCCCATATTGCTACTAGGGATAGTGGTGAAATGGAAGGAGGGCTGACTCATGCTTAACATATTGAAGAAATTCTTTGATTTCTGTACGGCAGAGGACCGTAGGAAATTTTATCAATCCATTTATCTGGGCGTCATCAAGTCCTTTATCATTGCTCTGCGTATTCCAGCAATCGGCCTAGTCGTTATGGGACTGATTGAGAAGAATCTCTCTATGCAGACCTTCTGGCTGGCTCTGAGTACCATGTTGGTATCAACTGTCCTAAACGTCTGGATTACCCTGAAAATTACCATGCTGCAGACGGAAGCAGGCTATCATACCTGTGCTCAGAAGCGGATTGAAATTGCCGAGCACATGCGCTATCTACCCATGGGTTACTTTAATCAAAATAGCTTGGGCAAGATTATCAGTGTTACGACTAATACGCTGGAAGGGTTGTCTGATGTAGCTACGCGAGTGGTTATGATGACTGTGCAGGGATTTCTAACGACTGGTCTCATCACTATTTTGGTCTTTCTCTATGACTGGCGGGTTGGACTGGTTCTCTTGGTGGGTCTCGTCCTCTTTCTCCTGTCCAATACCCTCATGCGTTGGCAAGTTGGCAAGGTTTCTGATGACAAGTATCAGGCGGATATGGACCTAGTAGCCGTTGTTTTGGAGTACAGCCAAGGGATTGCTGAAGTTAAGAACTACAATCTGGTCAACCGTTCTGCTAAGAAACTGTCCAAGGCTATTGAAGGCAAGAGTCAGCTAGATACCAAAATGACACTAGTGACTTCACCTTACATTGCCCTCCAAGGCATAGTGACCAAGCTGACCGGTCTCTTTATGGGTCTTTTCTCTATCTATTTTTATCTCAATGGCAGTATGGAGCTGCTGGTAACCATTATGATGATTGTCAGTGGTTTTATGATTTATGAAAATCTAGACGGCGTTGGCTCTTTCTCTTCTCTCCTGCGCATTGTTGATTTGTCGGTTGATATGGTCAATCAAGTTTTGGCTATCCAGCCGATGGACATCAGTGGTCAGGATATTGAGCCTAAGAGTAGCCGGATTGAGCTGAGAGACGTTAGCTTCTCTTATGGAAATAAGAAAATCATTGACCAGGTTTCCCTCACCATTCCCGAAAAAACGACAACTGCCTTGGTCGGACCTTCTGGATCAGGCAAAACAACGCTCTGCAACCTCATTGCCCGCTTCTGGGATGTGGACCAGGGAAGTATCAGTCTGGACGGGCATGATGTCAGGGATTACAGCTATGACAGCCTGATTCGTAATTTCAGCTTTGTCTTCCAAAGTGTCTATCTCTTTGAGGATACCATTGCCAATAACATTCGTTTTGGCAAGCCGGAGGCCAGTCAGGAAGAAGTGATAGAGGCTGCTAAGAAAGCGGCCTGTCATGACTTTATCCTATCGCTGCCTGATGGCTATGACACCAAGATTGGTGAAGGAGGTGCTAGTCTTTCTGGAGGTGAGCGTCAGCGCATTTCCATTGCACGGGCTATTATCAAGGATGCACCTATTATCATTCTGGATGAAGCAACAGCCAATGTTGACCCAGAAAACGAAGAAGCCCTCATGCAGGCTATCCAGTCTCTGACTCGCGATAAGACCATCATCATGATTGCCCACCGGCTCAAGACGGTTGAGCATGCAGACCAGATTTTGGTGCTGGATCAAGGCCGCATTGTTGAGCAAGGCAAACACCAAGACTTACTGGCCAAACAAGGCATCTATAGTAAGTTTATCCAAGAAAGAGAAACAGCCTCTAGCTGGCGGATTGAGATGGAGGAGTGATAACCTGAAACAGCAAGTCACTTGGCTTGCTGTTTTTCATCTAAGAAAAGAATGGTATAATAAAACTATCTTTGTTAATTAAAATAAGAGGGGTCCTATGTTTAAATCGAAAAAGTGGATTTTTATTCTTTTCATTGTTATTGCCCTTCCGATTCTTATTATAAATCTACCATTTTTGACTAAGCCTCAATATAGTAACGATGGTAAGTTTATTCTTGAGCATCAAGATTCTATTAAAAAAGAGATAATTGAAAACTTGGATTTCGAAAAGAAACGCATAAAATCTGTGACACTTTTGCCAGGTTCTGCTAGCGGAGAGTATGACAATGGCGGTGACGTGAGTGGGAATTATCATATCTATTTTTCAGCCTATGTCAATGATAATAAAGAACAATCATTAAGAGCTGAATTGTCTTTTCCAGATGCAGGCATTGCACCCTTTACTTTTATCCATCCTAACCCTTATAAAGACAAAAGTCAGGATATGAGTACCTGGTATATGGGCGAGATTGAAATATCGGAAGACTCTTCTTGGGATTGGAAGCGAGAGCAGGATGAGGCAAAGGAAGCCTTGTATAATTTTTCGAATGCTCTTGCTGATTCAGGAGAGAATATCGTGTATCGAGTTCAAAAAGAAAGGGCGACACGTTTCTTTAATGAGTGGCTGCAAGTACATCAGGAAAATTTCAAATCAGCGATTCAATCAGAACTGTATAGGGAACTTCCAGAACTCGAACAATCATTGGGAAAGATTCAAAGTATTCGTCTGAGTGAACATCAGTCCTATTTTCCATCTTCTTCCAGAGAACTTAGTTTCGATATATCCTTTGAAAAATATCCTGAAGAAGTTGCAACCATAAAAGGAGTGGTTCGTTCTCAGAGTGAACAATCTATCTTTCAAGATTCTTCAGCGTCTGCATCTATAAATTTTGACAATGGACGTTTTGTCATTGATTCTGAGAATAATTCAAAACTCTATTCCATTTTTAGTAAGAGTAGACTAGGAAGCAGTGCAGGGGACATATCTTATTACCTCCCAGAGGAACATGGACATAGCATTTTAATTCCGTGAAAATCGAGCAAGCCAATGGCTTGCTGTTTTTCATTTATTGGCAGGAATGGTATAATAGTTGATAGTCGTGAGAAGTAGATTAGTGAATTTGGGAGAATATTGAAAAAAGAATAACAAAGAATAAATGATAGCGATATAATCTATCAGCTTGAAAAAAACAAGGAATAAAATGTTTAATTTTAAATAAAGAGGTACCCCATGAATGAAATCAAATGCCCCAACTGTGGGGAGGTTTTTACTGTCAATGAGAGCCAGTACAGTGAGCTTTTGTCGCAGGTTCGAACTGCAGAGTTTGACAAGGAGATTCATGCTCGGATTGAGCAGGAGCTGGCTTTAGCAGAGCAAAAATTCCAGAATACCCAACAAGCCCTGCTATCGCAGAAAGAGCAGGAGATTAGCAATCTTCAAAGTCAAATTGCTCAGTTTGAGACCCAGCAGGAGTTGGCTAAGAAAGAGGCAGAGCAAGCAGCTAGTCTTCAATTGCAGGAGAAGGAAAAGGAAGTTCAGCAATTGGAAAGTCAGTTGACTACTCTGCGCTTGGAGCATGAAAATCAACTGCAAAAGACCTTATCTGCGCTGGAAAAAGAGCGAGACGAGGTTAAGAATCAGCTAGTTTTGCAAGAAAAGGAAGCAGCGCTAGCTCAGACCTCGCTCAAAGAGCGCTATGAGGTAGAGCTGCGGCAGAAAGATGAGACCATAGAGTTCTACAAGGATTTTAAAGCCAAGCAGTCCACTAAGATGATTGGCGAGAGTTTGGAACAGCACTGCGAGTACGAGTTTAACAAGAACCGCATGGCCATGTTTCCACGAGCGGAGTTTGGCAAAGACAATGATGCCAGAACAGGCAGCAAGGGTGACTACATTTACCGTGAGGTGGATGAAAATGGTGTAGAAATCCTCTCTATCATGTTTGAGATGAAAAATGAAGGCGATGAGACAGCGACCAAGAAGAAAAATGAGCATTTTTTCAAAGAGCTGGATAAGGACCGGCGGGAGAAAGGCTGTGAGTATGCTATTCTGGTGACACTTCTTGAGGCTGACAGCGAGCTCTACAATTCGGGTATTGTCGATGTGTCCTATGCCTATGAGAAGATGTATGTTATCCGACCACAGTTCTTCTTGCCCATGATTACCCTCTTGCGCAATGCTGCGCTTAACTCGCTCCAGTACAAGCAGGAACTGGCCTTGGTGCGGGAGCAGAACATTGATATTACGCATTTTGAGGAAGATTTGGATGCCTTTAAAGTAGCTTTCGCCAAGAACTATCAGTCCGCTTCGACCAACTTTGGCAAGGCTATCGAGGAGATTGATAAGGCCATCCGCCGGATGGAAGAAATCAAGAAATTCCTGACGACCTCTGAAAACCAGCTACGATTGGCAAACAACAAACTGGACGATGTCTCTGTCAAAAAATTGACACGTAAAAACCCTACCATGAAAGCTAAGTTTGAAGCTTTGAAAGAGTGAGAAAAATGGACTTAACAACCCGTTGGATACAATCAACCAAATTTGCTGAGATTGATCGAATTATAGAAAGACTGCCACAAGAAGGGAAGGAAATTTTTTATCAGCAATGGCAGGCTGCTTCTTCAGAATTACGTAAAGAAATTTGGATTGAACGAGGCAAACAAGTACTGTTAGCTAATGTAGTTTATTTTTTAGTACTTTGCTATTTAGTCTTTTTTCAAGGGATGTCCTTATCTGTTAAGGATTTACCTTATCTTGGACTAGGTTTGTTAGTTTTTTCAGGGATTGGATTTATGGACGATGAAGAGGCGACTGACTTAGTTATTAAGAAAAAACGTCAGATAGCAGTAACTATTTATAAGCAGTATTTTGAAAGAAAAATAGAAAAATGATAGATCGATTGACTGTTCGAGAATATGAGAAAGAAGACACAAAAGTTCTGCCACCCCTGTATAAAGTATTGGGCTATTCAGCAGAAAAAGATGAATTGCAAAGTAGACTCAGGGATATTCTTGTTAATCCAGCTTACGGCTGTTTAGTTGCTGAGAAAGAATCTCAGATTCTTGGCTTTATCGGCTATGTTAAGCTTTACTTTTTCGAGTCCACAGCTTTCTACTATCGGATCTTAGCTCTGGCGGTCAGTCGAAATGCCAGGCGGCAAGGAATTGCGACAGCTTTGATGGACAAGGTCAAGAAGATAGCTAGTCAAGATGGTGCCAATGATGAACGGTTGGCTGAGCATGCCCAAAATTATGGCTTTCGTCAGACTAGCCTAGCTTTTGCGATGAACGTAGAGGAGGATGAGCATGGGAAAGAAAAAAGCTAAGACTAGACCGGAAATACCGAAGGAGCCCGACCTCAGCCCTGCTATGCAAGCCCTTTTAGAAGAGGCCTACACCCTGTTTAATTGCGATTTACACTTTCCTCTGACCCTTTGTACCTGCCCCGTCTGCATCTCCGAGGAGAATCTCAGAGCTTTGCAAACCATTCCTGTCAGGGAACTGAGTGAGGTGTTAATCTATGAATACCTCAACGCGGTGGTTAATAAGAGTGATGACGACTACCAAATCAGGCATTTTCTGCCTCGGATTTTAGAGATGATTGCTCACTACATTGAAATCAGAGTCGATGACTCTCTTAATCTGAATCGGTGTCACTTTGAAAGTGACAGTTGGAAGCCACAGGAGTTAGATTTTATGTGGCGCTTCTCACGTCAGTTTATCCTTGATACAATTAACTTTAGCCCCAGTCAAGCTGATGGTGTGGCGGTCTATCTGGTTATGTTTGATCTGGCTGGCCTTGAAACCAGCCATCTGCTAGATAGGAGTCTTTGGCTGGAGGAAGCTGATACCATCAAGGCACTACTTGCTCTGGAGGAGATTTACTACAATTACACCAAGAATTATGCTCACTTTGACTATATTTTTTCGGACAATCCTGCCTTTAACCAGCAGATGACAGATTGGCTGAACAGTCGAGAACTGGCTCAAGGTTTTTTTCCAATATTGGAAAATGTTCTCCTATCGGAGGAAGAAATAACGTCTACCGAGGACTACCGCCTTGAACAGCTTTATCAGATTTTTGAAAGTCGGATAGAAGTGTGACTATTTCGTTATGTTTTTCTAGTCAATCATTAGCATCCATATAAACTGATGGAATTTTGGAAAAAATCAAGAACAAAAAGCGACTGCTGATTCAGTCTCAGACCTTTCAAGAATATGATGCAAGAGCAGACAAGGATTTCCTGTCCGACATTGCTTGTCAAGACAGAGATGGGAGATTGACTAGGACTTGAAAGCGATTTTGAATTAAATCGAACATTTTCAAACAGCTACTTAATCGTCCTACAAGAATGTGGCCGAGGTACTGACCTTAAACAGTTGGCTCGCGGATGCTATACGGGGAACCTATCAGTTTTACGAAAACTATGGCTTTGAAAAACTAACAATTGGTTTTTGCTTATTCTTTTAAGTACGCTTTTGAGAGGATTCTGAATATGGTCTATCGTGCAAAAAATCATGTCCTGTATTTTAAAAATAAAAGCATGGACTATGTGACCTTTGGAAAAGGGAAGAAGCCGCTGCTCATCATTCCAGGTCTAGGGGATGGTTTAGCGACTGTTAAGAGAATGGCGCAAATGCTTGCCCTAGCTTATAGGGGCTTCGCAACAGCTTACCAGGTCTATGTTTTTAGCAGAATCAATGAGTTGCCAGAAAATTATACAACACGAGATATGGCGACTGATATAGCTGAAGCTATGGATGTTTTAGGTCTGAAAACGGTAGCTGTCCTAGGAATTTCCCAAGGCGGTATGATTGCCCAATGGTTGGCATCAGATTTCCCAGAAAGAGTTGAAAAATTGATTTTGACAGTTACTACTGCGAAACTGAATAATCTTGGTAGGGAGAGGATTACTTGCTGGCTTGAGTTGAGTCAGACGGGATCCTATAAGGAACTGATGTTGGATATTGCAAGTCACTCTTATACACCTAAATCCTTTGGAAAGTTTAAATACCTTTATCGAATAATGGGAATCTTAGGTCGCATTAAAGATAAACATCGGATTGCTATTCAGGCCATATCTTGCTTAAGACATGATAGTATGGCAGTCCTGGAAAAGATCAACTGTCCTACACTAGTCATCGGAGCAGAAGAAGATGACGTTCTAGGTGTAGAAGCTTCGCTCGAATTGCATCACCATATCAAAGATAGCCAGCTCACTATTTTGCCAGATTGTGGCCACGCACTCTATGAAGGGCATAAAGATTTCCAAAAGAGAGTTTTAGTATTTTTAGAAAGTTAACCAATGAACGGAATTATCAACTTAAGAAAAGAAGCGGGTATGACCTCGCACGATGCGGTATTTAAGCTGCGCAAAATTTTAAAAACCAAGAAAATCGGTCATGGGGGAACCTTGGATCCAGATGTAGTAGGGGTGCTTCCGATTGCTGTGGGCAAGGCGACGCGCTTGGTCGAGTTTATGCAGGAGGAAGGCAAGGTCTACGAGGGGGAGATTACTCTAGGCTGCTCAACGACGACAGAGGATGCCAGCGGAGACATCTTAGAGCGGACGCCAGTGACAGAGCTTTTAGAAGAAGCCCTTATCGATGAAGCGATGGAGTCCATGACTGGTGAGATTCGCCAGATTCCGCCCATGTACTCTGCAGTCAAGGTCAATGGCCGCAAGCTTTATGAGTATGCTAGAGCGGGTCAAGAAGTGGAGCGGCCAGAGCGGCAGGTGACTATCTATAGCTTTGAGCGCACCAGTCCGATTTCCTACGAAGATGAGGAAGCCCGCTTTCGTTTTCGAGTGAAATGCAGCAAGGGGACCTATGTCCGAACCCTGTCTGTTGATTTGGGAGCTAAGCTTGGCTTTGCCAGTCACATGTCCAAGCTGACACGGACTTCCTCTGCAGGTATGAGCTTAGATGATGCCTTGACCCTGGATGAAATAGCAGAGCGAGTAGAAGTGGAAGATTTCTCCTTTCTCCAACCACTCGAATTGGGAATCGGAGATTTAGTGAAAGTTGAGCTCTCAGACGAGCAGGTCGAGGATGTGAGAAACGGTCGTTTTATCAGCTTGATGTCAGAAGAAGCTGAGCTAGCTGGCTTTTATAAGGAGAAGTTAGTAGCCATTTTGGAAAAGCGGAAAACCGCCTACAAGCCCCGCAAGGTCTTCCTTTAATATGGCATTAGAATTGTCAAAAGATTGTTACTCTTTTGTAATATGAAATGTGCGCTTGCATGTTATAATAATCTCATTAAACCTCACAAAAGGACAGCAACTGCACAACTGCTGTCCTTTTGTTTTGCTTTTTTCAGATTTTGACAAACATCCTGTCTTAGAACGGTAAAAATCTTTTTGAATATTTTGCGGTTTCGAGCGGAACGGATATTGTAAAAATAGCAAATGCGTAGTAAAATAGAGGAATGATGATAACCAAGAGAATTATAGATGAAAAAGGGATTGATCAGACAGAAGATACGGTCCTTGTTCTAGGCTATTTTGATGGGCTGCATAAGGGGCATCAGGCACTCTTTGAGAAAGCAAGAGAAATTGCTGCGGAGCAAGGTCTAAAGATTGCAGTGATGACTTTCCCGGAGTCGCCTAAGTTAGCCTTTGTCCGCTATCAGTCTGAGCTCATGCTGCATCTAGCTAGTCCGGAAGACCGGATGACGCAGCTGGAAAATCTAGGTGTTGACTATCTTTACCTGATTGACTTTACTAGCCATTTTGCAGGCAATACTGCCCGAGACTTTTTTGAGAAATACGTGTCTCGTCTGCGCGCCAAGGCTGTGGTAGCTGGCTTTGACTATCATTTTGGCTCAGACCGCAAAGAGTCACATGAGCTGAGAGATTATTTTAATGGCAAGATTGTTATCGTTCCCTCAGTTAATCTGGATAATCAGAAGATTTCTTCCACTCGGATTCGGGAGACGATTGCCGTCGGAGATATGCTGAAAACTCAAGAATTGCTGGGTTATCCTCTATCCACTCGTGGTATTGTGGTTCATGGTAATGCCAGAGGACGGACGATTGGCTATCCAACAGCCAATCTAGCTCCCTTGGATCGAGTCCTTCTTCCAGGAGATGGCGTCTATGTCGCGGACGTTGAGCACAATGGTCAGCGCTATCGCGGTATGGCTAGTGTTGGGAAAAATGTAACTTTTGATGGTGATGAACTCCGTTTTGAAGTTAATATCTTTGATTTTTCTCAGGATATCTATGGTGATACCATTCGGATTTTCTGGCTGGATAAGATTCGCGAGATGGTTAAGTTTGAAGGTATTGAAAGTTTGGTTGCTCAGCTGCAGAGTGATGAACGGATTGCTAGAAGTTGGACTGGTTATCGAAATAGTTGAAAAAGTTATATTTTCATGACATTCGGCAGTAATTTTCAAAAAAATATAGTCAAGCCAAATAAAATTTAGTATAATAGAGGTAGTTATTATACAGAATTAGAAGAGAAACGCATGATTACATTATTTTTATCGCCGAGTTGTACTTCTTGCCGTAAGGCGCGTGCTTGGCTGCTAAATCATGAAGTGCCCTTTCAGGAACATAATATCATGACGAGCCCTCTGTCAGCTCCCGAATTGCAACACATTCTTTCTCTGACAGAGAACGGTACAGACGACATTATTTCAACTCGCTCAAAAATTTTTCAGAAATTAGATTTGGATGTGGAGGATTTGTCCATTTCAACCTTGATTCAGTTGATTGAGGAAAATCCCAGTCTTTTGCGACGCCCAATTATTTTAGACGGCAAACGGATGCAAATCGGCTTTAACGAGGATGAAATTCGTGCTTTCCTACCTCGTAGTTATCGTAAGGAAGAGTTAAGATCCGCAACCATGCGGGCAGATATTCAGTAAAGATGAACAAAAATTATAGTTACCCACTAGATTTATCGTGGAGCACTGAAGAGCTTGCTTCGGTGCTCTCTTTTTTTAATGATGTAGAAGCAGCTTATGAGCAGAAAGTCCAAGCGGAAAAGCTCTTGAAGTCCTATGCGGCTTTCAAGCAAGTTGTTCCGAGCAAGGGCCAAGAGAAGCGAATCGGCCGTGAGTTCGAAAACGTCAGCGGTTATTCACTTTATCGTGCTGTTCAAGAGGCAAAAAGTAAAGGTAAAGGAAGCATTTCTCTTGGAAAATAAATTTCATTTTGCTAAAGAAATCATCTACCAAGCTGGTGCTTTTTTGAGGGAACATCTCTATGATGATTTGGATGTGAGTCAAAAGACCAGTGCCACTGACTTGGTCACCCAGATGGACCGGAAGGTTCAGGATGACTTGGTGGCAAAGATTCTAGACCGCTATCCTCAGGATGCTATTTTAGCGGAGGAAAATGGACTCCGACATAATATTACTGATGGCAAAGTCTGGGTGATTGATCCGATTGATGGGACCACCAACTTTATTACTCAGAAGGCTGATTTTGCAGTCATGATTGCCTATTTTGAAAAGGGCATTGGTCGTTTTGGCTTGATCTATGATGTGACCAGAGAACAGCTCTACCATGGTGGCGGAGACTTTGATGTCTATTGTAACGACCGGAAACTTCCTGCTTTTGAGGACCGGCCTTTTCAAGATTTTCTCATGGCTTCCAATGCCGGTATGCTGCAAGCCAATGATTGGGGCTTGGCAGACTTGGCCCGGGAATGTTTAGGGGTTCGGGTTTATGGCAGTGCTGGGATTAGCTTTAGCAAGGTGCTGTCTGGCGGTCTCTTGGCTTATTTTTCCTACAACTGGCCTTGGGATTATGCGGCGGCTTCGATTATGGCGGAGAAGCTAGGCTTTATCGTCCAGACCTTGGATGGCAGTCAGCTAAATTTCCAGACTCGGCAGCCTGTCATGATGGTGCCTAAGTGCAAACTATCGGCTCTGAAGCCTTATTTAGAAAAGGGGAAGCAGTAGATGGACTTTCCTAAAGGTTTTAAAGAAAAATATGAGCAGATTTTAGGCGCAGAAGCGGCGGATTTTTTTGCAACCTTTGACGAGGAGCCGATTTCGGCCTTTCGCAGTAATCCTCTAAAAGAAGGCCAGCAGAATTTCTCAGATGCCATTCCTCATTCAGACTGGGGCTTTTATGGCAAGGTGTCTGGCAAGTCTGCTGAGCATGTGACTGGTCTGGTTTATTCGCAGGAGCCAGCAGCTCAGATGGTGGCTCAGATAGCAGCGCCATCTAAGGGTATGAAGGTCCTAGATTTAGCTGCAGCACCAGGTGGCAAGTCAACCCATCTTTTATCTTTTTTAGATAATACTGGCTTACTGGTTTCCAATGAAATCAATAGTAAACGCTCTAAAATCTTAGTGGAGAACATTGAGCGCTTTGGTGCTAGAAATGTGGTTGTTACCAATGAATCTGCTGAGCGGTTGGTTCAGGTCTTTGAAAGTTATTTTGATCTGATTGTTTTAGATGCCCCTTGTTCGGGCGAGGGCATGTTTCGTAAGCAGCCGGATGCTACCCAGTATTGGACTCCGGATTATCCAGCCCAATGCGCCCAGCTCCAGCGAGAAATTTTGACAGCTGCTATGAGCATGCTTGCCAAGGACGGTCGTCTGGTTTATTCGACCTGTACTTGGGCTCCTGAAGAAAATGAAGACATCGTTGCTTGGTTACTGGAAGAATTTCCACTTGAACTGATTGATATTCCTAAGATAAACGGGATGACTGAAGGAATTGGCTTTCCTGAGACAGCTCGGATGTATCCGCATCGCTTCAAAGGTGAGGGTCAGTTTGCAGCCCATTTTCGCTTTACGGATGAGAATAGCTGCAAGAAAATTAAATCAGCTAAGCATCGCTTGACGAGCGAGCAAAGAAAGCTATGGCAGGACTTCGAGACAAAGCATCTAAAAACAGTCTTGACTGGAGAGCTGCAGACCTTTGGGGACAATCTTTATTTATTGCCAGCTGGACTGCCAGACCTGTCCAAGCTAAAGATTGCTCGAAATGGTTTGCATCTAGGAACGTTTAAGAAGAATCGCTTTGAGCCTAGCTTTGCTCTAGGCTTGGCTATGAAGCCCAGCGAAGTTCTGAATCAAGTTGAAATCAATAATCAGGACTTCAAGAAATATGCGGCAGGCGAGACGATTGAACTGGCAGAACCGCAGCCAAACGGTTGGTACCAACTAGTCCTTGGCGGGAACGGCCTGGGCTTTGCAAAAGTCACTGGAAAAACTCTGAAAAATTATTTTCCAAAAGGCCTGAGATTTAGATAAAATATTAGGAAAAGCTGGTATTATATGATATAGTTGAAGATGTGAATGTATTGAAAAAAGCTTCTTTCTGCTAAGTAAGAAATACTAAAGATACTTCCCATCCTCTTGATTTTATTAAAGGAGAAATCTTTTGAACAAATTGAAAAAATTTGCTTTAGCGCTGACAGCTCTGGGCTTAGGACTCACCTTATCAGCTTGCTCATCTTGGATTGACCGTGGTGAATCTATGACAGCAGTAGGATCAACTGCTCTGCAGCCTTTAGTTGAAGCGGCAGCTGATGACTTTGGCTCTAACAACATCGGTAAAACGGTCAATGTGCAGGGTGGTGGATCTGGTACAGGTCTGTCTCAAGTGCAGTCAGGAGCTGTTGAAATCGGGAACTCTGATGTTTTTGCTGAAGAGAAGGAAGGGATTAAGGCATCTGACTTGGTGGATCATAAGGTCGCTGTGGCCGGTATTGCTGTGATTGTCAATAAAGAAGTTGATGTGGATAATCTAACGTCCGAGCAGCTGCAGAAAATTTTCACTGGTGAAATCACCAACTGGAAAGAACTGGGCGGTAAGGATTTGGAGATTTCGATTATCAATCGTGCGGCTAGTTCTGGTTCCCGAGCAACCTTTGACAGTGTCATCATGGATGGGAAATCAGCTGTTCAGAGCCAGGAGCAGGATTCCAACGGTATGGTAAAAAATATCGTTTCGCAAACTCCTGGTGCGATTTCTTATCTGGCCTTTGCCTATGTTGACGAGTCTGTTAAAACCTTGAAACTCAACAACTACGAACCAACAGCAGAAAATGTTGCTACCAATAATTGGTCGCTCTGGTCTTATGAGCATATGTATACACTAGGCAAGCCGACTGGTCTGGCTGCTGAGTTTCTTGAATACATGCTGTCAGATGATGTTCAAAAAGGGGTTGTTACAAGAATGGGCTATATCTCAATCAACGATATGAAAGTTAGCAAGGACGCTGATGGGAATGTCACAGCAATAGAAGGAGATTCAAAATGAAAAATGAGGAATTAACCAAAAAGTTGTTATCGCCTTCTAAAAATTCTCGCTTGGAGAAGTTTGGTCGCTATCTGACTTTTGCCTGTCTGTCACTGATTGTGGTGATTGTGGCTATGATTCTAATCTTCGTTGCTCAGAAAGGTCTATCTACTTTCTTTGTCAACGGCGTTAATGTTTTTGATTTTCTTTTTGGTGGTGTCTGGAATCCTTCTGGTAAGGAATTCGGTGCCCTGCCAATGATTTTAGGCTCCTTTATCGTTACCATTCTATCTGCTCTGATAGCAACTCCTTTTGCGATTGGTGCAGCTGTCTTTATGACAGAGGTTTCTCCAAAAGGAGCAAAGATACTGCAACCTGCGATTGAGCTTTTAGTTGGTATTCCGTCTGTTGTTTATGGATTTATCGGTCTGCAAATCGTAGTACCTTTTGTCCGTACAGTCTTTGGCGGTACGGGTTTTGGGATTTTGTCTGGTATTTTTGTGCTCTTTGTCATGATTTTGCCAACAGTAACCTTTATGACGACGGACAGTCTGCGTGCTGTGCCACGTCACTACCGTGAAGCTAGTCTGGCTATGGGCGCAACGCGCTGGCAGACCATTTGGCGGGTAACACTCAAGGCTGCTCGCTCAGGTATTTTTACAGCTGTGGTCTTTGGAATGGCGCGTGCCTTTGGTGAAGCTCTAGCTATCCAGATGGTCGTGGGTAACTCTGCGGTGATTCCAACTTCTTTGACAACACCAGCAGCTACACTGACCTCTGTCCTGACTATGGGAATCGGAAATACCGTTATGGGAACAGTGGATAATAACGTTCTCTGGTCTCTGGCTCTGGTGCTCTTGATGATGAGCTTAGCCTTTAACAGTGTGATTAAACTAATTACAAAAGAAAGAGGTAAGAAAAACTATGCACGCTAAGAAATTAGATAAATTGGCGACTGGTGTTCTCTACACAATAGCGAGTATCATTGTTGCTATCCTTGCCTCTCTCATCCTCTATATCTTAGTTAGAGGCTTGCCGCATGTTTCCTGGTCTTTCTTGACAGGGAAATCCTCTTCTTACCAAGCTGGCGGTGGTATCGGGATTCAGCTATACAATTCCTTCTTCCTGCTGGTAATTACTCTGATTATCTCTGTGCCTCTTTCTATGGGGGCTGGGGTTTATCTATCAGAGTATGCTAAGAAAGGCCCAGTAACCAATTTTGTCCGCACCTGTATTGAAATTCTGTCTTCACTGCCTTCGGTAGTAGTTGGGCTCTTTGGTTATTTGATCTTTGTTGTCCAGTTTGAGTATGGCTTCTCAATCATTTCTGGTGCCTTGGCTCTGACAGTCTTCAATCTGCCTCAGATGACGCGGAACGTCGAAGATAGTCTTCGTCATGTCCATCACACCCAGCGTGAAGCTGGTTTGGCCTTGGGAATTTCCCGCTGGGAAACGGTCCTGCATGTGGTCATCCCGGAAGCTTTGCCTAGTATTGTGACAGGGATTGTACTGGCTTCCGGTCGTATCTTTGGTGAGGCAGCAGCCTTGATTTATACAGCAGGTCAGTCAGCGCCGGCTCTTGACTGGTCCAACTGGAATATTTTCAGTGTCACCAGTCCTATCTCTATCTTCCGTCAGGCTGAGACCTTGGCTGTCCATATCTGGAAGGTCAACAGCGAGGGAACAATTCCTGATGGAACGGCTGTTTCTGCTGGTTCAGCAGCAGTTCTCCTGATCTTCATTTTGATTTTCAATCTGGGAGCCCGCAAACTGGGCAGCTATCTGCATAAGAAATTAACCTCTGCTTAAAGGAGAAGAAATGACAGAATATAATTGGAATGAAAAACATATCATTACTTTTCCTGAAGAAAAGGTAGCCCTGTCGACCAAGGATTTGCATGTTTACTACGGTAAAAAGGAATCCATCAAGGGCATTGATATGCAGTTTGAAAAAAACAAAATCACTGCTTTGATTGGCCCCTCTGGATCAGGTAAATCAACCTATCTTCGCAGCCTCAACCGCATGAACGATACCATTGATATTGCCAATGTGACTGGAGAGATTCTCTATGAGGGGATTGATGTCAACCGCCCTGAAATCAATGTTTATGAAATGCGTAAGCATATCGGCATGGTTTTCCAACGGCCAAATCCTTTTGCCAAGTCCATCTATCGAAATATCACCTTTGCCCATGAACGGGCTGGTGTAAGAGATAGAAAGGTTCTAGATGAAATTGTGGAGACCTCGCTTAAGCAAGCAGCTCTTTGGGATCAAGTCAAAGATGACTTGCACAAGTCAGCCCTGACTCTCTCTGGCGGTCAGCAGCAGCGGCTCTGCATTGCCCGTGCTATTTCGGTCAAGCCAAACATTCTGCTCATGGATGAGCCAGCGTCAGCCTTGGATCCGATTGCGACCATGCAGCTGGAAGAAACCATGTTCGAACTTAAGAACAACTATACCATTATCATTGTGACCCACAATATGCAGCAGGCTGCCCGTGCTAGTGACTACACTGGATTCTTCTATCTGGGCGACTTGATTGAGTACGATAAGACGGCTAATATTTTCCAAAATGCCAAGCTTCAGTCCACTAATGACTATGTTTCAGGCCACTTTGGTTAAGCTGCCGTCCGTATTCATCACGATTCAACAAGCTTAGTCTTTGGTTGAATGTAAAATAAAATGAAGGAAAAACGTATGACAGAACCTATTTTGCAAGTCAAGGACTTGTCGGTTTATTATAATAAAAAGAAAGCCCTTAATAGCGTTTCACTTGATTTCATGCCAAATGAGATTACGGCTTTGATTGGACCGTCAGGCTCAGGTAAGTCAACCTTGCTCAAGGCTATCAACCGAATGGGCGACCTGAATCCAGAAGTAACAACTACAGGAACGGTCATTTATAACAGTCACAATATCTATGGCCCGAGGACAGATACGGTAGAGCTTCGCAAGGAAATCGGAATGGTCTTCCAGCAGCCCAATCCTTTCCCTATGACTATCTATGAAAATGTGGTCTATGGACTTCGGATTAATGGTGTCAAGGACAAGGCTGTTTTGGACGAAGCAGTAGAGCGCTCCCTGATTGGAGCTTCTATCTGGGACGAGGTCAAGGACCGTCTGCATGATTCCGCTATCGGTCTTTCCGGTGGTCAGCAGCAACGGGTCTGTGTGGCCCGCGTGCTAGCTACTAGCCCTAAGATTATTCTCTTGGACGAGCCGACTTCAGCCTTGGACCCAATCTCAGCTGGGAAAATCGAGGAAACCCTCTACAGTTTGAAAGACAAATATACCATGCTTTTAGTCACTCGCTCCATGCAGCAGGCGTCTCGGATTTCTGAAAAGACCGGCTTCTTCCTTGGTGGAGACTTGATTGAATTTAATGAAACCAAGAAGATGTTCCTCAATCCAGCCCATAAAGAGACCGAAGATTACATTACTGGTAAATTCGGATAACAGAAAGGAATCTTATGCTTAGAGTACAATTTGAAGAAGATTTAGAAAAACTTCATAATCAATTCTACGCGATGGGAAATGAAGTTCTATCGCAGATTAACCGGACAGTGCGTGCCTTTGTCACGCATGACCGTGAACTGGCTCGTCAGGTCATTGAAGACGATGCTGAAGTCAATGAATACGAGGTGAAACTGGAGAAGAAATCTCTAGAAATCATAGCCCTGCAGCAGCCTGTGTCTCAGGATTTGCGGACTGTTATCACCGTGCTGAAAGCCAGCAGTGACTTGGAACGCATGGGTGACCACGCCGTATCGATTGCCAAAGCCACTGTTCGGATGAAGGGAGAGGTCCGCATCGAGTCTGTAGAAGATGCCATCAGCAAGATGGGGCGCGATGTTAAGAATTTCGTTGAAGAAACCCTAAACGTCTACCTCAATGGAAATGTAGACCAAGCCTATGCAGTTGCAGCTCTAGATGAGAAAATCAATCAATACTTTGATGATATTCGCGATCTTGCTACTGAGGAAATCAAACAAAATCCAGAGCTGATTGTGACTGGCCGTGATTATTTCCAAGTTATTTCTTATCTGGAACGAATCGGCGACTATGCCAAGAATATCTGTGAATGGGTTGTTTACTTTGAAACAGGTAAAATTATTGAGTTGTAATCATCAAAAGATGCGATTTATTTCGTGTCTTTTTTGTATAATCTCAAGTATGGTTAGCATTCTATTTTGTGTTTTAACTTACAACTAACTATGTTATAATACGGAAGTAGCGTCAAAAATTGTTTTTTTATATGAGCAAAAAATGGAGAATGTTTATGAAGAAAAAATCCTTATAATGATTGCTGTTTTGGTCATGTTAGGTTCAGGAGGTATCTATATGTATAACAAACTAACTAAACCCAACTTTAGTCCCAAAACAACTAAGCTCTATCAGCGAGGTTTTCGACTCTTAGAAGATCAAATTGGCACTTATATTAAGGAAAAATATTCAGGTATTGAAAAAATTGAATTTTCTCCAATTTATGTGACTGGAGATGAGGATTCTTCTATGTTGAACGCCTATGTACGTCCGACAACTTATGATAAATATGGGAATAAGGCTACTTTGGGTACACAAATAAAAAAATATGTCCCAAATAGTTTTGGTATTGTTACTGACTTAATCGTTGATTTTGACTGGGATGGTAACGAGGTAATTGAATTATTTGATTCAGATGACGAGAGAATTGATGTTTCGAATGCAAAGAAACTACCTAAAGAAGCAAAACTAAGAGATGCAAAAAGTATAGATATAAATATTCAAATGTTAGTAGAAGACGGTCAGCTAAAAGATGTTGTCAAGGATAAAAAGGGAAGCCCAAAAGCTCAGATCATTTACAATGTTAAGCTAAGCAAAGAGGAAGGATGATGTGGCGTGAACTAAGCGACAAATACAACTATTTTCTTAGGTAGTTGAGGATAGAAGTTTGCTAAAAATAATGAAAAGATTTTATATGACAATACTAAGGTATTATGCTATTCTATTAGAAAAGAACTATGAAAACGCGTTATAATGGAGATATATTAGTGAAAAAGAAGATTATTATTGTTTTAACAATTCTATTCATTGTAATTTCAGGCGGAATCTATATATACAACAAACTAACAAAACCTAACTTAGGTCCCAAAACAACCAAGCTCTATCAGCGAGGCTTTCGACTCTTAGAAGAACAATATGGAACCTATTTCAAAGAACACTATAAAGGTATTGAGAAGATTAAATTTTCTCCGATTTATATTGAAGGGGATAATGGTGGTTCTATGCTAAATGCCTATGTACGTCCGACGATTTATGATAAATATGGGAATAAAGCAACATTAGGAACAACAATAGAGAACTACACACCTAATAGCTATGGTTTAGTTACTCATATATTTCTTGATTTTGATGGTGCAGGAAATGATGTTATAGAATTAATGGACTCACACGGTAATGAGATTGATGTTTCAAATGCAAAACATTTGCCAGACGAAGCAAAGCTTACAAGGGCTAAGGGAACTGATTTGAATATTGAATTATTAGTAGAAGATGGTCAGTTAAAGGATGTTGTTAAGGATGGAAAAGGAACCCCAGAAGCTGAAATCATTTACAATGTTAAGCTAAGTAAAGAGGAAGGATGATGTGGCACTAACTGGGGAATGTGATAGTTTTCCTAGCTATTTGAATGGGAACCTTTCTTCTATTATCATAAACCAAACGGACAGGTTATTCCCCTGTCTTTTTGTTTGCATTTATTCTGCAACGAAATCTTCTAAATATGATACAATAATAACAGATTATAAGCGGACAAGAATGTCAGATTAATCTTGCTTCGTTGTTCGCTAGATGAGGAGAAGCTGATGCAAGCAGTTAAACATTTTATTGAAACATTTGTTCCTGAGCACTATGATCTCTTTTTGGATCTGAATCGTGCCGACAAGACTTTTTCAGGAAAGGTGACCATTACTGGGGAAGCTAAGACGAGTAAGATTTCCCTACATCAAAAAGATTTGACAGTTGAAGCTGTAGAGGTGGCTGGCCAAGCTCGTCCTTTCACTCTTGATAAGGACAATGAAGCTCTTTATATCGAGCTGGAAGCAGCTGGTCCTGTAGTGGTGACAATAACTTATACTGGTAAGATTACGGACAATATGACAGGGATTTATCCATCTTACTACACGGTAGATGGTGTGAAAAAAGAGATTATTTCTACGCAGTTTGAGAGCCATTTTGCCCGCGAAGCCTTTCCGAGTGTAGATGAGCCAGAGGCTAAGGCAACTTTTGATTTGGCTTTGAAATTTGACCAAGCAGAGGGTGAGTTGGCCCTGTCTAATATGCCGGAAATTGATGTTGAAAACCGCAAAGCGACTGGCGTTTGGAAGTTTGAAACGACTCCACGTATGTCTTCCTATCTCTTGGCTTTTGCAGCTGGTGATATGCAAGGAATTACTGCTAAAACCAAGAATGGAACCTTGGTAGGAGTTTATGCGACAAAGGCCCACCCAGCCAGCAATCTAGAGTTTGCTTTGGACATTGCGGTTCGCTGTATTGAATTTTACGAAGAATACTATGGAGTCAAGTATCCTATTCCTCAGTCACTCCATGTGGCCCTGCCTGACTTTTCTGCTGGAGCCATGGAAAACTGGGGCTTGGTAACCTATAGGGAAATCTATCTGCTGGTGGATGAAAATTCAACAGCCTTAAGCCGCCAGACAGTTGCCTTGGTTGTTGCACACGAACTAGCTCACCAATGGTTCGGAAATCTAGTGACCATGAAGTGGTGGGACGACCTCTGGCTCAATGAAAGCTTTGCCAATATGATGGAGTATGTCTCAGTTGATGCGATTGAGCCTAGCTGGAAGATTTTTGAAGATTTCCAGACCAGCGGAGCTCCTTATGCCCTCAAGCGTGACGCGACAGATGGCGTTCAGTCGGTCCATGTAGAGGTCAAGCACCCAGATGAAATCAATACTCTTTTTGATGGAGCGATTGTCTATGCCAAGGGTAGTCGTCTCATGCACATGCTGCGCCGTTGGCTGGGAGATGATGCTTTCCGTAAGGGGCTAGGTGCCTACTTTGAGAAGCATCAGTATGGCAATACTATCGGTCGTGATCTTTGGGACGCTCTTTCTCAAGCTTCTGGCCGTGATGTAGCTGCCTTTATGGATGCTTGGCTGGAGCAGCCGGGTTATCCAGTTGTCACTGCTAAGGTCGAAAACGACTGCTTGATTTTGACGCAGAAGCAGTTCTTCATTGGGGAGCACGAAGAAAAAGGCCGCCTCTGGCCAGTACCGCTCAATAGTAACTGGCAAGGACTCCCTGATACACTGACGACAGAAAGACTGGAAATTCCTAATTATGCAGACTTGGCAGCGCAAAATGAAGGCGCCCTGCGTCTCAATACAGAAAACACTGCCCACTATATTACAGATTATCAGGGTGAGTTGCTGGATGCTCTTCTGAATAATCTTAGCTCTTTGGACAATATCAGTAAACTGCAAATCGTGCAGGAGCGCCGACTTCTAGCAGAGTCAGGTAAGATTTCCTATGCGGACCTGCTGCCAGTTATCAGCAAGCTGGCGAACGAAACTTCTTATATGGTAGTTTCAGCTGTTTCCCAAGTGCTGGAAGGCTTGAACCGCTTTGTGGATGAAGGCAGTCAGACAGAAGAAGATTACAAAGCCCTGTTGAAAGTTCTCAGTCAAAGTAATTTTGACCGCCTTGGTTTTGAAAAGCAGGAAGGTGAAAGCGATGAGGATGAGATGGTTCGTCAGCTGATTGTGGGCAATATGATTAAGGCCGACAACGAGACAGCTAAAGCTCAAGCTAGCCAGATTTTTGACCGCTATCGTGATAATTTGGAAAAACTCCCTGCGGCTATTCGCCTGCAGGTGCTGGTCAACCAAATCAAGCATCATGAAAGCAAGGAGCTGACTAAGCTTTATCTGGACCTATATGTCGCTTCAAATGACGGAAGCTTCAAAAATGCTCTTTCTACAGCCCTTTCTTATACGAAGAACAAGGAAACCTTGGATGAACTGTTAGCGACTTGGAAGGATAAATTTACTGTGAAACCGCAGGATTTGTCAGCTTGGTATGCCCGTTTCCTCAGCCGTGATTTTACTCAAGAAGCAGTGTGGACTTGGGCGCGTGAGAATTGGGACTGGATTAAGGCAGCGCTAGGTGGTGACATGAGCTTTGATAGCTTTGTCATTAGCCCGGCAGTGGTCTTCAAGACAGAGAAGAGATTGGCAGAGTACAAAGCCTTCTTTGAACCGCAGTTGGACGATATGGCGATTAGCCGAAACATCAGCATGGGAATCAAGGAAATCGCTGCGCGTGTTGAACTGGTGAAGCGTGAGAAAGAAGCAGTAGAAAAAGCAATTCGAGCTGCTATCTGATAGATTTAATTAAAATGACTAGAAAGTCTGAGATATTATCCTATCTCAGGCTTTTTCTTTATCATTTTGAGTATTTAAACATTGCTAATATGCCTTTGCTTTGATAAAATAGAAAAGTATGTGAAATAAACAGGCAACTGTTTAAAGGAGAAATGGAGTTTATATGGAAAAGAAAATAGTCTATGGCTTCCGCAAGAGCCGCCTTTCTAAGGGCTTGTGCGGAGCTGTTTTGGGTGCGGCTTTGTTGGTAGCTGCCGGATCAGTTAAAGCAGAGGAAAAGGTATCTTCAGCAGCAGATCAGTCTGCCCTTTCTGAAGCTGCTCTTTCGCCAACCAAAGCGTCCCAGCCAACTGCTGCCCCTACTCAATCAGAGCCAGTAAGTCAAGACAAGCTTCCTTTGGAGGTTTCTCATGCAGAAATGGACCAAGCTTTGGCAGAGGCCGGGAAAGCAAGAGTTCAGCTAAAGCAGGAGCCGACTGTTGATTTAGGAACAGCTAGAAATCCAGAAGAAGCTGCGAGTAAACGGGAGACAGCGCTAACAGATTATGCGACCCAAGTCAAGGAAATACGTGAAACCACAGCAGCTTATCAAGAGCAACTGAAGGCTTATGAGAAAGAACTCAGTCAGAAAGAGTCTGCAAATCAAGCCTTGAAAGACCAATATGACAAGGCTCTGGCTTCCTATGAACAAGAGTCCAGTCGCATTCAGGCTGAAAATACTCAGCTTCAGGCAGACTATGAGCAGAAACGGACGGCTTATCAGTCAGAATTGAGCCGTATAGTAAAAATCAATCAAGAGAAAGAAGCCTCCTATCAAGCAGCTTTAGCAGCCTATCAAGAGGAGCGTTCACGGATTTTACAGGAAAATGCTCAAGCGAAAGCAGACTACCAAACTGCTATGGAGAGCTATACTACAGAGCTGAAAGCTACCCAGGAGAAGAATGCAGAAGCAAAGCGTCGCTATGAAGAAAAGCTTGCTCAGGCCTCAGCTCACAATAAAGCTGCCCAAGCTGAAAATGCAGCCATTGCAGAACGAAATCAGGCAGCTGAAAAGGCCTATCAGGAAGCAGTCAATCGGTATGAAACTGAGGTTTCCCGACTGGCTCAGGTTAAGGCAGAAAAAGAAGCTGCTTATCAAGCAGCCATGGCTGATTATGAGAAAGAGTTGGCTAGAGTTCAGAAAGACAATGCCGAGCTAGAACAGCAGTATCAGTCAGATTTAAGGGCTTACCAGCAGGAAGTAGAACGCATTCAAAGAGACAATCAAGCTGCAAAACAATCTTATGAGACATCCTTGGCTAAAATCCAGGAGCAGAACAAAGAGATTGAGGCCCAAAATCTAGCTGTTCAGAAGAAAAATATAGCCTTAAAGGAGCAGTATCAGGCTGATTTAGCTGCTTATCAAGAGCGATTGGCTGAGATTCGTCAAAAAAATCAAGCGGCAGAGAAAGACTATGAGAGCAAATTAGCTGCTTATCAAAAGAATCGCTCTGAAATCGAGGCGGCCAATGATGCCAAAGCGAGAGATCATCAAGCAGCTTTGACTGCCTATCAATCTGAACTTGAGCGTGTCCAAGCTGAAAATAAGAAGCGGCAAACTGCCTATGAGACCGAAAAAGCAGAAGTAACAGTCCGTAATGCTGCCATTGAATCTGAAAATGCCCAGATTCGTCAGCAAAATCAGGAAAAACAATAGCTTTATAAAAATCAATTAGCTCAATATGAGCAGGATGTGGCTCGAATCACCGAAAGCAATCAGAAAAGTCGAGAAGCATATGAGGAAGCCTTGCTTACCTACCAGGAGGCGACTGCTCGGATTGAGACAGAAAACAAGAATAAACTAGCTGCTTATCAGGCAGACTTAGCGACCTACCAAGCAAATCTTGCAAGGATTGAAGCAGAAAATCAAAGACTAAAAGAAGACTATGAGGCAAACCTTGCGGCTATTTCAGCGCAGAACGCAGTGATTGAGCAGGAAAATGCAAGCATTAAGGAAAAAAATGCCCGCTTGAAAGCTGCCTATGATACAGCCAAAACTAAGTATGATGCAGCTCTTGTAACTTTTGAGAGAGAGTTGCAAGAAGCTGAAGCTAAGAAAAATGAAGAAGGTTATCTCAGTAAGGTTGAAAGCCAGCCTTTTGTTTTCAAATCTGAGCCCCAGGCTGTCTTGACGCTTGATCCCTCTATTAGAACCTATACCAATGATGAGCTGACTGATGAGGTTCGTTCTTGGGGAATGGATCAATCAGGAATGACTGCTTTGACCAGTGTTTTAAAAGGGAAAGAGCATCAGACTAAAGTCATTTTACAGAAAGATGTGCCTCTGGTAGCTACTTATACCAATATCAAAAATTCCAGTATTCAAGGCAAGAAAATCGCTAAAGTTGTCTACACTTATACTCTGAAAGAATCAACGAAGAGTCAGGATAAACTGCCAGTTTTCTTAGTTAAGGATCCGACCTTGACTGTCTGGACCTTGGATTTTTATGGCCATTCTCGGGTCAATGTTCAAGCAGAGTTTTTTGATGAGTCTGGAGAAAGGCTTGATATGACAGGCTCGCTTGTCAGCTTCTCATCTTTAAATACGAACAAAGTTGCGATTGAGTACATTAAGAATTTTAATGGTGAATATATCCCTATTACAGGTTCTGCCATTAATGTTCACCCAGATACTAGTGTTCACGCTGATATTTCAATTAACTTTGAGCGGGAAGGTTCTCGCTTTGAGCACAACAAGTGGGATACACCTACTAGTCCTTATAACTGGTATGGCGCTATTGTCGGTAAGGCACAGGGCGATGTCATTTCATTTGATATTGGTTCACGAAATCGGGGTTCTGCTTGGTTTGTATTTAACTCAGATATTAAAGCTAAAGGTGTCCCAATGAAGCCTGTCGCTCCGACTGAGATCGCTCAACCACAAGAGCCAACCTATGAAGAGCTCAAGGCACTGCAGCCTCTTCCGAGTCAGCCAGTCTATCAACCTTTGCCAGAAGAGCCAGCTCAGCCGGCCTATCAAGAACTTCCTAGCCAGCCGACAGAAACTCAGCCTCTTCCCCTTCCAAATCGGCCTGAGGGGCCAGTAGCCCTACCGGAAAGAGATTTGGAAAGTCTGCCGAAAGAGCCAACTTATCTGGCTGAGCCTCTACAACCTCAAAAGCCTGTTTATCAAGAGGTGCCAGAAGAACCTAGCTCCCCTCCTCTATTGATAGAGCCGGCTGCAGTTGAAGAGCCAACTTATGAGGAGGAGCTGCCCTTGCTGAGCCTTCCGCAAACTCCGGTTGAAGAAGCGCTGCCACAGGAACCTCAACGACCTTCTTATTTGAAGGAACCAGAAAAACCTCAAAAAGATCCTGAAGTAAACACTGGTGAGGCTCCGAAACCACCTGTTTATGAAGAAGAAATTGCTTTAGAGGACCTGCCTCAGGAACCAAGCTATTTGCAGGAATCACAGCTTCCTCAAGAACCTGTTCTTCAGCCTGAGCCCCAGTCACCTATCAGAGAAAGTGACCTGCCTTTGATGGAGGAGCCTGACAAGCCGAACTATAAAGAGCTTCCTCAAAAGCCGGCTGAACCTAGCTATCAAGATTTGCCAAGCCGTCCGCAAGCGCCGACTCAAACTTATCACTTTAACCAGCTCTTTATCCAGTTAAAAGTCAGAGAAGAGCTGGAGAATGAGTCCAAGAAGAATATTCATCAACAAGAGGTTAGCCAGGGAAGTTTTGCTGTCCTTAATTTGGTAACAGATGCTTTGCCTGCTTATCGACTGCCAATTCATTCTTTCGTATTGGAAGATCGCCTGCCAGAAGGTTTTGAATTGGATCTAGAAGCAACCAGAGTGAAAAGTCCTGGTTATGAGGTTTCTTATGACCCGAGCACCAGAGTCTTGACTTTTGTTGCTGCACCAGGTTTGCTTGAACGCTACAATGCTGATTTGAATACTGCTACCGAAACGCTAGCTCCAGCAGCAGTTGGTCGACTCTTGTATCCAGGCAGAACCTATACCAATCATTTCAGCTTGCTGATTAATAATCAATACCGGATAGCATCCAATCAGGTTAGTGTTTCGACACCTCCTGCAGAAATTACTGTTCAAACAGCGCAAAAATTTGAGCTTCTTTCAAACCGAACTTGGCAGCATCAAAGATTTGCAAGTAAGCAAACAAGCAACTTGCAGCTATCTGTCAGCTACCAAACCAAAGAGAGAGCTTCTCAAGGGCAACTGCCTAAAACTGGAAGCAATTCGAGTGCTCTTCTCACTTATCTTGGATTTGCGACCTTGCTAGCGTCAGCTGGCTTCCGTCTTTCTAAGAAAAAGTCATAAAAAGATAAGCAGCTCCTGCATCCAGAGCTTTTGAACATGATAAATCAAGACTGAGACAATTTCGCCCCAGTCTTTTTTGCTGCGGATTTTTTGAGCAAATGGTCGATAGATGTATCAAGTGTTTTAGATAGGCAAGTATTTTAAGATGAACGTAAATCGTGTTATAATAGCCATGTCAAAGAATTTTTACTTACAATAATCACTAATGTTAAAGAATTTCATCTAGCCAAACAACTAAAAAATAAGTATGATGAGGAGGAAAAGATAATGTTAGGAAAACAATTGAAGTTTATACGGGAGCAAAAAGGCTATAGTCAAGCTCAGATTGCAGAATCACTAGGGACGACTCGGCAGACCATCTCGAACTGGGAAAATGATAAGACGATTCTAGATAGTGTAAGTCTTATTCGTCTAGCCAATTTTTACCAGATTTCATTAGATGAGCTATGTGGTCGAAATGCTTTATCTATCTCCAAAGATTCGAGCATAAAATCAATGATTTTGACAAATGCCTGTACACTTTGGACTTGCTTTGTTTCATCTCTCGGATAATTCTATTGATTTTCCTGCTAACTTTTTAGTTATTTAGAATATTAGGAGGAAAACAATGTTTTACTATTTTTATTTATCTCTCGCAATTCTATTTGAAATTGCCGCCACAAGCCTTTTAAAATTATCTCAAGGTTTTTCGAAACTATTTTTCGGTTGCCTTGCTTTGATGTTTTATGGCTTGTGCTTTTTCTTTTTATCTCTATCTTTAAAGGGCATTCAGTTAAATCTAGCTTACGCTATTTGGTCTGCAATAGGTCTAGTAGGGACAACGATATTATCTATTCTGCTTTGGCACGAAAAAGTAACAGCTGTAAGCCTTTTAGGGATAAGTCTAGTTATTGTCGGACTTGTTTTATTGAATTTATCACAAAAGACTCACTAGAGAATGGGGAATTATATGTTTGATAATTATTTTAAAAATAAAAAGGTTGTAATTATTGGTGCAAGTGGCAGTTTGGGAAGAGTCTATACACGTGCTTTTCATCAAGCAGGTGCTAGGTTATTTCTCTTAGGAAGAGATATAGATAAGTTAAAGATATTTGTGCAAGAATTTTCGTCTTTTATTCCAATAAGATCAGTGGATATAACAAGTGAAGAGTCTCTAAAAAATGTAGTATCAGAGATACAAGAGTGGTCGGAATGTATAGATATTGTTATCAATGCAACTGGTTTTGATGTAAGAAAGTCTTTGTCAGCGCATTCCTTTGAGGACATAGAGCAGACACTGTTAATCAATTTATCTGGCGCCATTCTGATTAGCAAGATTTTTCTGCCCTTATTAGCAAATGAAAAAGGTGCTACAATTGTGCATTCTGGCGGTTTTGCAGATGGGCGGCTCGCTTTCCCTTACTATAGCGTAGATGTGGCTAGTCGCGCAGGGATTTTTTCTTTTATTGAATCAATGAATCGCGAATTAAAACAGGAGCGGAAAAAGGTGTATTTAACCTATTTTTGTCCCAATGCTGCGGATACACCCTCAGAAAAGCCTTACCATCCTGTTTGGAAAGAGATGGGGATTAAGATTTCAACTACAGACGAGGTTTGCCTAGCTTTGCTAAAAGGTATTAAGTCTCATCAAAGAGTCATCCTGATGGGGCGGGGGGCATCTTTATTTGCTAAACTCAATCTTCTGTCTTCAAGATTAGCTGATTTTCTTTTATTAGATAAATATAGCCGTATATTGAAAAAGCACTTTTCATAAACTATTTTCCCTATCTTTCAGCCTTTTTTAAGAAAAAATTCAGTCCTGTTTAAGTAAAAATCTATATGATAATGCTATTCAAGTGAAAGGATGTGTATGGGATGACTTGTAAGCTGCATTAGCTTCTTGTTTGATAGAAACAGATAGAAAAATTTACAAAAGAAAGAAGGAACATATTAAATGGATATGGAAAAAATGATTGTTGTAGAAAAAAGCACTAAATGGTGGCTGACGGTTGCAACGGGTGGTGCTCTAGCAGTCGGACTTCTGGGCGGTTATGGTCTTGCGACAGCTATTCACGGTACAAACAATCAGCAATCAGCTATTCAACAGCCGGCTACTATGCCTGGAGCACCGGAGCAGAGTCAGAATGGCCAGGATGCAGGAAATGGAATGCCGCCACAAGTTGGTCAGAATGGTCAAAATGGTGGACCAGGTAATGGCATGCAGCCGCAGGATGGTGGTCTAGGACAGAACGGTCAAGACCAAGGAATGCCGCCTCAAGACGGCCAGCAGTCTGACAATGACAAGAGCAAGAATTCTTCTGCTCAGCAAAATGACAACGGGAAGAAAAACAAGAAAAAGTCTTCAACGAACACAAACGAACAATCGGACAAGAACAATAATAAGTCGACAAAAGAAAATAAAACGTCGCAGTCGTAGAAAAAACTTACTGATTTTGACCCAAGTCATGATATAATAAGAATAGCAAATAAAACAAAAACCAAAAGACATAATCTTGGAAAGTTTTATTGGAGGAAAGAAAAATGATTAAAATTCTATTGGTAGAAGATGACCTTGGACTGTCAAACTCAGTTTTTGATTTTTTAGATGATTTTGCAGATGTAATGCAGGTTTTTGATGGTGAAGAAGGTCTATATGAAGCAGAAAGCGGTGTTTATGACCTCATCTTGCTGGATCTCATGCTGCCTGAAAAGGACGGTTTCCAAGTGCTGAAAGATCTCCGAGCAAAAGGAGTCACAACCCCTGTTCTCATCATGACGGCTAAGGAAAGCTTGGATGACAAAGGACATGGCTTTGAGCTCGGGGCTGATGACTATCTGACAAAACCTTTCTATTTGGAAGAACTGAAAATGCGGATCCAGGCGCTCTTGAAACGTGCTGGTAAATTCAACGAGAATACTCTTTCTTATGGTGATGTGACAGTCAATCTATCCACAAATTCAACATTGAAAGACGGTAAAGACGTTGAGTTGCTTGGTAAAGAGTTCGACCTCTTGGTTTATTTCCTGCAAAATCAAAATGTAATCTTGCCTAAGACCCAAATTTTTGACCGTCTGTGGGGCTTTGACAGTGATACCACTGTTTCCGTTGTTGAAGTGTACGTTTCCAAGATTCGTAAAAAACTGAAAGGAACGGCATTTGCGAAAAACCTACATACTCTTCGTAGTGTCGGCTACATTTTAAAAGATGCTGAATAAAATCAAGAAGACCTTTTATGCGGATGATTTCTCTTATTTCATTCGCTATTTTGGGTTGTTTACATTAATCTTTTCAGCCATGACCTTGATTATTATTCAGGTTATGCGCTCCAGCCTTTATACGTCAGTTGATGAAAATCTGAAAAACCTGAGTAATGATCCTAGTTCGGTAGCAGATTTGGCCTATCGGACGACAGGTCAGCAGTCTAATCCGAGCAATAAGGTCAACACTAAAAGTCCTAAAAGCAGTAAAGAGCCAGATGGCGATCCAAACGAAGAGCCTAAGCCTGACAATCTGACGACGCCAAATTTCAGTTCTAACACTTTCGCCTTGCTTTTGGATGATAATTATAAAAATATTTCCACCAGCAAGAGCGATGGCTTTCTGGACTTCAACTCGCTGGACTTTAACAAGTCCTATTTGAATCAGATCAAGGAAGTTGTGATTGGCAACAGCTTTGGCCAGACAGAAAGCTACCGGGCTTATCTCTTTGACATTGACCCCAATAATGAGTATCCTGATATCAAGTATGCTGTTGTCATGACTAGCATCAGCCAGCTGGAGCAGACTAGCGGCAAGCATGAGCAGTTGATTGCCATGGTCATGGTCAGCTTTTGGGGAATTTCCCTGATTGCCAGTATTTATCTGGCTCGGATGAGTGTTAAGCCCTTGCTGGAAAGTATTCAGAAGCAGAAGGCTTTCGTGGAAAATGCCAGCCACGAGCTGCGGACTCCTCTGGCGGTATTGCAGAGCCGCTTAGAAACGCTCTTTCGTAAGCCTGAAGCTACAATCATGCAGAGCAGTGAAAATATCGCTTCTAGCTTGGATGAAGTACGCAATATGCGCCTATTGACGACCAATCTTCTCAATCTGGCTCGTCGTGATGATGGTATCAAGCCCCAATATGGTGAAGTTGAACCGGAATTTTTTGATACAACCTTTGCTAATTACTGCATTATCGCAAGGGAAAATAAAAAAGCTTTTCATTCAGAAAATATGATCAAGCACCCTATTGTGACAGATCAAATTTTCCTCAAGCAGCTGATGACCATTCTATTTGACAATGCTATCAAGTACACAGATGATGACGGCGAAATCAGTGTCATGGCTGCTTCAACCGATCGTTATCTCATCTTTCGGGTAGCAGATAATGGACCTGGTATCAGCAACGAGGATAAGAAGAAGATTTTTGATCGCTTTTATCGGGTGGACAAGGCTCGGACCCGTCAGAAAGGTGGCTTTGGTCTGGGACTTTCTCTGGCCAAGCAGATTGTCGATGCTTTCAAGGGCACTATTTATGTCAAGGACAATAAACCAAAAGGTACGGTCTTTGAAGTTAAACTGCTACTGAAGGAAACGAAAAAGCGCTCTGTTAAATAGCAGAAGAGGCCTAATATGAACATTTTGGTTTATGGTGCTGGCACAATTGGTTTGACATACGCTTGGTTACTGTCTAATCAACATCAAGTTACTGTCTTAGTTAGAGAGCATAAGCTGTCGACTTTAGAGCAAGGCTTCACACTTTCTATTAAAGATTTAAGGAAAGACGAACAGGTCTATAAAGAACATCATTTTCAACCGCCATTGGTGACGAGCATTGATCAAGACTATGACCTGATTCTCTTAACGGTAAATAGTTTGCAACTAGAGCAGGCATTGGATCATTTGGCGGCTATAAAGGAAAAAGCTCATTTACTTATTTTACAGAATAACTGGAATATCAACTCCAAGATTCCTTCTTATTTGGACAGAAAGCAGGTGTCGTTAGCTTTTCCTTCTTCTGTTGGAGGAGGGCGAAAGAGTGATGGTCGGATCCAAGCTATCATTTTCAAAGAAGCTACGTTACTTGATGATGATTCTTACATATCAGAGTTGTCTTCTATCTTCACAGCTAGTGGGATAGGCATTGATGCTATGCCTGACTTGGCTTCTTGGATGAAGGTTCACTGCCTTCAGGAGGCGGTAATGGCAGGTGCAGTTGCAGAAGCGGGGAGTTTTGATGCACTCTTGAAAGATAAAAAAGCAATTCGAAAGATGATTTGCGCTTGGCGAGAAGGTTTAGAACTCTGTCAGCGATATGGCATTCCTAAACATCGTTATAAACCTACTAAATATCTATCCCTGCCCCTATTTCTCTTGGTTCCAGTAATGAAGTTCATGTTGAGTCAGCCGTTGGTTGCCGAAATGGTCACAAATCATATGCATTCAGGCTATGCCGAATGGGTTGATCAATATTTTGAAATCAAAAGAAGTGCTGAGAAAGAAAGCATTCCCATGCCTCAATGGAATTCGTATAGCGACTTCATTGAACAGTTTTTGAAAAACAATTCTTAGCAGGCCTTAATGGCTTGCTTTTTATCTGCTTTTATTTACTTTTTTAAAAATTTAATATAAGTTTTGCCCAAAATAGGGTATAATAATAGACAAGAAAGAATGAGGTGAAATTATGGCATCAAAAATGTTACATACTTGTTTGCGTGTGGAGAATTTGGAAGCGTCTATTGCTTTTTATGCAGAGGCTTTTGGTTTTAAGGAGCTTCGTCGCAAGGATTTTCCAGATTATCAGTTTACTATCGTTTATCTAGGTTTGGAAGGTGATGATTATGAGCTTGAACTGACCTATAACTATGACCATGGTCCTTATGTGATTGGGGACGGTTTTGCTCATGTGGCACTTAGCACGCCAGACTTGGAAGGTCTGCACGCTGAGCACAAGGCCAAAGGCTATGAAGTGACAGATCCAAAAGGTCTTCCTGGCAACCCGCCTAATTATTATTTTGTAAAAGATCCTGATGGCTACAAGGTGGAAGTCATTCGTGAGAAGAGTCTCTAACATCTAGCTGCAGTTAATTTTGCAAGATAAATGATGAATTTTATTCATTTAGGACAGGTGTATGAAAAGACAAAATAACAAGAAACACGGTAAGAAAACACTCATTGTTCTCAGCTTGCTAGGTTTAGCTTTTGTTGCTGCTCTATTTCTGGGTGCTGTAAAAATTTACGCTATTTTCCAAGAAAAGGAACTGCAAGAGAAAGTTAGTGTGCTGATTGCCCAAGAAGAGACCCTCCACGCTGAAAATACTGAAAAGCAGAGCAAGATGATTGGCAGCCACTATGTGGAGTCCTTTTATCCTCTGCTAGATGGACAGGTCGTGGCAAGCGTCAAGGAGCAGATGGACGCAGATAGCCAGACGATTAAGGATAATCAGAAGAAGGGCGATAAGATTGAGGAATTGACCTTCTACTATGCCGAGGAAAAAGAAACGAGCCTGAAGGATGTTAAAGAAGTACTGGTGCATCGCAAGGACTATCATGTCAAAGAGATGAAAATCAGTAAAGGAGAAGAGCGGGAAGTTGCTGACAGCTACCTTGGTGCAGACGGCAGCCCTTTCACTCTGGATAAGCTCTTTCAGGATCCTGATGCAGCTAAGGAAATCTTCATCAACGAAATATCCAGCCAGCTGACCTTTAGACAGGCCGATGAGGCGGTGCAGACGGAAATTCTCAACACCCTCAATGGGACGGAGTTGGGTCAGTTGTCCTTCCGTTATGAGTACAGCCATTTTTCTATTAAGCTGAGTAAGGAAGTGCAAGGCTTAACTAGCATTGACGTTCCTTTGTCTAGCTTCTATGACCAGATCAATGCGGACTATCTGACTGGAGATGACTTGGCAGCTTATCAGAGTTTCGAGGCTAAGAAGCATGTGAAAATGGTTGCTCTGACCTTTGATGACGGTCCAGATCCTAAGACAACACCGCAGGCTCTGGATATCCTTAAGAAATACGGTGCCAAGGCGACCTTCTTTATGGTTGGGCAAAACATTGCTGGTAATGAAGCGATTGTCAAGCGCGTGCACAATGAAGGTCATCAGATTGGGATTCATACATGGGACCATCCAGTCTTAACCAAACTACCTCTGGAGACAGCCCAAAAAGAAATCCTTGATACACAGACCGCTATTAACAATGTCATAGGCATCAAGCCAACGATTACGCGGCCTCCTTATGGAGCTATTAATGCTACAATTCAAAATTCGGTTGACCAGTCCTTTATCATGTGGAATGTGGACAGCCTAGACTGGAAGACACGCAATACTAAAGCTATTATGCAAGAGATTGCTAAAACCCAGCCAGGTTCAATTATCCTCATGCATGATATTCACCAGACCAGTATTGACGCTCTGCCAAGTGTCCTCGAATATCTGAAGAGTAATGGCTATACTTTGGTAACGGTCGATGAGCTGCTGGAAGGCCAGATAGAGCCGCATCGTATTTATTACGGCAGAGACTAAGACGGTCTTGGGGTTAGATGTTTGAAATCGTTGTTGGCAATGAGTAAAAGCAAAAAGCTTTGGAAACATGAGATTTCCAAAGCTTTTTTTAGCTTAACTCGTTACATAAAGCTCTTGATTTTTTAATACAATTTCTCGGACGGTGGCGTATTTTTTCAATGTTTTCAGCTCTTCTGGATGGCTGATGAAGGTAATCACATAGCCTTCCTTGCCCATGCGGCCGGTTCGTCCAGAGCGGTGGGTATAGGTTTCTAAATCGCGCGGAAGCTCATAATTGACGACACATTCTAGCGAGTCAATATCAATGCCGCGAGCAACCAAGTCAGTTGCTAGCAGGAGAGTAATCTGGTGTTCTTTGAACTTATCCAGAATCACCTTGCGGAACTTAACGTTGACATCGCTGGCAAGAGAAACGGCATTGGCTTCATGATATTGGAGTTTTTCCTCAGCACTGCCTAGGTCTGACAGAGCGTTGAAAAAGACCAGTCCGCGGAAATCTTCAACATTGGATAACTTACGGAGCAAGTCCACCTTATCACGTTTTTCGACTTGCATGTAAAAGTGCTGGATGTTGTCCAAAACTTGGTCGTCAATGCTGATTTCTAGAGTGTTTTCAGCAATCTTATCGTGGTCGAACTTAGCGGTGGCGCTCATATATACCAGCTGGTGGTCACGAGGCGCATAGTGGGTGATTTTATCTACAAAGTGATACTGAGAATCGCTGAGCAGCTGGTCAAATTCGTCCAAAATGATGGTTTCGACATTCATCATCTTGATTTTCTTGAGCTTGACCAACTCAAAAATCCGTCCAGGCGTTCCGATGATAATTTCCGGACCTTTCTTGAGGCGCTCGATTTGTCGCTTCTGACTGGAACCGGAGAGCAGGAGTTGAGCTGTCAGCCCTAAAGGTTCCGCCCAAGTCTTGCAGACCTCAAAAATTTGTCCAGCCAACTCGGTGTTAGGAGCTAAAATCAAGAGCTGTTGTGCTTTTCTAGGTGTCAGCTTGAGCAGACTGGGAAAGAGATAGGCCAGAGTTTTGCCAGTACCAGTCGGACTGATTCCCAGCACCGTATCACCTGCAGAAATAGGCTCAAACATCTTCTCTTGAATAGCCGTCAAATCTTCAAAGCCTAGCTGAGCCAGCTGATTGTGCCAGCTAGGGGGAAATTGTTCCTTAATCATCATCAACCTCAAATCTAATGCCAGCGTCCTTGCGCATGGCAAATAAGCTTTCATGAACAGCCGCTGCCGCATTCAACCATTTCTCATAATCCGCATCCTGTCCACCCTTGAGCACTCGGGCGAAAGCCTGAGCCTCTTCCAGCATGGTGTGGGAAGCACGCTGGATAGTCAGCACCTCCTCTTGACCGTCCAGACTTTGCCAAATAGCAGAGCTGATAAATTCAATCCCATCTAAAGTCAGAGTTCCCTGATCCGTGTAAATCTCTGCAGGTAGATTGCTGTTTATATTTTTACCGGCCTGAATCTGAACTTGAAAATCTGGATAGATGAGACAGCCGGCTCCATTTAAATCAATCGTATTGGCTAGCTGCTGGGCGCTGTAGCGAGCGAAGCGAGGATGGCCGAAGAGTCTGATAGCCGCATAGACAGGATAGACACCCAAGTCCATCAAAGCACCGCCAGAAAACTTAGCTGAGAAAACATTGGGCTGCTCTCCTGCAAGCAGAGCTTGCATTTTTGAAGAATACTTGGCGTAGGTAAAGTTAGCTCCTAAGACAGTCTTGTCCTTGAGGAAATCACTAATCGTATCAAAGGCCTGCTCATGATAGTTGCGGGCAGCTTCAAAGAGATAGACTTGGTGGTCGTCAGCCAGCTTGATCAATTCCCGCCATTCTTTGGGACGAGAAACTGCCGGCTTTTCAACAATGACATGTTTACGAGCCAGAATGGCTACCTTGGCATGCTTGAAATGCAGGCTGTTGGGACTGGCGATATAAACGACATCGATATCAGACGACAGAAAGTCCAGCATTTCAGTAAAAATGGCCGTATTTTCATAGTTTTGCACAAAGCGCTCAGCAGAAGCCAGAGCACGAGAGTAGACAGCTGCCAGCTGATAGTCGCCTGTTGAGTGAGCGGCCTTGATGAACTCATGAGAAATAGAACCTGTTCCGATGATTCCAAGTTTGAACATAAAAACCTCCTTTTTCTATTTTTAAGCATGTACTTTTTTTATTTTAGCTCTTTCATTATAACATGAATTGCGGTAAAATAGATAAGATAACAAGAGATGGAGCTTATAATGCAAAATAGACCTATTATTATTGGTGTAACTGGTGGTTCCGGAGGCGGAAAGACCAGTGTTTCTCGAGCAATTTTGGCTAATTTTCCAAACGAAAATATTGCCATGATTGAGCATGACTCCTACTATAAGGATCAGACACATCTGACTTTTGAGGAGCGGGTGAAGACCAACTATGACCATCCTTTTGCCTTTGACACGGACCTGATGATTGAGCAAATCAAGGAGCTCTTGGCTGGTCGGCCTGTGGATATTCCTACTTATGACTATACGGAGCATACCCGCAGCAAAAAGACCTATCGTCAGGAGCCTCAGGATGTGTTCATCGTTGAGGGGATTTTGGTCTTAGAGGACCAGCGCCTGAGAGATTTGATGGATATTAAGATCTTTGTGGACACAGATGATGATGTTCGGATTATCCGTCGGATTAAGCGGGACATGGAAGAGCGCGGCCGCAGTTTGGATAGCGTTATCGAACAGTATTTGGGTGTCGTTAAGCCTATGTACCATCAGTTCATCGAGCCGACCAAGCGTTATGCGGATGTCATCATTCCAGAGGGAGCTTCTAATAAGGTGGCTATTGACCTGATTACGACCAAGATTGAAAAAATCCTTAAGGAAGCCAGAGAAGGCTAGGACAGGCAGCTTTCTAGCTCTGTCATTTGAGGAAATAAAAGTTTGTGAATCTGGTGAATCGCAGTAGCTGCAAGGTTTTGAAATATAATCTAGCAAGGGGAAGTGGACGGACTGAAATCTAGGATTTTCGGAGTCTGGTCACTCCCTTATTTTGTAGGTGGTTTATGAAACAATTTGTAAAAAGAGAGTTTCACTCTCGTTCAAAATTTTTTGCCTGCCTCTTGACCTTTTGTGCAGGATTTATTGACGCCTATACCTTCATTGAGAGGGGAGGCACCTTGGTGGCAGGTCAGACGGGAAATGTCGTTTTCCTTTCGGTTGAACTCATCAATCAAGAGACAAGAGGAATTGAAGTTAAATTGGCAACTATGCTGGCCTTTATGCTGGGGATTTTTCTGATGACCGTTTTTCAGCATCACTTTGAGCATTCTTGGCGCAGACTGTCCAGTGTTTTTCCTCTGATATTGACGACAGTTATCGCTGGATTTTTGCCAGCAAATGTACCCCATCTCTATATCGTGCCACCACTGGCTTTCTGTATGGGCCTAGTTGCGACCGCTTTTGGCGAGGTGGATGGCATTGTCTATAACAATTCTTTTATGACGGGGAATATCAAGAAAACCATGGTAGCTTTTGGCAACTATGCTCGAAACAAGAAAGGGAAAGATTTGAAAGAAGGCCTTTTCTTTGTAGCCCTACTGGCAAGCTTTGTAGTTGGAGCCATCATCTCTACCTATCTGATTCAGTTTTACCTCTTGAAGACCATCTGGCTTGTTTCTCTGATTCTAACAGCCTTTCTCGTTTTCCGAGGCATTCAATATATGAGGAGATGAGGGTGTATATTCTTCTTAGAAACGAAGTGACTTAAGAAGTGATACTGTGAAATTCATAGAAAGTAGTAGAATATAAGAAAAAATGATGAAAAAAAGTAAAATGGCTACTCTATCAATCGTAGCGCTAACCACTTCTATGGTCGTAGGAGGGACGATTCTGACAGTTCAAAACAAAAGTTTATTCACAGATGGAATTTTCGATTTAAGAAGTCCAAGAGAGAAACAACTAGCTTATTTGAAGGAGCATAAAAAAGAAATAGAAGATTTTGTGAAGTCTTTAAATCCTAAAGTGGAGTCTGTTCAAATTGCTTGGGAAGAAACACGTTGGGAAGAAATAGGAAATGGAACACCGCAGGGTGAAGGTAATGTTATTCGAGTTTTTGGTGGTTTTAATCATATCAAAGATTCAAGTTGGAGTGTTTTGGTTTACATAAAAGATGGAAAGAACAATAAAGAAGATTTTATTGAAGGAATTGGAAGTGGGAGTCCGCTTCGTGTAGGAGGAAGAGGATTTGGCGAAGAGTAATTTAAAAAACTTTCATAATTTCTACGCAAATTTAGCGCAGTTTGTAAATTTCATATTTTACGGAATACTTTTCAAAATTATTTTTTAATGCATTCATGATATAATAATAGTAACTTCTCTTTACTTTGGAGGATAAATAATGAAAAAAAATAGATTAGCTATTCTTGCGATAGCAACCACTCTAGTCATAGGAGGGACGATTATGACAGTTCAAAACAAAAGTTTATTCACAGATGAGACTTTCGATTTGAGAAGTCCAAAAGAGAAACAGCTAGCTTATTTAAAAAAGCATGAAGAAGAAATGGCTGAATTTGTTAAATCCAGAAATCCTAAAGTTAAAAGTGTTCAGTTTGACTGGGGTAGTTTGACAATTGAGGATATAGGTAACGGAACTCCTCAAGGTGGGGGGAATATACTAACTTTAAGCGGAAGAATTAATAATATTGAAGATTCTGAATTTACTCTGGGTTTCCCGCTAGAACATAATAGAAACAGTATTCCTGATATTAAGAGAATTTCTGAAATGCAACCGATAAGAGTCTTGAAAGGCAATGTATGGGATATTTATGAGTAATAGTAATTTAAAAACTTTTGATAATTTTTATGGAGATTTAGCGCAGTCGGCTTATACTGGTCGTCCTAATAATTTTCCACCTAAAAATAACTCAACCAAAGTAAAAGTATTTGATTTCTCAAAAGAAGTAATTTATGATGAAGAAATCACCCCTGGAGGTAAGAATCTTCCTTATGATGGCAGGGTCTATTTACAACCTGATTCTGATTTGCACGATGTCAATAAAATTACCACCGTACCAGTACCTGATACGAACGGTATGAGACGTGAGCCACGTATTGTAGACAGCTATCAAAAGGGGTTAATGACTGACGAAAAAGCGGGCTTTAATTCTTATTTTTTAACGGATACGCCGACGTTGGGAAAAGATACCAAGAAAACTTATATGGCTATTCGAGGTAGCGATGGTTTTAACTTAGATAAGATACTTGAGCGGGGCATCAAAGCACTAAATTTGAATGATTGGATAGATAATGACGCTCAGTTTGCGTTTAATCACATCCATATTCCACAAGCTCCTTTGGCAACCGAGGCCATGAAAACTCGTATCCAAGAAATGAGAGAGAAAGCGCCTAATGCAACAATGGATCTTTCAGCACATTCGCTAGGGACCATGGTGACGGTTCAAGGAATAGCTGGATTGAGCAGTAATGATTTAGATAAGATTGGAAGAGTGGTCCTCTTTGATGGTCCGGATACTACCAAAAGCCTTTTAAAAATGGGATTAACTCCCGATCAAATCAAAGCCATAGGTAAAAAAATTGAATATTATGTCAATCCCTTTGACATGGTGAGTATGCTTAATAGAGAATATACAATTGCTCATTTACCTGAGGACGGTGAGCAATATCATGTAAGAGGTGAAGGTGGACCTGTTGGTAAAGTTAATATTGTGGTTCCCTTATACTATACCCAGAGTTTCGATTCTGAGAGTGCCCATGATTTTGGTGTTTTTCAGGGAGACGGTAAAAGTTCTTTTTTGACCGCTTCTGCTGATTATCATCCAGAACTGCTGAGAGCGGGTGAAAAGCTAGCTCGTCTAATTGCTAAAACTCTGGATGCTCTTCGAAAACTGGGAGTTGATGAAGAAACCGCTTCAAATATATTCAATTCTCTAATGAAAGGAGATCTTCCTGATAGGGCTGTTTTGGGGTATGCCTTCTATCATCAATTTGAGACAGAATACAAGGAAATTATTAGGGTTGCTCGCTTGGAATCTATGGCTTGGGATCGTGAAGCTATTACTCGCTATCAGGAACAGTTGGGAAATGGCAATCTTACAGGAGAAGATAGAATTTTGGTTCGTGCTCGTCTCCTTCAGACTGCAGCACAGCTGGCTATCTTTGAAATGGAAGATAAAGTTAAGCATGTCCAAACCTTATTGTCGGATGCCAAAGAATTTGTCCAAAATACAGTAAAGGATACGAGTACAGAGGCGATGGGAATGGTGACCTATCTGAGTGGTACAGAGGTAGCGAGTTTATTGGCTGATTTTAATGTTTCTCGTTTTTGGGATGATACGATTGAAAGCAACACAGAGACATCTGCAAAAGGCTTTATGACAGAGATTGAACAGTTGGGAATGACTTTGGTTAGAGCTAGTGGAGATTTTGCAGCAGTCGATACTCAGCAAGCTGAGGATTTCAATAATCTCTTGGCAGATGTAAAAGGAACATGGAGGGGTAAGAATGGTTCTGATAGTAAATGATGATGCCCTCATAACTAAAGCGGAGTTGGCAAAACAGTTTAAAGAAAAGATGAAAGAGCAGGAGCGGCAAGCTATCAAGGCTTTGATAGCAGCCAAAGAGCAGCTTATTCTTGCTAAAGGAGCGGAGTTAGCAACTCAGCTACAGGCGGCGGCTTTGGATATGAAAAATTATGCTTCTACTAACTATGTTAAAAACATTCAGGGTGGATTTGAAGGTAAGGCAGCGCAAGCTGCTGAAACTCATCTAACTCAGACGATGCAGATGCCTTCTTTGGATAGCCCGATTAAGGGTTAGGAGGTGAGGCAATGCTGAATAAAAAGAAGCTTCAGGAACTGGAAGATGAACATGCTCTAAAAATGCGTGAGTTTGATCGAGCAGAGACAGACTTAGATACATACTACTATAAGTTTGACAGAGAGACGAACAAACTCTTAGATGCGATTTCTTATGCATGTAGAGAGGTTCCTTTGACAGCGGTTCAACCTTATATTTTTCAAATAGAGGATAATCTGGATCAATACCATCAGCAATACAAAAGGCGCATAGACGATGTTCTAGAAGCTCGCTATCAGGAGAACAGACGCTTTCAGAATAAGCTGGATGAAGTGAGTAAATGAATCAAAATACTAAGAAAATTGGAAGAAGTGAGACTTACCCTGCTTCTTTTTCTTTCTCTTATTTTTGCTAATCTCCTCAAAAATAATCCAGCATATTAAAAATTTTCAGAAAATATCGACTTTTTCTTGACAGGTTTATGATACTGTGTTAAAATACTAAACAATAAGAAACCATCTCAAAAAGGAGTTAGTCAAACATGAAGTCAACCCAATCTTCAAGCTTTGCTTTGTTGTTGCGTTACTCGGGCTAGTGCAAAAGCATTAGTCCTGTTTGGCTTACCAAGCGGGAGTAAATCAACATCTCGCTTGTTCCTCAAGTGAGATGTTTTTTATTTCACCTATCTTACCTCAAACTCTGATGAGGAAGAAATGGTTTCTAAAGGAGCGACGGGAGTGGGGCTACATCTTGATTTTTCTGAAATCAATTTGTCTCATACCGTCTCAGTCATTGAACACGACCTAGAAGTTGGGGAAGAGTTTTTCCTAAATGGTCTATGTATCTTAGAAAAGGAGTTGTCTATGACACGCAAAGTTGAGTTTTTTGATACCAGCCTCCGGGATGGTGAGCAGACACCAGGAGTGAATTTCTCTATCAAGGAGAAGGTGGCTATTGCCAAGCAGTTAGAGAAGTGGGGGATTTCAGTCGTTGAAGCCGGTTTTCCAGCTGCGAGTCCAGATTCTTTTGCGGCGGTGCAGGAGATTGCTAAAGTCATCACTAAAGCTTCCGTCACTGGTCTGGCGCGTTCGGTTAAATCTGACATTGATGCCTGCTACGAGGCGCTCAAGGATGCCAAGCATCCACAGATTCATGTCTTCATTGCGACCAGTCCTATTCACAGAGAGTTTAAGCTGAAAAAGTCCAAGGAAGAGATTTTAGAAGCTGTGAAAGAGCATGTCTCCTACGCGCGCTCCAAGTTCGATATAGTCGAGTTTTCACCAGAGGATGCGACACGAACAGAGCTGGATTTCCTTTTTCAGGTGGTACAAACAGCGGTTGATGCAGGTGCGTCTTATATCAATATTCCAGATACAGTCGGCTTTACCACGCCAGAAGAGTTTGCAAATATTTTCGACTACCTAGTGGCAAATGTGACTTCTGATCATAAGGTGGTATTTGGTGTTCATTGCCATGATGACCTTGGTATGGCAACGGCCAATACTTTGACGGCTATCAAGCATGGTGCTGGTCGTGTTCAGGGAACTATCAATGGAATCGGTGAGCGCGCTGGAAATGTAGCATTGGAAGAAGTAGCAGTTGCCTTAGAGATTCGCCAGGACTATTACCAGGTTGAGACAGACATTGTCCTTAATGAAACCATCAACACTTCAGAGCTGGTATCCCGCTTCTCAGGTATTCCAGTGCCTAAGAACAAGGCGGTTGTTGGTGGCAATGCCTTCTCTCATGAGTCCGGTATCCATCAGGATGGTGTTCTTAAGAATCCACTGACCTATGAAATCATCACACCAGAGTTGGTTGGAGTCAAGAGCAATTCACTGCCGCTTGGCAAACTGTCTGGCCGCCATGCCTTTGTCGAAAAACTCAAAGAACTGGCTCTGGACTTTGCGGAATCTGAAATCAATGATCTCTTTGCTAAATTTAAGGTCTTGGCTGATAAGAAAAATGAAGTCACGGATGCTGATATTCGGGCTCTGATTGCTGGAACGACCGTCGAAAATCCTGAAGGCTTCCACTTTGATGATCTGCAGCTCACGACCAACGACGACCATACCATCACAGCGGATGTGCAGCTGGTTAATGGCGACGGCGAGACGGTCAGCTGTGTGGCAGAAGGTAAGGGAAGTGTCGAAGCTATCTTTAATGCCATTGACCAATTCTTTAACCAGTCCGTCCAACTTTTGTCTTATAACATCGAGGCGGTAACGGATGGTATTGACTCTCAGGCACGCGTCTTGGTAGCTGTTGAAAATACGGATACAGATACGATTTTCAACTCCTCTGGTATTGACTTTGATGTTCTTAAGGCCAGCGCCATTGCCTATATCCATGCCAATACCTTTGTGCAAAAGGAAAATGCTGGTGAAATCGGCCATCAGGTATCTTATCGCGATCTGCCTGCAAATAATTAGAAGGAAGCAACTATGACAAAAGAAATTGTAGCTCTGGCGGGTGACGGTATCGGTCCAGAAATCATGGAAGCCGGTCTCCAAGTACTGGCTGCTGTTGCGGACAAGTTCGGTTTTACTTATCATATCACGGAGAAAGCTTTTGGGGGTGCTGGTATTGATGCGGAAGGTCATCCTCTCCCTCAGTCAACTCTGGTAGCAGCCAAGGAGGCGGATGCTATTCTCCTAGCAGCTATCGGTAGTCCCCAGTATGATAATGCTCCAGTTCGGCCGGAGCAAGGTTTGCTTGCTCTGCGGAAGGAACTTGAACTCTATGCCAATATCCGTCCAGTTAAGATTTTCGATGCTCTGAAGCATTTGTCGCCTTTGAAGGCTGAAAGAATTGCTGGTGTGGACTTTGTGGTCGTGCGCGAGCTGACTGGTGGGATTTACTTTGGTGAGCATATTTTGGAGGATAGAACCGCGCGGGATATCAACGACTACAGCTATGAAGAGGTGGAGCGGATTGTCCGTAAGGCCTTTGACATTGCGCGTGGTCGCAGAAAGCGCGTGACCAGTATTGACAAGCAAAATGTGTTAGCGACATCCAAACTCTGGCGCAGAGTAGCAGATGAGGTGGCCAAGGATTATCCAGACGTGACCTTGGAGCACCAGCTGGTGGACAGCGCTGCTATGCTCATGATTACCAATCCTGCTAAGTTTGATGTCGTCGTAACGGAAAATCTCTTTGGGGATATTCTTTCAGACGAGTCCAGCGTCTTGTCGGGAACGCTGGGAGTTATGCCATCGGCCAGTCATTCGGCTGCAGGACCCAGTCTTTACGAGCCTATCCATGGTTCAGCTCCAGATATTGCAGGGCAAGGCATTGCCAATCCTATCAGTATGATTCTTTCAGTAGCCATGATGCTGCGGGATAGTTTTGCAGAGCTTGAAGCTGCAGAAGCGATTGAAGCAGCGGTGGAAAAGACTTTGGCTCAAGGGATTTTAACGCGAGATCTTGGCGGTCAGGCGACAACAGCTCAAATGACGGAGGCCATTATCAATAACTTATGAAATGGATATTAACGGGTATTTGCCTGCTATGGAACCTTGTCGTTTTCCTGCTTTATGGTTGGGATAAGCGAAAGGCTAAGAAAAATCACTATCGCATTCCAGAGAAAACTTTGCTACTGTCAGCTTTGGCAGCCGCAGGTTTGGGCGCTTTATTAGGCGGTCGCCTCTTTCACCATAAGACCAGAAAATGGTATTTCTGGTTGGCTTGGATTTGCGGAATAATAGTGGAAATCGGAATTTTATATTACATATGGAGAAGCTAGTATGGCTGGAAAATCGATTTTTGATAAGCTGTGGGAAAGGCATCTGATAACTGGTGAAGAAGGCCAACCCCAGCTTATGTATGTGGATCAGCATTATATTCATGAAGTAACCAGCCCTCAGGCTTTTCAAGGTCTTCGAGATGCAGGGCGCAAAGTTAGACGGCCGGACTTGACCTTTGGAACCTTTGACCATAATGTTCCTACGGTCAATATCTATGATATTCGGGATGTGATTTCCAAGGCACAGATTGATAAACTTTCTGAGAATGTCAAAGATTTTGGCATCGAGCATGCGGCTCACGGATCGGAACTGCAGGGGATTGTTCATATGGTTGGACCCGAAACGGGCAAGACTCAGCCGGGCAAATTCATCGTCTGTGGCGATAGTCACACGGCCACTCACGGAGCTTTTGGAGCTATTGCTTTTGGAATCGGTACTTCGGAGGTAGAGCACGTCTTTGCCACGCAGACCATTTGGCAGGTCAAGCCTAAGAAAATGTTGGTCAAATTTACCGGAGTGCCACCTAAAGGTGTCTATTCTAAGGACTTTATCCTAGCTCTGATTGCCCAATATGGTGTGGCTGCAGGTGTCGGTCATGTGGTCGAGTATGCTGGTGATGCGATTGAGCATCTGACCATGGAAGAGCGCATGACCATCTGCAATATGTCTATAGAGTTTGGCTCAAAGATAGGCATTATGAACCCTGACCAGAAGACCTATGATTACGTTAAAGGGCGTCCGGGAGCTCCCAAGGATTTTGAGACGGCAGTAGCTGATTGGAAGACTCTAGTCAGTGATCCTGATGCTGTCTATGATAAGGTCATTGAGATTGATGTCTCCCAGCTAGCACCTATGGTAACTTGGGGAACCAATCCTTCTATGGGAGTAGAGTTCGGCGCGGCTTTCCCAGAAATTCGCGATATGAACGACGAGCGGGCCTACAATTACATGGACCTCTCTCCGGGTAAGAAAGCAGAAGATATTGACCTAGGTTATATCTTTATCGGATCCTGTACCAATGCCAGACTCAGCGATTTGCAGCTGGCAGCTAAGTTTGTCGCTGGCAAGCATATCGCCCCCAATCTGACAGCTATCGTCGTACCAGGCTCTCGTCCGGTCAAGCGGGCTGCTGAAAAGATGGGACTGGATAAAATTTTCATGGATGCAGGCTTTGAGTGGCGTGATCCAGGTTGCTCCATGTGCCTGGGGATGAATCCAGACAAGGTACCAGATGGAGTTCACTGTGCCTCTACTAGTAATCGGAACTTTGAGGATCGTCAGGGATTTGGTGCTAAGACCCATCTTTGCAGTCCAGCCATGGCAGCAGCGGCAGCCATTGCCGGGCGCTTTGTAGATGTCCGCCAGCTACCGGAGGTCCAGTAAGGAAGTTTTATGGAAAAATTTACAATCTATACGGGGACAACGGTTCCCCTCATGAACGATAATATTGATACGGACCAAATTTTACCCAAGCAGTTTCTCAAGTTGATTGACAAAAAAGGCTTTGGCAAGTATCTCATGTACGCATGGCGCTATCTGGACAATCAGTACACTGAAGATCCTGATTTCGTCTTTAACAGACCGGAGTACCGTAAGGCGACTATTCTGATATCAGGGGATAATTTCGGAGCGGGTTCCTCTCGCGAGCACGCTGCCTGGGCCTTGGCTGACTATGGCTTCAAGGTAGTCATTGCTGGATCTTTCGGGGATATTCACTATAACAATGAGCTTAATAACGGTATGCTGCCGATCGTCCAGCCATTGGAAGTCCGACAAGCCTTGGCTAACCTGAAGCCGACAGATGAAGTGACGGTGGATTTGGAGCAACAGAAGATTTTTTCGCCGGTTGGAGAATTCTCCTTTGACATTGATGGAGAATGGAAGCACAAGCTCCTCAACGGTCTGGATGATATCGGCATTACGCTGCAGTATGAGGATTTGATTGCGGAATATGAAAAAAATCGTCCATCTTATTGGCAGTAACCATATTTTTGCTATATTGAGAAAATTCTGAAAAAACCTTGTCTCCGATAAAAATATATGGTAAAATAAATCTTAATTTAATAGAAAAGGAAGAAACTTATGACAAAACACATTCAATGGAACGGACAGCTTTCACAAGAAGGTTATGACATCTTGAAAGGCGACGGCGGCTGTATCGTTTGCCCGACCAAGGTGGGGTACATCATTATGACCAGCGATAAGGCAGGTTTGGAGCGTAAGTTCGAAGCTAAGTCTCGTAACCGTAATAAGCCAGGTGTTGTTCTCTGTGGCAGTATGAATGAGCTCCGTGCTTTGGCTCAGCTAAATCCGGAAATTGAAGCTTTTTATCAAAAGCATTGGGATGAAGACATCCTCTTGGGCTGTATCCTTCCATGGAAGCCAGAAGCATTTGAAAAGCTTAAAGCCTATGGTGACGGTCGGGAAGAGCTGATGACAGATGTTCGTGGCACTAGCTGTTTTGTTATTAAGTTTGGTAAGGCAGGCGAGCAGCTGGCAGCTAAGCTTTGGGAAGAAGGCAAGATGGTCTATGCATCCTCAGCTAACCCATCCGGTAAAGGAAACCGTGGCAAGGTTGAAGGAATTGGCGAGCGCATCGAAAATGCTGTTGATTTGGTCATTGAAGCAGATGACTATGTAGCCTCTATCCAGCCAGACAAGACCATTGAAACTCGCTACGAGCAAGGTGTTATGGTCTCCATGGTGGACAAGGATGGAAAACTAATTCCAGAACAAGGTGGTCAACGTTCCATCTCACCAGCGCCTGTGGTTATCCGCAAAGGCTTGGATATCGATAAAATCATGATGCACCTGTCCGATACTTTCAACTCATGGGATTACCGTCAGGGTGAATATTACTAAGATAAAAAAATAAGCTCAGTGTGTGGGGGGATATTTCCTCTTTACACTGGGCTTTTTTGCTTATAATTTCTTTTATTTTTCCTATAATTATGCTATGATAAAGAAAAAATATATTATCCTTTTAAAATTAGGATTTTTAATTCTTATATCATAATGTAGAGCGCTATCTATATTGTTTTCGCAGCAACGCAAAGGATTAGAAAATGAATATAAGATTTTAAAGGACAGGTTAAAAAGTTGGAGGATTTTTATGGAAAATAAAGTAGATTACTGGATGATAGTAGCCGGAAGTGGTGGAAGCTTATGGGAGCTTTTTAAAAAAGAGAAGATTGCGTGCATTGATTTTAGTTCTGATCTAGGAAGTCTTTTAGACTATACGAGTCCAGAAGATTTAAATCAAGGAACTAGACAAAATCAGTTTATCTGGCAATTTGCTCATGATATAAAGGTAAATGATTATATTATTGCAACTTCTGGATTTGATAGAATTTTTGGTATTGGGCGATGTGTAGAAAGTTATTATTATGATGATAGAAAGCAAAAATTTAGACATTGTATTGGAGTTGATTGGTTAAAAGCAGATGGTGAGTGGAGATATCAAAATAAAAAAGGAGCTAGGCAGACTGTAAATTGGGATAGATCTACCGAGCGTATTAATTTATATAAATCTATTTTGAATGGCACGTATGAAAAAAAGAAAGAAACATCTGTTATGAATAAAAATATAAATAATTATATAGAAAAACTAGAAAAATCCAAAAACCTCATCCTCCGTGGTGCTCCTGGTACGGGGAAAACTTATCTTGCCAGACAAATTGCTAATATGTTGACCGGAGGAAATGAGGAACAAATTGATTTTGTACAATTCCATCCCTCTTATGACTATACAGATTTTGTAGAGGGGTTGCGACCTGTTTCTAATGATAATAGCCAGATAAGTTTTGAGTTACAAGATGGAATTTTTAAGAAGTTTTGTCAGAAAGCTAACGAAGCTCAAAAAACAGGAGGACAAGATAATTTTGATGAAGCTTGGAATGCCTATCTTGAATATGTAAATAATAGAGATGAAAAAGAGCGTTTGACAGATTTTTCTTATCTTACTGTTAATAGCCGGAATAATTTTAATGTCAATTATGAGAGCAAAAGTCAAGGGACAGTCTTGACTAAATCCTATGTCTATGAACTCTATAAAGATGAAAATTATTTAAAACAGACTTATTATCGTAGTCAGGGAAAAAAAGTTCTTGAAACGTTAAGAAAAAAGTTTGGTCTAAAAGACTATATTTTTCCAACAGAGATTGATACGGATAAAAACTTCGTATTCATCATCGATGAAATCAATCGTGGTGAGATTTCTAAGATTTTTGGCGAACTTTTTTTCTCCATTGATCCGGGCTATCGTGGTAAGGATGGAGAGGTTTCGACCCAATATGCTAATTTGCATGAAACTAATGAGAAGTTTTATATTCCTGAAAATGTCTACATCATCGGAACAATGAATGATATTGACCGCTCGGTGGATACCTTTGATTTTGCCATGCGCCGTCGTTTCCGTTTTGTAGAAATCACGGCTGAAAGTCAGCTGGGAATGCTTGATAAACTTCTTGGAGATGGTGCTGAAGAAGCGAAAATTCGTCTAAGAAACTTGAATGCTGCCATAGAAAAAGTAGAAGAGCTCAATAGTCATTACCATGTTGGACCAAGTTATTTCCTTAAGTTGCAGGATGTAGACTTTGACTATGAATTGCTCTGGTCTGATTATATTAAGCCGCTTCTAGAAGACTACTTGCGAGGTTCTTATGAAGAAGTTGAAACTTTGGAAACTTTGAAAAAGGCATTTGATAAGACAAGCAATGAGCAAACCAATCAGTCAATAACTGATAACAATGAAGGCGTTGAGAATGATAATGAGGATTACTGATAATCAGCAATTTATAAAAAAAGAGGATTTTGTTGAAATCTACCCAAAAATTAGTCAGGTACTTTTAGATAGAACTTTAGAAAGCCTTTCTCAAGAGGATAGTATTTTCATTTTCCCAAATGACTTGAAAAATATTTCTGACTTGGACAAGGACCATAAAATTTTTGAAACTGTAAATCAGAACATTAAAACAGGAAATGTGATTGGTTTTCTGGGTTACGGTCAGGAAAGATTAACGATTTCCTCTCGTTTTTCAAATGCTAATAACGACTATTTTTTACATTATCTCTTGCAGAAGGTCCTAAATATCAATCTCACTAACTTGGATGTTGGTTTATCTAGCGAAGATAAACTCTATCAACTATTGGTTTACCTCTTTCCAAAATATCTGCAAGCGGCTTTGAGAAAAGGGCTTTATAAGGAATACCAGAGGTTTTTCCATAATGATAGCCATGTAAAGGGAGCGATTGATGTAGGAAATCATCTTAAGAAAAATGTTCCTTTTATAGGAAATATTTCCTACACTACTAGAGAGTTTGCTTATGATAATCCATTGATGCAGCTGATTCGACACACTATTGAGTATATTAAGAATCAGAAAATAATTGGAAGTGGAGTATTTGATGCTAATCGTGAAAATGTAACAGAAATCATTCGTGTGACTCCGTCTTATAAACTAGCTGATCGTGTTAAGATTATCAGACTAAATCAAACTAAACCTGTCCGTCATGCCTATTTTCGAGAATATAGAAAATTACAGGAACTCTGTCTGTTGATTATGAATAGAGAAAAGCACGGTTTAGGACTTCAAGAGCAAAAAATACACGGTGTTCTCTTTGATGTAGCTTGGCTTTGGGAAGAGTATGTCCAGACATTGTTGCCAGAAGGTTTTATCCACCCACGAAACAAAGAAAAGACGGATGGCATTTCTGTATTTAGCAGTCATGTTCGAAAAATTTATCCAGACTTCTATCATAAAGATTTAAAAATCGTACTAGATGCCAAATATAAAAAGCTAGAATTTACTGAAAAAGGAATCAATCGTGAGGATTTATATCAACTGATTTCCTATACATACATTTTAGAAGCTAAAACAGCCGGTCTTATTTTCCCAAGCGTGGAGAAGGTTGTTGATAACGACATAGGTAAATTATCAGGTTACGGGGCGCTCTTGAAAAAGTGGTCCATTCTTATTCCTCAAGAATCTGAAAGTTATGACCATTTTGTTCAACAGATACATCAATCGGAAACAATAAATTTTAGATTTTAAAGCAGGTTGAACCTGCTTTTTTTCTTTACCCAGTTTAAAATTATTTCCAAATAGAACAAAATTCTTGCCAGATGAAACTGCAAGTGTTACAATAAATAAAAAATCAATTCGATATAGAAATGAATTGGAGAAATCATGAAAGATAGTCATTTAGTAGCCCACCACATTCGTTTGTTGAATGGGCGGATTTTTCAAAAGTTACTGAGTCAAGATCCAGAAGCTCTTTATCGCAGTGAACAGGGCAAGATTCTCACAGTTTTATGGAATAGTGAAACGGGCTGTGCGACGGCGACAGACATTGCGCTGGCGACGGGACTTGCCAATAATACGCTGACGACTATGCTGAAAAAGTTGGAAGAGCAGGGCTTGGTGACCTTTAGTCAGTGTGGTTTAGACAAGCGAAAAAAATATGTCAAGTTGACGGAGCAAGGTTGGTCTCAGAAAGAAGTTGGCCATCGTGTCAGTCAAAAATTGGATGCTATTTTTTATAAAGGCTTCTCAGAGGAAGAAATTCGCCAGTTTGAAAGTTATCAGGAACGCATCTTAGCGAATTTAAAAGAAAAAGAGGCATAAATCATGTCAAAACAAGTTGAAAATGCACAAAATTTATACATTTCAAAACAAGTTGAAAATGCACAAAATTTATACATTCATGCCATTCAAGATGGGCGCGTTGCCGAGGCTCAAGCTCAGTCTGTAGGGGATACCTACATTCAACACTCGACAGGTGTGCCAGATGGGAAAGAAGGGTTTGCGGCTTTCTTTGCAAATTTCTTTGAGCGCCATCCCGAGCGTGAGATGAAGATTGTTCGCACCATTGAAGACGGCAATCTAGTCTTCGTCCATGTTCATCAATATCTCAATGGCGGGGAAGCTCAATGGGTGACGACGGATACTTTCCGTGCGGATGAGAATGGCCGTATCGTGGAGCATTGGGATGTCATTGACTACTATCGTGTTCCAGAAAATGGACAGTTAGATCAGATCTTTGGAGATTTTGAAATTATGGATTTGGACAAGACAGTAGCAAATAAAAAAACCGTTCGTCGTTTCTTGACAGAAATCTTTCAAAACGGCGAACTAGAGCAGTGGGATGATTATGTGGCAGAAGATTTGATTCAGCATAATCATGAGATTGGTCAAGGAAGTCAGGCTTTTAAAAACTATGTTGCAGAGCACGGGGTTACTTTTGACTTTGTTTTCCAGCTTCTGGGACAAGGAAACTATGTGGTTAGCTATGGACAGACTCAGATAGATGGGGTGGCTTATGCCCAGTATGACATCTTCCGTTTAGAGAATGGATTGATTGTAGAGCATTGGGACAATAAAGAAGTCATGCCTAAGGTAGAAGACTTGACCAATCGAGGGAAGTTTTAAAATGAGGACAAAGAATGATTGAATATAAAAATGTAGCGCTACGCTATACAGAAAAGGATGTCTTGAGAGATGTCAACCTACAGATTGAGGATGGTGAATTTATGGTTTTAGTGGGTCCTTCTGGGTCTGGTAAGACAACCATGCTCAAGATGATCAACCGTCTTTTAGAGCCAACAGATGGCAACATCTATATGGATGGCAAGCGCATCAAAGACTATGATGAGCGTGAGCTACGCCTTTCCACAGGCTATGTCTTACAAGCGATTGCCCTCTTTCCAAATCTAACGGTGGCTGAAAATATTGCTCTCATTCCTGAAATGAAAGGATGGAGCAAGGCAGAGATTCAGCAGAAGACCAATGAATTGCTGAAGCTAGTAGGCTTGCCTGCTGAAGACTATGCTCAGCGTATTCCGAGTGAGCTGTCTGGTGGTGAGCAGCAGCGGGTGGGCATTGTCCGCGCCATTATCGCTCAACCCAAAATCCTGCTGATGGACGAGCCTTTTTCAGCTCTTGATGCTATCTCACGTAAGCAATTGCAGAGCTTGACCAAGAGTATCCATGACCAGTTTGGGATGACAACAATCTTTGTGACCCATGATACGGATGAGGCCTTGAAATTGGGCAATCGGATTGCTGTTCTGCAGGATGGGGAGATTCGTCAAGTGGCGACACCTGAGGAAATCCTATCTGCACCTGCGACCAGCTTCGTAGCAGATTTATTTGGAGGTGTTCAACATGGCTAATTTGTTTTCTACCTTTCAGGAGCGCTTTGACGAATGGTTGGCAGCCTTAGGGCAACATCTCCAGCTATCTCTTCTGACCTTATTAGTGGCCATCTTCCTGACCATTCCGCTCGCTATCTATCTTCATAGTCACAAAAAGGCAGCCAATTGGGTGCTGCAAATTGCAGGAATCTTTCAAACCATTCCTTCAATGGCCTTGTTGGGACTCTTTATCCCTCTTATGGGGATTGGCACACTGCCGGCACTGACTGCTCTGGTGATTTACGCTATTTTCCCGATTTTAGAAAATACTGTCACGGCTTTGAATGGGATTGATCCTAGTTTAGAAGAAGCTGGAATCGCCTTTGGGATGACCAAGTGGGAGCGACTCAAGAAGTTTGAACTGCCTCTAGCTATGCCCGTCATCGTGTCAGGAGTTCGGACAGCAACGGTTATGATTATCGGAACAGCAACTCTAGCGGCCCTTGTCGGAGCTGGTGGACTAGGTTCCTTTATCCTTCTAGGAATTGACCGTCGCAATGCCAGTCTGATCTTGATTGGGGCAATTTCATCTGCAGTTTTGGCAATTCTTTTCAACAGTCTCCTTAAATGTATGGAAAAGGCTAAGCTTCGGACAGTATTTACAGCTTTTGCGGTCTTAATCCTCGGCCTCGGCGCTTCTTACACACCGAGTCTCTTTCCCAAGCAGGAGAAGGAGCATCTGGTTATTGCTGGGAAATTAGGTCCAGAGCCAGAAATTCTCATGAATATGTATAAACTCCTCATCGAGGAAAATACTGATATGACTGTGACAGTCAAGCCTAATTTTGGGAAGACTGACTTCCTTTATCAAGCTCTGAAAAAAGGTGATGTTGATATCTATCCTGAGTTTACCGGTACGATTACTGGAACTCTCTTGCAGCCTGCTCCAAAGGTCAGCAATGATGCTGAAGAAGTTTTTGAAGCAGCGCGTGATGGAATCAAAAAACAAGACAATCTAGTCTTGCTCAATCACATGGCTTATCAAAATACATATGCCATCGCAGTACCTAAGAGTGTCGCCAAAGAATACAATCTTAAAACCATCTCTGATCTTAAAGCAGTCCAAGATAAGCTCAAGGCAGGGTTTACCTTGGAATTTAACGACCGTGAAGATGGAAACAAGGGACTTCAATCTGTCTATGGCCTGAATCTCAATGTGTCAACCATGGAACCAGCCCTTCGCTATGATGCAATTAAATCAGGTGATATCCAGATTATGGAAGTTTACTCAACTGACCCTGAAATTGAGCGCTATCAACTTCAGATTTTAGAAGACGATAATCACCTTTTCCCTCCTTATCAAGGGGCACCTCTCCTGAAAGCTGAACTGCTAGAAAAACACCCTGAGTTGGAAGGTATTCTCAATAAGCTGGCTGGTAAAATTACGGAAGACCAGATGAGCCAGATGAATTATCAAGTTGGCATCGAAGGTAAAAAAGCGGAAGCTGTTGCGCGTGATTATCTGGTAAAGGAAGGACTTTTAAAAAAATAATAAGTAAAAAAGTTAGACTTGTAAGGTCTAGCTTTTTTGCTTACTTGAGGATAGATAGACTACGGATTGAAGGAGATGTGTTTATCTCTTAGTCAGGAAATCTTCATTCATTTCTGGTATAATAAAGTAACAATTCATGGAGGTGTTCCGATGGCATCTAGTCAAGAATATTTGGATTTTATTCTGAAGCAGCTGCAGGGCTTAGGCCAAGAAATTAGCTTTCGCAAGATGATGGGAGAGTATTTGCTCTATTATCGGGGGCGCTTACTTGGCGGGATTTATGACAATCGCTTGTTGCTTAAGTCAGTCCAGCCAGCCCTGGATTTTTTTGAAAATCCGGTTTATGAGTTTCCTTATCCAGGCGCAAAGCCAATGCTTCATATAAAAGAAGTAGAAGATGCTGCCTTTCTCTGTAATTTGATTGAAGCTGCCTATCCTGCCTTACCAGCACCAAAAAAGAAAAAATAGTCTTTCCTTTACAATGGATATTCTAAAAAGTTGCCGTTTGAATAGACATTTTTTAAATTTTCCTTTATAATGGACTTAAAGGAGGTTTGGTATGCTTTATATTGCTCTTATTGGAGATTTAATTGAATCCAAACAGCTGAAAAATCGTAAGCAGGCCCAGAAGGACCTGCAGGACATGATGGCGGTGCTAAATCAGGATTATCAGGATTATCTGGTGTCACCTTTCACGGTAACGACTGGAGATGAGTTTCAGGCTTTGCTGCGACCTAATCCAGAGATTATGCAGCTCCTTGATCAGATTGCCTTGGGCTTTCCTCATCCGATTCGCTTTGGACTTGGTCTGGGGGAGATTGTGACGGATATCAATCGGGAGCAGAGTATTGGTGCGGACGGTCCGGCCTACTGGAGGGCGCGTGCAGCCATTGAGGCTATTCATGAGAAGAACGACTACGGCAGCAGCCGTATAGCTGTATCCTTGGGAGATGAAGAGCTCAGTCAGTCGGTCAATACGGTGTTGGCAGCTACTTCATTTATTCAGAGCAAGTGGAATAACAGTCAGAGAGAAGTTCTGGAGCGGATGCTCATGGAATATATCTATGACGAGAATTTTTCTCATGGGGAAATAGCAGAGCTGCTGCAGATTAGTCCCAGTGCGCTTAGTAAGCGGCTCAAGTCGTCTGGTCTGAAGATCTATCTGAGAAATCGCCGTTTAGCTATGAGAATGATTCTACAGGCGGCAAAGGAGGCTGAAGAATGACAAATTTTATGGGATTTTCAGAATTTTTCATGCAGAATCCGATTCTTGTATTGACTTTGCTGGCTCATGTACTAGCTGATTTTCAGCTTCAAAGTCAGAAAATGGCCGACCTTAAAAGCCGACGGTTAAATTTTTTGATTCTTCACTTGGGAATTGTTCTATTACCCTTGTTGCTCTTGGGTCTTATCTTACCTAATTATCTGCTATATTTCGCCTTGGTCTGGCTCAGCCATGCGCTTATTGACTTCTTGAAGTATAGGCTGAATTCATTGATTGTCCGGCATCATGCTCAAAAGTTTGCCTTTATACTGGATCAGGTCTTGCATCTGATTAGCATTTTTGCTCTTTATTTTCTCTTAGGTCAACAGCAAATTCCAGCTCCTAATTGGCTGTCTGAGCGTTATCTCATGCTGCAGGCTCTCTTTTTCTTCGCACTTACTGGTAAGCCGGTCAATATCCTTTTTAAACTCTTCTTCAGCAAGTATCAGGCGGGGGAAGACAGCGGAGAGACTATTGCGGGGGCTGGTGCCATGATTGGGATTTTGGAGCGCTTGATTATGGGACTTTCCCTTATTTTCGGGCAGTTTACTGCGATTGGGCTAGTTTTTACAGCTAAGTCTATCGCCCGCTATAATAAGATTTCAGAAAGCCAGTCCTTTGCTGAATACTACCTGATTGGCTCGCTTTTCAGTATGATTGCAGTCTTGTTGGTTTACGGCTGTCTGTATTGGTAAAAATAAATAAAAAAAACAGATCATCATAGCGATGGTCTGTTTTTGTGTTCTTATTTGTAACCCTACTCAATCATAGTATTGACAGCAGTGCCTGTTTGGTAGTCAATCTCTGCATTTGGGGAGACATTGTCCAAGAGGACATGAGACATTCCGTCTTCATCTATTGTTTCCTTGCCCCCTAGCTGGATGCTGACAACATTGCCTTCTGCATCAAGCCCGACATACTGGATCTCAATCTTGCGAGGAAGAAGCTCATTGTCCGTGTAAATCGGAGTAACCTTGTAATCCAGCCAGTAATCTGGATTTTCCTCCAACCAGCGCTCCAAGCGATGTTCATAATAGAGCATGCTATCTGGGTTATTGTCATCCAGTCCTTGGAAACTGCCAGAGTTGAGCCAAGCGGTCATCGGAACGAGGTTTTTCCCTTCGTTATTGAGGCCGCTGAAAGTGAAGCCAATCAGATGAGCGCGATTCATGAGCCAAGACCGATCATCTCCATTACCGTAGTAAAATTTGTAATTGTGCCAACCGATGGGATTGTAAGTGACCTTGGTCTCCTTTTTCTTTTTGGCTTTGTGTTGCTCCTGCATTTGTACATGAGCAGCAGTAGCCCGACCGTATTTGTCCTTTTTCCCAAGCTTTAGCTGATACTCCCCATTCAACTCCAGAGTCCCGATAGCTGTTTCATCGCTATGGTTAAGCAGCTGGACCTTAATCTGGTTCTTCTGATTAGCAGCAACATTTTCTGCAGGAAGAGCCTGTGAAAGTAACAACAAAGAGCCGGCTGACAGGACAAGCCAAGTGCCAAACCTAAACTTTTTCATAAAGAACTCCTTTTAAATAATATATCTCCGACATCATTCTACTAAAAAATAGATTGTTTGACAACTAAAACTTTTTAAAAATGTTACAAAAATAAATATCTGTTCAATAAGTGCGAGGTTTGACTAGGATGTGTATTTTTCCTATAATCATAACTAGAGAAAACGCTTGTATAAATTACCTAAGGAGGTGCTTATGAGTCCATCTTTAGAGGAAATGTCACTAGAGGAGCTGTGGCAGCTTTTTCCGATTTTTTTAAGAGAGCATCAGGATGAGTGGAAAGATTGGTATGAGGAGGAACGGCTTCAACTCTTGAGTTTTTTGCCAGAACATCAGATCGTTCGTCTTAGCCATATTGGCTCAACATCGGTAAAGACCATCTGGGCTAAGCCTATAGTGGATATTTTACTGGAAATTCCTAAAGAAACAGATATGACGGTAACGAGAGACTTGTTGCTGCAAAATGGTTATCTGCTCATGTCAGAAAGCCAAGGGCGGATGTCATTCAATAAAGGCTACACACCGAGTGGTTTTGCCGAGCGGGTTTTCCATCTGCATCTGCGCTATGAGGGTGATCATGATGAACTTTACTTTAGAGACTATTTACAGGAGCACCCTGCTGTAGCTAAAGACTATGAAAAACTTAAGCTATCCTTGTGGGAGCAATATGAGCACAATCGTGATGCCTATACCGACTCCAAGACGGATTTTATCAAGAAATTCACCAAGGAAGCTCAAAGGCTTTATGACAGAAGATATGAGAGGGAAGTCCTATGATTTATCTTGTGATAATAGCCATTCTGATTATTCTTATTTTTCCTTACTTAATTTACCAATCTAAGAAACCATCAGGTTTTGTCGGCTTATGGATGATGAAATTGTGGAATCGTGCCTATTTACCTATGGTTGTCTGGTCGGTCAATCAGCTAGATCATAAGAAGCCATTTCATGCTATTTTGGATGTTGGAGTTGGAAATGGAGCATCCTCAAAATATTTGAAAAAACACTTTCCTAATAGCCAAGTGTTGGGGATTGATATTTCCACTACAGCCATTAGAGAAGCTGAAAAATTTGCTGGGCCTGGACTAGCATTTGAGGTGAAAAATGTTGAGAATACAAATCTTCCGGTTGAGGAATTTGATTTGATTACAGCATTTCAGACCCATTTTCATTGGTCAGATTTAACTCAAGCTTTTTTGGAATTAAAGAGAATTCTCAAGCCTGATGGAATCATCTTACTGGCATGTGAATGGAGCAAATTAGCTTACTACCTACCAGACTTTAGAAAGCAAGAAAAACTGGAGCATTATTTGTCTAATTTGGACTTACATCTCATCGATAGCCAAAGAAATGGTCAATGGATTCTTTATAAAATTAAGAAAAAATAAGGAGGTATCCTATGAAACAATTATTTTTATGTTCATATTTTGCGGGAGTCAAGGACTTGTTCAGACAATATGCGTCTGAAAAGCAATTGGGCAATCAGGTACTTTTTATCCCGACGGCTGGAAATGTAGAAGACTATAGGGGTTATATTGACGAAGCCCTGCAAACCTTTGAGGACTTGGGATTTCAAGTAGAAGTCTTGGATATTTCAGCTTGTGATAGAGAAACAGCTCAGGCCAAAATTTTCCAAAGCAAACTCCTCTATGTCTCTGGCGGCAATACCTTTTACCTTTTGCAAGAACTTAAGAAAAAGCAACTTCTGTCCTTGATAAAAGAGCAGATTGCGGATGGCATGGTTTATGTGGGTGAATCTGCTGGTGCTATCATCACAGCCAAAGACATTGACTATAATAAGATTATGGACGATAAGGCGGTTGCTAAGGAACTGAATGATACAGAGGCACTAAACGAGGTGGATTTTTATGTCCTGCCTCATGTTGGCGAAGAACCCTTTGTCGAAAGCGCTCAGGCAACTCTGGATACATACAGCGACCAGCTGAATCTGCTTCCCCTCAATAATCGCCAAGCTGTGCTTGTGGAGGGTGAAGAAGTGAAGGTTTTGGAGGAGAATAAGTAAGCAGGGTATATTTTCTAGTGGACCTACTCGAGAAACTCTAATAAGAGGAATGAGTGCAATTGCGATAAACTAGATTAAACAAATTAGAATGCGAGTGTTGAACTTTGATTGAAAAAACATATGAAACACCAAGTGGAATAATTCATTATTGGACAAATGATGCTGTTGAATCAACCCAAAGCAATCTTATCTTTTTACCTGGGCTAATTGCTGATCATAGGTTATTTGAAAAACAAATAGAATATTTTAAAGATACATATAGAGTCTTGGTTTGGGACGCACCTGGACACGCTTCATCTTATCCATTTCGTCTTGATTTTACTTTATTTGATTTAGCAACTTGGCTGGATGAAATATTTGTCAAAGAGAGAATAGAAAATCCAATAGTAATTGGTCAGTCAATGGGAGGATATGTAGGACAGGTTTATGCTCAACTTTTTCCTGAGAAATTAAAAGGTCTTGTTATGATTGATTCACCATCCCTTCAAAGGAAGTATTATACAGCTATGGAATTGTGGCTCTTAAAAAATATGGAGGCAATTTATAGAATCTATCCATGGAACTCTCTTTTGAAATCAGGCCCTAAAAGCGTATCAACAACAGATTATGGAAGAAAACTGATGTATGATATGATGATGGTTTATGATGGCGATCAAGAAAGGTATGCTCGTCTTGCGGGATACGGATATAAGATATTTTCAGAAGCAGTAGAGAAGAAGTTTTCTTATGAAGTAAAATGTCCACAATTGGTTATATGTGGAAAAGAAGATCGTGCAGGGTCTTGTATACGATATTTGAGGGCCTATGAAAGAAATACTGGGAAGCCTGTTCAATGGATTGATAAGGCGGGGCATAATTCTAATACCGACCAACCCGATGTTGTAAATAGACTGATTGATGAATTTTTGGATAACAAAATTAAAGAAAAGCTTGGTTGAAAGACCGGCTTTTTGATATAATAGACTCTATGAACACAAAAGAAAAAATTTCAAATTATCAACTTTTATTGGTTCAGTTGGAAGCCTTGTTGGAGGGTGAGACCAATGCTTTGGCCAATCTGTCCAATGCTAGCGCCTTGCTCAATCAAGCCTTGCCTTAATAATCACCAAGCTTTGCTTGTGGAGGGTGAAGAAGTGAAAGTTTTGGAGGAGTAATAAAATATTTTTGCTACGATTTTTAACAAAAGGTCTATAAAAAGTAAGAAAAGCTTGGTTGAAGTAACCAGCTTTTTTGCTATACTAACAGTGTAATCATAAAAAGGAGATTAAAAAATGATTTCTAAAAATATTGCTATTTTAAGAAAAAGAGAGAATATTTCTCAGGAAAAACTGGCCGAGGAAATAGGTGTATCAAGACAGACTATAGCAAAATGGGAAGCAGGAGAAAGCGTTCCAGATGTGATTTATTCCTCTCAATTAGCTGATTATTTTGATGTGAGTTTGGATGAACTAGTACATTTAGAGAGCAATTTATTGACAACTCCTAGTTTCAAAGGGAAATATATTTTTGGAACAGTAACGGTGGGAGAGCGTGGTGAAATCCACTTACCCCCTCGGGCACGAAATATTTTTCAAATAAAAGCGGGAGATCAGCTTCTTTTGCTAGGAGATGAAAATCAAGGATTGGCGTTATTAGATCCGAATTTTTTTCTAGAAACTCCTAAGTATTTTTCAGAAAAGTAGGAGGCAATGAATGAAAAGGAAAATGATGTTAGTTATTTTGATATTGATAGCTGTTATATTGGTAAGTGCAGGGTGGTTTGCTTATCGTAATCTTCACTATGATAAGGCTAATCTTGAATATATCCGACAAGCTGGGATGATAGAAAAGCAAGTGACTTTACCAGATGGATCTCTTATAAATTATGGCGAAGGTCCCAAAAATGGTCCCCCTTTACTCCTGATCCATGGCCAGCAAGTATCTTGGGAGGACTACGCCAAGGTTTTTGGAGAATTGTCTAAGCGATATCATGTATATGCAGTAGATTGTTATGGACATGGTGGGTCTAGTAAAAATCCTGCTAAATATTCAGCACTGGAAAATAGTCAGGATTTCATTTGGTTTATTCATAATATTATAAAAGCTCCTGTGTTCATTTCAGGACATTCATCAGGAGGGCTTCTGGCAACAATGGTAGCTGCACTAGCTCCTGATACTGTTAGAGGACTATTGATAGAAGATGCACCGTTCTTTTCAACAGAGCCTAGTCGAGCACTTTCTACTTTTTCTTGGTTAGGATTTAAAGATATGTATGATTTCTTAAAAAGCGGTAAAAAAAATTATACTGCCTATTTTTTAGAACATACTTATTTAAAAAAACTTTTTGGTGAGGAAAATTTTAATAAAATTGTCAAAAAACCAGCTCTGAACTATATGAAAAATCATCCAGGAAAGATTCCTAGAATTTGGTACTATCCGCCAGAATTACAAGTGAATCTCATCTATGACTTAACAGCTAATTTACAGGATGGAACAGGAGATTACGATCTTCGTTTTGGCTCAACATTTTATGATTTTTCTTGGTTCAAGGGATTTGAACAGGAAGAAATCTTGAAAAAAGTTCAATGTCCATCTATATTGCTTCATGTGGCTCGGCCTTTGAATCAGAAAAATTACTATGATAAAAATGGGATTCTCTTGAGTGCTATGGATGACAAAGATGCTAAGCGAGTAGACAAACTTTTGTTGAACAATCATCTAATAGATAATATCAAGAGTGGGCATGATATTCATGCTGAAAAACCTGAGATTTTTATTCGGGCGATTGATGATTTACAAAAAAGGTGTAAATAGAATCTTAAAGGTGAGAGATGTTTTTGCTTTATCTATTGGGATTTTCACTTGACGAAAAGTTTAAAGTTTATTTTAGTTGTACTTCTTATTTTTATTTCAAAAACAGTCATCAGACTGTTTTTTTGATATAATAGACTCTATGAACACAAAAGAAAAAATTTCAAATTATCAACTTTTACTGGCACAGCTGGAAGCTTTGTTGGAGGGTGAGACCAATGCTTTGGCCAATCTTTCCAATGCTAGCGCCCTGCTCAATCAAGCTCTTCCTAATTCTGTTTTTGCAGGTTTCTATCTTTTTGATGGGAAAGAGCTGATTTTGGGGCCTTTTCAGGGAGGTGTTTCCTGTGTCTATATTACCTTAGGTAAGGGTGTATGTGGGGAATCTGCTGAGAAAAAAGAGACGATTATCGTAGATGATGTGACCCAGCATGCCAATTATATCTCTTGTGATAGCCGGGCTAAGAGCGAAATTGTGGTGCCCATGGTAAAAGATGGTCGCCTGCTTGGAGTGCTAGATTTGGACTCAGCCTTGACGGGTGATTATGATAAGGTAGATCAGGAATATCTGGAAAAGTTTGTCCAGATTTTGCTTGAAAAAACGATTTGGAATTTTGAAATGTTTGGAGAAAAAGCCTAATGTATCAAGCTTTATATCGGAAATATCGCAGTCAGACCTTTGGTCAGCTGGTGGGACAGCAAGTAGTGGCTACCACTCTGCGTCAGGCTGTGGAGCAAGGAAAAATCAGCCATGCCTATCTCTTTTCTGGTCCACGTGGAACAGGAAAAACCAGTGTTGCCAAGATTTTTGCCAAGGCTATGAATTGTCCGAATCAAAAGGACGGTGAGCCCTGCAATGACTGCTATATCTGCCAGGCTATTACTGAGGGGAGCCTTGAAGATGTCATAGAAATCGACGCAGCTTCTAATAATGGGGTAGATGAGATTCGTGATATTCGGGACAAGTCCACCTATGCGCCCAGTCTAGCTAAGCACAAGGTCTATATTATTGACGAGGTGCACATGCTCTCAACAGGAGCATTTAACGCCTTGCTCAAGACCTTGGAAGATCCAACGGAAAATGTGGTTTTTATCCTAGCGACGACAGAGCTACATAAGATTCCAGCGACCATTCTTTCCCGCGTCCAGCGTTTTGAGTTTAAGTCTATCAAGACGCAGGACATTATTGGTCATATTGAGTGGATTTTAGAGCAGGAAGGTATTGATTTTGAGCAAGAAGGTGTGCAGATTATTGCCCGTCGAGCTGAGGGCGGTATGCGGGATGCCCTATCTATACTTGACCAGGCTCTTAGCTTGACTCAGGAAAATCGTTTGACTACAGACATAGCTGAAGAAATCACTGGCTCTATCAGCTTGGGAGCCTTGGATGGCTATGTAGCAGCCTTGATTGCTCATGATGCAGTAGCAGCCTTGGATAATCTCAATTTGATTTTTGATAGCGGTAAAAACATGGCTCGTTTTGTGACAGACCTCCTGCAATACCTGCGTGACTTGATCATTGTCAAAACTGGCGGGGAAAATCATCATGCCAGCGAGCTCTTTCTGGAAAATCTCAAGACACCGCAGGACACTCTCTTTGCCATGATAGATATGGCGACCAAGAGTTTGGCAGACATCAAGAACAGCCTGCAGCCCAAGATTTATACAGAAATGATGACCATTCGACTGGCAGAGACCAGCAGTCTTCCTGCAGCGGCATCCATTCCGGATAATCTAGCAGATGAGCTCAAGGGTCTGAGACAAGAGATAGATAGTCTTAAACAGCAGCTGGCTAATGGCAATGGGAAACCTGTAGCGGCTGTCAAAACTTCGGATATTCGACCGCAGAAATCTAAGGGCTACCGAGCAGACCGCAATAAGGTCAATGCCATCCTAGAAGAGGCTGTTGAGAATCCTAGTCTGGCTCGCAGCAACCTGACCAAGCTGCAGAATGCCTGGGCTGAAATTATCGAAAGTCTGGCTGGAGCTGATAAGGCTTTGCTAGCAGGCTCGCAGCCGGTGGCGGCCAATGAAAGTCATGCTATCTTAGCTTTTGAGTCTAATTTCAACGCTGAGCAGACCATGAAGCGGGACAATCTCAATACCATGTTTGGCAATATCCTCAGCAATGCGGCAGGATTTTCACCAGAGATTTTGGCTATTTCCTTGGAAGAGTGGACCAAGATTCGGGCGGACTTTTCAGCTCGCAATCGTAATGATAAGGCTGTGGCTGAAGAAAAGGAAGAGGAAAACCTGATTCCAGAAGGATTTGACTTTTTAGCAGAAAAAATTACCATTCAAGAGGATTAAAAAAAGATTTTTCTAAGCTTTCGTGTTATAATAAATCTATGAACAGACGACAATTTATTGTGATGGCTGTTTTCACAGCCTTAGAAACCTATTTTTTCAATGAATCTATCATGGCGGGGCGCTATTTTATGGCTGCTTTCTGGGCAGTTTTGGTGCTGCGCAATCTGCAGATTTCCTATGTCATGGGGCGGATTGTGGATGAAATCGATAAACATTTAGGACCGAAATAATGAAAACAGGACTGAGTCTTATAACTCAGTCCTTTTGAAATGAAATTTTTGATTACCAACTAGTCAGCGAGACTTCACCGCTGTTGAGCCAGATTTCCTGACCATCAGTCAGCTGGACTAAGAGTTGCCCGCTGTCTGAGATGTCTTTTGCTAAACCTTGGTAGTCCACGCCTTTTTGGCTAAAGGTCACTTGTCGTCCCAGCACCAAGGAACGCTGCTTGTAGAGATAGATGAGCTCTTCTGGGTCACTTTCGTAGAAGCATTTCCAAATCTCGGCAATGAGCTCATTGCGACTAATGGCTGGTTTCTCTTCAAAGAGGGAACCTGCTTTTTCTTTGATGTCAGCTGGAAAGTCTTTAATGAAAAAATTAAAGCCAACACCAATGATAACATCAGTGACGAGCCCTGTCTCAATAGAAGTTGTAGCCTCGGTCAGGATGCCGGAAATTTTCTTGTTTCGATAGTAAATGTCATTGACCCACTTGATATCAACCTCTATAAGGGTTAGATTTTTTACTGCTTTATAGATAGCTCCTGCGGTCAAGATAGTATAGGAGGGGAGCTGGTCGAAGGGGAGGTTAGGCTTGAGGTGGAGAGACATGTAAAAGCCGCCCTGGCTGGGGCAGAAGAAGGCACGACCGAAACGGCCACGGCCAGCAGATTGGGCAGCGGCTAGATAGAGAGTGTCGGCAGGGCGTCCGGCTTCCATGCCAGCCTTGGCATCCATCTGAGTGGACTGGCAGTCAGGATTAAAGGAGACCTGAACAGGGGAATTTGCTTCAATCCAATCAGGAATCAGCAAGTCACCCGCTGTCAATCGATAGCCTCGGTTTTTGACTGACTCGATTTGGATGCCTTCTTTCTCCAGTTTTTGAATGGCTTTCCAAATGGAAGTTCGTGAAACGCCCAATTCTTGGGCTATTTTTTCGCCGTTGACATAGTCGTCAGCCTGACTGAGGATGTCAAAGATTTTTTCGTAGGTTTTCATAGGCGGTCTTTCTAGCTTAAAGGCTGCTTTCTCTTAGTGTCAGCTTGGTTGAGAGCTTAATCATGTAAGGGATGAGGTTTTCGTCGGTTTTAATCACCTGGTCTAGCATTTGCAGAGCTTGCTTGCCCATTTCCTCTGTAAAGACTGTCACAGTGCTGAGAGGCGGATAGACGTATTTGGCAATGGATGTATCATTAAAGGAAATAATCTGGACATCTTGGGGAACAGCTATTCCCGCTTCCTGAAGAGCACGGAGGGCACCGACAGACAGAGCATCGCTGGCTATGAAAAATGCTTTGGGCATCTGTTCTTTTTGTTCGTCAATCATGTCTTTCATCAGCTGGTAGCCCGACTCTGAGGAGAACTTGCCTGTCTTGACATAAGTCGGCTGATAAAGACCTTTGTCACTAAGGTAACGGCAGAAGCAGGCCAAGCGCGGATCGTCAAGACTTGTCGTTCCGTCTGCGGTCTCTTCACGTCCAGCAATCATACCGATTTCTCGAAAGCCCTGCTGAAGAAAATGGTCGAGAACATGAGTAACGGCATGCTCAAGGTCCGTTGTCACACAGCTGTGGCCTTGGTCGAGCGTATCGCTATCCACGAAAACCAGTGCAGGACTGTATTGCTCCAGCTCCTTGACTTGCTTGCTGCTGAATTTTCCGATGGCAATGATGCCGTCAATCTGTTCTAGCTGGCTTAGAGAGTCGTTGTTGAAAATCCGTACGATATCATAGCCCAGTTCCCGGGCTTTCTTTTCAATGCCTAGGCGTATGGAGTAGTAGTAAAGATCATCTAGTTCTTCCAGCTCGGTGTACCATTCCACGATAGCGATGCGATGGGTTTGAGATGCAGTCTTTTTCTGCCTGTTGCTTTTTTTGTAGTTGAGCTGTTCAGCGATATCGAAAATTTTTTTGCGCGTCTCATCGCTGACAGACATGGACTTGTCATAGTTCAAAACCCGAGAAACAGTTGCGGGAGAAACACCAGCAGTTTGGGCGATATCTTTGATAGTAGCCATTTGATTTGATCCTTTTTAATTTACTGTCTACATAAATTATAACTCAAAAATTAGTAAATAACAAAGATATGTTTAGTAAAACTTAACTTTGTTCTCGAAATGAACTGGGTGAAAAGCCAAAATATTTTTTAAAAGCCTTTGAAAAGTAAAGGGGATCTGAGAAACCGACAGAATAGGCGATAAATTGGATAGGTTCACGGGTGTTTTTGAGGAGTTGTTTAGCTCGATGCATTCGGACATATTCCAGATATTCTTTAGGTGAGCTTTGGTGCTCCTCCTTGAAAATGGTTGTTAGATAGCTACGATGAACGGACAACTTAATTGCCATATCTTGAATGCTGAGGTTAGGATTGGGATATTGAGTGTCGATTATCTGCTTGCAGGCTAGATAGAGTTGCTGGCTTGCAGATAGGGTATTTGCTTGGGGCTTACAGGCAACGCTACCCAAGTGAAAGATGAGTTCATAAAGTTGGCCCATAATGTGGAGTTGAGCTAGTTGGTTAGATTTGGTCTGCTCGGCGAAGTAAACTAAGTTCTCAACAATTTTCCCAATCCTATCTGTTTTTCGTTCCTGGTTAGCAAGTAGGTAGCAGTCTTCGGAAATCTGTGAGTGATTGAAGTAGTCATAAACCCTACCTCCAGTCATTCCCAGCCAGTAGTAGGACCAAGGTTCTTCTTTGTCTGCCTGATAAAAGGTAAGTTCATTTGGCTTGAGCAGAAAGAGATCTCCCGCTTTTAAATCGACAATTTTACCTTTGTAGTGAAATCTTCCTTTCCCCTTGGTAACGTAATGAAGCACATAGGTATCTCTAATTGCTGGCCCAAAAGAGTAGTTAGGAGTGCACTCTTCGTATCCGTAGAAGCTAAGTGCGAGATCAATTGTTCCGGTTTGGTATTCTGAAAAAACGAGCATAATTCACCTCCTACCTAACATTTTACCATATTTCCCTAACATAATTCTATTTTAGGAAGCGATTTCATAAGGTAAAATATTAGTAAATATGGAGGTTCAGAAATGGCTATCAAAATAGACAAACATCTATTCTACATCAATACAAAAAATTCCAGTCTTATCATTGAGGAAAGGGATGGCTACCTTTTGCTTAAACACTTAGGCAGAAAAATCGAATCCTATCATTTTTCCAATACAGTATTTGAGCGAGATCATGCATTTTCTGGTAATCCGAGGTCGAATGAGCGGAGTTTTAGCTTAGATACCCAGCGACAGGTTTTGGGTCAGCATGGTTTAGGAGACTTTCGGCAACCTTCTCTGCAAGTCCAACATGCTAATAATGAAGTAACAGATTTTCGGTTTGTTGAGAGTCAGCTGATTAAGGGAGGTTTGGAAGTTCCAGGACTTCCTAGCCCTCACAGTACAGAAGATGCAGAAACACTGGCCTTTATTTTAGAGGATTCAGTAGCTAACTTACGTCTCACTCTCTATTACACAGCTTTTGAGGATAGTAATACCATTGCAACCTTTACTAAGCTGGAAAATATCGGTAGAGAGACAGCAGTCATACATAAGAACTTGAGCTTAATGGCAGATTTGCCGGCAGGTACTTATGATGTGATTAGTTTACAAGGAGCTTATGCTAGGGAGAAAACAGTTCGTCGTCACAAGTTAGAACAGGGAATTTTCAAAATAGCTTCTAACCGAGGAGCTTCTGGTCACGCGCAGACTCCAAGCCTTATCCTTTGTGATAGTGAAACGACGGAAGAGGCTGGTCAAGTTTGGGCAATTCAGCTCCTTTATAGCGGAAACTTTGAAGCTTGGATTCAGCAAAATCAGTTGAATGAAGTTCGGCTAGGTATCGGTATCAATGAAGATAACTTTGCTTGGAAACTGGAAGCGGGGAAGACTTTCTATAGTCCTGTTGCGCTGTTGAATTATTCGGCTCAGGGTTTGACTGGTCTTAGTCATGAGAGCCAAGCTTTTGTTCAAGAGCATATCATTCCTAAAGCTTTTGCGAAGCGAGAGCGGCCAATTTTAATCAATAACTGGGAAGCAACTTACTTTGATTTCAAAAAAGAGAAGTTGCTAGAGTTAGCAGATGAGGCACAGAAAGTTGGTATTGAGCTCTTTGTTCTCGATGATGGCTGGTTTGGCAACCGTTTTGATGACAATAGGGCTCTGGGCGACTGGTTTGTCAATGAAGATAAGCTAGGTGGCAGTTTGACAGAGCTCATAGCAGAAGTTCATAGCAGAGGATTGAAATTTGGTTTATGGGTTGAGCCAGAAATGATTTCCGTAGACAGTCAGCTTTATCGGGCACATCCAGACTGGGCTATTCAAGTGCCTGATCGGGATCATACTTACTCTCGCAATCAACTCGTATTGGATTATGCTAATCCAGATGTGGTAGCCTATATCAAAGAAACACTGGATCAGCTGTTTAGTCAGCACGATATTGACTACATAAAATGGGATATGAATCGTAATATTACCAATCTTGGGAATGGCACTAGCTATCTGGCGACCAAAATGCAGTCGCATAAGTATATCTTGGGGCTTTATGAAATTGTAAAATATTTGACAGAGAAATATGAGAATATTTTATTTGAGTCCTGCTCAGGTGGTGGTGGACGAAATGATCTTGGTATGATGCGGTATTTCCCTCAAGTCTGGGCTAGTGACAATACCGATGCCATAGCTCGTTTGCCAATCCAATATGGATCTTCTTATCTTTATCCGACTATTTCAATGGGTGCCCATGTGTCGGCAGTGCCTAATCATCAGATGGGACGAATTACTCCGTTGGCAACTCGTGGTCATGTTGCTATGATGGGAAATCTGGGGTATGAGCTTGATTTGACTAGTTTATCAGATGAAGAGAAAGCGGCGATTGCAGACCAGGTGAAGTTGTATAAAGAATTACGGCCAGTGGTCCAGCTAGGACGTCAGTATAGGCTAATCAATCCAGATGTTGACTCCAATGAAGCAGCGGTTCAATTTAACTATGAAGATCAAACGATTGTAACCTACGTCCGAGTCTTATCAGTTGTGGAAACGATGGAAACAACCTTGAAACTAAAAGACTTAGAAGAAGAAGGGCTTTATGAGCTGCAGGGAAATGGCGCAGTTTACTCAGGTGCAGAACTCATGTATGCTGGTATCACTATGAATCTTCCGCAAGGAGATTATCTTAGCAGACAGTTGCATTTTATTAAAAAATAAGGAGGCTAGACCATGAAATGGTATAAAAAGATGAGCTTAGCTGCTATTACAGGACTGTCCCTTTTGGGGCTGTCAGCTTGCAGTAGCCAAGGGGAGTCGACAGATGGCAAGGTAACGATTGAGTATTTTAATCAGAAGGGTGAAATGGTTGATACCCTTCGTGAGATTGCCAAAGACTTCGAAAAAGAAAATCCGAATGTGCATGTGAAAGTGGTAAACGTCCCTAATGCTGGGGAAGTACTCAAAACGCGCGTTCTGGCTGGAGATATCCCAGATGTTGTCAATATCTTTCCCCAGTCTATTGAATTGCAAGAATGGGCTAAAGCTGGGTACTTTGAAGATTTATCTAATAAAGATTATCTCAAGCGAGTTAAGAATCATTACTCAGATAAATATGCTATTGACGGGAAAATTTACAATATTCCTTATACTGCTAATGCTTATGGTATCTATTACAACAAAGATAAATTTAAAGAACTGGGCTTGAAAGTTCCAGAGACTTGGGAGGAATTTGAAGAATTAGTTGATACGATTATAGCAAAAGGGGAAACGCCTTTTGCCATTGCAGGAGCAGATACTTGGACCTTGAATGGTTATCATCAGTTAGCTCTTGCCACTGCAACAGGTGGCGGTAAGGAAGCGAATGATTACCTACGTTTTTCCAAGCCAAATGCCATTAAGTCTTCAGATTCAGTGCTTAAAGATGATTTCAGGCTGTTAGATTTATTCCGCAAAAAAGGAGCCATGCAAACCAACTGGCAGGGAGCAGGTTATACTGATGTTGTCGGTGCCTTTGCTAGGGGCGATGCCCTGATGACTCCAAATGGTTCTTGGGCTATCACAGCAATCAATGCGCAAGATCCTAAGTTTAATGTTGGAACTTTCCCTTTCCCTGGAAAGCAAAAAGGACAAAGCTTGACCATTGGAGCAGGAGACCTAGCTTGGTCTATCTCTTCAAGTAGTAAGCACAAGAAAGAAGCCAATGCTTTTGTTGAATATATGTCGCGTCCAGAAGTTATGCAGAAATATTATGATGTGGACGGCTCACCAACAGCTATTGAAGGTGTCAAGGAAGCTGGGTCAGATGCACCGCTAGCCGGTCTTGCTGAACTAGCATTTACAGACCGACACCTCGTTTGGCTAGCTCAAGACTGGACCAGTGAAAGTGATTTTTATACCTTGACTGGAAATTATATTACAACTGGAGACAAAGAGGATATGGCGAAAGCACTAAATGCCTTCTTCAATCCGATGAAAGCAGACGTAGAGTAGGAGTAGATCTACTATGAAAAAATTGATTGAGAAATATTGGGGCTGGCTCTTTGTCCTTGTTCCCCTTGTACTACAGGCTGTATTCTTCTATGTGCCCATGTTTCAAGGTGCCTTCTACAGCCTGACAAACTGGACTGGTTTGACCTATAATTATAAGTTTGTCGGACTCAATAACTTTATGCTCCTCATGAGCGATCCTAAGTTTATGAACGCAATAGGCTTTACATTTATCATTACTATCTGTATGGTGGTTGGTGAGATTATGCTGGGAATTTGGATAGCACGAGCTCTCAACTCGAAGATAAAGGGGAAAACTTTCTTCCGAGCTTGGTTTTTCTTCCCCGCTGTCCTATCTGGATTGACTGTGGCTCTTATCTTTAAGCAACTTTTTAACTACGGGTTGCCAGCTATAGGGAATACCTTAGGAATTGAATTTCTTAAAACCAGCCTTCTAGGAACGAATGGCGGTGCAATCTTTGCAGCAATCTTCGTCTTGCTTTGGCAAGGGGTAGCCATGCCTATTATCATCTTCTTAGCTGGTCTTCAGTCTATCCCGACTGAGATTACAGAAGCAGCTCGAATTGATGGAGCTAGCAGCAAACAAATTTTTTGGAAGGTGGAACTTCCTTATCTCCTACCAAGTGTTTCCATGGTCTTTATCTTGGCTCTAAAAGGTGGTTTGACAGCGTTTGACCAGGTCTTTGCCATGACAGGCGGAGGTCCGAATAATGCGACCACCTCTCTAGGACTTCTGGTATACAACTATGCTTTTAAGAGCAATCAATTTGGTTATGCCAATGCCATTGCTGTTATCTTGTTTCTCTTGATTGCGGTTATTTCTATTATCCAGTTGAGAGTATCTAAGAAATTTGAAATCTAAGAGGAGAAGCCCGATGAAAAATGCAGAAAGAAAAGCTAATTTTAGTAAATATATCTTGCTAACACTGGGGTCTATTATCATTTTAATTCCACTCTTAGCAACAATATTTAGTTCCTTTAAGTCTACAAAAGACATCGTTAATAATTTTTTCGGATTTCCGACTCAACCGACCTTAGAAAATTTCCAACGCCTTTTGGCTGATGGTATCGGAGGCTACTATTGGAATTCAATTGTAATCACGGTTCTATCTTTGGCTGTTGTCATGATTTTTATTCCCATGGCTGCTTACTCTATCGCTCGTAATATGTCTAAGAGAAAAGCTTTTGGTATTATGTATACGCTTTTGATTTTAGGGATTTTTGTTCCTTTTCAAGTTATCATGATTCCTATTACAGTTATGATGAGTAAGCTAGGACTAGCCAACACTTGGGGATTAATTATTCTCTATCTGGCTTACGCTGTTCCACAGACTCTCTTTCTCTATGTAGGCTACATTAAGATTTCCATTCCAGACAGTCTGGATGAGGCAGCAGAAATTGACGGTGCTGGAAAGTTTACAACTTATTTCAAGATTATCTTTCCTATGATGAAACCCATGCATGCGACAACCATGATTATCAATGCCCTCTGGTTCTGGAATGACTTCATGCTTCCTCTCTTGGTACTCAATAAAGACTCCAAAATGTGGACTCTGCCACTCTTCCAATATAACTACACAGGTCAATACTTTAATGATTATGGACCGAGCTTTGCTTCTTATGTTGTTGGGATTATCACCATTACTATCGTCTATCTCATCTTCCAGCGCAACATTATTGCTGGAATGAGCAACGGGGCAGTGAAGTAAGCTCAAGATACAAAGACTGTAAAAAGCTCACAGTGCATACAAAGGCAACCACATCCGTAAACTATTGAATTTGTAACGCCTGTGGAAAAATAGGGAATTGGAAAAAGAAGCTTCAGCTTTTTCATACAGAGCTTAGGGCGTTTTCCATTCAGCGCACGGGAAAGAGTATATAAGACAAGATTTTAGAGGAGAAGACTATGGCTATTCAAAATAAGACCATGCTGATTACTTACTCAGACAGCCTGGGGGAGAATTTAAAAGATTTATATGACAATTTAGAAAAGCATTTTGGGGATGCGGTTGGAGGAGTGCATTTGCTTCCTTTCTTCCCATCAACTGGTGACCGGGGATTCGCCCCAGTAGACTATGAAGAGGTTGATTCAGCCTTTGGTGACTGGGAGGATGTAGAAAAGCTGGGCGAGAAATATTATCTCATGTTTGACTTTATGATCAACCACATCTCACGCCAGTCCAAGTATTATAAGGATTTTCAGGAAAAGAGGGATCAGAGTGAGTATCGTGACCTCTTTCTCAGCTGGGATAAGTTTTGGCCAGAAAATCGTCCGACGCAAGCTGATGTTGATTTGATTTATAAGCGTAAGGATCGGGCACCTAAGCAGGAAATCGTCTTTGCAGATGGAAGCACTGAGTATCTGTGGAACACCTTTGGTGAAGAGCAGATTGATCTAGATGTTCGCAGTCAGGTAACTAATGATTTCATCAAGAAAACATTGCGTCAACTGTCAGAGCATGGCTGTGATCTGATTCGTTTAGATGCATTTGCCTATGCGGTCAAAAAGTTAGATACCAATGATTTCTTTGTTGAGCCAGAAATCTGGGATCTCTTAGAAAAAGTCCAGCAGCAAGCGACTGAGTTTGGGACGGATATTTTACCAGAAATTCATGAGCATTATTCTATCCAGTTCAAGATTGCAGAGCATGGCTACTTTGTCTATGATTTTGCGCTACCGATGGTAACTCTTTATTCTCTATACAGTGGTAAAGCTGAGCGTCTAGTCAAGTGGCTTGAAATGAGTCCTATGAAGCAATTCACAACACTGGACACCCACGATGGTATTGGGGTTGTTGATGTTAAGGATATTCTGACTGATAAAGAAATTGACTTTGCAACCAATGAACTATATAAGGTAGGAGCTAATGTCAAGCGTAAGTATTCCTCAGCTGAGTACAATAATCTGGACATTTACCAGATTAACTCGACTTACTACTCAGCCTTGGGCGATGACGACAAGAAGTACTTCATTAGCCGTCTGATTCAGGCTTTTGCTCCAGGGATTCCACAGGTCTATTATGTTGGTTTCTTAGCTGGGAAAAATGACCTTGAACTGCTAGAAAACACTAAGGAAGGCCGCAATATCAACCGTCATTATTACAGTAATGAGGAGATTGCTGAAGAAGTCAAGCGTCCAGTTGTGCAAGCCTTGCTCAAGCTTTTCCGTTACCGCAACCAGTCTGCTGCCTTTGACCTAGATGGCACTATTGAAGTGAATCTATTGGATGAAAATAGCCTCCGTATTGTCCGTAGCAATGCAGAAAAGTCGGTCACTGCTCAAGTAGTTATCAACCTCAAAGAATTGACATATAGCGCTAGTGAAAATGGCCAAGCTATCACTTTTGAATAGAGATAAGAAAAGAGAAGAAGAATGGTAGAATTAAATCTGAAAAACATCTATAAAAAATATCCCAACAGCGACCACTACTCAGTGGAAGACTTCAATCTTGATATCAAGGACAAAGAGTTTATCGTCTTTGTCGGTCCGTCCGGCTGCGGAAAATCAACTATGCTGCGTATGATTGCGGGTCTTGAAGACATCACAGAAGGAACTGCCTCTATTGACGGTACAGTGGTCAATGATGTAGCGCCCAAAGACCGTGATATCGCCATGGTCTTCCAGAACTATGCCCTTTATCCTCACATGACTGTCTACGACAACATGGCTTTTGGTCTCAAGCTGCGCAAGTATAGCAAGGAAGATATTGAAAAACGGGTCAATGAAGCGGCAGAAATCCTAGGCTTGAAGGAATTCTTGCAGCGTAAGCCAGCTGATTTGTCTGGTGGTCAGCGTCAGCGGGTAGCTATGGGACGCGCTATCGTTCGGGATGCAAAGGTTTTCCTTATGGATGAGCCTCTGTCTAACTTGGATGCTAAGCTGCGTGTTTCTATGCGGGCGGAGATTGCCAAGATTCACCGCCGTATCGGGGCAACAACTATTTATGTTACCCACGACCAGACTGAAGCTATGACCTTGGCGGATCGTATCGTTATCATGTCAGCGACCAAGAATCCTGCCGGAACTGGAACGATTGGACGAGTGGAGCAGATTGGTACACCGCAGGAAGTCTATAAACATCCGGCAAATAAGTTTGTGGCCGGCTTCATTGGTAGCCCAGCTATGAACTTCTTTGAAGTGACACTGGAAGATGGCCGTCTTGTCAGACCGAACAGAGACTTCAGTCTCCAAGTCCCAGAGGGCAATCTTAAGAGGTTGCGGGAGAAGGGCTATGAAGGAAATAAGTTGATTTTTGGTATTCGTCCGGAAGATATCAATATGGAACCAGCCTTTCTGGAAACCTTCCCTGAGTCGGTTCTAACTGCGAAGATTTCTGTTTCTGAGTTGCTTGGAGCGGAGTCTCACCTATACTGTGCGGTTGGTGGCAGTGAGTTTGTTGCCAAAGTTGATGCACGTGATCATATGAATACGGGAAGCAGTATTAAACTTGGCTTCGACCTAAACAAGGCGCATTACTTTGATGCTGAGACGGAAGACAATATTTTCTAATCTATTGCTCCTTATAAAATAATCCAGACAGATTACTGTTTGGATTATTACAAAAAATCTATCTATAAAATTAGTAAAATTTTACTAAATTTATTGAATTTTTACTCGGAAACAGTTATAATAAAACCAAGAAAGCGATTACAATATCGATTATTCATTTTAAAGGAGTTTAGCTTATGTCAAACCTACTTTCAGCGGAGCAAGTTCGCGCAGATTTTGCCAAGATTTTTGGAGTAGAAGCGGACCACACATTCTTTTCACCCGGTCGGATTAATCTGATTGGTGAGCATACGGACTATAACGGCGGCCATGTTTTTCCTGCTGCGATTTCTCTAGGAACTTATGGAGCGGCTCGCAAGCGGGACGATCAGCTCTTGAGATTCTTCTCAGGAAATTTTGTAGAAAAAGGGATTATTGAAGTGTCGCTGGAAAACCTGCACTTTGAGCCTGAGCATAACTGGACCAACTATCCGAAAGGAGTTCTGCATTTTCTGCAGGAGGCAGGCCATACAATTGACCGAGGCATGGATGTCTATGTTTATGGAAATATTCCAAATGGTTCTGGCTTATCATCTTCTGCATCGCTAGAGCTTTTGACGGGTGTCATTGCTGAGAAACTCTTTGATTTGCAGTTGGAACGTTTGGACCTAGTGAAAATCGGTAAATTAACTGAAAATGAGTTTATCGGGGTTAATTCTGGCATTATGGACCAGTTTGCTATCGGAATGGGTGCTGACCAGCGGGCTATTTACTTAGACACCAATACTCTCGAATATGATTTGGTGCCGCTTGATCTCAAGGATAATGTCGTAGTGATTATGAATACCAACAAGCGTCGTGAGTTAGCTGACTCTAAATACAATGAGCGTCGGGCGGAGTGCGAAAAAGCTGTTGAAGAGCTCAATCGCAAGCTGTCTATCGCTACCTTGGGTGAGTTGGACGAGTGGGCCTTTGATGAGTATAGCTATCTGATAGAGGACGAAAATCGTCTCAAACGGGCTCGCCATGCTGTTTTAGAAAATCAACGCACTTTGAAAGCGCGGGCAGCTTTGCAGGCAGGTGCTCTTGATAAGTTTGGCCGTCTCATGAATGCGTCCCACGTTTCATTGGAGCATGATTATGAAGTGACTGGTCTAGAGCTGGACACCTTGGTTCATACGGCCTGGGAGCAAGAAGGTGTTCTGGGGGCACGTATGACTGGAGCAGGCTTCGGTGGTTGCGCCATTGCTTTAGTTGCTAAGGATGCGGTGGAATCTTTCAAAGAAAATGTCGGCCGCAAGTATCAAGAAGTCGTTGGCTATGCCCCTAGTTTTTATATAGCAGAAGTAGCTGGTGGAAGCCGAGTGCTGGACTAAATCAGAGAAAAGGAACTTGGGTCTGGGACAAAAGTCCTAGCCTCTCAATTGTCTTTGGATTGTCGAGCAAGACGCAGTGGTTGAGTGGGCTCTATTACGCTGATTTCATCAGCTTTTACAGCCCTAATCAACTGTGCGGAGGTGGGACGACGAAATCGAATTCTAACGAATTACCGATTTCTGTCCCACACTCTTTACTAGCAAGAGAAAGGAAAATCTATGTCCAAGAAGTTACTGGATGCTTTTGTATCAGCAGTGATTAACAATAGCACTTTTGAGGAAATGGACACCATCTATCTGAGCAATCGTGTCATGGCTTTAGTCGGAGAGGCAGTGGCAGAGCAGGATACGGAGGCTGATCAGCTAATTGACCTGAAGGATGACTTGGTAGCTGTGGCTGTAAAGAATGGGAAGATTGGCGATACTCTGGCTGAGCAGGATATACTGGGAGCTGAGCTCATGGACTTGATTACACCAGCTCCTAGCCAGCTCAATCGGGACTTCTGGACGACTTATACCTCAAGTCCTCAGCAAGCTGTGGCTGATTTTTACCAGCTTAGTCAAAAGAATGACTACATCAAGGTCAAAGCTATTGCTAAAAACATTGCTTTCAAAGCACCGACCGCTTATGGAGATTTGGAAATCACCATCAATCTCTCTAAGCCAGAAAAGGATCCCAAGGAAATTGCGGCAGCTAAAAAGGCAAAGACCAGCCATTATCCAGCCTGCCAGCTTTGCATGGAAAATGAAGGTTACCAAGGGCGCTTGGACCACCCAGCTCGCGCCAATCATCGGATTATTCGCTTTGACTTGGCTGGACAGGAGTGGGGCTTCCAGTATTCGCCCTATGCCTACTTTAATGAGCATTGCATCTTTCTGCACAGCCAGCACCTTCCTATGTCCATCAGCCGGCTGACCTTTGAGCGCCTGCTGAACATCGTTGAGACCTTTCCAGGCTATTTCGCAGGTTCTAACGCCGACCTGCCTATTGTCGGCGGCTCTATCCTGACCCACGACCACTATCAGGGCGGACGTCATACCTTCCCTATGGAAATAGCAGAGCTGGATTGCAGCTTTACTTTTAGCGGATTTGAAGAGGTGGAGGCAGGCATTGTCAAGTGGCCCATGTCCGTCATTCGTCTAAGGTCTGAGAAGAAGGAACAGTTGATTGAGTTGGCTGACAAGATCTTGCAAGTTTGGCGGACCTATTCTGACCCAAGTGTGCAGGTGTTGGCAGATTCTGAGGGTGAGCCTCACCATACCATCACACCGATTGCGCGCAGAAAAGATGGACGTTTTGAGCTAGACTTGGTCTTGCGGGACAATCAAACTTCCCCAGAACATCCAGACGGCATTTATCACCCTCATAAGGATGTGCAGCATATTAAGAAAGAAAATATCGGCCTGATTGAGGTGATGGGGCTGGCTATTCTGCCACCTCGTCTCAAGGAAGAACTCAAACAGGTAGAACTTTTCCTACTAGGAGAAAACTGTCAGGTTGCTGCCTATCATCAGGAGTGGGCCAATCAACTCAAAGACCAGAATCCAGATGTTACCGCTGAGACGGTGGAAGTAGTAGTTCAGGCATCGGTTGGGCAAATTTTCAGCCGTGTATTGGAGGATGCTGGAGTTTATAAGCGAACAGAGGAAGGGCAGGAGGCTTTCATGCGCTTCGTCCAATCCGTCGGCATCCAGCCTTAGGAAATGTGTTATAATGAATCTAGCGTAACAGGGAAAGGAAGTTTTATGGCAATTTTAGTATTAGGTGGTGCTGGCTATATCGGCTCGCACATGGTAGACCGTCTGGTAGCGGCAGGCAAGGAAGAGGTAGTCGTCGTTGATAATTTGGTGACTGGTCATCGGGCGGCCGTCCATCCACAAGCAGTCTTTTACGAGGGGGATTTGGCGGATAAGGACTTTATGCGTGGCGTTTTTGCCAAACATCCATCCATCGATGCAGTCATTCACTTTGCTGCCTTTTCGTTGGTCGCAGAGTCCATGGCGGACCCGCTCAAGTATTTTGATAATAACACAGCCGGCATGGTTTCTCTTTTGGAGGTCATGCAGGAATGCGGCGTTAAAAACATTGTCTTTTCTTCAACTGCTGCAACTTATGGCATTCCTGAGGAAGTTCCGATTCTAGAAACGACTCCGCAAAAGCCGATTAATCCTTATGGTGAGAGCAAACTCATGATGGAGACCATTATGCGCTGGGCAGACCAGGCCTATGGCATCAAGTTTGTAGCCCTGCGTTATTTCAATGTAGCCGGTGCAAAGCCCGACGGCTCAATCGGCGAGGACCACGGACCTGAAACCCATCTCCTACCCATTGTGCTTCAGGTGGCTCAGGGCAAACGTGAGAAGATTGCCGTTTTTGGTGATGATTACGATACTCCGGACGGGACTAATGTCCGCGATTATGTCCATCCTTTCGACTTGGCTGACGCCCATATTCTGGCTGTCGAGCATCTGCGTGCTGGACATCCTTCAGATGCCTTTAACCTTGGCTCTTCGACTGGTTTTTCCAACCTTCAGATTGTAGAAGCGGCCCGCAAGGTGACCGGACATCCTATTCCTTTGGAAATAGCAGAGCGACGCCCAGGGGACCCGGATACGCTGATTGCTTCTTCTGAGAAAGCAAGAAAAATTCTGGGCTGGCAGCCGAAATTCGACAATATTGAAACCATTATCGAAACCGCTTGGAAATGGCATTCCAGTCATCCAAACGGCTATGATGACAGAGGATAAACTGACAAACCAGCTAGAAAAGCTGGTTTTTTACTTTGAATCATAAAGAGCACTTCTTTACAATTTTTTAAAAGCCTTTTATAATAAAAGGAAGATTGATTGATATATTATCTACAATTTTATTTAGTTGCTACTAACTCTTAGTATGTCTTGAAAAATCAGGCAGTTATAGATGCAAGGAGAGATAAGAATGTTAGAATAGCGAATTTTTTTTTGTACTACAATCAGATGTGACAGTTGTTGACAGTTTGTTGTGTAAGGGCTTTAGAGACTTATGATATAATGAAGTCATAAAAGTTTGAGAAGTCTCTTAATCTTTTCAAGCAGATTTTCATAAAGAGAATAGGAAATAACTATGCGCTCGATTCTTGCTTTATATATCACCCTGATGCCAGTCATTTTGGCTGGGGTTCTGAATATGATCTTTTGCAAGTCTCCACTGCTAGAGGGGGCATACCAACCGATGGATGCTGGGCTGATTTTAAAGGATGGGAAGAGGCTTTTTGGAGCTAACAAGACCTGGAAAGGTTTCTTTGGCATGATTGTCTGGGGAGCTTTGGCGCAGATCCTTTGGGGATTGTTCTTGAAGAATATTCCTAGCCTAGAGAAGTTGCACATGGTCTATGCTTTCTACGAAAATACCGTGCTGTTTAATCTGGTCCTTGGGGCTCTTTTGGGGCTGGCTTATGTTTTGTTTGAGCTGCCCAATAGCTTTATCAAGCGCCGTTTGGAAATCAGAGAGGGCAAGACAGCGGAAAATGGCTGGAAATGGACTTTTATCTGGATAGACCAGATTGATTCTTTGATTGGCTGTATTATTTTCTTGCTTTTCTATATCCCTCTGTCTTGGCAGCAGATGCTGGGCATTCTCATCCTAGGGGCGGGCACGCATCTAGGAGTCAATCGTCTGCTCTACTGGGCTAAGCTTAGAAAAAATCGTATGTGAGATGGGAGTATTTGATGAAAGAATTATGGCTGGAAAAAGAGTCTTCGGCCGTCTATGGCGGTAAAATCAATCAGTTAATCAACCTCTGTCAGCTGGGGCTTTCGGTTCCTAAGGGTCTGATTTTGCCTGCGGACCAAGTAATGGCTTGGCTAAGAGCAGCTCTGCCAGAATACTCAAAACAGGGACTTAAAGAATTCATCGAACTGGGCAAGGAGGAAATTGCGGAGCGTTTGCAGCACTATCCCTTGGATCCAGCTTGGCAGCGGGAGTTAGCAGCCTTTTGTCAGCAAAATCAAGCTTATATCGTTCGCAGCAGTGCCCTCTTAGAAGACGGACAGGCCATGTCATTTGCTGGCCAATATGACTCGATCGGCAACTGCCGGACACTGTCAGAAATTGAGCAAGGCATTCGTTCCTGTCTGCTTTCCCTTTTTAATCCTGAAGCCTTGGCCTACTGGCAGCGTCAGGGTCTGGCAGAACAGGATTTTGCCATGGCGGTGCTGATTCAGGAGCAGATAAAGCCTGACTTTAGCGGTGTCTGCTTTTCCCTAGACGTGGCAACAAATCAGGACCAGACCATGCTATTGGAGTATGTAAAAGGCTCAGCTGAGAGCTTGGTTAGCGGTCAAGTTAATCCTGAGCAACTGACTCTTTCTTGGTACAAGCCGGACTGGAGCCAGCTTGAAAAAGTTGAAATGCCTATGGCAGTCTTGCAGAAGCTACACGAGCAAGTTTTGCAGATTGTAGCGTATTTTGGTCGGCCGATGGATATTGAGTGGTGTGCCGTACAAGAGCAAGTCTATCTGCTGCAGGCTCGGCCCATCACGACAGTGCCAACTAAAATCTACAGTGGCCGCTGGACGACAGCGAATTTTCGGGACGGTGGCGTCGCGGCCCAGCCCTGTCCAAATCTGATGTGGAGCCTTTATCGCTATTCTTGGCAAGAGGCACTCTCCAGCTTTTTGCTGGCAATTGGCCTAGAGCCAGATGGTGTGATGCCGCCGCTGATGCGCCTGCATTATGCTCGGCCTTTCTGGAACTTAGGAGTGGTCAAGCAAGGTATGGAGCAGATTCCAGGCTATATTGAGCGAGACTTTGATGATGAGCTGGGAGTTAATAAAGACTACCAAGGTCAAGGTTTTACCAGTAAATTAAATCCAGCCTTGCTCTTGAATTTCCTGCGGGTAGCCTTGAAAACGCAAAAAGTAACTAAGACTTTTCTATATCAGGCGCCAGACAGGCTGCAAGAGCTGCGTCAGCAATTTAACCGCCTGAATCAAGAAATACGAGAACTGAACGACCAAAGCCCGCTGTATCAGGTCGAGAGTCTTTGGCAGTTAGTGCTAAATCAGGCTTATTTAGACAGTGAGGGAACTTATTTCTGGCAGGCCTACATCAATACGGTCCAGCTGTCCATGAAAAAGACCAGTCTCCTCAAATGGCTGACGGTCGATGAATTTTTCCAACTGATAGCTAAGTTAGGAAATGTTTCGCATACCAAGCCTTTGGCTCGAATGCTGGAAGCTGCGGATTTTGTTTTGGCAGACGAGAAACTGACAGACGATTGGCTGAAGTTATCGGTGGAAGAGTTGCAGGGACTGGCAGCACAATATCCTGAGCGAGCAGATTTTATCAAGATTCAGGATTTTCAAAGGGACTTTGGCTATCACTCAGCTCGGGAGCTGGACTTACGAGTAGCAAGTTATGAAGAAGATGCTCATCAGGTTCTGACAGCGGTCCAACAGTTGGTTGCTGATTCAGCGTATTACCAAGCGGCCAAAGCTTCGCTCAGTCCTGTCTCAGAGTCTGAGCTGGATTTGGCTCATCTATCTCTAGCCAAGCGGAAAAAGATAGAAAAAATCAGTCAAGACCTGCGGAACTTGCTCTGGTGGCGGGAGGAGTTCAAGGACATTTCCACACGCTATTACCACCTCATTCGTCAGATTAGCCTTAAACTTGGCCGAGCCTATGAAAAGAGAGGCTTTCTGAAAAATAAACAAGATGTTTTTTACATTAAGAAAGAAAGTCTGACTGACTTTATGAAAGGGCAAAAGACAGCAGACCAGCTTCAAGAAGAGGCTGCTGATAATCAGCATTATTGCCAGACCTATCGGAATTTTGAGCCAGTAGGCGATTTGACCGACAAAGAGATGAGCGTGGAAGAGGTGGCCCATGAGAGTCAGGCCCTGCTGACGGGAATGCCAGCCAGCAGCGGTCAGGTGACCGGTCGGGTTCGAGTCCTCTTGGATTTGGCTGATATTGAGACGATTGAGCCGGGAGAAATCCTTGTTACTCGCTATACAGATACGGGTTGGAGTTATGTTTTCGGTATTCTAGGCGGTCTTGTGACAGAGTATGGCGGGGTTCTCTGCCATGCATCCATAGTCGCTCGGGAATGCGGTATTCCAGCTCTGGTTTGCGCCAAGAATGCAACTCAGCTGCTAGAAACTGGCATGCTGGTTACCTTAGATGGAAGAAGAGGAGAAATAAGAATTCATGAAGAAGAATGAACCTTTGTTTATCGGTGAATACGACAAATCTGTTATCCTGACCTATATGGGCGCTGCTTTTGCACTGTTGGCAGTCTACGCCATCATTCAGTCCCAGCTACGGCTAGCCATGATGGCCTTTATCGTTAGCGGTATCTGTGACCTCTTTGATGGTGTGGTGGCACGGCGGATGAAGCGAACTGAAAGCCAGAAGCGCTTCGGTATTGAGATTGATTCGCTCTGCGACATGATTAGCTTTGCGGCTCTTCCGGCTGTGCTTCTCATGACCCAGCTGCCCTTGGGAGCGGCCAATATCATCTTGGCTGTCCTCTATGTCTTAGCTGCAGTTACGCGCTTGGCTCATTTTAATCGCTTGGCCAAACATGATGAAGGATCTGGCTCTTATTTTATCGGCTTGCCCGTGACTTACAGCGCCCTCTTTTTCCCTCTGACCTATCTGGTCTGTCAATGGATAGCGCCTGGTCTCTTTGCTTGGGTGTGGCTGGGGTTATCTCTTTTGCTGACCTTCTTATTTGTTTACAACTGCCGGATTCCCAAGCCCAATAAGCTGGCCTATCTGGTCTTTGCGATTTTAGCTGTTACAAGTCTGATTGGTCTGGGGGTTCTCCCGCATGGTTAAGGTCTATCAGAGAAGGACTGGCCAAGTAGTTGAACCGACAGAATACAAGGCGGGTCTGTTAGACAAGCTTTATGGGACTACTTGGGGTCGCTTCTTGTTGCCTATCTTGACCCGACCTAGCCTGTCTTATCTTCTGACTTTGAAAGACTACACTCCTTTTTCTCGCAAGAAAATAGCAGCTTTTGTTGAAAATTATCAGCTGAATCTGGCTGACTATGAAGATAGCCCCTATCCTAGCTTCGCGGCTTTCTTCCAGAGGAAAATCAAGCCCGCTCTACGTCCGGTCTGTCCTGACAGTCAAGTACTGGCTGTGACAGATGCCAAGCTGGAGGCTTTTACCATTAGTCAGGACTTGCAGCTGACGATAAAGGGTCAGACATACAGGCTAGCTGACTTACTGTTGGATGAAGAGTTAGCTCAGCTGTTCACTGGCGGAACAGCGCTGGTCTATCGCTTGGGAGTAGAAGACCTGCACCGCTATCTGGCGGCTGAATCCGGCAGAATTACCCAAAGTCGAAAAATCAAGGGACGCCTGCATACGGTCAGGCAGGTAGCCCAGAAGCGGCGCTTGATTTACAAGGAAAATAAAAGAGAATACTGTCTTTTAGATACCGACCTAGGACCTGTCCTGCAGATGGAAGTAGGGGCTCTCTTGGTCGGAAGAATATACAATCACAGTCAGGAGCATTTGGTCAGGGGACAGGAGAAGGGCTGCTTTGGTCTGGGCGGCTCAACCATTCTTGTTCTCTATCCAGCATGCACGATTCGCTTGGATCAGGATATCCTGACTTACTCAGACCTTGGAATAGAAACCCAGATTCAAATGGGTGAAAAGATTGGAGAAAAGCTATGTTTAAACGATTAGCTGTTTATTATAAGGAAATGTTTCCCTTGCTGCCGCGTTTTTTTGTGGCTGCTATCATGTTTTTTGAGATTTATTTTGTCCTCTTGCTCAATGACGGAGTGACCAAGTTTCACTTTGATCATCAGGAGTTGATTGGGATTTTTACGATTTTCGTCTTTCTGATGATTTTGCGGATTGCGGATGATTTCAAAGACTACGAGACCGACAGACGGCTCTTTCCTCATCGGGCTCTGCCATCTGGTCGGGTGAAAAAGAAGGACTTGGCTATTGCCCTCAGCTTTATCGTAGCGGTGTCTGTATTTCTCAATATCCTCTTTATGAACAATATCGGCTGGTTCCTTTTTCTCTATATCTACGGAACCCTCATGTCCTTCTGGTTCTTCAAGCGTGACAAGATTCAAAATTCTCTGCCACTGGCTCTAGTGACCCATAATCCAGTCATGATGATTTTGAATCTCTATACTATCTCTTTTGTTTGCTACAAGTACAATCTGCCTCTCTTGTCCCTGCCGACCGTCTTGCTAGCCTTTACCATGTATTTCCCAAGTCTGATCTGGGAAGTCTGCCGCAAGATTCGAGCACCAAAAGACGAGACAGAGTATGTGACCTATTCTAAGCTTTTTGGCTACAAAAAAGCCACTCGTTTTATCGAGGTAGTGACTCTGCTGGATATCTTGACCAATTTCGCTCTGCTCTGGAATATTTCCCATGTCGGAGTGGTAGTCTTGGTGCTGAATGTCATCTGGATGACCGTCCAGTTTGAGCAGTTTATCAAGGATCCGACCCGTTTTAATATCCGGGAGCGGGTGGAGCGCTATACTTATATCACGGAGACGACAATGGTTCTGTCCGTTGCTGTTTATCTCTTGATGGGGGTACTTTGATGAAAAGAATCAAGCAGACAGGGCTTGACCAGGTCGGAGGCAAGGCCTATCATTTGCTGAAAATGCAGGCTGCTGGTTTGCCGGTTCCTGACTTTGCAGTGTTTGCTTTTGACTTTTTTCAAAAATCTGCCAGCTCTGCTGACTTGGAGCGGATGGAAGCAGCCTATCGGGCTGGAGAATTGGACTTGTCTCAGCTCAGTCAGCAATTGCAGGACTGGGCTAAAGAGCAGTTTGCGCAAGAAGATCTGACAGCAGCAGAAAACTGGATTCATCAGGAGTTTTCTCAGACAGACTGTCGCTTTGCGGTTCGCTCATCAGCAACCATTGAGGATGGGAAGGCTTCATCCTTTGCCGGTCAGTTTGAGAGCCAGCTCAATGTGAAGCCAGATGGACTTAAAGAAGCTATCCAAGCGACCTTGCTCTCTCTTTATCAGGAGTCGGCTCTTAGTTATCTATTTGAGCAAGGACTATCCTTGGAGCAGGCGCAGATGATTTGCCTTGTTCAGGTTATGCAGGAGGGAGACTTGTCTGGGATTTACTTCACAGCTAATCCCAAGGGCATTTTGAATGAGCACATCATTGTCATTGGTAGGGGCTTGGGCAGTAAGGTTGTCGAGGATAAGATTCCTACAACAATGGTGACACTCCATCCCAAGGACCAGCTCTTTTATACAGAGCAGATGGAGGACTCACCAGACGTATCACAGGAACAACTCGCGGAGTTACAAGGCTTGGCAAGTCAGGTAAGTCAGCTTTTCGGACCTTATATGGATATGGAGTTTACCTTCGCCAATGGCCAGCTCTATCTCTTGCAGGCACGACCTATTACTACCTTGCCAGAGGGTCAGCGGATTATTCTGGATAACAGCAACATTGTCGAGAGCTATCCGGGCGTTTCCAGTCCTCTGACTATTAGTTTTATCCAAGAGGCTTATGCCAGCATTTTCCGCAGTCTGGCCCAGCGCTTGGTTGGCAAGGGTGCCCCTGAGTTGGCTGCCTATGAAGCTACTTTTCAAAATATGCTGCAGCCGGTCAATAGTCGTGTTTATTACCAGATTCAGAGCTGGTATCAGCTCTTGCAGCTTCTGCCTTTTTCTAAGAAAATCATTCCTATCTGGCAGGATATGCTGGGAGTGAGAGAGACAGAGGTGCCTCAGATGCCAGTGCACCTGTCTGCTTTCAAACGCCTGCAAATCATGCTCCGAATCATTCGAGAGTTCTGGACAGCGCCCAAGCAAATGCGGCAATTGGAAGAGCAGTTTGCCCAGATTCAGCGCGAATACGAAGCGAACTTTTCTCCCGACGCAGATGCTGAGACCTTGATTGCCTTGGTCAGTAAGCTAAAAGAGGATATTCTGTCTCACTGGGACATTACCCTGGTAAATGATCTCTATGCTTTTGTCTATACTGGACTCCTGAAGAAGTCGCGTCGCGGCGGGGCTGTTCAGGCTGAGATTGCAGGAATTGAGCAGATTGAAAGTATGCAGCCGGCTTTGGCTCTGCAGGCTTTAACAGCTCAGCTGAAAGCAGAAGAAAATGCAGAGATTAGACAGGCCATGGCAAGTGAAAGTCCAGCAGTCTTTCTAAGTCGCCAGCACCCTTTGGTCCAAGAAATTGCCCATTTTATCCATGAATTTGGCGATCGGGCTCCGGAAGAGTTGAAGTTAGAAACACCAACCTTCCGAACGCATCCAGAGCGTCTGCTCAAGCTCCTGCTGCAAATGTGCCAGCAAGAGGAGAAGAAGCTGGCTCCTCAGAAATTTGAAGAAGAGGAGCAAAAATCAGGCTGGTGGACGAATTTTCTTCGCAAGCGAGCCATGACGGGAGTTAAATATCGGGAAAGCTCCCGCTTAAATCGTACTCGGATCTACGGCATGATGCGACAGATTTTCCGAACGCTTGGGCAGCAATTAGCCGAGCAAGGGCTGCTGGCTACGCCTGAAGAAGTTTTTTACCTGACAAAGGAAGAGTTGTTTGAGCTGACCAGAAAGCCCAGAGATGTTAGTGGATTGATAGCCGAGCGTCGGGAGAAGTTGGAGGCTGATAAGGAACTGCCAAGCTTTAGTCGCTATGTTTTTGCTGGACAGGTCTTTGAGAAATACCTGAAACCGCAAAATCGTACCAGCAGTCATAATACGGGCAATCAAGCCTTACAAGGGATTGGCTGCTCACCTGGCTGCGTTAAGGCTCAGGTTTTGCTCGTGGAAGATGTGCAGGAGATTGAGTCTGCTCAGGACCGGATTATCGTGACCAAGATGACCGATCCGGGCTGGGTTTATCTTCTGACCCAAGCCAAGGGTGTCATTGCCGAGCAGGGGTCTTTGCTCTCGCACACGGCCATTATTTCCCGCGAGTTGGGTATTCCTTCCATTGTCAATGTCAGAGGCGCCTGCAGCCAGCTGCAAAATGGTGACTGGATTGAGATGGATGGCCTTACTGGCAAGATTCGACTGATTAAGGAGGAAGATCATGCTGGAAATTAAACCAGTCAAAGCAAATACTGTAGAGCTGGACGATTTTCTAGCCCTGCCCAAGCAGATTTACCAACCGGACCACCTCATACAGTCGGAAGAGGAAGAACTGGCTTTGATTGAGGGCAGTCACCCGTTGAGTTCTGACATAGAAACCTATGGCTTTATTGGCTATGTAGACAGTCGGCCTTGTATTCGAGGCCTCCTGACCTTCTATCCAGGGGATGAGGCTGCTTATTTGGGATTTTTCGAGTCGATCAATGACCAACAGATTGCATCTGTTTTTATCGAGCATTTAGCAGGTTTTGCTCGCAGTCTCGGAGCGATTAAGATAATAGGTCCCGTACAGGCAAGTTTTTGGCTGGGCTATCGAATGCAGCTGACTGGAACAGAGGAGCTTCCTTTTACTGGAGAACCTCATAATCCAGACTATTATCCTGAGCTGTGGCAGTCTGCTGGTTTTGAGCTCAAGGAGCGCTATCTGTCCAATTTTTATCCCAAGGTCAGCAATAAAACTCATCAGGACAAGCTGGCTCATCGCTTTGAGTCTTTTGAAGAAGCGGGTTTCACCATTTGCTCTCCCAAAAAGAAGGACTGGGAAGAAGCCTCGCTGCAGGTTTTTGAGCTTCTCAATCGTCTCTATCAAGATTTTCCGATTTATCGGTCAATTTCTAGTCAGAAGTTCAGTCAGATTTTTCAAAAATACCAGTATATTCTTGATTTTTCAATGGTTAAGCTGGCCTATAAGGAGGGCAAGCTGGCTGGTTTTCTGATTGCCATGCCGGACTACGGTTCTCTGGTTTATCAAAAACTGACTCCTCTTAACCTAGCCAAGCTTTTTTGGACCAAGCGTTTTCCAAAACGTTATACGATTATGTATCTAGGAGTAGATGAGCAATTCTTGGGGTTGGGCTCTGCCTTGGCCTATCCGATTTTTAAAGAAGCACAGAAGCGACAGGCTTCAGCTATTGGAGCTTTGATTCATCAAAAAACCGTCACGCGCCACTATGCGGCAGAACTGCAAGGGGATAAGCATGAGTATGGTCTCTTTGAGTTGGATTTGAACTCCTGACCAACAAAATAAATCACACTTTAAAAAACAGATTTTCTATCCGAAGATTTGTTTTTTTATTTTTTTAGTTAAAAATGAACACTATTTTCAGGTTGTTCAGAAATCAAAAGATTTCAGTCTTCAAAGATATATTTTTAAGCAAAAGCATTGAATTTTTGTAGGAAATTCTGTAAAATTTTAAGAGATTATTATATGGAGAAAAGGGAATTATTATGGAAAAAAGAATCACTGGCGATACGCTCCAGCGCTATTCTTTTAGAAAGTTATCAGTAGGATTGGTTTCTGCCACTATCGGAAGCTTCTTTTTGAGTACCGCAATAGGGGGAAATATAAGCACGGTTGAGGCTGCAGAAGTCTCAGCCGGAAAAACCGTTCCAGTCCAGTATCACTACGTAGTAGAGTCTGAACTGACTGAAGCTGAGAAGAATGCAGTTGTTAAGGAGCTTCCAAAATTTGTGGAAGAAAACTCTGATGCTTATTATCTAGTTTACCGTCCTAAGACCCAGGGACTTTCGGCAAAAAGTTTGCCAAAGACGGGCTACTCAAGTCTGTGGGAAGCAACTTTTGCAGCTGCTGGACTGACTTTAGCAGTCTTAGTAATTGCACGAGGCCGAAATGGCAAGCGATACCTGTCTTCTATTTTGCTGGTGACGGGTCTAGGCTCTATTCTCTTAGCTCCTTCTGTATTTGCAGTGACCAATATTGAATTAGCCGCCTACAATCAAAGGCTAAATTTGACAGTGGGAGATAAGCTGCCGGAGCCTTTAGAGATTGCTGGTTTTGAGTATGTAGGCTATCTTAAAAGCGCTGAACAAGGCAAGGAAAACGCAGCAGGAAGTCATCAGCTTCCTACGGCACAAAAGGACTTGTCAGCTGTTGAAGTTGATCAGCAGGCAGGCAAATCTGCTAGTCTTTCTGGGAATCTGAGTACTTCCAATAAGCCTGTATCTAGTGAAACAGAGAGACTGACCGAGCAAGAAAAAGAGATTATTGCTGCCAAAGAACGTGAATTTGCTCGGCTTTCTCCTGTCAATGAAGTACCAGAACTGGAATTCAAGAGCCAAGAAAGCAGCCAAACCCAAGTCCTGCCTTATCAAACAGAATATCGATATTCAAATGAACTCGCAGAGGGGCAATCTCAGGTTATTCGCGCAGGTGTCGCTGGTACACGTACTGTCGTCACTCGCAATTATATTGCAGGTAAAGAAATTGTAAAAAGCGAAGTGGTTTCAGACCAGGTAACTGCAGAGCCAGTTTCGGAAATTGTGTTGGTTGGAACTGCTGCAGTCAAATCTGTACCAAAAGAAGCACCAGTGCAAGAAGTCCCAGAGCTTACCAGCTATGGAACTACACCAGATACCGCACCCGTAAATGAAGTTCCCGAATTGACGACCTATGGAACGACGCCCGATACAGCGTCAGTCCAAGAAGTCCCAGAATTGACAACGTATGGCACTGCACCAGATACCGCACCAGTACAAGAAGCTCCAGAACTAACAACCTATGGCACTGCACCCGATACTGCTCCCGTACAAGAAGCTCCAGAACTAACTACTTATGGTACCGTACCAGATGACTCACCAGTGCAAAAAGTTCCAGAATTGAAGACTTATGGCACTGCACCGGATACTGCACCGGTTCAAGAAGTCCCAGACTTGACAACGTATGGCACTGCACCAGACACCGCTCCAGTACAAGAAGTTCCGGAACTAACAACTTATGGTACCGCACCAGATGAAGCACCCGTGCATCAAGCCCAAGAATTAGAACTGACTGCGACAGATGAAACAAGAAGAGAAAAGATAGATTTTTCTGTCGAAGAACAGTATACAGATGAGATTCCAGAAGGCAGCCGTCAAATCGTCACACCAGGTGTACAAGGCGAGCGGGCTATTACCACTCGTATCTATATCTCGAATGGACAAGAGGTTGACCGCCAAGTTTTATCGGATGAAGAAATTCTTGCAGCAGTCACTCAGATTATTAAGGTCGGAACAAGTAAGTCAAGTCTGATTCCAGCTGACGCACCAAAGGTAGAAGAGCTATCAGAATACCCGCTAACTTACACGGACGAAACTCGAGTAGAGAAAATTAACTATACTATTCGTGAAGAAGAGACTGACGAGCTAGTCCAAGGTACTCGTCAAATTGCAACTCCAGGTGTTGAGGGTGAGCGAACTATTAAGACTCGTGTCTACAGTTCCAATGGTCAAGAAGTTGACCGTCAGGAGTTATCGAATGAGGAAACTCTAGCCCCAGTAACGCAAGTTGTCAAAGTTGGTACGGCTAAACCAAATATGGTACCGAACGATGCACCAAAAGCCGATGCTCTTCCAGAGTACCCATTAACTTACACGGACGAAACGCGTGTTGAAAAAGTAGCCTTCAATATTTTGGAACAATACACTGATGAGTTGCCACAAGACGCCCGTCAAATCGCAACACCGGGTGTTGAGGGCGAGCGGACCATTAAGACTCGTATCTACAGCTCCAGTGGTCAAGAAATTGACCGCCAAGAGCTATCTAATGAAGAAACATTAGCACCAGTAACGCAAATTGTTAAAGTTGGTACTGCTAAGCCAACCATGGTACCAAATGATGCGCCGAAAGCAGAGGCTTTGCCAGAGTATCCGCTGACTTACACCGACGAAACTCGAGTAGAGAAAGTAGCTTTCAACATCGAGGAGCAATATACGGATGAATTACCACAAGATGTCCGTCAAATCGCAACTCCAGGCGCGCAAGGCGAGCGAACCATCAAGACTCGTGTTTACAGTTCCAATGGTCAGGAAATCGACCGCCAAGAGTTATCCAATGAGGAGACTCTAGCTCCAGTAACGCAAATTGTTAAAGTTGGCACGGCTAAGCCAACCATGGTACCAGGTGATGCACCAAAAACAGACGCTTTGCCAGAGTATCCATTAACATACACGGACGAAACTCGAGTGGAGAAAATCAACTTCACTATTCGTGAAGAAGAAACGGACGAACTTGTTCGAGATGCTCGTCAAATTGCGACTCCGGGTGTCCAGGGCGAGCGAACCATCAAGACCCGTGTCTACAGTTCAGACGGTCAAGAAGTTGACCGTCAGGAGCTGTCTAACGAAGAAACCTTAGCTCCAGTTACGCAGGTTGTTAAGGTTGGTACTGCTAAGCCAACCCTGGTTCCAAACGATGCACCGAAAGAAGCAGCTTTGCCAGAGTATCCGTTGACTTATACGGATGAGACTCGTATTGAGAAAATAGCCTTTAACATCGAGGAACAATACACTGATGAATTGCCTCAGGACTCTCGCCAAATCGCAACCCCAGGTGTTGAGGGTGAACGAACTATCAAGACTCGTATCTACAGCTCCAATGGTCAGGAAATTGATCGTCAAGAACTATCTAATGAAGAGACTCTAGCTCCAGTAACACAAGTTGTTAAAGTTGGTACAGCTAAGCCGCACATGGTACCGAATGATGCACCAAAAGCAGAAGCTCTGCCAGAATATCCACTGACTTACACCGACGAAACTCGAGTAGAAAAAATCAACTTCACCATTCGTGAAGAAGAGTCGGACGAATTGGTTCGAGATGCCTGTCAAATCGCAACACCGGGAGTTCAAGGTGAGCGTACGATTAAGACTCGCATCTACAGCTCCAACGGTCAAGAAGTTGACCGCCAAGAGCTGTCTAATGAAGAAACCTTGGCTCCAGTAACACAAGTTGTTAAAGTCGGAACAGCTAAGCCAACCATGGTACCAAGTGAAGCTCCGAAAGCAGACACGTTACCAGAGTATCCGCTAACTTACACGGATGAAACTCGAGTGGAGAAAATAAACTTCACTATTCGTGAAGAAGAAACGGACGAACTTGTTCGAGATGCTCGCCAAATTGCGACTCCGGGTGTCCAAGGCGAGCGGACGATTAAGACTCGTATTTACAGCTCCAATGGACAAGAAATTGACCGCCAAGAACTTTCCAATGAGGAAACTCTCGCTCCAGTAACGCAAGTTGTAAAAGTTGGTACGGCTAAACCAAATATGGTACCGAATGAAGCTCCGAAAGCCGATGCTTTGCCAGAGTATCTGCTAACTTACACCGACGAAACGCGTGTTGAGAAGATTAACTTCACTATTCGTGAAGAAGAAACGGACGAACTTGTTCGAGATGCTCGCCAAATTGCGACTCCAGGTGTCCAAGGCGAGCGGACGATTAAGACTCGTATTTACAGCTCCAATGGTCAAGAAATTGATCGTCAAGAGCTTTCTAATAAAGAAACTTTGGCTCCAGTAACACAAATTGTTAAAGTTGGTACAGCTAAGCCGAACATGGTACCGAACGAAGCACCAAAAGCAGAAGTTTTAGAAGAATTCGATTTAATTCCACTGCATAATCTATTAGCGGAAGCAGATCAGATTAAAGCTCAGGCACGTTATTTCAATGATAGTCTGAGTCATCAATCTAGCTATGATACTGCTTTGACGGCGGGGCAGACGCTTCTAAGTCAATCACATGCTAGCCAAGCAGAAGTTAACCAACTAGTGGGACAAATCAATCAAGCCAAAGCTCAGTTAAGTGGTCTTGAGGTTGTCAAAACGGCTCTTCAAAATGAGTACGATTTAAATCCAACCGTTAAAACAACTGCTAAATTTAAAAATGCGGATTCAGATAAGCAGACATCTTATACTGATGAATTGACTAAGGCAGAAGGAGTTCTGAATAATCAAACTGCAACACAAGTGCAGGTCAATCAAGCATTTGCTAGCCTGACAGCAGCCAAAGAAGCTCTAAATGGAGTGCCTAAAGTCAAGCCAATGGTTTCCATTCTAAGTCTGACAGAAAATGCAGATGACAAGTCAGTGACTGTCCAATATAGATTAGAAGACCAGACCCAGTCCTTCCGTTCAGCGACAGCTGAATTGTACCAGGGAGATCAGCTCGTCCGAACTCTTCCGATTACCAATTTCGCAGGAAGTCTAAAAATCGGCGACTTAGACTACTATACAGGCTATACCCTGAAAACCAAGCTGACTTATGAACTGGATAATGGCAGCTTCACAGACCTTGAAACGGACAGCCGCAATTTCGAATTGGAATACAAGAAGATTGCCTTCCGAGATATTGATTCGGCCGAGTTTTACAGAAAAGAAAACGACCAGTTTAAGCGCGTCGTATCTATGAGTTCTATGCCTACGGATTTGTCTACCTACTTCGTCAAAGTCAAATCAAGTGAATCTAAGGAAATGCTTCTGCCGGTTCACAACATAGCGGAAAGTCATAAGGATGGCAGGGACGTCTATAAGGTGACAGTATCTCTGCCTGAGCTGGTCCAAGAAGGTGAGACAGGCTATAAGTCTGGCTATGACTTCTATATCAGTAAGGCAGTCCCTAGCCAGCAAAATGTCTACACTAGCTTTGCTGGTTTGATAGACGCTATGAAGCAAAATATGGTTGGCAACTATGTTCTGGGGGCTGATTTGGATGCTAGCGAAGTTAGTCTGGCACCTGCGGATTATGTCTACCTCAAAGGGAACTTCACAGGCAGTCTGACAGGTAACCATAATGGCAAGCAGTATGCGATTTATAATCTGGTCAAGCCTTTATTTGAAAACCTCAAGAGTGGTTCTTCTATTTCCAATCTGGATCTGAAAGAGGTCAATATTGTCGGTACTTACGACTCAGCTGCCCTAGCTCGCAATGCAGAAAATGCTCGAATCACAGATGTTTCAGTCCAAGGTAGAGTAGAAGTAAAAGAAAATGCTTCACAGGTAGCAGGTTTGGTAGTTATTGCTAACAATACCCAAATCACCAATAGCTCCTTTACTGGAACTATCGTATCAAATGATAAACAGGGTAAAGAATATAATGTCGGTGGTTTGGTTGCCAATCTTAAGGGAGGAAACTCCTTGATTAGTCAAAGCAGGGCAGATGTGACCATTCTAGCAGGCGCTAGAGCCAACAACCAACGTTTTGGCGGTCTGGTTGGCCGTTTGGAAAACAATGCCCGCATCAGCCGTTCTTATGTAACTGGAAAGATTCAAAACTCTACTAAGAACGGTCAGATTGGTGGTGTGGTTGGCTCCAATTACTTCAATGGTTTAATTGATAATGTCATCAGCAACATCAGCGGTACAAATGTTTACAGTATTTCTGGCGATCAGGGATATGAGAACAACCGTATCACAGAAGCTTATGCCGTTGAAGGAAATAAAACACTGGAAAATGACAAGTTTGTCACTTCAACACTGACTCTGAACGAGGCAGAAGAGAAGCTAGCTAGTTTAGACATTACGACCACGCTAGAAGACACGAATCTCAATATTTATTCTGTCAACTATGCTCAGGAAAAGAATGCCCGAGAAGACCGTCTGATAGCTTATGCTAACATGGAAAAACTCCTTCCATTCTACAATAAGGAGACCATCGTTGCCTATGGAAATAAACTTCCAGATAATCACAAGCTCAATACGGAGTACTTACTGGATGTTGTTCCAATGAAAGGTGACCAGATTATCACTGATATCAATAGCAACAAGACCGGAATTAACCGTCTGATGCTGCACTTTGAGGATAATACGGTTGACTACCTGGATCTGACCTATAAGGGAGATTTCAAATATAAGGCAATTGCAGAGTACAGTGTAAACGGCTTAGACCTCCTTTATACACCAGAAGCTTTCCTATCAGACTATAGCAGAATTCTCAATCAAGTGCTGCCAGAGTTGAACAAGGTTGTCCTTGACTCACCAACTATGCGAACTGTTTTAGGCGTGAATGCTGACACTTCTCTGGATGATCTCTATCTGGATACCGCCTTTGATCAAGTCAAGACCAAGCTGTCAGAAGAGTTGCGCAAAGTTCTGGCTATGGACAAGTCCATTAATACTGAAGGCGATGTCGTCGCTGACTATGTAGCTCAGAAGATTACAGCTAATAAGGAAGCCTTCCTTCTTGGTCTGACCTATCTCAACCGTTGGTATAATATCAACTATGACAATATCAATGTCAAGGATTTGTCGGCCTATAAGTTTGACTTCTTTGGAAATCATAACGCTTCAACGCTGGATACCATTATTTCACTAGGTCAGTCAGGCTTTAATAATCTTAAAGCCAAGAATAACTATATGGCTTATGATACCTCGCTCTCTGAAGCGACTGGTAAGCGAGGGCTCTTTAACTACTTAGAAGGCTATCGTCAGCTCTTCCTGCCGGACAAGAGCAATAATGAATGGCTCAAGACCAATACAAAAGCCTACATCGTTGAGGCCAAGTCGGATGTTGCAGAAGCGAGACAGCTTCAGGATGCAGCCGAGGGTAAGAGTAAGTATTCTGTCGGCGTTTACGACAAGATTACTGCTGATAATTGGGAACACAAGGGCATGCTTCTGCCGCTCTTGACCATGACTGAGAAGGGTGTCTATGCTATTTCTAATATGTCTACCATCTCTATGGGGGCTTATGATCGTTATCGCCTTGATGCCAATGGCAGGGTTCGGACAGATGCAGAGCTAGCTGAATTTGTCGAAGACCGAGTGAGAAAAACAGCTGAATACCAGCGCGATCACTATGACTTCTGGTATAAGATTCTAAGCGATGAAAGCAAGGACAAGCTCTTCCGTTCTGTTCTGGTTTACGATGGATTCTCATTGGTTGACAAGAATGGTCAAAAATATTGGGCTCCAGCTAATGACAAAAAATCACTGGCTATGCAGGAATTCTTTGGACCAGCCGGCAAGTGGTATCCTAGCAAGGGCTATAATGCCTATGCTACAGGAAGTGTAACCCACTTTGATGCAGCTAAATTGTTAGAAGACTATGGTAACTCTGTCTACACGCATGAAATGACCCATAATTCTGACGGTGGCATTTACTTTGAGGGCAATGGCCGCCGCGAAGGTCTGGGAGCTGAGCTTTATGCTCGCGGACTCCTGCAGTCCACTCCAAGTGCAGATGAGGCAACCATTACACTCAATACCCTCTTCAAGGTGGACAAGGATTCTAAGACGCGTCTACACACATATAACTTCAAGGAACGCGTTCAAAATGCAGAAGACCTGCAACACTATGTTCATGGTATGTTTGACATGATCTACACCCTAGATTACCTAGAAGGTACCTCTATGCTGAAGCAGAGTGATGATGCCAAGCTTCAGTGGTTCAGAAAGATGGAGAATTACTATGTTACAGATAAGTATGGTAAGGAGACTCATGCTGGTAACCAGACGCGAAGCTTTACTGCTGAAGAAATCAAGCAGCTGAAGACCTTTAACTCCCTGATTGAAAATGATGTTATCACTCGTCGGGAGAACAAGGATAGTGGGAAATATGGCCGAAATGGCTACCTCAGTCTCAGCCTTTTCTCACCAATCTACTCAGCCTTGAGCAATCCAAATGGAGCGCCGGGTGATGTCATGTTCCGCCGCACAGCCTACGAGTTACTGGCAGCCAAGGGCTACCATGAAGGATTTGTCCCTTATGTTTCTGGTAAGTACTCTAAGGAAGCCTTTGATGAAGGTAAGAAAACATGGGATGGATGGTCCGGAAGAGATGTTGGTCTGATAACAGACCAGAAAGTCTTGGAAAATGTATTCAAGGGTGAATATGACTCTTGGGTAGCCTTCAAGAAAGCTATGTATAAAGAGCGGATTGATCAGCTGACCAAGCTCAAGCCAATCACCATTGAGTACGAGCTTAGAAATCCAAACAGTACTAAGAAAGTAACCATTCGCTCTTATGCAGATATGCAAAGGCTGATGGACGCAGCAGTAGCAGAGGATGTGAGCAACATTGCCAATGCTACAAGCCGTGTCGATGCCAGCTGGGTCAACCTGCTCAAGAAGAAGATTTATAATGCTTATCTTCGTGAAACAGACGACTTCAGACAGTCAATCTTTAATAAGTAAGCAATAAGTTGTTTTCAGTATATGTTTAAAAATACCTAGACTAAAAAAGTCTAGGTATTTTTTCTGCCATTTATTTCTAATATATCAATAATAATCCATCCGAGTCTGAATAAAACAATTTTTTGTGACTTTTTTGTAACGATAGTAGACAAAGAATAGAAAAATGATAATAAAAATAATAGTTTACAGGGCGTAAATTATAATTTTTATGTTATAATTGATATGTATATGTCATATTTGCTTATCATATACGAGTACTATCATTTTTAGTTTGGTAATAAATCTTGATTTAAAATCGGCTGAAAATGAGGGGGTAGACAGGTGATGGTGTGCCTGCCAGCATTTGTCTAAAATAAAATATAAAAAGAAGGAGGACCGCATTCAAGGTGAAACAAACTTATCATAAAGTGTCTCATGCTCTGATGACTTTGCTGCTTTTGGTATCAACCTTTCTTCCCTTGTTAAGCTCAAGTCCTAGGGTTTCTGCTGCAGAGTTAGGTGAAAGTGATTATCAGCTAACTACAGATGTCACTATTAATACTAATCCTTTAAAGGATACAGGCTACGGTGAAGGTAAATTTTACATTGCTCCGACCTATACATTTGCAGATAGCAAAGTATTAAATAATGGTGATACCATGGTTTATCGTGTTCCATCACAGTTCAAAATTGAGCGAACTTTGGAGGAAAACATAAGTGCACCGGATGGTACTGTTGTTGCCAAGTTGGTGACAGATCCTGTTACCAATACAGCGACCATTACTGTCACAAATGCTGAGTATTTTGCGAAAATGCCAGATACCAAGCGTATTCAATCTTCTTTCACAGTGGTTTGGGCTGATAATATGCCTTATGATCAAGAGCAAGAAGTTAATTTCCCAGGTGCTAGAACCTATAGGCTGAAGCGTATCAAGGTTGATGAAGAACCTCAGGGGTATTCCAAGTGGGGTGTTCAGGATTCTAAGGATCCAAACTACGTCAACTGGCGTATCCGTGTCAATCGTGATGTCCAAAATCTTGGTCAAGTTGTCATTGAGGACGCTATTCCAGAAGGTCAAGAGCTGGATGAAGATTCAGGGATTACAGGTTACTACTTTACTGAGTGGGAAGGTGCTTCTGGCACACGTAAATCCTTTAACCCAAGCGATGTCGTTTCAATTACAGACTCCAATCATTTCACAGTTAATGCTGGGGATTTGAGTGGAAGAGGTATTTATGTTATCTACCGGACACGTTTGACAGAGCCAGTTGATAAGGTGACCAAAAAAGCCTTTAACGATGTAACCGTTACATCTAATGGGCAAAAGTTACCTGATTTGTTAGCACGTCCATTCGCGCCTTTGACAACTCTTGATGGTGTTGGCGAAGGTACCCGTTCTGATGAAGTTATCTTTAAAGTCAAAAAGGAATTGACTGGCCGCAATTTGGCAGATGGTGAATTTACTTTTGATTTGATTAATAAGGATGACAACGACAAAGTTGTTCAAACGGTAACTAATAAAGCTGGTGCCGTAACCTTTAAGAAACTTCGTTTCAAAAAAGAAGGAACCTTTAACTACGTCATTCGTGAACGAGCAAGTAATCTGCCAGGTGTGACAAACGATGCCAATTCAGACATCAATGTTACTGTTACTGTAACAGACAACAACGGCGTTAAGACAGCAGCGGTTACCTATGACCGTGATGCTTTTACCAATACATACAAGTTAGAGCCAGCAACTGCAGCGATTACCGCTAAGAAAGTTCTGGATGGTAAAGCACTTGAAGCTGAAAAGTATACTTTCAAACTAACTGAGGTTGGCGGAAATAACTTGGAGCTTCAAGCAGCTAACGATGCCAATGGTAATATCAAGTTCCTTGGAATCAACTATGATAAAGAAGGCACTTATACTTACAAGCTGACGGAAGTAGCTGGAAATGAAGCTGGAGTGACTTATGACAGTACAGAACATACAGTGACTGTCACAGTGACCGCAAGCAAGGGCAAGTTGGAAGCTACCGTCGAAGGAAATAATCCAGTATTCACAAACACTTATAAAGACTTTGGTGTTAGCTATGAGTTTCTCAGCAGCAATGCAGCCTATCCAAATCTGCCAAAAGAAGTAACAGATTTGCTTCCAGCAGATGCTAATCGCTACACTAGTGGTACTAATGTAGACGCTAAGCAGCCTGCTAAAACAAGTGTTACAGTTACTGAAGGCACATGGACTTTTGAAGGCTATGCGGAAACGAATAGCCAGACTGTTGCAGATAAAGACCTTAAATTTACCGGTAAATGGAATTTCACTCCAGCACCGAAATATAAGGCAACTTATGAATTTGTAAGCGCAGATCCGAACCGTAGCTTGCCAGCAGAAGTCACAGCATTGTTACCAAATGATGCCACTGAATATGCAGACGGTGCTGCCGTTCAAGCGGTTCAGCCAGCTAAGAAAACTGTTGAAGCAAGTGATGGTACTTGGAAATTCCTCAAATATGATGCAGATAGTAAAACTATTGCAGGCGCAGATGTCAAATTTACAGGCACATGGACATTTGAAGCTAGACGTCCACAAGGACCAGGTACACCACCACCTTCTTCAGGTTCGACACCACCACCGTCATCATCTGGTGATAAACCAGGCGGTTCGACAAATGGAACCCCAGGTAATTCGACAGATAAAGATGGAAAAGATGTTACTGGATCAGCAGCTGGCAAAAAAGTTTTGCCGAAAACTGGCAGTCAAACATCTATCTTTGCGATAGCAGCAGGATTTGCTCTGATTCTTTTATCAGCTCTTGTCTATCATTTCAAAAAAGCTAATTAATATTAGCCAAACGAATCATCTCAGCTAGCTGAGATGATTTTTTCTTGTCTTTGTCATCATCTATCCTTGATAATGTACTGACGGTTAAATTTATAAACTCTAAAGCAAGCAGTCATTCAAATGGATGTTTTTACGGTGGCTAATATTTGCTAAACTTGATTTTACAGTCAATGAATACTTGAAAATAAAAGTGAATTCTTGTTTTATAAAGAAGATTTGTTATAATAAAATAAGAAAAAGTTTCTTTGTTTAAAGAGAGATGTTGATGAAAAATAGGAAGTTTAGGGTGATTCCTTTTTTGCCCCTAGTTTTGTATCTACTGGTGTATCTGTACGGTTATTCGGGAATCGAGCCAGAGCCGAAGGTTGCTTATGGTTATCTTTACCTTTTTCTTTTTTTAGTTCCTGTTGTCATTGCTTATTTTGTACTTGCTGTTATGAATTTTGCAACACTGATGGGGGAAGTTACTTTTTTATTCAAAGGACAGCTACTAGGGCATCTCTATCGGCTTTATTTTTCTATTTTTTTCTTTTCGATTTTGTTTTGCGGTCTTAATTATTATCAGTTGATAGCTCCATACGGCCCTCAGATGAAAATTAGTGCTGGAGAATCTTATAATCCACTAGCACCTTATGCCATTCCTCTCTTGCTTTTTCTTTTAGGATTGTTGGGCAATCTCTTCTTTTGGGAGTTGCAAAAGATTGAAGTCCAGGAGGAGAAAGAATAGGAGTACGGCGATAGTAATTGAGGAGTTTTTATTGTTGTTAATCAGTAAAAGCATGCTGAAAATCTATTTGCTCAGGCTTTCTTTGTGCTATAATAAAGAAAAACGATGAGGAGACATTCATGAATCAAACTGTTCAATATATACAAGAATTAACGGCTATCCCTTCCCCAACAGGCTTTACGGCTGAGGTGGCAGACTATTTGGTACACACGCTAGAAGGATTGGGCTATGAGCCTGTTCGGACCAATAAAGGTGGTGTCCATGTTGTGGTTAAGGGGGAAAATGATGCTCAGCATCGGGTAGTGACCGCCCATGTGGATACCCTGGGAGCTATTGTGCGTGCGATTAAGCCAGATGGTCGTCTCAAGTTGGATCGGATTGGCGGTTTCCCTTGGAACATGATTGAAGGAGAAAACTGTCTGGTCCATGTGGCTAGCAGTGGCAAGACCGTCAATGGGACTATCTTAGTTCACCAGACTTCCTGTCATGTCTATAAAGATGCTGGAACGGTTGAGCGAACTCAGGACAATATGGAAGTCCGTTTGGATGAAAAGGTGACGAGTGAGAAAGAAACGCGGGATTTAGGAATCGAAGTAGGGGATTTTATTTCCTTTGATCCGCGTACCACAGTTACTGAGTCAGGCTTTATCAAGTCCCGCTTTCTGGACGACAAGGTCAGCGCAGCTATTTTGCTCAATCTCTTGCGCATCTATAAAGAGGAAAATATTCAGCTGCCGGTGACGACTCATTTTGCTTTCAGTGTTTTTGAAGAGGTTGGTCATGGGGCTAATTCCAGTCTGCCGGCGCAAGCGGTAGAGTACTTAGCGGTTGATATGGGCGCTATGGGTGATGACCAGCAGACGGATGAATATACGGTTTCCATCTGTGTCAAGGATGCATCAGGACCTTATCACTATGGCTTCCGCCAGCATTTGATAAATTTAGCCAAGGAGCAGGACATTCCTTACAAGCTGGACATCTATCCCTTTTACGGGTCAGATGCCTCTGCAGCTATGAGCGCAGGAGCAGAAGTTAAGCATGCCCTGCTAGGAGCTGGTATCGAATCCAGCCACTCTTATGAGCGTACCCATATTGATTCGGTTGTCGCGACAGAGCGTATGGTGGATGCATATCTAAGAAGTGGTTTGGTGGAGTGAGAAATCAAATTTTTAAAAAATCATCTGAAACGCTTGCATAAAATTGTAAGTTGTGAGATATTATTATATAGAATTACTTTAGGTTAAAAGGGAGAAAATGAAAGTAGTTTGTGTGGATTCTTGTATCCGTTCTAGGGCGTTTGGGATTGACATAGCCCTCCGCAATCGATTTGAGCTTTTTGAAGAAATGAAAGTTCCTTATGAATTGTGGGTTTCTGAAACGGATACAGATATATATGCTAATGCCTCTTCTAGACAGCTTGTGCTGGATAGTTATGAAGTCTTGGGCATTGATAGGACCAAGGTTCGTTTTCTTGGTTTAGAGTTAGGGGGACGAAGCGTCCAGGAGTTTGCTGAGGAGGAGCTTGAGCCAGAAGACTGGCTGATAATGGAGCGTCTGGATATTCCAGAAAATATTCTCTTGAGACGTGGACAAGATTTTCATGTAGCGCGCGTCCTTCATCAGGATCACATGATTGCCCTCGGGCAAGAGTTAGATAAAAAGGTGATGGGCTGGCTGGATCAGGATGTATTAGACACTTTGATATTGGTTGGGGAAGGCCAAGATGCTTATCTGCCTCAAGAGATGAGGGAAAAGGCGCTCTTTATTCCAACCACCTATGCAGATCAAGTGGTCCAAGATCCAAGAGAGAGGGTCTTTGATCCTAAGGAGATTCACTTGGTGACAGTCAGTCGTTTGTCTGAGGAGAAAAACGTTCTGTTATTGCTGAAAATTATGGCTTTGTTGAAATTTAAAGGCCATAGGCAGTTTACTCTTGACATCTATGGAGATGGTCCTGACATGGCTATGCTGCAAGATGTGGTTCAGCTCAATGATTTGGAAGATATGGTTCATTTTAAGGGCTATCAGTCTCAGGTGCCTTATCAAGCTTATGATGCCTATATTAGCAGCTCCTTATCGGAAGCCTTTGCGACATCGCTCTATGAGTCTCTGGTCAATGGCTTGCCTCTGATAGGTCTGGATGTGCGTTATGCCAATCGAGCTTATATTAAGCATGGAGAGAATGGCTGGCTGATACCGCAAAATGACGCTAATCAATATATTGCCTATCTGGAGCAATTTAGCCAATTTGGAGAAAAAGAATGGAGGGGGTTTTCGGCAAGATCCAAAGAACTTGCCAATCGTTATCACAAAGAATTACTAGTCAATCTATGGGAAAAAGTTTTTAAATTATCTAAAATAGGAGATTAAAAGGAGAAGAAGATGAAAAAGACTTTAGGGAAAAAAGTAGAAATGGGAATGAAATTAGTCCCAATTCCTCTGTCCTTGCTGCTTGCTGGGACCATGGCAGTGGCTGTGCAGGCTGAGGAAGTAGCTAGTGAAACAGAGGGGAATCAAGTCCAGAATAACCAGACGACACCTCCTGTCAATCAAGAACTGCCGAATGATGGCACAATCAAAAATACACCAGCAGAGGAAGCTTCTGGTCTGACCATCTCAGAAGAAGGAGAGAAGGGGGCGGCCCAAGTCACGCCTGAAATCAAACAATTAGCTCAGGAATTTTATGACTATCATACCAAGGGAGAGAGAGATGAGATAACTAAGGCTGCAACCATGACATCTGTCATGCCTGAGATGCAGTCAAACGAACAAATACAAGAAGAAGCTAAAAAGTATGATCATGCTTATGCTATCCGTAAGATAGATGGTGCCTTTAAATACATTGACTTAAAACAAGTAGAAAATTTAAATCTAGTCAGAGATGAACACTTTAAAGAAGTTCCTTCAGGAGAAGTTTATTACGATCAATCGCTAATTCAAAATAATACAGCCCTCTTCTTTTTGAATAAGTGGAAGTCTATATTTAATCCAAATCCAAGGCCAGAAGAAGTAGCGAAGATACCAAAAGCTATTATTCCTCGTTCCGAATTGGATTTGACTGTCGAGGAAACCTTTCCTACAAAGAGATTTTTGCAGATGAAAGTATGGGAACACTCAGGTTTAACATTTGAAGAGGCATTTTCTAGAAAGTATTTACCTGAGTCAGAAAATAGAGTATTGTCTATGGAAGAGATTAAGCAGATTATTCTTACTAACCCTAATTTATTCCAAATTCAAGCAAGATCTGAAGAATCTATTTATTATATGAACCCTTTCTTTCAAAAATTGCTTATCAGTGGAAAGGAAGCTGGAGATGAATACGCTAAATGGAAAGGAGAAAATCTTTCATTTGTAGATGGAAGGGATAATGTCGCTACAAATCACATCTATTTTTATTCTTTTGATTATAACACTATATATCCTATAGGCAATGAATATTGGTGGTTGAGTAAAGGAAAAATGGGTGTCGACGTTGATAATATTTTGGAAAAATATAATCTCTTTGAAAAACCTATGGTATATATTGATTGGCTGGGTAAAAATCCTTCTCTAGAGAGACCTTGGTTTGGTAAAGATAATATCAAGACCTTCCACTATAGACTATATCTTTTGAAACCTAATGATAAGACCCGCTATTATATTGATAGGGATTATAGGATTGATATTGCCGGAGTTCCTAATATTGCTGAAACACCAGATGGTGGCTTCAAATTTGTAAACGAAACTATCCCTGGTGGACAACAGACAACAATTGGTTATAAACCTGATCAAGGTGAGCTAGATAAACTTTTCAGAACAGTCAAAGCTGAAGGCTTCGTCTTTAAACTTTCAGATGTTAAGAAAGTCAGGGAGGGAGAGACTGGATCGGGCAAGGTTCTTGTCCGGTACCAAGACGAGCAGGGCAATGCTATTGCTAACCCCATTACGGATGAGAAGCCAGGTAAGACTAGATACACAGTCAGTCCTAAACCTCTAATTTCCTATAATAACAAGCTCTATACTTATAAATCTCGGCTAACTGCCTATGATGCTGAATCAGGAGAGTATGAAGCAGGAAGAACCAAAGAAATCGTCTATGAGTATGAACTCATCCAGTTCCAGCTTCCAAATGACGCTCCAAGCGAAGAACGGCCAGTCTTAGAAATGACCCGTTTTGTAGATGAATCAGGTCAAGAATTATCAGATCCAGAACGTGGTTTGGTGGCGTCTAAGACTATCGCTGGTTACGACTACCAATCCAGTAGAGACGAGGATGGTATTCGCACGCATGTCTATCGCGCCAGCGTGCATGAAGTACCGACAGATGCTCCAAGCGAAGACAAGCCTATCTTGGCAATGACCCGATTTGTAGATGAATCAGGTCAGGAATTATCAGATCCAGAACGTGGTCTAGTTGCATCTAAGACTATCATTGGCTATGATTTCCAGTCTAGTACTGAGGAGGACGGCATTCGTACTCATGTCTATCGCGCCAGCGTGCATGAAATACCGTCAGACGCTCCAAGTGAAGAGCGCCCAGTCATGGAAATGACTCGCTTTGTAAATGAATCAGGTCAAGAATTATCAGATCCAGAACGTGGTTTGGTGGCGTCTAAGACTATCGCTGGTTATGACTTCCAATCCAGCAGTGACGAGGACGGCATTCGCACGCATGTCTATCGTGCCAGCGTGCATGAAGTGCCGAAAGATGCTCCGGTTGAGGACAAGCCGACTATTGAAATCACTCGCTTTGTGGATGTAGAAGGAAGACCTTTAGCAGCAGCAGAATTTGGTTTGCTAGATGCTAAGGCTATTGAGGAGTATGGATTCGTTTCTGTATCAGATGCCAATGGCGTTCGCACTTATATTTACAAGCCAAAAACGCAAAGTCAAACACCTTTGGGAACAGAAACTTCTGCTCAGAAGAGTCCTGCAAGGCTTGAAAACTCTGAGACTAGTCCGGTTCTATCTCGAGTGTCGAAACACACATTACCAAATACAGGTAGTGCACCTTCATCATTCTTGGGAGCAGCAGTCATTAGCCTTTTGGCTTCCGTTGGCTTACTACATTCCAAGAAAGAACGAAAAAAATAAGGCCAATCTGGTCTTATTTTTTTCCATATGTTTGCTGTGACTTATCTAACACTCCAGACACTAACTGATTTTTCCTCCACAGGAAATTCTCCCCAGCCTTGGTCGTCAATGGTTACGATTTGGGAGTTGTTGCCTAGATAGTCACTGAATTCTCTGCCAGCCCATTCTGGACCGACCAGCATGGATTTGCTGGCTGCTTGGTCATTACTGATAAGGACAGCGATTGGCTGACCATCGTCCATACCTTGGCGAGTCCAGCCAATACAGTTTGCATCGTCAAAGTAGTCGGTCTGCTCACCATAGGCTAGATTGAGACGGATGTCTAGGAGTTTATCCAGCACATCCTTAAAGCTCTCTTGGGCAAATTCTCCGCTAATGCCATAGTAGTCTCCATAAAAGACACATGGTAACCCAGCTTCTCTTAGAAGTATGAGAGCATAGGCCGCAGGCTTGAACCATTCTTCAACTGTAGACTCCAGAGCCTGACCTCTCTGAGTATCGTGATTGTCTACAAAGGTTACAGCCGATTCGGGGTGATTTTTCGCTAGTGTTTGGTCAAAAATAGTTCGCAAGTCATAGTCTGCTCTAGATTTGCTGGCATCAAATAAATTATGATGAAGTTTAACATCGACTAGGTCAAAGCGGTAGTCAATATTTTCTAGATAATCATTATTGGCCTTTTCGTCGCTATTCCAAAATTCCCCAAAAACATAGAAATCTTCACCGTATTTTTCAGTAATATCGCGGATGAAATTTTTCATAAAGAAAGAATCGATGTGCTTGACAGCATCTAAGCGAAAGCCATGTACACCAGTGCTTTCAATGAACCAATGAGCCCAGTCGTAGAGATTTTGGATGACTTCGGGATGTTTGAAATCAATATCCGCATACATCAGATAGTCGTAGTTACCATTCTCGTTGTCCACCAGCTCATCATCTGCCCAACCTTTATTGTCCCCTTGGATGAGAAAAATACCTGACTTGTTGTTTTTGGCATCATAGTCAGTACCGGTGAAGTGGTACCAGTGCCATTCAAAGTCATTATAGGCTTTTTTGCGGCCTGGGAAGACAAACTTAGTCCAGCCTTTGATTTCGAAAGGTTCTGACAAGACCTTTGTGCGGTCGTTAGGATCAACTTCAACAACGGTAAAGCGCTCTTTATAGTCTGCTGCGGCCTTGTGATTGAGAACCACATCAGCAATAGCTTCGATACCGTTCTGGCTAAGTGCTTCAATCGCTCGGAGGTATTCTTCTTTCAATCCATACTTGGTGCGGACGGTCCCTTTTTGGTCGAACTCTCCCAAATCAAAAAGGTCGTATACACCATAGCCGACGTCATTAGAGCCCGTTCCTTTGAAAGCTGGCGGCATCCAGACTTTGCGAATTCCTTTCGCTGCTAAGTTTGGTGCATCTTCCGCTAATCGATTCCAATGCTGACCGTCATCTGGCAGATACCATTCAAAATACTGCATTAAGGTTTGGTTTTCCATATAAATTTTCCTCTTCATTCTCACTGATTGGCTTTATTGTACCAAAAGAAGCAGAAAGGCGCAATCGTTTGCGTCTTTCACTATCATAAACACTTAACTCTTTTATATTTTGAAAAATCTTTTTAAAATTGAAAATGAAACATTTTTATCTGAGACAAAAAGCTGCAAAAAGAGTATACTAATCTGTATAGAAATCGGTAAAGGAGCTCTCTTATGATTGAATTTAAAGATGTCACTAAAGTTTATGAAGGAACGGTAGCTCTCAATCAGCTGAATCTGACCTTGCAAAGCGGAGAAATCGTCGGGCTGATTGGTCACAATGGCGCCGGAAAATCTACTACTATTAAGTCATTGGTCAGCGTTATCAATCCTAGCAGTGGACAGATTTTTGTAGATGGGAAAGAATTATCTGCTAATCGCTTGGAAGTCAAGAAAAAAATCGGCTATGTAGCTGATTCACCAGATTTATTTTTGCGCCTAACTGCCAATGAGTTCTGGGAACTGGTAGCGACTTCTTACGATATGACAAATGCTGAAGTCGAAGAGCGGTTGGGAAATCTGCTACATATTTTTGACTTTGGTTCTCATCGATATGAGGTTATTGATTCATTCTCTCACGGGATGAGACAAAAAGTCTTTGTCATAGCGGCACTTTTGTCTGATCCGGATATTTGGGTACTGGATGAGCCGTTGACCGGTCTTGATCCTCAGGCAGCTTTTGACCTCAAGCAGATGATGCGCCAGCATGCAGATAAAGGAAATACAGTTCTCTTTTCAACCCATGTCTTGGAAGTTGCAGAGCAGCTCTGTGATAAGGTAGCCATTCTCAAAAAAGGGAAATTGATTTTCTACGGAACGATTGAAGAACTAAAAGGCCAACATCCAGAACAGTCTCTTGAAACCATTTATCTTGGTCTGGCAGGCCGTAGAGAAGAGGTGAGTCCTGATGCGCATTAAAGCTATAAAAAAACTCGTTGATATCAACATCCTCTACGCCATTCAGCCGTCTCAGCTGCAGCAGTACCGCAAGATGCAAGCTAAGAATCCTGAGCGCAAGGTCAATGTATCGCTGAAGGCCATCCGCATGTATCTGATTTTAGGACTGGTCTATCTCTTTCTTTTCGGTTTGATGGGCTCCCTGAACCAACTGGTTGGCAATCCTGGTTTCTTCGCCAATTTGGTTTCCGCTTTTGCTCTCTTTTCTATGTCTCAGGGCTTTTTGGTTTTTTACAATGTCTTTTATGAAAGCAAGGACTTGCAGTCTTATCGTCCCTATGCTTTTAGCGAAGCAGAAATCATCGTCGGCAAAAGCATTTCGGTTATCCTGACCTTGCTGATTGCCATTCTGCCTATGTTTAGTTATTTCTTGGTTTTGGCTTTTCAAGGTGGTAATCCTTTCTTGGGGCTGCCCTTGGCTCTGCTTGCTATTTTCATTTTAAGTTCAGTCATCACTTTTCTGATTTTAATTGCCGTCCATTTTATTACCAAGACAGCCTTTTTCAGAAAGTACAAGACCATCCTGTCCAATGTCATTCTGGCTCTTGTTTCCGTTGGCTCCTTTTTCCTCTATTTTATGATTAATCAAATGAACAGCAGAAGCGTTATAAATCGTACAGAGGTTAAAGCTTTCTTCCCGCCAGTTCAAGCCTTTTATGATTTTATTCTTCATCCTTTTCATACAGCGTCCTTGCTGGGATTTTTGGGATGGGTGGCAGTTGCGGCTCTTCTATTTTTCATCGTAAAGACCAAGGTAATTCCAGAATTTTATGAGGCAGCTCTCATGACAGGCTCTTCAGTAGGAAAGCGGGAGCGCGTGCATGACATCAATATTGCTGAAGCAAAAAATCTCAAAAAGTTTGTCTGGCGCTACAATATCAGGCTCCTGAGCGAGGGTTCTGTCATTATGCAGGCCATCTTTATGTCGGCCTTTCTCCCTTACATTGTCATTTTCAGTATGGGGATGATACAAGGCGGCCTGTCTTTAACTCCTTATCTGGGACCACGTTTCCTCTTGCCAATGATGGCTCTGGCTGTTTTGATTGCAACACTAAACTCAGGTGGCAGCAACCTTACGGCTATTGGGATTTCTCTGGAAAGGGAAAATTTTGATTATCTCAAGGTTTTACCCTTTGATTTGAAGCAATATATTCATCTGAAGTTTTGGCAACTCTTTGCCGTCCAGTCTATCCTGCCTCTGACCTTGCTTTTGATAACCAGCCTTGTTTCCGGTATGCATCCAGTGACTTTCTTGGGCATGGTGATTGTTTGGGCCTTGATTAGTCTAATGTGGAGTTCTTGGGGTTACTACCGAGACTACAAGCATCTGGTGACTAATTGGTCCAATGTCACAGAATTGATGAGCCGAGATAACAATATGATGAAAACTCTCCTAGCCATCGCTCTTATTTTAGGAATGGTGATTGTCATTACTCTTCTCTTCTTTATATCCAATGTTCTTGCGCCTCTGGTAATTTATACGATAGTGGCTCTAGTTCTAGTAGGATTAGCTGTGTTGTCTTACATAGTCCACAAACATTACATGAAAAAGCTGAATGAAGAGTTAGCAGTATTTTATTAAAAGAGCATCAGGAAGTCGAAAGGCTTTCTGATTTTTTGACTGATAATCATAAAAATAACAGTTCTGCAAATGTACAGAACTGTTATTTGTTTTTCTTTATTTTTTCTACATCCAGTGGCATGAAAGTCGCCATAACTCGACCGATGAGTTTAGGTTCTTCCTCATGCGGGATAAACTTATCACTGTATTTTTTATTAAGGGAAATCAGGCGGATACCGGATGGATCGTTGAAGACCCTTTTTATAATGGTTTGACCGTCATAGTCAATAGCATAGATAGCACCGGCAAGCTCGAAATGAGTCTGCTTGATTAGGGCTACGGAATCTCTCGGATACTTGGGTTCCAGCGAGTCAGTTCGTACCCAAAGGGCAATATCGTAGTCGATTTCTCTATCTAGCCAGACTAAATCAGCTTGTTCTGGCTTATGCTGAGAGAGATAGTAATTCTCATAGACCAAGTAGGGGAAGTAGTCATCCTTTAAGCTGGCTTGTGTTTCTTGCTCAGTCAGGCTAGCTTCTAGTAGCTTTAATCCTTTCTCCTGTCTGTCTTGGTCAAGTTGTTGATAAATACGATTTAATTCAGGGAATTGCTGAGGGATGTCTGCAATGAGGCGATAACGAGGGTCAATTTCTTCTACCTCGACACCAAAAAAATCAGCAATCTTTTCTAGATTGGCAGCGATAGGCAGAGATGTCCCTTTGATATAGCCAGTCAACGTACTAGCAGGAATGCCTGTTTCACGCGATAGTTCGACTTGTTTTTTGCCTGTTTCCTTGAGAAGTTCTTTAAGTTTTTTCGAAATGAGAAGACTTGCTTCCTTGTCTTGGGGGCTTGCTGCGCCTCGTCCTCTGGCCATAATATCAACTCCTTTACTTGTTTTTATTATAGCGAATTAAATCGAAAAAGTAAAGGATTAGGTCAATTATTTGAGCCTAATCCTTTACTTTTTTTAGATACCTTATTAAATTTCGTAGCCCATTAAGATTCCGCCTTCCTCAGCATAGAAGCTGCAGAGGCCTGAAGTCGGCACCGTTTCGATTTGAGCTTGGGGATACTTTTCTTGTACTAGTTGACTAAATTGCTGGCAGAATTTTTGGTTATTGCGGTGAGCAATGATCAGTCGGCCGCCCTTGTAACCAGCTTTGAGTAGCTCTTCGATTGCAGAAGCAAGAGCCTTTTTCGGACCGCGTGCCTTTTGCAGAAGCTCTAGCGTGCCAGTCTGGCTGGCTTCACCGACCATGCGGATATTGAGCAAGCCGACAACGGTTCCCAGAAGTTTGCTAAGCCGGCCGTTTTTGACCAAGTTATCCACCTTTGCCAGAACGAAGAGAAGCTTAGTTTTCTCTTGATAGCGATTAATGACTTCAACGACTTCATCAAAGCTGAGATCTTGCTGAATGAGTTCATTGAGTTTAGTCACAAGTAAGTCCACCTCGCCGCCTGCAGAAAGACTATCAATGACATGAATCTGGGCATCAGGATGTTCTTCTAAAAAGATTTTCTTAGCAACCTGTGCACTATTATTGCTGCCAGATAGAGTTCCAGTGATAGTCACCACAAAAATCTTGTCGGCTCCCTCAAAGCTTTTGAGGTAGTCATCTGGACTAGGGCAGGCAGACTTTGAAGCAGCAGAAGAAGCATACATCTTCTCCATCATCAGGTCAATATCAAGTTCCTTATTATCTACAAAGATTTCATTTTCCACTTGAATGGTCAAGGGAACACTTTCAAACTGTGTGTCTTTAGCCAAGTTTGCCATTTCACGAAAGTCACAGCCAGAGTCGGCTATAATTTTCCAAGTCATATTTTTCTCCTTTTTTGTCAAGTATGTACAATAAAAAAATTGACAAAAAACCTGTCTTTTTTTACAATTATAACATGAAGAATGCTTACTAGAAAGCGGAAACTGTCAGCTGAGACAAGAGGGAAGAAATTGTTATGTCGGAAAAGAAAATATCGGAAAAATCACTCGCGAATTTAAAGAAATACAATCAGGAATCCAATCAAATCACGAGAGAGTCTCTGGAAATCTCTCTCATGCAGCTGTTGGAGAAGAAAGAACTCAAAAAAATTACGATTTCAGAGCTGGTTGAGCGAGCAGGGGTTTCCCGCGCTGCATTTTACCGCAATTATAGCTCTAAAGAGCAGATTCTGGAAGAGATTTTTAAAAACACTGTTCAAGGTATTACGGATAAATTGGAAGAGTTTAACTTTAAAACGGAGATGTACCAAATTTGGCTTTTTCTTTTTAAGGAAGCTAAGAAAGAAGCTCGGGTTATCAGCCTAGCCATCGACTATAATTTTGAAAAGCTACTGACTCAGGCTGTATTTGACTTTTTGGAAAAACGCAATCGCAATGCTAAGAAAACGACTAACTCTTATATGAATTCCTTCTGGAGTTCGGCAGTTGTTTCCGTTCTCTCCAAGTGGATTAAGGACGGCATGAAGGTTCCAGCTGAAAAAATAGCTTCTTTAGGCCTACCTCTTTTCCCACAGAAAAAGAAATCAAATAAAAACAAGTGAGTCATTAGGGCTCGCTTGTTTTTAGCTTCTGTAAGAAGTTGGTCAGTTCTTTTTGGTTCCTTAATTCGTAGAATTTATGAGGAAAAGTTTGTAGGATTTTCTTATATCTTGCCAGTGCTGTCTGACGCCGTCCATTCCAAAGAACCCAGCAGATAAACTCCCAGTCAAACTTTTCGGGGCAGCCGGGAGCCATGCTTTCTCTGGTCCGATTGCGGTATTTTAGATAGCGTTTGAAAGCTCGATAGAGGCAGTTCCAGCGAGAGAAGTTCAGAAAGATGATTTGGTCGGCTTCTGCCAGCCGACGTTCATAAAAACACCAAGAGTAGTTGCCATCAATAATCCAGTCGGTATTTTTTGACAAAAAATTATCCATTTGTTCACTCATCCAATCACGGTCACTATCCTTCCAGCCAGGTTGGAACTGCAATCTATCCATGTGAAGTTTGGGAATGGAGTAGTGGTGGGACAGTTGTGTTGCTAAAGTGGATTTGCCAGAACCGGAATAACCAATAATTGCTATTTTCATCCCTATCTCCTTTGTGTTAGAAACAAAAAAAGCTCCTGAGAGCTCCCTTTGTATGCATTATTTAGCAAGTTTAGCTGAAAGGCGTGCTTTATCGCGGCTTGCTTTGTTTTTGTGGATCAAACCTTTTGTTTCTGCTTTATCGATAGCTGAGCTAGCAGCACGGAAAAGTTCTTCAGATGGGTTTGCTTCAAATGCTTTGATTGCAGTACGCATAGCTGACTTTTGAGCTGAGTTTTTTTCGTTATGTTTCACGTTCAATTCAGCGCGTTTGATAGCTGATTTAATGTTTGCCAAGTTGTTTCACCTCCATTGAAAATACTAACTATCTAATTATATATGAAAAGTTAGGATTTGACAAGCTTTTTTATTTTTTTAAGTAAATTTCATCAATTTCATGATTTCCGGCTTTATGCAGGATAATTTCTGCCCGATTGCGGGTTGGCTCAATGTAGTCTAGCAGGTTAACAAGGTTAATGCTTTTCCATACATTATGGGCGAAGGTTACTACTTCCTCTTCTGATTGCGTGGTGAAGCGGTGGTAGTAGTTTTTTGGGTCGTTTTCAGCCAGCGTCAGCATTTTTTTAAAGCGATCCAGATACCAGTTTTCAATATTTTCGACTTCTGCATCAACATAGATAGAAAAGTCAAAAAAGTCTGTCATATAGAGGCGCTCGTTCTGAGGATTCTGGAAAACATTGATGCCTTCGACAATAACAAAGTCAGCAGCCTTTACCTCTTGCATTTCCTGAGGGACGATATCATAAGTTTCATGCGAATAGACGGGAATTTGGAAATTCTGACCGTTTTTTATGCTGTCTAGAAAGGAAAGAAGCAGCTCCATATTATAGCTTTCTGGGAAACCCTTGCGGTTTAAAATGCCGTTAGCTTCTAAAATTTGATTAGGAAACAAGAAGCCGTCTGTGGTAACCAGCTCGACTGTCGCATTTGAAAAAGTCCGAGAAAGCAGAATCTGCAGCAAACGGCTAGTGGTGGATTTCCCAACGGCCACACTGCCAGAAACGCCGATGATAAAGGGCTGTTTTCGGCTTTCCTTTTGTAGAAAAATACCCTTGGAAAAAGCCAAGTCTTCCTTAGAACGTTTATAAATTTGAATGAGATTGGTCAAGGGGAGGTAAATGTCTGTCACGTCCTGCAGGCTAATCTTGTCATTGAAACTCTTGATAGAGTTAAGTTCGGCCTGGGTCAGAGGCGGAGTTGTTTTGCGGTGCAGGTTTTGCCAAGTATGGCGGCTGATTTTTTCAAAGTGAAGAAATTCGTTAGTCATAAGTTACTCCTGTATGATGGACTTTAGTATAACATACTTTTTGGAGAAATGAAAACGATTTACAAATCTAGGAAAATTATGATAAAATGGTTGTATGACTAAAATGTATTTTGCAGAAAATCCTGATGCCAAACACGATATTCATGAATTAAATGTGGAACTGTTAGGACAGCGGCTGACTTTTTTGACAGATGCTGGTGTCTTCAGTAAAAAGATGATTGATTATGGCAGTCGGGTCCTTTTGTCTGTCTTGGACTTTGAAGCTGGAGAACGGGTCTTGGATGTTGGCTGCGGCTATGGGCCACTAGGTTTGACTTTAGCCAAAGCGTACGGAGTGGCTGCGACCATGGTAGATATCAACCAGCGGGCCTTGGACTTAGCTCAGAAGAATGCTGAGAGAAATCAGGTATCTGCTCATATCTTCCAGTCAAATGTTTATGAAAAGGTCAGTGGCATTTTCGACCATATTATCAGTAATCCGCCGATTCGTGCTGGTAAGCAAGTCGTGCACGAAGTCATCAGCGGAAGCTATGAGCATTTGACAGAAGGCGGTGATTTAACCCTTGTGATTCAGAAGAAGCAAGGAGCGCCCAGTGCCAAGACGAAGATGGAAGCTATCTTCGGTAATTGTGAGATTGTTAAGAAGGACAAAGGCTACTATATACTAAGGAGCGAAAAATAGGATGCGTGCTGTAGATATTATCCAAAAGAAGAGAGACGGTCTGGAGCTAACCAGTCAGGAAATTCAGTGGCTGATTGAGGGTTATGTGGACGGGACGGTGCCCGACTATCAGATGGCAGCCTTTGCAATGGCTGTCTATTTTAAAGGTATGACGACTCGGGAAATTTCGGATTTAACCATGACCATGGTTGGAACTGGAGAGCAGTTTGACCTGTCAGAAATCGCGGGAATAAAAGTAGATAAACATTCTACTGGCGGTGTTGGTGATAAAGTAACTCTGGTCTTGGTACCATTGGTAGCTAGCTTCGGTGTGCCAGTTGCTAAAATGAGTGGCCGCGGTCTGGGTCATACTGGTGGAACAATTGATAAATTAGAATCTATTAAGGGATTTCAGGTAGAGCGCAGTCAGCAAGACTTTATCAAGCAGGTGCAGGAAATCGGCTTGTCCGTTATCGGTCAGTCTGATCAGTTGGTGCTAGCGGATAAGTTGCTCTATGCCTTGCGAGATGTAACAGCAACTGTTGATACCATTCCGCTGATAGCTAGCTCTGTTATGAGTAAGAAAATTGCTGCTGGTGCAGACAGTATCCTTCTGGATGTGACGGTCGGTGAAGGCGCCTTTATGAAAAATATTGATGACGCTCGTGTACTAGCACGTACTATGGTAGATTTGGGCAAGGCTGTCGGCAGAAAAACAGTAGCTGTTCTGACAGATATGAGTCAGCCTTTGGGAACCAGCATTGGCAATCGTCTTGAAATCTTGGAAGCCTTGGATATTTTGCAGGGCAGGGGTCGTGAAGACATCACAACTTTCATTTGTGAGTTAGCTCAGATTATGCTCGGACTGGCAGATGTTGAGAAAACGGTGGAAGAAGTAAGAGAACAGCTGACCAACGGTGCTGCTTTGAAGAAATTTGAAGCTATGGTTGTAGCTCAAGGTGGTGACTTGGAAGATCTCTATCGTCCATCAAGTGCAGCTCATATTGTAGATGTGAAAGCAGAACAGGCAGGTTATATAACTGAACTGCCTGCTATGGAATTCGGCCTCTTTGCCATGAGACTTGGAGCAGGACGGGCAGTTAAATCTGACGACTTGGATTATGAAACAGGAATTGTTTTCGAAAAGAAAGTCGGAGACAAGGTTGAAATTGGAGAAGTTTTCGCAAAAATTTATTCAAATGAAAAAATTTCTCAAGAACTAGTTACAGATTTTCAAAAAAATGTTAAAATAGGTGATGAAAGCGTTGCAGTAAGCGAGATTATCGAGGTTATTGCTTAATTCTAGGAGAAGCCAACATGAAATTAAACAAATACATAGACCATACGCTTTTAAAACCTGAAGCGTCAGAAGAGCAGATTCTGAAGTTAATTGAAGAAGCAAAAGTTTATGATTTTGCCAGTATCTGTGTCAATCCAACCTGGATAGAGTTTGCTGCGGAGCAGCTGAAAGACTCAGACGTCAAGGTTTGTGTGCCAATTGGTTTTCCTTTAGGAGCCAACACTTCCGATGTGAAAGCTTTTGAAACGCAGGACGCAATTCAAAAGGGTGCGGGCGAAGTGGATATGGTCATCAATGTCGGTGCTCTGAAATCTAAAGATTATGATTTGGTAGAGCGAGACATCCGTGCGGTTGTAGAAGCTGCTAACGGTACCTTGGTCAAGGTAATTCTGGAAACTTGCCTGCTGACAGATGAGGAGAAGGTTAAGGCCTGCCAATTAGCTCAGAAAGCTGGAGCTGATTTTGTTAAGACCTCTACAGGATTTTCAACTGGCGGTGCGACAGTCGCAGATGTTGCCCTTATGAGAAAAACAGTTGGTCCTGACATGGGCGTCAAGGCTTCTGGCGGTGCTCGTTCTTATGAAGATGCGCTGGCCTTTATTGAAGCAGGTGCGACTCGTATCGGAACTTCAGCCGGTGTGGCAATTATGAAGGGAGAAGAAGCTAGTGGCGACTACTGAGTTGATTGACTTGGCTGTCCAAGCCAGCAAAAATGCTTATGTTCCCTATTCTCATTTCCCCATCGGAGCGGTTTTAGTCGCTAAAGACGGACGAGTATTTACCGGCGTTAATGTTGAAAATGCCAGTTTTGGCTTGACCAACTGTGGAGAGCGGACAGCTATATTTAAGGCAGTTTCAGAAGGAGCTTTAGATTTTGAGGAGCTGATTGTCTACGGTGAGACGGAAAAACCCATATCACCCTGTGGTGCCTGCCGCCAAGTAATGGCAGAATTTTTTGCTGAGGATCTAAAAGTGACCTTGGTAGCTAAAGATAAATCGACGGTCGTGATGACGGTCAAGGAATTACTTCCATATTCTTTTACAGATTTAACATAAGTCTGTTATCGGTCATCTGACCAAATTCAAACTTGCAACTGTGTTGCACATCTTATTTAGGAGGTTCAGAAATGAACAAAAAACAATGTCTAGGTCTTGGTCTAGCAACTGTCGCAGCATTCGGACTTGCTGCATGTGGAAACCGTGCTTCTCGCTCAGATTCTTCAGATGCGAAAACTGATTTGAAGGCCGCTATCGTAACTGATACTGGTGGTGTTGATGATAAGTCATTTAACCAGTCTGCATGGGAAGGTTTGCAAGCTTGGGGTAAAGAAAACGGTCTTTCTAAAGATAAAGGCTTTACTTACTACCAGTCTACAAGTGAAGCGGATTTTGCAAATAACTTCAGTCAAGCAGCTACAAATGGTTATAAATTAGTTTATGGCGTTGGTTATAAATTAGCACCTGCTGTTACAGCTGCTGCTGATGAAAATGCTGATATTAATTATGTTATTATTGATTCTGTTATCAAAGACAAGAAGAATGTAGCATCTGCTGTTTTTGCTGATAATGAAGCTGCTTATCTTGCAGGTGTTGCTGCTGCAAAAACTACGAAGACTAACAAAGTTGGTTTTATTGGAGGGGCACGTGGCGAAGTTATCACTCGTTTTGAAAAAGGCTTTGAAGCAGGAGTGAAGTCTGTTAACAAAGATATTTCAGTTGATATTCAATATGCCGAAGACTTTAATAATCCTGAAAAAGGAAGAACTATTGCTGCAACCCAATATGCCGCAGGAGCTGATGTAGTTTATCAAGCTGCTGGTGGTACTGGAGCAGGTGTCTTTAAAGAAGCAAAAGACTTGAATGAGAAGAAAAATGAAGACGAAAAAGTTTGGGTAATCGGTGTCGATCGTGATCAAGCTGAAGAAGGTAAATACAAGTCTAAAGATGGTAAGGAATCTAACTTTGTACTTGCTTCCAGCTTAAAACAAGTTGGCAAAACTGTTCAAGAGATTGCTACTCAAACAGCTGATGGTAAATTCCCGGGTGGGAAAGTAATTACATTTGGTTTGAAAGATGGTGGAGTTGAATTGACAACTTCTAACCTATCTGAAGATGCTAAAAAAGCTGTAGAAGATGCTAAGAAACAGATTATTGATGGTAGTGTAAAAGCACCTGAAAAATAATAAAGATCCAGAAGCGACCCAACCTTCTTGGGTTGCTTTTTTAGGGTATTGAGACATTTTGTCTCAATAGAACCTACTAACTTGATTAGTAGGCTCTACTGAAATAAAATATAATTTTCTAGAAAGGAATACTCTAATGGCACATGAAAATGTCATTGAGATGCGTGAGATAACCAAAGTTTTTGGTGAATTTGTCGCAAATGACAAAATCAACCTACAACTGCGTAAAGGTGAGATTCATGCACTTCTTGGTGAAAATGGAGCTGGGAAATCTACCTTGATGAATATGTTGGCTGGTCTTTTAGAGCCAACTAGTGGAGAAATTTTTGTCAACGGAAAATCGGAAAAATTGGATTCTCCTTCTAGGGCTGCAGCTCTCGGAATAGGAATGGTTCATCAGCACTTTATGTTGGTTGAAGCATTTACTGTTGCTGAAAACATTATTCTTGGTAGCGAAATAACGAATAAAGGTGTATTAGATTTGAAAAAAGCTAATGCAGATATCCTTGAATTATCAGAACGCTATGGCTTAGCTGTTGATCCAACAGCTAAGGTTGAAGATATTTCTGTTGGTGCCCAACAACGTGTAGAAATCCTGAAGACCCTCTATCGTGGTGCCGAAATTTTGATCTTTGATGAGCCAACGGCAGTATTGACCCCTGCTGAAATTTTGGAATTAATGGATATTATGAAAACTCTTGTTAAAGAAGGGAAATCTATTATCCTGATTACTCATAAACTAGATGAAATTCGAGCAGTAGCGGATCGTGTCACAGTTATTCGCCGTGGAAAATCAATTGAAACTGTTAGCATTGAGGGCGTTTCAAATAAAGATTTGGCTGAAATGATGGTTGGACGTTCGGTTTCTTTTGTTACTGAAAAGGAAGAAGCTAAACCGAAAGACGTTGTACTTCAAATTTCTGATTTGATAGTGAATGAGAATCGTGGTGTACCAGCTGTTAAAGAGCTTTCTCTTGATGTTCATGCAGGTGAAATCGTAGGAGTTGCTGGGATTGACGGTAACGGTCAGAGTGAGTTGATTCAGGCTATTACAGGACTTCGAAAAGTAAAATCAGGAAGTATTAAAATCAAAGGAAGGGAAGTTGTAGGACTTTCTCCACGAAAGATTACAGAAATGCAAGTAAGTCATGTACCTGAGGATCGTCATCGTGATGGTTTGGTACTTGAAATGATGCTTTCTGAAAATATTGCTCTCCAGACTTACTATAAAGAACCGCTCAGTAACAAAGGTGTTTTGAATTATAATCAAATTAATTCATATGCCCGTAAATTGATGGAAGAATTTGACGTTAGAGCAGCTAGTGAACTTGTTCCAGCAGGTGCTTTGTCAGGGGGAAATCAACAAAAAGCTATTATTGCTCGAGAAGTTGATCGTAATCCAGATCTATTAATTGTCAGTCAACCTACTCGCGGATTGGATGTTGGTGCGATTGAGTATATTCATAAGCGCTTAATTTCTGAACGTGATAAAGGGAAAGCCGTTCTTGTTGTCAGCTTTGAATTAGATGAAATTCTTAATTTATCAGACCGTATTGCTGTTATTCACGATGGAAAGATTCAAGGAATTGTAAAGCCATCTGAAACTAATAAGCAAGAACTTGGTATTCTCATGGCTGGTGGAAAAATCAAGGAGGGTTCTAATGGATAAAAAAACACAGCAAATTGCTATTCCTTTTATTTCAGTTCTTTTAGGAATCTTACTTGGCGCCATCATCATGTGGATTTTTGGTTATGATGCCTTGTGGGGTTATGAAGAGTTGTTCAAAACAGCTTTTGGTTCCATTAAAAATATTGGAGAAATTTTCCGAACCATGGGGCCTCTAATTTTGATTGCTCTTGGGTTTGCAGTGGCTAGTCGTGCTGGTTTTTTCAATGTTGGTTTACCTGGTCAAGCTTTGGCAGGTTGGATTGCAGCTGTTTGGTTTGCCCTATCTTTTCCAACCATTCCTCGTTTTGCAATGTTACCGCTGACTGTCCTTGTAGCAGCAGTTGCCGGTGGTTTAATCGGTTTAATTCCGGGTTTGTTAAGAGCATTTTTAGGTACAAGCGAAGTTATTGTTACCATTATGATGAACTATATTGTTCTTTTTGCTGGAAATGAAATTATTCGGAATTTTCCTAAAAAACTAATGGTTGATTCCGAATCGAGTATTCCTGTTTCGGCAAACGCTAGCTATCGTCTAGACTTTCTTACAGAGCTTACTAAGTCACGTATGAATATTGGAATTTTCATTGCTTTGATTGCTGTTGCTGTAATTTGGTTTATCATAAAGAAAACCACACTTGGATTCGAAATTCGCTCAGTAGGTCTTAATCCAAATGCTTCAGATTATGCAGGGATGTCGGCGAAACGTACTATTATTCTTTCAATGGTGATTTCTGGAGCTCTTTGTGGTATTGGAGGAGCAGTTGAGGGTATAGGTACTTTCCAGAACGTTTATGTTCAAGCTGGATCTCTGGCTGTTGGATTTAATGGTATGGCAGTTGCTCTTCTTGCTAGCAACTCTCCTATCGGAATCATTTTTGCTGCGTTTCTACTTGGAACATTGCAAACTGGTGCGCCTGGTATGACAACAGCTACTATTCCTCCAGAACTTGTCAATATTGTAACAGCTTCCATTATCTTCTTTGTAAGTGCTCACTACATTATTGAAAAATATATCAAACCTAAAAAACGAATGAAAGGAGTAGAGTAAAGATGAATATTGTTGCTATTCTAACAATACTTGTATCAAATATGCTGGTCTATGCCGCTCCTCTCATTTTCACCAGTATTGGAGGTGCTTACTCTGAGCATGCTGGTGTTGTTAATGTTGGCTTGGAAGGCATCATGGTCATGGGAGCTTTTACAGGAGTTGTTTTTAACCTGACTTTCGCTGAAAGCTTAGGAGGAATGACTATTTGGCTTTCTCTTCTCGCAGGTGGTTTAGTTGGTCTCATTTTTTCTGCGATTCATGCAGTAGCAACCATTAATTTTCGTGCTGATCATGTTGTTAGCGGTACTGTACTGAACTTGCTGGCGCCAGCTTTAGCTGTCTTTCTTGTGAAGGCTATTTATGGAAAAGGACAAACTAATAATATTGATTTATCCTTTGGTAAATTTGATTTTCCGATTTTGTCTAATATTCCTGTTATTGGAGATATTTTCTTTAAGAATACTAGCTTGATGGGTTACATAGCTGTTGGATTCTCATTTTTAGCTTGGTTCATCATGTTTAAGACGAAATTTGGGCTTCGCTTACGCTCAGTAGGTGAACATCCTCAAGCTGCCGATACATTAGGGATTAACGTTTATCTCATGCGTTACTATGGAGTGTTGATTTCAGGATTTTTGGGAGGAGTAGGTGGAGCTTTGTATGCTCAATCTGCTTCGGTTAATTTCTCTGCTACGACTATTGTCGGCCCTGGATTTATTGCTTTAGCTGCCATGATTTTTGGTAAATGGAATCCGATAGGTGCTATGCTTTCAAGTCTTTTCTTTGGACTTTCCCAAGCCCTAGCTGTTGTTTCTACTCAGATTCCTTTCCTTGCTCATATACCTGCGGTTTATCTTCGTATCGCGCCTTATGCGTTGACAATCATTGTTTTAGCCGCTTTCTTTGGTAAATCAGTTGCTCCCAAAGCGGATGGTATCAACTATATCAAGTCTAAATAAACCTTTACACCAGTTCTTTGGAGCTGGTGTTTTTTGGTGTTTGAAAGAAGCTATAATCATAGGAATAGAAAAAGCCTGCTTCAGGTGAAGCAGGCTTTTTAAGATTAGTTTGTTGCGATTTCATTTAGCAGGTCTTCTGCAGTGGTGGTTGGATTAACGCGTACTCGGTTAAGTGTGAGCAAGCCATTAGATAAGGAAGCTAGTCCGTTATTGGTTGTCAGTCCCATTTTATAGCCAAGGCTTTCAGCAATCTGCAAGGTTGCATCACTGTATCGTCCAGATGGATAGGCAACAGTTGTTGTGGTTTGAGACAGTTCCTTGTCTAAGTAAGACTTGGAGTCTTTTAACTCAATTTTTTGTTGGTCTTCTGCAGTCGCTGAGAGGTCAGGATGGTTGACGGTATGGTCTTCAAAGGACATGCCTTTTTCCTTCATTTCCTTTATCTCATCTAGCGTCAGCATATCTTCACGCCCTGCTTGAACAAATCCGGTAATGACATTATTTGTTGCTTTCATGTCATATTTCTGGAGAAGCGGAAAGGCATTAGTATAGAAATCCTTTAAACTGTCATCAAAGGTCAGCCAGACGACTTTTTTGTTTTCTGGCAGGACGTTCTCCGTCAGTACCTTGTATGCTTCTTCTGGTGTTAGTGGATAGTAGCCTGCGTCTTTCAAGGCTTTCAGATGGCTTTCAAATGTAGCTGGATCTACAATCAAACCAGCATTAGCTGCTTCTGATGGATCCATGACATGAATGGCATGATACATCAAGATAGGAACTTGAACTGGCTGGTCTTGTTTGACCCATTTGACCTTGTCTTTACTGCTGTCATCCGAAGCAGTCTTTTTTTCCCGAGTCGGTGCTGACGAAGTTTTAGATGAAGTATCGACCTGGTTCGTTGACACGTTATTAGCTTCTTTTTGATTGTGCGAGTTTTGCAGCTTGGCTAGTAAAGAAAAGCCACCTACAATCAGGACAAGAAAAAGTAATAAACTCGTTAAAGAAAGCAAAATAGCTCTTTTTCTAGCTTTGCGTTGCTGCATGCGATTTCCTCGGTGTTTTCCTGTCATAATATCTCCTTTTTTTAAAAAATTACAATTCCTTGCGGAAATTTACATCTATTATAACAAATAAAGAAGTAGTTTTGTAGGCATTTTTATATAATTTTGTTATAATATTTTTTATACAAGAAATTTTCAAGGAGTGCTTCATGTCTATTAAAATAGCTTTACTTGGTTTTGGAACAGTGGCAAGCGGTGTGCCTTTTTTGCTGAAAGAAAACGGAGAAAAAATCGTTCAAGCGGCTTATTCAGAGATTGAGGTTGCTAAAGTCTTGGTCAAAGATGATGCCGAAAAAGATCGTCTTTTAGCAGCTGGAAATGACTTTAATTTTGTAACAAATGTTGAAGAAATTCTGAACGATTCTGAGATTACTATAGTTGTGGAATTGATGGGACGGATTGAGCCAGCGAAAACGTTCATCACTCGTGCTCTTGAAGCTGGCAAACATGTAGTAACGGCCAATAAGGACTTGTTGGCTGTTCACGGAGCAGAGTTGCTGGAAATTGCTCAAAAGCAAAATGTGGCTCTCTACTATGAAGCAGCTGTTGCAGGCGGAATTCCAATCCTCCGTACCTTGGTTAATTCATTAGCTTCTGACAAAATTACCCGTATCTTGGGTGTGGTCAATGGAACCTCTAACTTTATGATGACCAAGATGGTGGAAGAGGGGTGGTCTTATGAAGACGCTCTTGCTGAAGCGCAACGCCTTGGCTTTGCAGAAAGCGACCCAACCAATGATGTAGATGGCATTGATGCGGCTTACAAGATGGTTATTCTCAGCCAGTTCGCTTTTGGTATGAATGTTAAGTTTGAAGATGTGGGTCATCAGGGAATTCGGCATATCACACCAGAAGATGTGGCTGTTGCTCAAGACCTTGGCTATGTAGTCAAGCTGGTAGGTTCTATCGAAGAAACGCCATCAGGAATTGCAGCAGAAGTAGCTCCAACTTTTCTGCCAAAAGCGCATCCGCTGGCTAGTGTTAATGGGGTGATGAACGCCGTCTTTGTCGAATCCATCGGTATCGGAGAGTCTATGTACTACGGACCGGGAGCTGGTCAAAAACCAACTGCAACTAGTGTTGTGGCAGATATTGTCCGCATCAGTCGCCGTTTGAATGATGGAACAGTTGGCAAGGCCTTTAATGAATTCAGCCGTGAGCTTGTGCTAGCTAAGCCAGAAGATGTAAAGAGCAGCTATTACTTCTCTATCTTGGCACCTGACTCTAAAGGTCAAGTTCTGCATTTGGCTGAGATTTTCAATGCTGAGGATATTTCCTTTAAGCAGATTCTGCAGGAAGGTACAGATGGTGAGAAGGCTAGCGTGGTGATTATTACCCATGCTGTCAGCAAGACACAGCTGGAAAATGTCACTGCTAAGCTCAAAGAAGTTGCTGAGTTTGACTTGCTCAATACTTTCAAAGTATTAGGAGATTAAGATGAAAATTATTGTACCAGCGACCAGTGCCAATATCGGTCCTGGCTTTGACTCCGTTGGGGTAGCCCTGTCAAAATATCTGGAAATTGAAGTCTTGGAAGAAAGTCAGGAGTGGGTGATTGAGCACGACCTCAATCCGAGAATTCCTAAGGATCGGCGTAATTTACTGGTTAAGATTGCGCTGCAGTTGGCTCCAGATATTCAGCCGCGTCGTTTAAAAATGACCAGTGATATTCCATTGGCTCGCGGGCTTGGATCTTCTAGCTCAGTCATTGTGGCTGGGATTGAATTGGCCAACCAGCTAGCTCACCTTAATTTGTCAGATTATCAGAAGCTAAAAATTGCTACAAAGATTGAAGGTCATCCTGACAATGTTGCGCCGGCTATTTATGGTAATTTGGTCGTATCTAGCTCATCTAGAAATCAGGTATCTGCTGTGGTAGCGGACTTTCCGGACGCAGACTTCATCGCCTATATCCCAGACTATGAGCTTCGGACGGTTGAGAGCCGCCAAGTCTTACCAAATCGGCTTTCTTACAAGGAAGCTGTTGCGGCTAGCTCCATTGCCAATGTTGCGATTGCAGCTCTTTTAAAAGGTGATATGAAAATTGCTGGTCGGGCTATCGAGTCTGATTTGTTCCACGAAAAATACCGTCAGCCTTTGATCAAGGAATTTTCAGATATTAAGTTCTTGGCCAGAAAAAACGGCTCTTATGCAACCTATATCTCAGGAGCGGGGCCGACTGTTATGGTCCTTTCGCCTAAGCACAAGACGGAAAAGATATACCAGCTTTTGCAAAAACAGAATTTCAAGGGGCAAATCTTCCGACTTCAGGTAGACACAGAGGGTGTCCGGGTAGAAAAATAAATCATCAAGAGGTTTTTGTACTGACTCCCAAAAGTTAGATTTTTTCTGTCTAACTTTTGGGGTGCGGTTCATTTTCTATGAACCTCTTTTTTCTTTTTGTAAAATAAGGATTTGATATCCCTATCTTTTTATACCTAACTGTGCTATAATGGGTCTAGCTTAAAGGAGGATAATTCACTTTATGGATCATTTAGAATTACAGGCTCTGGCGAGTGAGCTAGTTTTCGGTGCCATCAGGAATGCCCTTTCTAGTCAAACACAGCGTTTTGCTACTAGGCAATTATAATCAATAAAAAGCTGACCTTTCTCAGCTTTTTCTTTGTAATCTATCGTAAATGCCATAGATTTTTGATATAATAGAGTGTATTTTGTTTACATAAAAGAGAGAAAATCATGCAAAAACTAGAGAAATTAAAATCTGAATTAGAGGGAATCGACATTCGCTTCAATGAGCCTTTGAGCCAATATACCTACACAAAGGTCGGAGGTGCAGCTGATTTCTTAGTTTTCCCTCGCAATCGTTATGAGTTGGCTCGTATTGTCAATTTTGCTAATCAAGAAGACATTCCTTGGATGGTGCTGGGAAATGCCAGTAATATCATTGTGCGAGATGGTGGTATCCGAGGTTTCGTGATTATGTTTGACAAGCTCAACAATGTAGCGGTGGATGGCTATATGATTGAGGCAGAGGCTGGAGCTAATCTGATTCAGACAACCCATATCGCCTTGCAGAACAGTCTGACTGGCTTTGAGTTTGCCTGTGGTATTCCAGGTAGCGTTGGCGGAGCTGTCTTTATGAACGCTGGGGCTTATGGCGGCGAGATTGCTCATGTCTTGGTATCTTGCAAGGTACTGACTCCTCAGGGTCAAGTCAAAACGCTGGACGTTCGGGATATGAAGTTTGGCTATCGTCATTCACTGGTTCAGGAAACGGGCGATATCGTTATTTCTGCTAAGTTTGCTCTTTCACCTGGTGTTCACAGAACGATTCGTCAGGAAATGGAGCGCTTAACCCATCTGCGGGAGCTCAAGCAGCCTTTGGAATATCCATCCTGTGGCTCTGTTTTCAAGCGTCCTTTGGGTCACTTTGCTGGTCAGCTCATTAGTGAAGCAGGACTCAAGGGGCATCGGATCGGTGGTGTAGAGGTATCTGAGAAGCATGCCGGCTTTATGATTAACGTCGATAAAGGAACGGCTCAAGATTACGAAAATCTTATCGCTCATGTGATTGAAAGGGTGCGGGAAAATTCAGGTATTACTCTGGAGCGCGAAGTCCGCATCATTGGTGAATCTCTGTAAGACAGATATGATTTCCAGTAGAAGTATGCTGGATAAGGAACTGCAGCTGGCTGCAACTTAGTAAGGGGGTGAAAGCCTATCGACACGGAATTTATAAAGGGCCTTTACAGCCCTCACGAGGTAGCAGCGGTCTGACAGAACCCTTAATCTGTTAATACGAGAAAGAAGGAATTTATGACAATTGAAAAAACCAATCATCGAGTTTAAAAACGTTTCAAAAGTTTTTGAAGATAATAATACTGTCGTTCTGAAAGATATTAATTTCGAGCTGGAAGAAGGAAAGTTCTATACTTTGCTGGGCTCTTCCGGCTCTGGAAAATCAACGATTCTGAACATCATTGCTGGTCTTTTAGACGCGACAGACGGCGATATTTTTCTTGATGGCGTCCGCATCAATGATATTCCGACTAATAAAAGAGACGTCCACACGGTTTTTCAGTCCTATGCACTGTTTCCGCATATGAATGTTTTTGAAAATGTTGCCTTTCCGCTGCGTCTGCGCAAGGTTGATAAAAAAGAAATTCAAGAGCGGGTTGCAGAAGTGCTGAAAATGGTTCAGCTGGAAGGTTTTGAGCGCCGTTCTATTCGCAAACTGTCGGGCGGCCAGCGCCAGCGTGTAGCCATTGCGCGGGCAATCATTAATCAGCCACGGGTCGTTTTGCTGGATGAGCCGCTGTCTGCTCTGGATTTGAAGCTGCGTACGGACATGCAGTATGAGCTGCGGGAATTGCAGCAGCGTCTGGGCATTACCTTTGTCTTTGTCACACACGACCAAGAGGAAGCCTTGGCTATGAGTGACTGGATTTTCGTTATGAATGATGGGGAGATTGTTCAGTCGGGGACGCCTGTCGATATTTATGACGAGCCTATTAATCATTTTGTTGCAACCTTCATTGGCGAGTCCAATATTCTGCCTGGAAAGATGATTGAGGACTATCTGGTTGAGTTTAATGGCAAGCGCTTTGAAGCAGTGGATGGTGGGATGCGCCCAAATGAAGCTGTTGAGGTGGTGATTCGGCCTGAGGATTTGCGGATTACTCTTCCAGAAGAAGGCAAGTTGCAGGTTAAAGTTGATACCCAGCTTTTCCGTGGTGTTCACTATGAGATTATCGCTTATGATGAACTGGGCAATGAATGGATGATTCACTCGACTCGCAAGGCCATTGTCGGAGAAGAAATTGGCCTGCACTTCGAGCCTGAAGATATCCATATCATGCGTCTCAATGAAACTGAAGAAGAGTTCGATGCCCGTATCGAAGAATATGTTGAAGTAGAAGAGCAGGAAGCGGGTCTGATCAATGCTATTGAGGAGGAACGCGATGAAGAAAACAACCTCTAATCTTTTTCTCTTGCCTTACCTGCTCTGGATTTTCTTCTTTGTCTTGGCACCTGTTGTCATGATTATCTGGAAATCCTTCTTTAACATTGAAGGCCAGTTTACGCTGGAAAATTACCAGACCTACTTCACATCGCAGAACTGGACCTATCTCAAGATGAGTCTGAATTCGGTTCTTTATGCAGGGATTATAACTGTCGTAACCCTGCTGATTTCCTACCCGACTGCATTCTTTTTGACTCAGTTGAAACACAAGCAGCTCTGGCTTATGCTGATTGTCTTGCCGACCTGGATCAACCTCCTGCTTAAAGCTTATGCCTTCATTGGTATTTTTGGTCAGAATGGCTCAATTAATCAATTTCTGACTTTTATCGGAATAGGACCGCAGCAGATTCTCTTTACGGATTTTTCATTTATCTTTGTAGCTAGCTACATCGAGCTGCCTTTTATGATTCTGCCTATTTTCAACGTTCTGGATGATTTGGAGCCTAATCTTATCAATGCCAGCTATGACTTGGGAGCTAATCGCTGGGAGACTTTCCGTCGGGTTGTTTTCCCTTTGTCTTTGAATGGTGTCAGAAGTGGAGTGCAGTCAGTCTTTATCCCTAGTCTCAGTCTCTTCATGCTGACTCGCTTAATTGGTGGTAATCGAGTAATTACTCTGGGAACTGCCATTGAGCAGCACTTTCTGACTACTCAGAACTGGGGCATGGGCTCTACTATCGGAGTGGTACTGATTGTTGCTATGCTCTTTACCATGTGGGCGACCAAGGAAAGGAGAGGGCGATGAAAAAAATTGCAAATCTCTATCTGGCCTTTGTCTTTTTGGTGCTCTACATCCCCATCTTTTACCTGATTGCTTATGCCTTTAATGCAGGGGAAGACATGAATCGCTTTACAGGATTCAGTCTCAGTCATTTTCAAAATCTCTTTGAGGATTCACGTCTGATTTTGATTTTGGTTCAGACTTTCTTTCTGGCTTTCCTGTCATCACTGATTGCGACGCTGATTGGAACTTTTGGAGCCATCTATATTTATCAAGCCCGCAAGAAATATCAGGATGCCTTTCTGTCTATCAACAATATCCTCATGGTAGCACCGGATGTCATGATTGGGGCCAGTTTTCTGATTCTCTTTACTACTGCTAAATTCCAGCTAGGCTTCCTTTCTGTGCTGGCTAGTCATGTGGCCTTTTCCATTCCGATTGTGGTGCTGATGATTCTTCCGCGTCTGAAGGAAATGAATGATGATATGATTAAGGCTGCCTATGACTTAGGCGCCAGCCAATTGCAAATGCTGAAAGAAATCATGCTGCCTTATCTGACTCCAGCCATCATCGCTGGCTACTTCATGGCCTTTACCTACTCGCTAGATGACTTTGCAGTGACCTTCTTCGTTACAGGCAATGGCTTCTCGACTCTGTCTGTTGAGATATACTCCCGCGCTCGTCAGGGAATTTCTCTGGAAATCAATGCCCTGTCAGCCTTGGTCTTTCTCTTCAGCATTGCTTTGGTAATTGGGTATTACTTTATCACCCATGAGAAGGAGGAGACTGTATGAGAAAGCTCTATTCATTTTTAGCGGGGATTCTGCTGATTATCTTTGTTTTGTGGGGTGTCAGTTACCAGATTGAAAGTCGGACGCAGAGCAAGGAGAGCGATAAGCTGGTCATTTACAACTGGGGTGACTATATCGATCCTGAACTTCTGACTGAGTTTACTAAGGAAACTGGTGTCCAAATCCAGTACGATACCTTTGACTCCAATGAAGCCATGTATACAAAAGTGAAGCAGGGCGGCACAACCTACGACATTGCTATTCCCAGTGAATATATGATTGCCAAGATGATGAAAGAAGGCTTGGTAGAGAAGTTAGATCATAGCCAGATTAAAGGCTTGGAAAACATCGGATCTGACTTTTTAGACCAGCCTTTCGATCCTGGAAATCAATACTCAATTCCTTATTTTTGGGGAACGCTGGGCATTGTCTACAATGAAAAAATGGTTGATAAAGCTCCTGAGCATTGGAATGATCTCTGGCGACCTGAATACAAAAACTCTATTATGATGATTGATGGAGCTCGTGAAGTCATGGGACTTGGTCTTAACTCGGATGGTCATAGTCTTAACTCCAAAGATGCAGATCAGTTGCAGGAAGCTGTTGATAAGCTCTACACTCTGACGCCAAATATCAAGGCGATTGTAGCTGATGAGATGAAGGGATACATGATTCAGAACAATGCAGCTATTGGTGTGACCTTTTCTGGTGAGGCTCGTCAGATGCTGGAGGCCAATGAAGACCTGCGCTATGTCGTGCCAACAGAAGCCAGTAATCTTTGGTTTGATAATATTGTCATTCCTAAAACAGTCAAAAATAAAAAAGCAGCCTATCAGTTTATTAACTTTATGCTGAGACCGGAAAATGCTTATAAAAATGCCCTTTATGTTGGTTATTCGACACCAAATCTTCCTGCCAAGGCCATGTTGCCTAAGGAAATTCAGGAAGATGAGGCTTTTTATCCGACTGAGGAAACGATGAAACATCTGGAAGTTTATGAGCAGTTGGGCCCTAAATGGCTGGGGACTTACAACGACCTTTATCTTCAAGTCAAGATGTATCGGAAATGATAGTCAAATAAGGTTACTTGATGAATACAAAAAACGCCTGGCTCAATGAGCTAGGCGTTTTCTACTTGCTTAGTTTGAAGCTTCTGTCTGAGTGTTGGTTGCCGTGTCTTGGCTCTGGCTAGAAGCGGTAGTGTCGCCTGCTGCTGTATCTGCCGCAGAGCTAGATACACTAGTCTCAACCGCTGCTGTATCGCTGCTAGAAGCAGTTGTATCAGTTGCAGTTGTTGAAGCAGGGCTGCTTGTTTCTTTTTCGATTTCCTTGATAATGGTAGTCGTTGCAGTAGAGCTGCTGGTATCAGTTTTTGATTTTTCATCCTTTTGGCCAGTCAGATTCATAATCGTGATGCTGGCAATGATGATAGATAAGATACTGGCAACCGTTGCAATAGTCTTCTGGAAAGCTGAAAGGCCGGTTTTAATATGCTGTTTAGTAGGTTTTTTAGATGATTTTGTCTTATTTTTATTACTACGAGAATAGTTTTCCATGCTTGCAAGAATCTCCTTTTAAAATTTCAATGATTTCTCATCTCTCATTATACGTTTTTTATCTGAAAATGTCTTTAAAAAATCAAATTTTTATTTATGAAAACGCACACAGAAGATTGCTGTCAAGAAAAGAAGCTGCCCAAATTTAGGTTGAGCAGCTTCTTGAGCTAGAATAGCAAAGTAATTAAGCTTTCTCATCTTGGAGTGCGGCTTGAGCGACAGCCAGTCTTGCTGCTGGAACCCGATAAGGAGAGCAGGAAACGTAGGTGACACCAATTTCCTGGAAGAAGGGGATGGAAGCTGGATCGCCACCAACCTCGCCACAAATGCCGATAGGAAGTTCAGGCTTGACTTGACGCCCTTTGCGGATAGCTATCCGCATCAATTCACCAACGCCGTCTTGATCGACAGTTTGGAAAGGATCAAAAGGAAGGATTTCTTTCTCTTTGTAGTGGCCAATGAATTTTCCAATATCGTCCCGTGAGAAACCGTAGGTCATCTGGGTCAGATCGTTAGTACCAAAGCTGAAGAAGTCTGCTTCCTGAGCCAGCTGGTCTGCAACCAGACAGGCGCGCGGAAGTTCAATCATGGTGCCAATTTCATAAGGGAAAGGCTCCAGACCTTGATGCCTAAAGAGTTTGTTGATATGTTGGGTGAGAAAGGCTTTGACAGAGTCCAGCTCGGCCTTGTCCGCAATCAGCGGAATCATGATTTCTGGCTTGACGGTCAATCCTTCTTGACTCAGCTTGATAGCACTCTTGAATACGGCTTCGACCTGCATCTTGTAAATCTCTGGTTGCGTAATTCCCAGACGGCAGCCGCGGTGGCCTAGCATTGGATTGCTTTCTTGTAGCTGTTCAATGCGGCGAGTCAGTTTCTCTGGTGACTTGTGCAGCTTGTCAGCCAAAGCCTTGATTTCCTGTGAATCTTTAGGTAGAAATTCATGCATCGGTGGATCCAAAAGACGGATAATCATTGGTTTGTCCAGAACTGCTTGGAACATTTGATAGAAGTCTTCTTCTTGGAACTCCAGTAGTTTTTTGAGGGCGGATCTGGTTTCCAATTCGTTGTCGGCTAGAATCAGGCGCCGCATTTCCAGAATCCTCTCTTGACCAAAGAACATGTGTTCGGTACGAGCCAGACCAATGCCCTTTGCCCCAAACTTAATAGCTGTTTTCAGATCCTGAACGGTCTCTGCGTTGGCACGGACTTTGAGTTGTGCGAACTCATCTGCCCATGAAAGCAAGCGGTGGAGTTCTTGATCATTTTCGACTAGAACTGTCGGAATCTCACCGCTATAAATGCGCCCAGAGCTGCCGTCAACTGAAATGACATCACCTTCAGTCAAGACAAGACTTCCGCAGGAAACGGTCTTGCTATCCTCGCTGATGTTCAACTCTCCACATCCAGCCACACAGCAGGTTCCCATTCCTCGAGCTACGACAGCTGCGTGAGAAGTCATGCCGCCCTGACTGGTTACGATGGCTTGGCTGACGACCATGCCCTCAATGTCTTCAGGTGAAGTTTCCTGCCGTACTAAAATGACCTTTTTGCCCAAGGAGTGGTAGTCTTTGGCGCGCTCAGCTGTAAAGACAATCTCGCCAGTTGCAGCACCAGGGCTGGCTGGCAGTCCTTGAGCCAAGAAAGGAGCATCTTGCAGAGCTTTTTCTTCAAATACAGGATGGATGAGCTGGCTAATCGTAGCAGGAGATACACGCTGGAGAGCTTCTTTTTTGCTGATAATGCCCTCGTCTACCAGATCTAAGGCGATTTTCAAAGATGCCTTGGCAGTCCGTTTACCGTTTCTAGTTTGGAGAATATAGAGTTTACCCTTTTCGATGGTAAATTCGATATCTTGCATGTCCTTATAGTGGTTTTCGAGAATCTTAGCATAGTCTTGGAAGGCTGCATAGGCCTGAGGGAGAGCTGTCTCAAGTGCAGCGATAGGCTCAGGTGTTCGAATGCCAGCTACGACATCCTCTCCTTGTGCATTGAGCAAAAATTCGCCAAATAACTGATGCTCACCGCTGGCAGGGTTTCTCGTGAAAACGACTCCTGTACCACTGGCTTGGTCGCTATTGCCAAAGACCATGGCTTGGACATTTACCGCTGTTCCCAAATCATGAGGAATATTATTCAAGTTGCGGTAGACCTGAGCTCGGGGATTATTCCAAGACTTGAAGACCGCCTTGATAGCAGCATAAAGCTGTTCTTTAGAGCTTTGCGGGAAGGCCTGATGATGCTCACGATAAAGCTGCTTATATTGCTCAATTAATGCTTGATGTTCTTCCAGTGTGAAATCCTTGGCCTGTTTCCCAGCATTCTTTTCAAAATAGCCCAAGAGGTCATCGAACTCATCTTTGGAAATGCCATAAACTACATCAGCAAACATTTGCAGCAGACGTCGATAGCAGTTGTAGGCAAAGTCAGCGTTGGTCTGCTCAGCCAGAGTCTGGGTTCTTAAATCGTTTAGACCTAGATTGAGAATAGTGTCCATCATGCCCGGCATGGAAAACTTGGCTCCGCTTCGAACAGACACTAAGAGCAAGGCTGAGTCGTTGCCACTGAAATATTTACCTGTTTTTCCTTCTAATTCAGTAACCGCTTTCAAAACATCTTCTTTTAAAGAAGATTCAAAGAAATAAGGACTTTCTAAATATTCAATACAGCTTTCTGTAGTAATAGTAAAACCTGGAGGGACAGGCAGTTCCAAATTGGTCATTTCAGCTAGGTTGGCTCCTTTTCCGCCAAGCAGGGCCTTGTCATCTGCACATCCTTCCTCGAAGGAGTAAATCCATTTCGCCATATTTACCTCCAAAATTATGAAATATGTGTCATATTGTAGGACAATTACATTGTAATATACATCACATATATTTGTCAACAGAAAAAAGCATCCTATTTTATTGACAATTTTTCTTTTTTTGTTATAATGTGTTACAAAATGACGATTATTTAAATGTTTAAAAATGAAATATGAGCAATAATTCCTAAATTTTAAGCGAAATTCGGCTAATCATCTATTATAAAGAACGAAGGAGTCAGACCTATTTGAAATTAAGTGAACGGCAAAAGAAAATTGTAGAAATTGTAAAAGAACACCAGCCACTCAGCGGTGAGAAAATCTCTGAATTACTCGATATTTCTCGGGCGACCCTGCGCTCGGACCTGTCTTTTCTGACCTTGGTTGGGATTTTGAAGGCTACGCCTAAAGTTGGTTACACGTACTCGGGCTCGGATTTAGAGACGCTTTTCTTTTTCGATACCTTTCGAAAGGAAGTGGCAGAGATTATGACTTCGCCTGTTTTGGTATCTCATGATTCTTTTATTCAAGATGCCATTATTACCTTATTTATGTATGATGCGGATGTTCTCTATGTCATTGATGAGCATAAGCTGCTCTTAGGGATTTTGTCGCGTAAGGATTTGCTGCGGGCTTCGCTCAATACCAACATTGACAGCACTCCCGTAGCAGTCTGCATGACCCGAATGCCCCATATCAAAACTTGCTACAAGGATATGAACGTTTTGGAAGCGGCAGCAGTTTTGCAGGATTTTGAGATTGATTCACTGCCGGTAGTGGATAAGGATAATGAGCGTAAAATTTTAGGAACTGTGACCAAGTCAGCCCTGCTGGATTATATTATTCAAGAGGCCAGAAGCGCTGAGGTTAATAGATAAGAGGAATGAACATGAAGAAAGAAATTATTGTTTACAGCATTTCAGATTCTTTGGGGGGGACTTCGCAGAAGCTGTTGTCTGCGGTGACAGCCCAATACCCAGATATTATTTTTAATAACAGCTATCGTTTTCCATTTATCAACAAGGAAGAAGAATTGCTGGAAATTCTGCGTGATGCCATCAAGGATGATGCCCTTGTCATCAGTACACTGGTTGATGGCAGCTTGGCAGCAGCTGCTAGGGAGTTCAGTCAGGCCAATGGCCTTGCTTATTTGGATTTGATGCACCCATTTTTTGAGATTATCAGAGAAAAGACGGGCACCAGTCCTATAGAGGTGCCGGGTACTCTGCACCGGCTGGACACTGAGTATTTTAATAAAATTTCCGCTATTGAGTTTGCAGTCAAATACGATGATGGCAAGGCGCCGCAAGGATTTTTGGATTCGGATTTGGTGCTCTTGGGCGTCTCCCGTACATCCAAAACGCCACTCAGTATTTATCTGGCTAATAAAGGCTACAAGGTTTCTAACCTGCCTTTGATTCCAGAAGTCCCTCTGCCTCAGGTCTTGGAGAAGGTTGATCCGGAGCGGATTATCGGCCTCTTATGTGAGCCAGAAAAACTGTCTAAGATACGCAGTAATCGCTTGAATTCTCTGGGATTGACCCAGTCGACCAGCTACACAGATCTGGAAAAGATATACGAAGAGCTAGACTACTCAAAAGAAGTCTTTAAAAAGTATCGGGCTCATGTCATCAATATCACGGATAAATCAATTGAGGAGACTGCTTTCTTGATTGAAGATCATTTGAAGAAATTGAGATAGAAGATTGAGAGAGCGGTTATAGAGTGAGGGCTGAAGATGGAGCAATATAAGCGTATTTTACTGAAAGAATTTGATAGTCGCCAGAAGGTCATTACAGAGCTGACCAACCTAGAGGCAATTTTGAATCTGCCCAAAGGAACGGAGCTGTATATCAGTGACATTCACGGGGAGTTTGCTGCTTTTGACTATATTCTGAGAAGTTGTGCAGGTATCCTCAATGAGAAGATTAATGATTGTTTTGGGGATAGCTTGTCAGAAGCTCATAAGGATCGGCTGTCAGCGCTGGTTTCCTATCCTGAGCTAGTGCTGGGGGAAGAAACTAAAGGCCAAGACTGGTATCAGGAAACCATTCCTCAGCTATTGAATTTGCTGGCTTTTGCAGGTGCAAAATACAGTCGTTCCAAGGTCAGAAAGGCTTTGCCGCCCCAGTATGCCTATATTATCGAGGAGTTGCTCTATAGTGACAGGGCTTTGGCTGATAAAAAGTCCTATTTTGAGAATATCCTGACTTATGTGATTGAATTGCGGGAAGCTGTGCCTTTTATTCTAGGCTTGGCCCGAAGTATTCGGCAGTTGCTGATTGACCATCTTCATGTGGTTGGAGATATTTTTGACAGAGGAGCCGGCAGTGCTCAGGTCATGGATGAACTGCAGCGTTTTCACTCGCTCGATATTCAGTGGGGCAATCACGACATTATCTGGATGGGAGCATTTTTTGGCTCTAAGGCATGCTTGCTCAATGTGCTGCGCATTGCAGCTCGCTATGGCTATCTCTGGGATATCGAGAAAGATTATGGTTTAAACCTGCGCTCCTTGACTCTTTTTGCGGACAAGACTTACCAGTCTAATCCTAAGTTTAGACCCATTCTTGGAGGCAGAGAGCAGGAGTTTTCAGATGAGGAAATTCTGCAGCTGGAAAAGGTTCACCAAGCCTTAGCGATTATCCAGTTCAAGCTGGAAAATCAACTCATCAGACGACGGCCTGAGTTCCAGATGCAGGACCATGTGATGCTAGACAAGATTGATTATTGGGAAGAAAGTGTTACGATTGACGATACCAAGCATCCCCTGGTTAATACCTGCTTCCAAACGGTTAATCCGGAAAATCCGTCAGTTTTGACACCTGAAGAAAATCAAGCTGTAGACAGTATGCTGGCCTCATTCCAAAGTTCTCTTAAGATGGCAGAGCATATGAGTCTTCTGATGAACAAAGGCTCTATGTATAAGATTTACAACCAGCACTTGCTTTTTCACGGCTGCATTCCTCTGGAGCCGTCAGGAGAATTCCAGCCTTTCATTCTCAATCAAGCCCATTATGCAGGCAAGGAATTGCTGGATTTCTTTGAGTATCATATTCGGCAGGCGGCCAAGGACAAGGAAGTGGGCGATGATTTGTCGACTGATTTGATTTGGTATTGCTGGAAAGGTAAGCTATCGCCCCTGTTTGGCAAAGAAAAGATGACTACCTTGGAGCGCTATTTCATTGAAGATAAGGGCACCCACAAGGAAGTGGAAAATTCTTATTTTTCTTATCGAAATTCTGAGAAAGTCTGTCAGCTGATTTTGGAAGAATTTGGCCTCTTTTCTCAAGAGTCTAGGATGGTCAACGGCCATACTCCGGTTAAGACGGGCAAGGGAGAGTCACCTATCCGTGGCGGCGGTCTGCTTTTTGTCATTGATGGTGGCCTCTGCAAGGTCTATCAGAAGAAGACTGGAACGGCTGGCTATTCACTGCTCAATAATTCCTATGGCTTCCAGCTAGTGACGCATCAGCCTTTCCAAAACGCTCAGAAAGTTGTAGAATCGCCCTTTGCTCAAACCTCCCTGAAAAAGGTGATTGAAAATGTAGAGGAACGAACCCTCATCAAATCTACTACCATCGGTCAGAGCTTGTTAGCTCAACAACAGGAACTCTTTGGCTTATTGCATGAGTTTTATGACCGGTGATGTTTAGCCCTAAGTTTTAACAGAATTTAGGGCTTTTTCTTTCTTGTTCCAGTTTCTCTTTCGTGTTACAATAGGAGTATTGAAATTTAGAGGAAAGAACATGATTTATTTAGATAATTCAGCGACAACCAAGCCTTATCCTGAGGCTTTGGCTGCTTACACAGAAGTAGCTTCTAAAATCTGGGGAAATCCATCCAGTCTGCACAGTTTAGGCAGTCAGGCAACCCGGCTCTTAGAAGCTTCACGCAGGCAAATAGCAGAGCTTTTAGGCAAGTCTTCTTCGGAGATTTTTTTTACGTCCGGAGGGACAGAAGGGGACAACTGGGTGCTAAAGGGAGTTGCTTTTGAAAAGGTTCCTTTTGGCAAACACATCATCGTATCTAATATTGAGCATCCCGCGGTTAAAGAATCAGCCCTCTGGTTGCAGAGTCAGGGATTTGAAGTCGATTTTGCACCAGTCGATAAGTCTGGTTTTGTTGAGGTAGACAAGCTAGCGGAGTTGATTCGACCAGATACCACTCTAATCTCTATCATGGCTGTCAATAATGAAATCGGCAGTATTCAGCCCATTCAGAAAATATCCGAACTTCTAGCAGATAAACCAACTATTTCCTTTCATGTGGACGCTGTACAGGCTGTTACGAAGATTCCGACAGCTTCTTATCTGACGGATCGCGTGGATTTTGCGACATTTTCCAGTCATAAATTTCACGGTGTCCGGGGCGTAGGATTTGTCTATATCAAGTCTGGCAAGAAAATCAGCCCCCTCTTGACTGGCGGTGGTCAGGAGTCAGACAAGCGCTCAACGACGGAGAATTTAGCTGGCATTGCAGCGACGGCCAAGGCACTGCGTTTGTCCATGGAAAAGCAAGAATCATTTGCCCAGCGGACGACTCAGATGAAGAAGATTCTTCTTGAAGAACTGCAGAAGTATCCAGATGTGATGATTTTCTCAGGGCTGGAAGACTTTGCGCCTCATATACTGACCTTTGGTATCAAGGGAGTGCGGGGTGAAGTCGTCGTCCATGCATTTGAAGACTACGAGATCTATATCTCGACTACCAGCGCATGTTCTTCTAAGGCTGGAAAGCCAGCGGGGACTTTAATCGCTATGGGCGTCGAAAAGTCTCTCGCTCAAACTGCTGTTCGTATCAGTTTGGATCTTGACAACAATATGAGCCAGATGGAGCAGTTTTTGACAACTTTTAAAATTATTTACGAAAAAACCAGAAAAGTAAGGTAAACAATGCAATATTCAGAAATTATGGTGCGCTACGGTGAACTCTCAACCAAGGGCAAGAACCGCATGCGCTTTATCAACAAGCTCAAACGCAATATCCAGGCTGTTTTGTCAGTCTATCCGCAGGTCCATGTCAAGGCTGACCGTGACCGGACCCATGTCTATCTGCATGGAACAGACTATCAGCCGGTCGCTGAGTCGCTCAAGCAGATTTTTGGGATTCAGAATTTCTCGCCGTCTTACAAAATCGAAAAATCTGTACCAGCCCTAATCGAAGCTGTCCAAACCATCATGAAGGAAGTCTATCAAGAGGGCATGACCTTTAAGATTTCCAGCAAGCGCAGTGACCACAGCTTTGAATTGGATAGCCGCGAGCTTAACCAGACACTTGGGGATGCTGTTTTCGAGGCCATTCCAAATGTTCAGGTCAAAATGAAATCGCCTGATATTGAGCTGCGGGTCGAGATTCGTGAAGAAGCGGCCTATATCTCTTATGAGACGATTCGCGGTGCTGGAGGCCTGCCAGTCGGGACTTCAGGAAAAGGAATGCTTATGTTGTCAGGTGGGATTGACTCACCAGTGGCGGGTTATCTGGCTCTCAAGCGAGGTGTAGATATTGAGGCGGTTCACTTTGCAAGTCCGCCTTACACCAGTCCAGGTGCGTTGAAAAAAGCTCAGGATCTGACTCGGAAATTAACCAAGTTTGGCGGCAACATCCAGTTTATCGAAGTGCCTTTTACAGAGATTCAGGAGGAAATCAAGGCCAAGGCTCCAGAAGCCTATCTCATGACACTGACCCGTCGCTTTATGATGCGTATTACGGACCGGATTCGAGAGAAGCGGAGCGCTCAAGTCATTATCAACGGAGAAAGTCTTGGTCAGGTGGCAAGTCAAACGATTGAGAGTATGCAGGCTATTAACGCTGTAACCAATACACCGGTTATACGTCCTGTCGTGACCATGGACAAGCTGGAAATCATTGATATTGCAGAGAAAATTGATACTTTCCAAATTTCTATCCAGCCATTTGAAGACTGCTGTACTATTTTTGCTCCAGACCGACCTAAAACTAATCCGAAAATCAAGAATGCTGAGAAGTACGAAACTTACCTAGATGTTGAAGGTTTGGTAGAACGTGCCGTTGCAGGCATCATGATTACAGAAATCACACCACAAGCAGAGACTGATGAAGTTGACGAGTTGATTGAGGGGCTGCTGTAAAAGCGAGAGAAGGTGACGTTGATGCTTGCTGTTTTTCTCTTAATTCCTTTTTTGCTGATTCGTTTTCCTTTATTGAGTCATTTCGGCAAAAACGCTTTGTCTCGCGCGGCTTATTTTGCACCAGTCCAAGGAAAAGAAAAGATAGCTTATATGATTTATCAATTGAGCAATCTAGCCTTGTTCATAACTTCTTTTTTGCTTGAAATTAAGTTTGATTTTTCTGTTTACTTTTATGCTGGAGTGGCTATCTACCTGCTTGGTTTGGCTTTGTGTGCTATCAGTATGAGGGACTTCGCTAGACCAGATGAAAACGGCATGAATACAAAGGGGCTTTATCGCTATTCCCGTAATCCCATGTATGTAGCTTACTTTGTTTGTTTTTGGGGAATAGCTTTTTTGACTAAGTCAATGATTTTCTTTCTAATTTTAGTCATTTTTCAGACTGCGGCCCACTGGATTATCCACTCTGAGGAGCGCTGGTGTCTTAAAAAATTCGGAAAGGCTTATCAAGCCTATCAAGATAGGGTACGGCGTTATATTTAGAAATTTTCTGAACTAATAATTATTTAATAAAGCAGTTAGCGGATAACAATAGAAATACTATTTATCTGATTTGTAACAAAATTAATACTAGATGGAGTTTGAGATGGGATATTGGGATTATTTTTCGAGAGGCTTGCTTCAATCATTTTCTTGGAAAGACGGCTATGACAATGCTTTGTTAAGAGACGTGCCAGGGGAATCATATTTGTTAGGTGTCTTCTCGCATTCTTTGTTAGCCGTATTGATTACTTTTCTTGTTTTTTATGGTTTAAATATTGCTAAATTAAAAGCAGGTTCTTGGAAAGCTCTTATTAGCAAAGAATATCAAAAGAACCCGGTTAAATCTGTATTAGTTCTTGGTTTTGGTTTACCAATTACGATTCTTGTTCTTGTTTTTCATGAAGTTCATAGACCTATAGAAGCTCTACATGTTTATGAATATTTCAAAGAACAAAACGTGCACGCTGATATTGTTCGCTTAATTGATATAGATATACATACTACGACTGGTAGGTATGGAAGAAAGATATTTAGTAATCTTATCTTCGTAGTTGAAACAAAAGAAGGGACTCGTAAAGTGAACATTTCCGATGCCACACAGTATGAGGCAGAATTTTTAAAAGAAAATCTTGAAACGCCAACAAATATTTCCGTTCATGTAAATAGTAAGGGTGAAATAGTCTTTGTTCATTAGTAGATAAAATTTAAAGATAATCCTTGAAAATCCGTTTTCATGAGATGAAAAAGCTTGCTAAAGAGCTGCAGAAGTGCTATACTTATAGAGTTGACTATGCACATTCCTGTGCAACCGCACGATCATCGTTGCTCGTCGTATAACAAATTTAAACTTCGTCATTGTCGCCTTGCCTAACACAAGTTATGCCTTCGGCTCAATTCCTAGTTTATTCTTTGTTATACTTAGAGCTCTTCTCTTAAGTGGTTCGTCCCACGATGCTAGGCGAGTCTTCACAAAATTCGGGGAAACCCTAAAAATCATAGGAGGTGCATAATGAGCACATACGCAATCATTAAAACTGGCGGAAAACAAGTTAAAGTTGAAGTTGGTCAAGCAATCTACGTTGAAAAGTTGAACGCTGAAGCTGGTCAAGACGTTACTTTTGACGAAGTTGTTCTTGTTGGTGGTGAAAACACTGTTGTAGGAACTCCGCTTGTTGCTGGAGCTTCTGTTGTCGGAACTGTTGAAAAACAAGGCAAGCAAAAGAAGGTTGTTACTTACAAGTACAAACCTAAAAAAGGCAGCCATCGTAAACAAGGTCACCGTCAACCATATACAAAAGTTGTCATCAACGCTATCAACGCTTAATTTTAAGGAGATTAAATGATACAAGCAGTCTTTGAAAGAGCCGAAGATGGCGAACTGAGGCGTGCAGAAATCACAGGTCACGCCGCGAGTGGTGAATACGGCTTTGATGTCGTGTGTGCGTCCGTTTCGACGCTCGCCATTAATTTTGTCAATTCAGTTGAGAAATTCGCAGGCTACGAACCAAACTTAGAATTAAACGAAATAGAAGGCGGTTATCTGAAGGTTGAAATTCCTCAGGATATACCGTCACACCAAAGAGAAATGACTCAGCTTTTCTTTGAATCATTTTTCCTAGGAATGGCAAACTTATCGGAGGACTCATCTGAGTTCGTCCAAACCAGAGTTATCACAGAAAACTAACACGGAGGAAAAACATTATGTTAAAAATGAATCTTGCTAACTTGCAATTATTCGCCCACAAAAAAGGTGGAGGTTCCACATCTAACGGACGTGATTCACAAGCGAAACGTCTGGGAGCTAAAGCAGCTGACGGTCAAACCGTAACTGGTGGTTCTATTCTTTACCGTCAACGCGGCACTCACATCCATGCAGGTGTCAACGTTGGACGCGGTGGAGACGATACTTTGTTTGCAAAGGTTGAAGGCGTAGTACGCTTTGAACGCAAAGGACGCGATAAGAAACAAGTTTCTGTTTACCCAATCGCTAAATAATTAATAAGAAATCCCCATGCTCGGATATTGAGCATGGGGATTTCTTATTAGAGACAGCATGATAAAGCATTTGTTTAATGATTCATGATGATGCTCATCAATTTTAGCATACAAACTCTGATAATATTCTAAAATTTTAATTTTTAGACTAATAAATATATGAAATCGCTTGCAGTTCCTATTTTTTTATGTTATTCTATATAAAATAGATGCAATCATGTTTCTAAATCTAAAAAGATAAGGAGAAATTATGGAAAAAGAATCATTTAAACTTCCAGGCTTTTCATTGTACAAATTGAAAGTTGGATTAGTATCAGCAACTCTTCTATTTGCCTTTTCACAAGCTTCGCATGTTTTTGCAGATCAGATTAGCACACCACCTTCAAGTGGAATAGCAAAAACTGAAGCAGTAAGCTCTCCGATTGAAGCTGCTGGTGCTGAAATTGCTGCTGATACGACGAAACCTGTTGTTGAAGAATCTACAGCGAAACCAGGAGATTTGATCGATGTCTCAAAAAATGTATCGCCTGTTGATGTCAAAGAAAGTCAAGAAGGCAATCAAACAGTCCATGTAGAAACGGCAACCGTTGATGTTACAAAGACAGAAGTGGCTCCGGCAAAGGTTGATAAGGCGCCAGAGCCAATAACTAGACGTACTGAAAATACTTTATCTGGCACAGATGAAAATGGGAATCCCTATACGCAGTATGAGAGAGTAGATAAGACTACAACCATCACCTACACCTCAACGCCACCAACTGTGACAAAAGCAGGTTCAGCTGATATTGTCTTTGTTGTCGACCGTTCAGGATCCATGGGTGGCACAATTGATATTGTTCGTGCAAATATTAATGAATTTGTGCGAAATATTACTAAAGAGGGGATTACAGCACGTTTTGGTCTGGCAACATTTAGCGATGAAGTCTACGGCCGTAATTCTGGCAGCAAAGATGAAGATACGGTTCTAACACGGTTTGGGTCATCTTATTTTACAACTGATCCGGCTGAGCTCGAAAAAGCGTTAGCTGCGATTCGTATAGCGAGTGGAGGAGATACTCCAGAAACACCAACTCCTGCCCTGAACCAGATTATTTCGACCTATGATTGGTCTAAGTCATCTAAAAATAAGAAATTCGTCGTTTTATTAACAGATGCTGAAATGAAAGAAGACCCTTCAATTCCAACGGTTGCTGATACACTTGCGGCTTTGAAAGCTGCTGGTATAGAAAGAACCGTAGCAACGGTAAAAGCGATTGAGGGAATTTACAAAAATTTTGCAACAGAAGGCAGAGTGCTTGATATCGAAAATAACCTAGCTGATGCTCTAACAAAAGGAACCACTTCATGGATTGTTGAAAGTGTCAATGAAGCTCGTTACTATAAAATCATAAAAGATAGTTATCAATTCTATCTTGAGCGTCGTACTACAATGCCTATATCTACCGTCTACCATGTTCAGGCACCAACACTTTTGGCCAAATCTGAACAGACTCTTCCTAAAACAGGAAGTAGCGAAAAGGCAGTCTATAGTGTTGTGGGGCTTGGTTTGCTTCTGGCTGGATTGGGACTAGGTATTAGTGTAAGAAAATCAAAAGAACAATAACCATCTGCTTATAAAAAATGAATTTTCTATTTGAGTGATTTTGAATAAAATAAATACCAGAAACGAAGACATACGTCCTCATTTCTGGTATTTTTCGTTATGGTGTAACTTCTTCGTCTTTTATATTGACAACGCCATGCCAATTAGTATAATAGGTCTTTCCTTTGTAGTCGAAAGAACCTTGCCTCAAAAGATCGCTATACTCGGTAAAGTAATAATAGTACTTGCCAATCTTATAAAGTCCGTTTTTATAAGGTGTCCCATCTTCTCCAAAGTAATAAGTATATTCAGAGTAACTAACAAATCTGTTTTTGACCATTTCTCCGTAAGAATCAAAGAAGTATTGCTTGCCGTCTACACTGTAAAGATTGATGACCCTTCGTCCTTTTTCGTCAAAATAATAGACTTTACCTGTTGGGCTAGTATAGAAGGAGTTTTTTAGATTCGTCGGAATTTGTTCTCCTGGATCATCCCGAACTTCGTATATAGATCTAATAGGATCAAGTGCATAGTATTTACCCTTGTAAAGAACGATTCTATTTCTAATCCTTTCACCAGTTTCTTCATCAATAACGCTAGGATAATCATTCTTAGGTGCTTCCGGAACCTTGATAGGTCCTGGATCATCAAAGATAGTAGGGTCGTCCTCAATGTCTGGTACACTAGGATCGTAAATACCAACTTCACGTCTAGAAGCCCAGTCAGGGATTGACTTGTTCTCCGCTCGAACTGTTCCGGTGGAAATCAAAGCAGCGGCCAAAGTTGCAGCAGAAGCGAGGGAAAGCCCCAGCCAGTAGCGGCTGTTGAACATTGCTTTGGTGTTCTTTTCTTGTCTCATAGCAAATCCTTTCTATGCAACTGTTAGCACAAGATAAAAGAATCTTGTTTTTAACAGTTAGGTTATGTTATTTCTATAAAATTATACCTCTGTAACATTTCTATAATATTGTAATACTATTTCATTTTTATAGAGATTGTATTACTAATTGGTGATAAAAACAAACAATCATTAGATAATATGTAAACGTTTACAAACATCGTTTTTTGTGCTATTATTATAGGGATGAAAGGAGAATGCCTATGATGAAAAGGTATAAATTGCTATTGGCGCTTGCCTTATCATTACTAGTTTTTTGGCCATTGGGAGCCATAAAAGCAGATTCGGTTAATCAGCCGCCAGAATCTGCTAACCAGTCTGAACAAGCAAGTGCAGCAGTTGTAACGGACTCTTCTGATAGTGTTGCAGGGGCTAGTGGCACGACAAGTCAGGATAGTCAAATTGCCGCAAAAGCCTTGCCAGTCTCTGATGCTTCGGAAGTTGCAGCTACTGAAACGGCTGCTTCAACCCAAGAAGCCAATACTGGTAATTTGGTAGAAGATTCTGCCAAACCAGCGACCGCTCAGTCTGCAGAAGTTTCCTCAGATGCCAATCAGGCGCAAGGTCAAGCGGCGACTGATGCGCCACCAGCTTCTAAGAGAGTACAGGAGCTTGTGGCAGATATGACGCTTCATCAGAAAATTACCCAGATGCTGATGCCAGACTTCAGAAAATGGCAGCAAGAGGGCCAAGCTGCCCAGTCCGATATGACGGAGCTTAATAAAGAGGTTGCAGAAGCGGTTGATAAATACGACTTTGGCGGAGTTATTCTTTTTGCTGAGAATGTGAAAGGAACTGCTCAAACCTTGGCCTTGACGCAAGCCCTGCAGCAAGCAGCTATCGGTAACCAAGCTAATAATGGTAAGTTGCCGCTCTTGCTCGCTATTGACCAAGAAGGTGGTATTGTCTATCGTTTGGGCAGCGGGACAGCTCTTCCCGGCAACATGGCAGTTGGCGCGACGCGTGATCCGGAATTGGCTAATCAAGCAGGTCAAATCATCGGACGGGAGCTATCAGCTCTAGGTTTGAATGTCAACTTTGCTCCTGTTTTTGATACAAATAATAATCCACAGAATCCCGTTATTGGTTTGCGTTCCTTCTCTTCAGATCCTAAGGTGGTTGCCCGTTTGGGAACGGCTATGATGGAGGGGATTCAGAAATACAATGTCGCAGTAGCGGCTAAGCATTTCCCTGGGCATGGTGATACGGCGGTGGATTCTCACACTGGCCTGCCTCTGGTGGATAAGTCCTATGCTGAATTAGAAGCGCTGGAGCTGCTGCCCTTCAAGGCTGCCATTGACAAAAATGCTGATATGCTGATGACTGCTCATATTCAATATCCTCAGATTGAAAAAGACACGGTTATATCTAAACAAACTGGGGAAACCATCTATATCCCTGCCACCTTGTCTGATGACATTATTACCGGCATTGTTCGCAAGAAATTTGGCTACAAGGGAGTGGTGGTATCTGATGCTATGGGGATGGATGCGATTGCCAAAAACTTCGGAGAATCTGAAGCGGCTATCATGGCTATCAAATCAGGTGTGGATGTAGTTCTGATGCCAACCGTCTTACGTAGCAAGAGTGATTTAGCTAAAATCGATAAGATTATCAATGATATTGAGCAGGCGGTTCAGAGAGGCGATATTCCAGTCAGCAGATTGGATGAGTCAGTGACTCGCATCTTGAATCTAAAAGAAAAACGAGGTATTTTAGACTTTGACCCATCTGAACGTACCCAAGCTAAGGCTGAAGCAACTGTTGGCTCAGAGTTAAACAGAGATACTGAACGAAAAATCGCTGCTAGTGCAGTGACCGTAGTTAAAAACGATGATACTGTTCTGCCCTTTAAGGTCAAATCTGGCGACAGGATTTTGCTGTTAGCTGCTTATGACGATGAAGTGCCTGGACTAGAGCTGGGTGTCAAGCGTCTGATAGCGGACGGAGTGATTCCAGCAGGTGTCACATATGAAGCGCTAAACTACAGCAAAACAACCAAGTTAGAAGATTTGAAAGGGAAGATTGACCAAGCAACTCACCTAGTCTTGATTTCTGAAATTGGACGACAATCTCAACTGGCCAGCGATTTCTGGTTGACAAGAGTACCGACAGAAGTCGTGGACTATGCAAATGCAACTGGAAAACAGGCAGCTGTCATGAGCATTTCCAAACCTTATGATGTAGCGAATTATCCTAATGCCAAGGCTATTGTAGCAGTTTATGGAAACAAGGGTATGGATCCAACTGAGTCTCTGAAGCCAGACAATGCCTTCGGTCCTAATATCCCAGCAGGTGTGGAAGTTATTTTCAATGGTCAAAATCATGTTGGGAAGTTACCGGTAAATGTGCCGAGTATCAAGGATGGTATCATGTCCGAGACAGAGGTAGCCTATCCTATCGGGCATGGTCTCTTTTATACCGATCCAGTTAAGGATATCAAAGTGAATATCCCTGCATCTGCTCAGCTAGATCAGCCTTTTACAGCTACCGTTACCCTGAGTGGACTAAACGGTTTAGAAAAAAATGACTACCGTCTTGCCCTTAAGATGGATACTCAGCATTTTAGCATCCTGCCAAGTCAAGACTATACCATCTCTGGTGAAACTGTTTTGATTTCTAAAAAAACCAATGATACCAATCCGGTTGAGATCAACTTGAAAGGTTTAGTAGAAGGTCAGTTCAGTCCAGTGCTTTCCTTGACCTTGATTGACAGTCAAGATAGAGAATTCGGCATGGGAGAAGGTTATTACAAAGAGCTTGTTCAGATTGCTGCAGCTGGGCAGAATACGATTCCAGGCCAACAAACTCCTCCGCAGTTGAGTTTACGTTCTGTTGAACCTGTAAGTTCTCGTCAGCAACTAAGTCAGCAGGCTACACAGGCTAGCCAGCTTCCTAAAACAGGAGATAGCAGCAGTTTGTTCTTAGTCTTGTTGGGTGCCTTGTTCTTGTTTGGGGCTGTCTATCTGTATGACTTGTCCTCTCGCAGACTATAAGCAATAAAAGAACGAGCGAGCAGTGTTGAAGAGCTCACAGTTTTACTTATTCTTGATAAAATAACAAAAAGGAAGAATCCAAAGTAACTTTGCAGTAAAAGCGGATTCTTCCTTTTTTATTTGGAGATTTGTAGGAATGCTGCAGCAGAGAGCTTTGCGAGTTTTCTAAAAATACGTAGGCTTGAATATTTTACTCGTCTGTCATCAGTTTACTATTTACTTTTTATACACTTTTTGGTATAATAGTTCATGTTATAAAATGTAACATCAAAGGAGGTTCTATCCATGAAAGCATCTAAATGGCTGATTGCGACTGGAGTTGCACTGAGTGCCGGGCTATTGCTTACGGCTTGTAGCCAGTCTTCATCTAGCACAAATAATTATACTTACGTTTATAGTTCAGACCCTGACAGCTTGAACTATCTTGCTACAAACCGTGCAACGACAAATGATGTCATTTCCAACCTGGTCGATGGACTTTTTGAAAATGACGAGTACGGAAATCTGGTTCCCTCTATCGCGAAGTCATGGACAGTTTCTAAGGACGGTCTGACCTATACTTATAAGCTGCGTGATGATGCTAAATGGTACACATCCGATGGTGAAGAATATGCAGAAGTAAAAGCTCAGGACTTTGTGACTGGCTTGAAGTATGCAGCGGATGAAAATTCTGAAGCTATTTATCTCGTTCAGGACTCTGTGAAGGGCTTGGATGCTTATATCAAGGGTGAAGATAAGAATTTTGACAATGTTGGTGTCAAGGCTATTGACGACCATACTCTGCAATACACTCTGGCTCGCCCTGAGCCATATTGGAACTCTAAAACGACCAGCACGATTCTTTTTCCAGTCAATGAAGAGTTTCTGAAAGCAGAAGGAAGCAATTTTGGCTCAGTCAAGCCATCTAGCATCCTCTACAATGGTCCTTACTTGCTTAAGTCTCTGACTTCCAAGTCTGTGATGGAATTTGTCAAGAACCAAAACTACTATGACAAAGACAATGTTACTCTGGATAGTATCAAACTGACCTACTATGATGGAAATGATCAGGAAGCGCTGATTCGCAACTTCAGCGATGGCGTTTACAGCACGGCTCGTCTCTATCCGAATAGCTCTGGCTTTGCTTCAGTCAAGAAGAAATATGCGGACAATATCGTATACAGCCCGCAGGATTCTACTTCTTATTACTATAATTTCAACTACAACCGTCAGTCTTACAATCATACTTCTAAAACAACAGACGCTCAAAAATCTGCTACTAACGAAGCAATCATGAACAAGGACTTCCGTCAGGCTATTAACTTTGCCTTTGACCGTACATCTTATGGTGCGCAAGGAAATGGTGAAGACGGAGCGACTAAGGTCTTGAGAAACACCTTAGTGCCGCCTACTTTTGTTCAAATTGGCGACAAGGACTTTGGAACCGTTGTTGGGGAAAAATTAGTCAACTATGGTAGCCAATGGCAAGGAATTGATCTTTCTGACGCTCAAGATCCTTACTACAATCCTGAAAAAGCTAAGGCGAAATTTGCAGAAGCTAAGCAAGCCTTGCAGGCTAAAGGAGTTGAATTCCCAATTCACTTAGATATGCCTGTGGATCAGTCTAGCACGATTGGCGTTCAATGGGCTAGCTCAACTAAGCAGTCTATCGAATCGGCTCTTGGAGCAGAAAATGTCGTCATTGACCTGCAAAAGATGAGCACAGACGATCTTAATAATATCACCTATTTTGCTAATTCTGCTGCTCAGAAAGACTATGATATGTCTACTGGTGGCTGGACTGGTGACTACCAAGACCCATCTACCTACCTTGACACTCTTAATATCAAGAACGGTGGAAGCTTGCAAAACTTTGGTTTTGAACCTGGTCAAGACAATGATAAGATTAAAGAGCTAGGCTTGGATACATATACTAAGATGCTGGAAGATGCCAATGCTGAAACTAACGATGTGCAGCTGCGTTACGAAAAGTATGCAGAAGCGGAAGCTTGGTTGCTAGATAGTGGCTTAATTATCCCGACTGTTTCACAAGGGGCAACGCCGTCGGTTACTAAATCAGTGCCATTTACAAAGGCCTACTCACCAGTTGGTGTCAAAGGTTCAGCTTACAACTTCAAGCTGACTCAGCTTCAGAAGGATGTTGTAACGACCAAAGAATATGAAGCTGCTAAGAAAAAATGGAAAGAAGAAGCTACTGCGGCAAATAAAAAAGCCCAGGAAGAACTTGCTGACCACGTTGAAAAATAAAAAACGATTCACTTAGCGACATTGGGGCTGGATTTTTCCAGCCCCTTTTTGAATGGCTTGACCGAGGTTTTTGTAGTAAAATAGAAAGAAATACTGGAAGGAAGTGAGACGGATGCAAATAGGAATTTATAGTGCATTGCCTGAGAAAGAAAAGCAAGTATTGTTTGAATTAGTTCAAGAGTGTAATAAGGTGGACGGAGGATATAGACTGCCCTACCTGGATAATAATTATAATGCAGATCCTGAAATGCCAGCCTTCTTCTTGGCTGAGATGGATGGCCAGACCATCGGCTTTTTATCAGTCTACGCGGATGAACCTGGCCAAGCTGAGGTTTCTCTCTATGTTCTGCCGATGTATCGCCGTCAGGGTGTGGCTAATCTGCTTCTGGCTGCTTTTGCAAAAGTAGCTGATCAGTATGATTTGACCGAGATTGAGTATGTAGCGGAGCTGGTCTTTTTGAATGGTCATCCCGATTTTGCTAGGAGATTTGATTACCAAACAGATGAAGCGGAAATTTGGCTGGCACAGCCTGCTCAAGCTTTTCCTCTGGAAGAAAGAGAAGGGATTGAGGTTTTGCAGGGGAGTTTGGACTTGGCTGAAGAGATTGCAGCCTTTCAGTCCCAAGTCTTTGAGACACCGCTAGATGTTGCCTTGAAATACGCCAGAGAAGCCGTTAGCAGTGGTTCCAGTCTGCTTTACATCTTGAAGAAAGATGGTAGAGTTGTAGCTTCTGTGTCGGTTGATACGGATTTTGGCACTAATTATTTCTTTGGCTTGGCGGTTAATCAAGATTTTCAAGGGCAGGGGTTAGGAAGTTATCTCTTGCTTGCAAGTATGCAGGATTTGAATAAACTCAATGGACAGGAGTTTCAGATTGTCGTAGAAAAGCAGAATACCCGAGCTTTGAAACTTTATAAAAAGCTAGGCTTCAAAGAGATGACAGAGGTTGTCTATCTAAAAGAAAAATAGCAAATTTGTCTCAGATTACTCATTAACTTAAAAGGAGAAACTGGCTTCTTACAGTTGGTTTCTTTTGTTCTGCCTTGGTTTATGGTATAATGAGACGATATGTAAAGAAGGAAAATATTATGAATATTCAACAATTGCGTTATGTGGTCGCCATTGCTAACAGTGGGACTTTTCGAGAAGCTGCGGAAAAAATGTATGTCAGTCAGCCTAGTCTGTCTATCTCTGTCCGTGATCTGGAAAAAGAGCTGGGTTTCAAGATTTTTCGTCGGACCAGCAGCGGGACTTTTCTGACACGCCGAGGAATGGAGTTTTATGAAAAGGCTCAAGACTTGGTCAAGGGTTTTGATGTTTTTCAAAATCAATATGCTAATCCTGAAGAGGAGCGGGATGAGTTTTCTATTGCCAGCCAGCACTATGATTTTCTGCCACCTTTGATTACACAATTTTCTCAGACCTATCCAGAGTATAAGAATTTCCGAATTTTTGAGTCAACAACCGTGCAGATTTTGGACGAAGTAGCGCAGGGCCATAGTGAAATTGGCATTATCTACCTCAATAATCAAAATACCAAGGGGATTATGCAGCGGGTGGAAAAGCTAGGCTTGGAAGTAATTGAGTTGATTCCTTTTCAGACCCACATTTACCTGCGGGAAGATCATCCTCTGACTCAGAAGAATGAGCTGGTCATGGAAGATTTAGCTGCCTTGCCAACTGTTCGTTTCACTCAGGAAAAGGACGAGTATCTCTATTATTCAGAGAATTTTGTCGATACCAGTGCCAGCTCACAGATGTTTAATGTGACGGACCGAGCGACTTTGAATGGGATTTTGGAGCGTACCGATGCTTATGCGACGGGGTCTGGCTTTTTGGACAGCAATAGTGTAAATGGTATTACTGTCATCAAGCTTCGTGACAACTTGGACAACCATATGGTCTATGTCAAGCGTGAAGATGTGGAGCTGACTCAGGTCGGGGAAGACTTTGTATCGGTTATGAAAGAGTATTTTGCACAGAAAAAATAAAGTATGAAAAGAAAAATTATTATTCCTTTTGCAGTCTTGGTTCTTATTGCTGTGGACCAGCTGGTTAAGTTGTATATCGTCAGCGATTTTAAGCTAGGGCAGGTCAAGAGTTTCATTCCTCGTCTGGTGAGCCTAACCCATCTCCAGAATACTGGTGCAGCCTTCTCCATGCTAGAAAATCAACAATGGCTCTTTACATTGGTGACATTTCTGGTTATCGGCGGAGCTGTTTACTACCTCATCAAGCACCTCCATGCCTCAAAGTGGATGCTGGCTGGGCTGACCTTGGTGATTGCTGGCGGTTTGGGGAACTTTATCGACCGGATACGTCAAGGTTTTGTTGTGGATATGTTTCAGTTAGATTTTATCAATTTTGCTATTTTCAATGTGGCGGATATGTATCTAACCTTTGGTGTAGCTATTTTACTGTTGATGATTTTGAAGGAAGAAAAAGATGGAAGTAAGAATTGAGGCTTCGGTAGCTGGTCAGCGATTGGACAAGGCGGTTGCCGAGCTGACAGACTTATCGCGGAGTTTGGCTAATGAGCAGATCAAGGACGGCCGGATTTTGGTCAATGGACAAGCCAAAAAAGCCAAATACGCTGTCAAAGAAGGCGATGTCATCTCCTATGAGCTGCCTGAGCCGGAAGTGGTTGAGTATGTGGCAGAGGATATTCCGCTAGAAATCGTCTATCAAGATGAGGACGTGGCAGTCGTCAATAAACCTCAAGGAATGGTGGTCCATCCTTCTGCGGGTCATACCAGCGGTACGCTAGTCAACGCGCTCATGTATCACATCAAAGACCTGTCTGGCATCAATGGAGTCCTAAGACCAGGGATTGTCCATCGGATTGACAAGGACACTTCTGGGCTTCTCATGATTGCTAAGAATGACCAAGCCCATGTGGCTCTGGCTGATGAGCTCAAGGATAAGAAATCCCTACGCAAGTATTGGGCTATTGTTCATGGAAATCTGTCTAATGACCGTGGAGTGATTGAAGCACCGATTGGGCGCAGTGAAAAAGACCGCAAGAAACAGGCCGTGACAGCCAAAGGCAAGCCTGCTCTGACGCGTTTCCAAGTCTTGGAACGTTTTGGTGACTATAGCTTGGTTGAGCTTCAGCTGGAAACAGGCCGAACCCATCAGATTCGCGTCCATATGGCCTACATCGAACACCCTGTGGCTGGAGATGAGGTTTATGGACCGCGCAAGACCCTAAAAGGACACGGCCAGTTTCTTCACGCACGAACGCTGGGCTTCACCCATCCTCGAACTGGTGAAGTTCTGGAATTTACAGCTGAAGTACCAGATATTTTCCAAGAAACCTTGGAAAAGCTGCGACAAAGATAGCAAGTTCATTTATTATTAAAATACAAATTTTCCTTTGACCGCTTCAATCGCGGTCGTTTTTATTTTCTGTAAATCGTGGTATAATAAGACAATCTAGCAGTGAAGGAAAAGGAAATGAAAGCAAAGCGAATCGTATTTAAGGTGGGGACTTCGTCATTGACCAACGCAGATGGCAGTCTGTCACGCGCCAAGGTAAAGGAAATTACTCGGCAGTTGGCACTCCTCCATGAGGCGGGGCATGAGTTAATCTTGGTCTCATCAGGAGCTATTGCGGCAGGTTTTTCTTCTCTGGGCTTTAAAAAGCGACCGACCAAGGTGGCGGATAAACAGGCTTCAGCTGCGGTTGGACAAGGCTTGCTCCTCGAGGAATATACAACTAATCTTCTTTTGAAGCAAATCATTTCTGCTCAGATTCTTTTGACCCAGGATGATTTTGCAGATAAGCGGCGTTACAAGAATGCCCATCAAGCCTTATCTGTCTTACTGAATCGCGGCGCTATTCCTATCATCAATGAAAATGACTCGGTGGCCATCGAGGAGCTCAAGGTCGGAGATAATGATACACTGAGTGCGCAAGTAGCAGCCATGGTTCAGGCGGACCTCTTGGTGCTTTTGACTGATGTAGATGGACTCTACACAGCCAATCCCTCTAACAATCCAGATGCCCGCCGGCTTGAAAAGATTGAGAAGATCAGCTCTGAGCTGATTGATATGGCTGGCGGTGCAGGAACGAGCAACGGAACTGGTGGCATGCTGACAAAGATTAAGGCAGCAACGTTGGCAACCATGTCTGGTGTTCCGGTCTATATCTGCTCCTCGCTCAAGACCGATGCTCTGCAGGAAGCTGCGGAGGAAACCAAGGATGGCAGTCTCTTTTTAGCCCAGGAAAAGGGTCTAAAAACGCAGAAGCAATGGCTTGCTTTCTATGCTAAAAGTCAAGGGGAAATCTATGTAGACCAAGGAGCAGCTGATGCTCTCAGAAATAAGGGAAAAAGTTTGTTGGTGTCTGGTCTTGTATCTGTATCGGGTAGCTTTGCCTATCAAGATACGGTGACGGTTTATGAAGAAGGCAGTGGAGCTATTCTTGGTAAAGGGCGCGTGCGTTTTGGCAAGTCTGCTCTTAAAGATATGCTCAAGTCCAATAAGCCTAAGGGTGTTGTCATTCATCGGGATGACTGGATCTCTTTGACGCCGGAGTTGAATGATTTATTTGCAGAATTTTAGAAGACGAGGAAAGGAGAAGCGATGACCTCAACACAAGCGATTTTTGAAAAGGTTCAGAAGGTCAAGAAGACAATTAATACGGCCACAACAGCTGAGAAAAACCATGCTCTAGAAGAAATGGCAAAGCAGCTCTGGCTTTCTCGTGCGGATATTTTAGCAGCCAATGAATTGGATATGGAAGCGGCTAAAGGTAAGATTTCAGATGTGATGCTGGATCGCCTCTATCTGGACGAGGATCGCATCGCTGCCATGGCAGAGGGTATTCGTCAGCTGATTAACTTAGAGGATCCCGTAGGGCAAGTCTTGGAAAGAACCGAGCTTGATAACGGCCTTGTCATCAGTAAGAAGCGGGTGGCCATGGGCGTGATTGGGATTATCTACGAAAGTCGGCCTAATGTCACCTCTGACGCTGCGGCTCTGGCTCTAAAGAGTGGTAGTGCAGTCGTCCTCAGAAGCGGCAAGGATGCCTATCAGACAGCGCTAGCTATTGTCACAGCCTTGAAAGAAGGCTTGGTTCAGACGGAGATTTCGCCGGATTGTATCCAGTTGGTTTCTGATACCAGTCGGGCTTCTGCTCAGGCTATGATGAAGGCCAAGGGCTATCTTGATTTACTCATTCCTCGCGGAGGTGCTGGACTGATTCAGGCGGTCGTGGAAAATGCGACAGTGCCAGTTATTGAGACAGGTACTGGAATTGTCCATGTCTATGTAGATAAGGATGCTGATCAAGACAAGGCTTTGGCGATTATTGAGAATGCCAAGACCAGTCGCCCTTCTGTCTGCAATGCCATGGAAGTACTACTGGTTCATGAAGAGATTGCAGCAGAATTTTTGCAACGTGTGCAGAAGATGCTGGTGACAGATCGAGATGCTGCGCAAGAAAAGTCTGTTGAATTGCGTTTGGATGAGAAAGCAGCTCAGTATATCTCAGGAACACAAGCTAAATCGGAAGATTTTGATACCGAATTTTTGGATTATATCTTAGCTGTCAAGCTGGTTTCCTCGCTGGAAGAAGCGGTGGAGCATATTGAAGCTCACAGCACCCATCACTCGGACGCCATTGTGACGGAGAATGAGGCAGCGGCAGCTTACTTCACAGAGCAGGTGGATAGCGCAGCAGTTTATGTCAATGCCTCAACCCGCTTTACAGATGGCGGTCAATTTGGACTTGGCTGTGAGATGGGAATTTCTACTCAAAAACTGCATGCCAGAGGTCCTATGGGACTGAAAGAGTTGACCAGCTATAAATACGTCATCCAAGGGACTGGTCAAGTGAGGAAATAATGATGAAAATTGGAATTATAGGTCTGGGAAATATGGGTGGCAGTCTCGCTCGCCTAGTTGCCCAAGATAAAAGATTTAGAAGTGAATTACTCCTGGCTAATCGCAGTCGTTTCAAGGCTGAAAAGATTGCTGCGGAAGTTGGTGGTCAGCCGGTCAGTAATAAAGAAGTTTTTGCTCAGGCAGAGGTGATTTTTCTGGGTATCAAACCAGCTCAATTTGCTGACTTGCTGGCTGAGTATCAGGAAGTTCTAGAAAAACGAGAGTCTCTTTTGCTGATTTCGATAGCTGCTGGGCTGACCTTGGAAACGTTGGGAAAATGGGCGCCTAGCCACCATCGTTGGATTCGGATCATGCCTAATACACCGGTAGCTGTAGGTGAGGGCGTTATTAGCTTTGCTTTATCCCAGCAGGCGAATCAAGCGGATGAAGACTTGTTGTGTGAACTTTTGTCTTCGGCTGGTCTTTTGGTCAAACTAGAGGAAAAACAGCTGGATGCTGCCACGGCACTTGCTGGATGTGGACCAGCTTTCGTCTATCTCTTTATAGAGGCTTTAGCGGATGCAGGTGTCCGAGTAGGACTCAGTCGCGATATATCCCTGCAGCTAGCCAATCAGACCCTCTTGGGTGCTGTTAAGCTAAGTCAGGTCAGTGGGCAACATCCTGCTCTGCTCAAAGACCAGGTCTGCAGTCCGGCCGGTTCGACCATCGCTGGGGTAGCCAGTCTGGAAGAAAATGCCTTTCGAGGAACGGTCATGGATGCCGTTCAAGCTGCCTACAAGAGGACGCAGGAGTTGGGGAAGAAGTGATTTAGATCTTCAATTTTTTAGATTATAGGAAAGGGTGTGGCTTGCGAGGACATTTTTTGTCATTGCAGGCTCACTCTTTTTTTCTTTGTTTAATATTCAAATAAGTCCTCTCTTTAAAACTGTGGTATAATAAGTACTATGCAAACCAAACCGACTTCTGCTTATGTGCACATTCCTTTTTGTACTCAGATTTGTTATTACTGCGATTTTTCCAAGGTTTTTATCAAAAATCAGCCGGTAGATAGTTATCTGGAGCATTTGATTGAGGAGTATGATTCTTACGACATCAAAAAGCTTCGTACCCTCTATATCGGTGGTGGGACTCCGACGGCTCTATCGGCGCCTCAATTAGCCTTTTTGCTGGAAAAGCTGACAGATAAGCTGGACTTGTCTTATCTAGAAGAGCTGACCATTGAAGCCAATCCTGGGGACTTGGACCGAGAGAAGATTGCTGTACTTAAAGACTCGCCTGTCAATCGTGTTTCGCTGGGTGTACAGACTTTCAATGACCGCATGCTTAAGCAAATTGGCCGCAGTCACTTGGAAAAGGACATTTTTGATAATATTGCCAATCTCAAAAAAGCGGGTTTTGATAATATCTCGATTGACCTGATTTATGCCCTGCCCAAGCAGACCATGGAAGATGTGAAAACCAATGTAGCCAAGGCTATTGCCCTAGACATTCCCCACATGAGTCTGTACAGCTTGATTTTGGAAAATCATACGGTCTTCATGAATCGGATGCGGCGAGGGAAACTGCCTCTGCCCAAGGAAGATTTGGAAGCGGAGATGTTTGACTACATTATAGCTGAGCTGGAAAAGGCCGGCTTCGAGCATTATGAGATTTCAAACTTTTCCAAGCCAAGCTTTGAGAGCCGCCACAATCTCATGTACTGGGACAATGCGGAGTATTATGGTATTGGAGCGGGAGCGTCTGGCTATGTCGATGGTGTTCGCTATAAAAACCACGGGCCGATTCGCCATTATCTGCAGGCGGTTGAAGCGGGTAATGCCCGTGTGCAGGAAGAAATGCTGACGCTGAAAGAAAAGATGGAAGAAGAGATGTTTCTAGGACTGCGCAAGAAATCAGGCGTGTCAAAAAAACGTTTTGAGGAAAAATTCGGTCTTTCCTTTGAAGACCACTACGGAGCTGTTGTGTCTGAACTGACTGATCAAGGCTTGCTAGTCCCGGACAGAGATATCGTGCGCATGACCAAACAAGGCCTCTTTTTGGGCGATACGGTTGCTGAGAAATTTATATTGGAGTAAATCATGGGCTTAACTTATCAAATGAAAATGAAAATTCCTTTTGATATGGCAGATATGAATGGCCATATCAAGCTGCCAGATGTTATCCTGCTATCCTTGCAGGTATCGGGGATGCAGTCGATTGAGCTAGGTGTTAGCGACAAGGATATGCTGGAGCAGTATAATCTGGTTTGGATTATCACGGACTATGATATTGATGTGACACGTCTGCCACGATTTGCAGAAGAAATTACTATTGAAACAGAAGCTTTGACCTACAATCGGCTCTTTTGCTACCGTCGCTTTACAATTTTTGATGAAGCGGGTCAAGACATTATCCAGATGCTGGCAACTTTTGTTCTTATGGATCGGGATAGCCGCAAGGTTCGTGCCGTTGATCCGGAGATTGTAGCGCCATATCAATCTGAGTTTTCCAAGAAATTACTGCGCGGTCCTAAGTATCCAGACTTGGAAAATCCTTTCAGCAAGGACTACCATGTACGCTTTTACGACTTAGATATGAACGGACATGTCAATAACAGCAAGTATCTGGATTGGATCTTTGAGGTCATGGGTGCAGACTTCCTAATGAAACACATTCCCAAGAAAGTCCATCTCAAGTATGTCAAGGAAGTCCGACCGGGCGGCATGATTGCTTCTAGCTATGACCTAGAAGGTCTGCAGAGCAATCACCAAATTTCCAGTGACGGCGAAGTCAATGCCCAGGCTTTGGTGACCTGGCAAGAGTTTAAACAAGAAAATTAGGAAGAGTAGAAATGACGTATAAAGGATATTTAATTGATTTAGATGGGACGATTTATAAGGGAAAGAGCCGGATTCCGGCTGGCGAAGCTTTTGTGCATGAGTTGCAGAAGCGTAAGATTCCCTGCCTTTTCGTGACCAATAATACCACGCGCACGCCAGAAGCAGTGCAGACCATGCTGGCTGCAAATTTCAATATTGAGACGCCACTTGAAACTATTTACACAGCGACTTTAGCTACCATTGATTATATGCAGGAGAAAAATCTGGGCAAGAAAGTTTACGTTATCGGTGATGTAGGGCTTAAACATGCTATTGAAGAAGCTGGATATATAGAGGACACAGAAAATCCTGACTATGTAGTAGTGGGCCTTGACTGGGAAGTAGACTATGAGAAGTTGACAATAGCAACGCTAGCCATTCAAAAAGGTGCGCACTTTATCGGGACCAATCCTGATCTCAATATTCCGACTGAGCGAGGTCTGCAGCCAGGAGCAGGTGCTATCAATGCCCTCTTGGAAGCAGCCACTCGGGTTGAGCCGACCTTTATCGGCAAGCCTAATGCTATCATCATGGAAAAAGCCATAGAGCATCTAGGGTTGGCGCGTGAAGAAGTGATCATGGTGGGTGATAACTATCTGACAGATATTCGAGCGGGAATTGATAACGGCATTCCGACCCTCTTGGTTACGACAGGTTTTACCCTGCCAGAAGAGGTGCCCAATCTGCCGATCCAACCAACGCATGTCTTGTCCAGTCTAGCGGAGTGGGACTTCGATGCGTGATAAGTTAAGATTTTCAGCCAGCATCTTGTGCTTGTTGGCAGTAGCTATCTTGTTAACCATTTATCTGGCTTGGCTCTTATACCCGATGGAGATTTCTTATTTCAACTTGCCGGATAAGGTGTATTTGAAAGCAGAGACCATTCAGTATAATTTTAATATTTTGATGAATTACCTGACCAATCCTTTTAGTCAGAAACTGGCGATGACGGATTTTCGTTCGTCAGCAGCAGGTCTGCATCATTTTCAGGCGGTCAAGTATCTTTTTCACTTGGCGCAAGCTATTTTTCTAGTTACTTTGCCGGCTTTGATTTTCTTTATCAAAAAAGTAGTCAAAAAGGGATTTTTAGGTCTCTATAGACGGGCTTTTCTGGTGATTAGTCTTTTGCCGCTTGCCTTAGGTGTACTTGCCTTTCTGATTGGCTTTAACAGTTTTTTTACACTCTTTCATCAAGTTCTCTTTGCCGGAGACAATACCTGGATGTTTGACCCAGCCAATGATCCAGTCATTTGGATTCTACCAGAAGAATTTTTCATGCACGCCTTTATTCTTTTTGCTTTGCTTTATGAGGGAATCTTTTTGACCTTGTATTTGCTGAGCAGAAAGGGTAAAGAGTAAACTTAAAACAGGAGATTTTATGTATTATATACCCGAACCTTTAAATCCTAAAAAAGATCTAGGACGATTTTCAGCGACTTGCTTCACTTATTTATGGGTTATGCTTGCTGCTGTCTTCATTTACGTATTTGTTGCTTTTTTTGTCATCATGCCAGGACAAGGTATGGACATTCAAAAGACGCAAGACATTGTTACCAAATTCATGGAAAAGGACGGCGGAGCCTATATTCTAGCTTCCTGTCTCGGTGTTCTTACTTTTACGGTGTCTCGGGGTAAGCAGCTCTTTAAATACGACCTTCGTCGCAAGGGGCGGAAGATGACTCCTAAAGTTTTCTTTTATATGATTTGCTTCCTTTTATTCGCCCAAATGTTTACAGCTGTTGTCAATCAGATCATGCATGCTATCATGCAACTCTTCAATCTAGATCTTTCTAGTATGGAATCAGGAGGCGGCGGTTCTGAAACACTGACCATGTTGATTTATTCATCCTTGATGGCTCCGGTTACGGAGGAAATTATTTTCAGAGGTGCTGGATTAAGAGCGTTAGAGAAGCATGGAAAGATTTTTGCCATTCTTCTGACTGCGATTTTGTTTGGTCTCTTTCATGAAAATCTTTATCAGTTTTATTTTGCTAGTTTGATTGGTTTAGGTTTTGGCTATATCGCTTTTGAGTATTCGATTATCTGGTCTATCATTTTTCATGCTCTCAATAACTTTGTCATAGCAGAAGGTATAGCTTTTCTTTCAAAAAAAACTCCAGAGCCTATTGTTAACATCGTTTTTTACGGCCTACTAATCGCTGGCAGTACAGTATTTCTTTTGCTCTTAATCTTGAAATGGCCAAAATTTAAGGAATACATTGACACAAATCGTTCGCTCCCAGGGACTTACCGACAGGCTTTTAAATCAGTCTGGTTCTGGGTTTTGGTTGTGTTTACTTTTCTTGGAACGTTTCTGCCTGTCATGGCAGCCTATATTGTATCCTTGATTAATAATAGCTAATTGCCTTTTATTTGGCAGCTATGCAACGATATGAAAGGGGTTGGATATAGTCCAGCTCTTTTTTGTTCGATAAAAAGATAGAAAATGAAAGTTTTTGATAGAAAGTGCCTGACATTGAAAATTAAAGAGGTATAATAATAATCGTAAACGATTTCAAAGGAGGTGCTTTATGCTGAAGTCGGAAAGAAAGCAAGTTATTCTAGAGACAGTCATAAGAGAAAAATTTGTCTCTTTAGACTATCTAGTACATGCTTTAAACACTTCAGAATCAACTATCAGAAGAGATTTGGATGAACTGGAGAGCGAGCATAAACTGCGACGAGTTCATGGTGGAGCCGAGAGCCTTCATTTTCTACAAGAAGAGGAGAGTAATCAGGAAAAATCTATCAAAAGCATTCAAGAAAAGACAGCTATTGCCAAGATGGCAGCAAGCTTGATTCAAGAGCATGATGTGATTTTTATTGATGCGGGGACAACCAATGAGCTTTTAGTTAATGAGCTGCATGACCCTAGAGTGACAGTCGTCACTAACTCCATTCACCATGCGACCAAGTTGGTAGAGCGTAATATCCCGACAGTCATTATCGGCGGAAAGGTCAAGCGCTCAACGGATGCCAGCATTGGCGGTGTTGCCCTAAATCAAATCGGTCAGTTGAATTTCGATAAGGCCTTTATTGGGATGAATGGCATTGACGATGGCTTCTTTACCACTCCAGATATGGAGGAAGGAGCTGTCAAAAGAGCGATTTTGGAGAATGCTAAGAAGACTTATGTCTTGGCTGATCTTTCTAAACTAGGACAGACGTCCTTTGTCAAGGTCGCTCCTCTTGCCAAAGCAAGCATTATTACTATTCAAAATGAATCGGAAGTGATTCAAGCGCTGAAAGAAAAAACGGAGGTGATTGAGGTATGATTTATACTGTCACACTAAACCCTTCCATCGACTATATTGTTCGTCTGGACAAGGTCCTTATAGGAAGCGTCAATCGGATGGACAGTGACGACAAATTCGCTGGCGGGAAGGGAATCAACGTTAGCCGAGTTCTCAAACGTCTAGGTATTGAGAATACAGCGACTGGTTTTATCGGTGGTTTTACTGGCAAGTTCATCACAGATACTCTGGAAGAGGAAGGAATCTCAAGCCATTTTGTAGAAGTTGAGCAGGATACTCGTATCAATGTCAAGATTAAAGCAGATGCTGAGACAGAAATTAATGGACCTGGTCCAGAAATTTCCAGTCAGAAACTAGAAGAACTTGAGAAGTTCCTTTCTTCTCTGACCTCAGAAGATACGGTAGTCTTCGCAGGCAGCAGTCCTAAAAATCTAGGAAATGTTGTCTACAAGGAGTTGATTGGCCTGACCAGAAAGACAGGAGCGCAAGTCGTCTGTGACTTTGAAGGCCAGACGTTGCTTGATTCATTAGAGTTTGAGCCGCTCTTGGTCAAACCTAATAACCACGAACTAGGTGATATTTTCGGAGTCAAGCTCGAAAGCTTGGATCAGATTGAGAGTTATGCCCGTCAAATCTTAGACAAGGGTGCCCAACATGTCATCATTTCCATGGCTGGTGACGGTGCCTTGCTGGTAACTCGAGAGGGTGCCTATTTCGCTAAACCTATCAAGGGCAATGTGAAAAATTCTGTTGGTGCTGGCGACTCTATGGTGGCTGGATTTACCGGAGAGTTTGTCCGCTCTGGTGATGTTATTCAAGCCTTCAAATGGGGAGTGGCCTGCGGAACGGCGACCACCTTCTCAGATGATTTGGCGACAGCTGATTATATAAAAGAAATCTATGAAAAAGTAGAGGTAGAAAAAATATGAAAATTCAAGACTTACTAAGAAAAGATGTGATGTTGCTAGACTTGCAGGCAACAGAGAAAAAAGCTGTTATCGAAGAAATGATTCAGAGCCTAGTGAATCATGGCTATGTGACAGACTTTGAGACTTTCAAAGAAGGGATTTTGGCTCGTGAAGCCTTGACTTCTACAGGTTTGGGTGACGGAATCGCTATGCCCCACAGCAAAAATGCTGCAGTGAAAGAAGCTACTGTACTTTTTGCCAAGTCAAATAAAGGCGTAGATTACGAAAGTTTGGATGGCCAGCCAACTGATCTTTTCTTCATGATTGCAGCTCCAGAAGGTGCTAACGATACTCACTTAGCTGCCTTAGCTGAATTGTCCCAGTACCTGATGAAGGATGGCTTTGCGGATAAACTGCGTCAAGTGACTTCGCCTGATCAGGTGATTGAGCTTTTTGACCAAGCTTCGGAAAAAGCAGAAGAACCTGCTGTTGTCGAACCTGCCAATGAGGGAGGAGAATTCCTTGTAGCTGTAACAGCTTGTACGACTGGGATTGCACATACCTACATGGCTCAAGAGGCCTTACAAAAGGTCGCAGCTGAAATGGGTGTCGGCATCAAGGTTGAAACCAACGGTGCTAGTGGTGTTGGGAATAAGCTGACAGCAGAAGATATTAAAAAAGCTAAAGCTGTTATCATCGCGGCAGATAAGGCCGTAGAGATGAATCGCTTTGACGGCAAGCCGTTGATCAATCGTCCAGTTGCAGATGGTATTCGTAAGACAGAAGAACTCATCAATCTGGCCCTTTCTGGAAATGCTGAGGTTTACAAGGCAGCTAACGGTGGTGGTGCTGCAGAATCCAGCAATGAGAAACTTAGTCTGGGTGGCGCTTTTTACAAGCACTTGATGAGCGGTGTTTCCCAAATGTTGCCATTCGTTATTGGTGGTGGTATTATGATTGCCATTGCATTCTTGCTGGATCAGATCTTAGGTGTACCAAAAGATCAGCTTTCTAATCTGGGAAGTTATCATGAGATTGCAGCGCAGTTTAAAGCAATTGGTGGAGCGGCCTTTGGCTTCATGTTGCCAGTATTAGCTGGTTATATCGCATACTCAATCGCTGAAAAGCCAGGTCTGGTTTCTGGTTTTGTAGCTGGAGCAATTGCGAGCAGCGGTGCATCATTTGGTGGTGTAGCTTACGCTGAAGGCGGTCAGAAAACTCTTGATTTAGTTGGTGTATCATCTGGTTTCCTTGGAGCTTTGGTAGGCGGCTTCTTAGCTGGTGGTATCATCCTTCTCCTTCGTAAGCTTCTTGCAGGTCTGCCTCGCTCACTTGAAGGTATCCGTTCAATCTTGCTCTTGCCTCTTCTGGGCGTTCTTGTGACTGGATTTGTGATGTTGGCGGTCAATATTCCAATGTCAGCAATCAATACAGCCCTGAATGATTTCTTGGCAAGTCTGAGCGGAAGCTCTGCTGTCCTTCTTGGTCTCTTAGTCGGTGGTATGATGGCTGTCGATATGGGTGGACCGGTCAATAAGGCTGCTTATGTATTTGGTACTAGTACACTGGCAAGCACTGTTTCAACTGGTGGTTCGCCAGTTATGGCAGCAGTTATGGCAGCAGGTATGGTTCCGCCTTTGGCAGTATTTATTGCAACTCTTTTGTTCAAACATAAATTCACTGAAGAAGAACGCGATTCAGGTTTGACAAACATTGTCATGGGACTGTCTTTCATCACAGAAGGAGCTATTCCTTTTGGAGCTGCTGACCCAGCTCGTGCTATTCCAAGCTTTATCGTCGGTTCCGCTCTTACAGGTGCTCTTGTAGGCTTGTCTGGTATCAAGCTCATGGCTCCTCACGGAGGAATCTTCGTTATTGGATTGACAAATAATCCAATCCTTTACTTGGTATATGTATTGATTGGTGCAGTAGTCAGCGGTATTATCTTTGGTTACCTGCGCAAACCACTTAAAAAATAATATCTAAAAGAATCTCGCTTGTCAGTGAGATTCTTTTTTGTGTTCCAGCCTGCAAATTTTAGCATGGAAACTTCGCTCGATATATGGTATAATGGGCCTATCGCATATTTTTAGGAGAATAAAAATGAACATACAGCGCGAAAAAGAATTTGTTAGTCAGTACCATTTTGACGCCCGAAATTTTGAGTGGGAAAAAGAAAATGGAACACCTGAAACCAAGGTTGATGTGAATTTTCAATTGGTCAAAAGAGATGTCGAAGCCCATACAACTTCATTGATTGTGATTTTGACTTTTATGATTGTTTTTGAGAATTTTGTTATCAGCGGAACCATTTCGCAAGCCAACCACATTCACGGTCGTCTTATTGAGGAACCGAGTGAATTTGACCACGATGAGGTAGAAGAGCTGGCTCGGCCGTGCTTAACTATGCTCAATCGCTTGACTTATGAAGTGACAGAAATTGCTCTGGATTTGCCGGGCATTAATTTGGAGTTTTAATCATGAAGTTAGCGGTTATCACAGATTCATCGGCCTATCTGCCGGCTTCCCTACTGGAGAATGAAAATCTTTTCGTCTTGGATATTCCAGTCGTGATTGCTGGTGAGACTTATGTCGAAGGCAGAAACCTAACAGCTAGTGAATTTTATGAAAAAATGGCTCAGTCAGATGAATTGCCCAAGACCAGTCAGCCTAGCATTGCGGACCTAGAAGAGATTCTTACTATTCTAGACGGAAAAGGCTATACCCATGTTCTGGGACTCTTTCTATCTAGCGGAATTTCTGGTTTTTATCAAAACATTCAGTATCTGAAAGATGAGTTTCATGGTTTGCAAATTGCCTTTCCAGATTCTAAGATTACCAGTGCACCGCTCGGTATCATGGTTCAATCTGCTCTAGAGTGGGCAGAAGAAGGACTAGATTTTGAAACAATTTTAGCTAATGTTCAAAAGCAGATTGATGGCACCAGCGCCTTTATCATGGTGGACGACTTGGATCACTTGGTCAAAGGAGGACGCCTGTCTAACGGTGCAGCTATTCTGGGAAATCTGCTCAGTATCAAGCCTATTCTGTATTTTAACAATCATGGTGTGATAGAGGTTTTTGAAAAGATTCGGACGGAGAAGAAGGCTACCAAGCGTATGCTGGAACTCGTCCAAGAAAGAACAGCGGGCGGTGCTTATCAGATTATGGTTATCCATGGGAATGCGCCAGAAAAAGCAGCTGAGCTTCAGCAGAATCTGCTAGACAGTGGTATTACTGGTGAAGTTCCTATCGTAACCTTTGGCAGCGTCATCGGGACGCACTTGGGTGAGGGCAGTGTTGCATTGGGTTATATCCCTGTGATCTGATTGCTTGAAAGTCTGAGCTTGTCTCTGTAAGGAGGAAAAACATGAGTATCAAAGTTATTATTGCTGGTTTTAAGGGGAAAATGGGCCAAGCAGCCTATAAAATGGTGACAGAAGATCCTGAACTAGAATTAGTTGGGCTGCTGGATCCTTTTACAAATGAAAAAGAAGTGGCCGGTGTTCCTGTCTTCAATGCCAAGGAAGAATTGGCTGGACTGGAAGCCCATGTCTGGGTTGATTTTACAACCCCTAAAGTAGCTTATGACAATACTCGTTTTGCTCTGGAGCAGGGATTTTGCCCAGTGGTCGGAACGACAGGTTTTACTTCAGAGCAGTTGCAAGAGTTGATCACACTGTCTAGGGAAAAGAAGCTAGGTGGATTGATTGCACCAAACTTTGCCTTGGGGGCTGTTTTGCTGATGCAGTTCGCAGCTCAAGCAGCCAAGTATTTCCCAAATGTAGAAATCATTGAGCTGCACCATGACCAGAAAAAAGATGCACCGAGTGGAACAGCTATCAAGACAGCTGAGCTCATCAGCCAAGTCAGACCAAGCAAGCAGCAGGGAGCTGCTGATGAGGAAGAGTCTATAGTTGGCGCCCGCGGAGCCGATTTCGATGGCATGCGTATCCATTCGGTTCGCTTGCCAGGTCTGGTTGCCCACCAAGAAGTAATCTTTGGCAGCCAGGGAGAGGGATTGACGCTGCGGCATGATTCCTATGACCGCGCTTCCTTTATGACAGGAGTTAATCTTGCCATTAAAGAAATTGTCAAACGCTCAGAATTAGTCTATGGATTGGAACATTTACTATGAGATTAGAAACTCTGCCTTCTGAATTTCAGGAGGCTTTGCCAGTATTAGAGAAGATAAAAGCGGCTGGCTTTGAAGCTTATTTCGTTGGGGGTTCTGTTCGAGATGCCCTTTTGCAGCGACCTATTCACGATGTGGATATCGCTAGCTCCAGCTATCCTGAGGAAACCAAGCGTATCTTTGACCGTACGGTTGATGTGGGGATTGAGCATGGAACCGTCTTGGTTCTGGAAAATAACCGTGAATATGAAGTGACGACTTTCCGGACTGAGGATGTCTATGTGGACTACCGCAGGCCCAGCAAGGTTTCTTTTGTGCGTTCTTTGGAAGAAGATCTCAAGCGGCGCGATTTCACCATCAACGCCCTAGCTTTGGATGAAAACGGTCAAGTCATCGATCTTTTCCAAGGCTTGGATGACTTGGAAAATCGGATTTTGCGGGCAGTTGGAACGGCAGCAGAGCGTTTTAATGAAGATGCTCTCCGTATCATGCGGGGCTTTCGTTTTCAGGCTGCCTTGGATTTTGACCTGGAGCAAGATACTTTCTCGGCTATGAAGGATTGTGCTCCCTTGCTGGAAAAAATTTCAGTCGAACGAATTTTTATCGAGTTTGACAAGCTCTTGCTTGCTCCGTTTTGGCGCAAGGGCTTAGAAGCACTCTTGACAAGCGGTGCCATAGAATTTTTGCCAGATTTGAAGGGGAGCAGAGCTAAGTTAGAAAGGCTCTTTGACTTGGCTTCAGATTTTCGCTTTTCAGCATCTGAGCAGGCTTGGGCAGCACTTTTACTGGCTTTGGATGTGCAAAATGTTAAAGACTTTCTAAAAAAATGGAAGACTTCTCGTGAATTTGCCAAGAAAGTAGAAGACTTGGTTGAGATTGCGGCCATTCGCTCAGAACGAGACTTGACCAAGCGAGACTGCTATGACTATGATATTGACTTATTGCAACAAGCAGAGGAGCTTCGACAGGCGCAAGGTTTGGCAGTGGATTTCTCTGCCATTCGGAATCTTGATGCCAGTTTAACTATTCATAATAAGCAGGAAATGGTAGTCAATGGTGGCATGCTGATGCGGGAGTTTGATTTTAAGCCAGGACCAAAACTCGGCCAAATTTTGAAAGAGTTGGAATATGCTATTGTAGATGGCCACTTGCCTAATGACTTAGAGGCTATTTACGCCTATATCAAGGAGAAAAAATGAGCGATTTTATCGTTGACAAGCTAACCAAATCAGTAGGAGATAAGACTGTTTTTCGGGATATTTCCTTTATCATTCATGACCTAGACCGGATTGGTCTGATTGGTGTCAATGGAACAGGCAAGACAACGCTGCTGGATGTGTTGTCGGGCAAGTCGGGCTTTGACGGAGATGTCAGCCCTTTTTCTGCTAAGACGGGCTATAAGATTGCTTATCTGACTCAGGAGCCTGATTTCGATGAGGAGCAGACGGTGCTTGACACTGTCTTGTCTAGTGATTTAAGGGAAATGCAGTTGATTCGAGAGTACGAGCTGCTCCTGACGGCTTATGATGAAAGTCAACAGTCTAGGCTAGAAGCGGTTATGACCGAGATGGACTCGCTCCATGCTTGGGAAATCGAAAGTCAGGTCAAGACGGTTCTGTCCAAGCTTGGTCTGACTAATCTGTCACTTAAGGTTGGTCAGCTATCAGGAGGCCTTCGTCGCCGAGTTCAGCTGGCTCAGGTTCTCTTAGGTGATGCAGATTTGCTCTTACTGGACGAGCCGACCAACCACCTAGATATTGATACCATTGAATGGCTGACGCATTTCTTGAAAAATTCAAAGAAGACCGTGCTTTTCATCACCCATGATCGCTATTTCTTGGATAATATTTCGACACGGATTTTTGAGCTGGATGGCGGTCGCTTGATTGAATACCAGGGAAATTATCAAGATTATGTCCGTCTCAAGGCAGATCAGGATGAGCGAGATGCGGCCTTGCTTCATAAGAAGCAGCAGCTATACAAGCAGGAGTTGTCCTGGATGCGACGGCAGCCTCAGGCTCGGGCAACCAAGCAACAGGCTCGGATCAATCGTTTTCATGACCTCAAGAAAGATTTGGCAGACCAGACGACTGACAGCAATCTGGAAATGAACTTTGAAACCAGCCGTATCGGTAAGAAGGTTATCGAGTTTCAAAATGTAGACTTTGCTTATGACCAAAAGCTTATTCTCTCTCAATTTAGTCTTTTAATCCAGAACAAGGACCGAATTGGGATTGTCGGAGATAACGGTGTTGGTAAGTCGACCTTGCTCAATCTGATTGCCGGTAAACTTCAGCCTCAGGCTGGTCAGCTCATTATCGGAGAGACAGTTCGAGTGGCTTATTTCTCTCAACAGATTGAGGGCTTGGATGAGTCTAAGCGAGTCATCAATTATCTGCAAGAAGTGGCTGAGGAGGTCAAGATTGGCAGTGGAACGACTTCCATTGCAGAGCTCTTAGAGCAATTTCTCTTCCCTCGTTCTACTCATGGGACTTTGATTGAAAAGCTATCTGGCGGAGAGAAAAAGCGCCTTTATCTGCTCAAGCTTCTTTTGGAAAAGCCGAATGTCTTGCTTCTTGACGAGCCAACCAATGATTTGGATATTGCAACTCTGACGGTACTGGAGAACTTTCTGCAAGGGTTTTCCGGGCCAGTTATTACAGTCAGCCATGACCGTTATTTCCTGGACAAGGTAGCCAGCAAGATTTTGGCTTTTGAGGATGGAGTGATCAGAGAATTTTTCGGAAATTATACAGATTACTTAGACGAAAAAGCCTTTCTGGCAGAACGCTCTGCTATTTCTCAAAAGACTGAAAAGGAAAAATCTACCAAGGTGCGCGAGGAGAAAAAGCGCATGACCTACTTTGAAAAGCAGGAGTGGGAGTCTATTGAGGCCGATATCGAGGCGCTTGAGGAGCGGATTTCTGAGATTGAAGCGGCTATGCAGGAGAATGGATCTGACTTTGCTCGCCTGTCTCAACTCCAGCAAGAATTGGATGAGCAGAATGACAAGCTGCTGGAAAAATACGAGCGCTATGAATACCTAAGTGGGTTAGACGGATGAAAGAAATAGTGTTTAGTCAGAGCAGGTTGAAAATATTCATTTTAGCTATATTGGCGAGCGCTTTTGCTGTCTTTATGACTGCAGTTCTTGTATTACCATCTAAAAATGGATACCTATTATTCGACTCCAATATTTCCGTGATTGAAAAAATGTTTTTAGTGATAGGTACAATTGTTTTTGATTTTCTCTCTATTTTAGTATGGATTTTTTTGTTTAGAGATAAACGTTTTCTTCGTCTAACGGAACAGGGGTTTTACTTTAACCCCCTTCTTTTTAGAGAAGTTTCGTTTTATAGTTGGGAAGAAATCCAGAGGATAAACTATAGAATTGAACGTATTCGACATTATGCAAAATATCAATTATTCAATAAGAGTCATATTTTGACGATTTGTTTTCATTCAGTGGATCCTGCAGTTTTGAAGAGAAGTAGGCTTGCTTCTAGAAAGAACAAAAAATACAAGTTTGGTATTCCTGAACCGTTAGAAATTACTCTTATGTTACTGAAAAAAGAGAAACCAAAATATATTTATGAAACGATGATGGATTACCATAATCAATGGCGAGCAAGTCAGAAGGATATTTAAGGTGAAGATATAGTCCGAACAGTTTCATAAATTGTAAATCTAAAACCTTTAGAGATGGAACGGAGGCATCTATGAAACTAAGATTAGAAAATACCAACTCAAAGAAGTCACAAGAATTGGGGAACTTAATCAGGGCCTACAATCACTCTAAGAGGGAGCCCTCCAAAAGTGAGTCTCTTAACATCTATGTAGAAGACGAACAAGGAAATCTGCTGGCTGGTATGGCGGCCGAAACTTTTGGTAATTGGCTGGAGATTGAATATTTGTATGTGAGTGAGGATTTACGAGGGCAAGGCATAGGCTCAAAAATACTGTGTAGGGCTGAACAAGAAGCCAGAGAAAGAAAATGCAAATATTCATTTGTGGATACGTATCGGTTTCAAGCCCCAGATTTTTATAAAAAGCACGGCTATACAGAAGTGTTCGCGTTGAAAGAATACCCCTATACTGGTGAAAGATATTATTATACAAAAGACTTGTGAGTTTACTTTGGGAATAAAGAAGAATTCGATTTTCATTTTTCTTTATGCAAACCTTTTCCTTATTGAAAAAATCTGATATAATGATGATAAATAAAACACAGAGGAGAACATCATGTCGAAAAAAATAATCGGAATTGACCTTGGTGGAACATCTATTAAGTTTGCTATTTTGACTTCAGAGGGCGAAATTCAGGAAAAATGGTCCATTAAAACCAATGTTTTGGACGAAGGTAGCCACATCGTAGAGGATATGATTGAGTCAATCCTGCATCGTTTGGACTTGCTTCAGCTTTCAGCAGAGGATTTTATCGGAATTGGTATGGGATCGCCAGGAGTTGTTGACCGAGAAAAGGGCACTGTTATTGGTGCTTACAACCTCAATTGGAAGACGCTGCAGCCAGTCAAGGATAAGATTGAAAAAGCGACTGGGATTCCTTTCTATATCGACAATGACGCAAACGTTGCTGCTTTGGGCGAGCGTTGGATGGGGGCTGGAGAAAACCAGCCTGATGTAGTCTTCATGACACTAGGTACAGGTGTTGGCGGAGGAATTGTTGCCGAAGGCAAGCTCTTGCATGGACTTGCTGGAGCAGCAGGAGAGTTGGGCCACATCACTGTTGACTTCGATCAGCCAATTCTGTGTACCTGTGGCAAGAAAGGCTGCCTAGAGACTGTTGCATCCGCGACTGGTATTGTTAATCTGACTCGTCGCTATGCTGATGAATATGCTGGTGATGCTGAGCTGAAAAAACTGATTGACAACGGTGAAGATGTTAATGCAAAGGTTGTCTTTGACTTAGCGAAAGAGGGCGATGAGCTGGCTCTGATTGTGTATCGCAATTTCGCGCGCTATCTAGGAATTGCCTGTGCCAATATAGGCTCTATTCTCAATCCATCTACAATTGTTATTGGTGGTGGTGTGTCAGCTGCAGGTGATTTCTTACTTGATGGCGTTCGCAAGGTTTATGAAGAGAATAGCTTCCCGCAGGTTCGTACTTCAACCAAGTTGGCCTTGGCTACTCTTGGAAATGATGCTGGCGTTATCGGGGCAGCTTCATTGGTATTACAATAATTCTACAAGTATGCTTTATTTGTTCTCCTGCAGAATGGTCTGTAGGAGAATTTTTATAGAAAATTTGCTATACTAGAAAAAGCTCACTGAACGAAGGAGAAATCATGACGCTAGCAGATACGATTTTCAAAGAGAATATTAAAAAAATTATGGAGCAGGGTGTTTTTTCTGAAAATGCCCGTCCGCGCTACAAAGATGGAAATGTGGCTAATTCCAAATATATCACTGGTTCTTTTGCGGAATACGATTTGAGCAAGGGAGAATTCCCAATCACGACTCTGCGCCCTATTGCCATCAAATCTGCCATCAAGGAAGTTCTTTGGATCTATCAAGACCAGTCCAATAGCCTGGAACTGCTCAACGACAAGTATAATGTTCACTATTGGAATGACTGGGAAGTTGGCGATACGTGTACTATCGGGCAGCGCTACGGAGCTGTGGTCAAGAAGCATAATATTATCCATAAAATTCTCCAACAGTTGGAAGCCAATCCTTGGAACCGTCGTAATATTATCTCTCTCTGGGATTATGAAGCTTTTGAAGAGAGTGACGGCCTGCTTCCATGCGCTTTTCAAACCATGTTTGACGTTCGGCGTGTAGATGGAGACATTTATCTGGATGCGACTCTGACTCAGCGCTCAAATGATATGTTAGTTGCTCACCACATCAATGCTATGCAGTATGTGGCTCTGCAGATGATGATTGCCAAGCATTTCGGCTGGAAGGTCGGCAAGTTCTTTTACTTTATCAATAACTTGCACATCTATGACAATCAGTTCGAGCAGGCGGAGGAGCTATTGCGTCGGGAACCTAGCGACTGTCACCCTAGGCTCGTGTTAAATGTGCCGGATGGGACCAATTTCTTTGATATCAAAGCAGAGGATTTTGAGTTATTAGACTATGATCCCGTTAAGCCTCAGCTGAAGTTTGATTTGGCTATTTAACGATTTTGATAAGTGTATGCGAAAACGGCCAACCTCTGCAAAAGTTCTGCTTGAATCATACTTTAAACATGCCTTTTTACAGCAAATTTGATAGAATAGAGTTACTAATACAAAGGATAAAAGGATGACAAAGAAGATTATTGCCATTTGGGCTCAGGCAGAGGATGGTCTGATTGGAAAAGACAAGGTCATGCCTTGGCATCTCCCGGCAGAATTGCAGCATTTTAAGGCAACGACTACTGGACATGCTATTTTGATGGGCCGAGTGACCTTTGATGGTCTGCAGCGTCGCGTTTTGCCAAATCGAATCAGCCTGATTTTGAGCAAGGACAAGAACTATCAAGTTGACAATGAAAATGTCTTGCTGTTCAGCGATGTGGAAGATGTCTTGGATTGGTACCACAAGCAGGATAGAAACTTGTATATTATTGGCGGAGCGCAGATTATCAGAGCTTTTGAGCCGTATTTGGAAGAATTGATTCAGACTCAGATTGCTGCTAAACTTGAAGGAGATACCTATTTCCCTGAGACATTTGACTGGGCTCCTTATCAGGAAGTTAGCAGTGAATTTCATGCCAAAGATGAAAAGAATCCTTATGATTTCACTATAAAAAGATACCAAAGGAAGGACTCGTAAGAATGGAACGTAGTATTTTTGGTTTTTTTACGGCCTTTTTATGTGTCATTTGTCTTATTTGTGCCGTTCAAACCTTTCGGAAAAAGCGGTTTGGACTGGCAGCTTTATTTTTGCTGAATGCTTTTACAAATCTGGTAAATTCCATTCATGCATTTTATATGACACTTTTTTAACATGTATGAAAGAAAATAAATAGATTTAGAATTTTAGAATTGGAGTAAACAATGCCTACAAGTCGTAATGATGATATGATGGTTTTTTGTTCTTTCTGTGGGAAGAATCAAGATGAGGTGCAGAAGATTATTGCTGGTAACAATGCCTTTATCTGTAATGAATGTGTGGAACTGGCACAGGAGATCATCCGTGAAGAGCTAGCTGAGGAAGTGCTGGCAGATCTATCTGAGGTACCAAAACCTCAGGAGCTGCTGAATATCTTGAACCACTATGTTATCGGGCAAGACCGAGCTAAGCGTGCCTTAGCAGTAGCGGTCTATAATCACTACAAGCGTATTAACTACCACGACAGCCGTGAAGAAGAAGATGTGGAACTGCAAAAGTCAAATATTTTGATGATTGGCCCAACCGGATCTGGTAAAACCTTCTTGGCGCAGACTCTGGCTCGCAGTCTTAATGTGCCTTTCGCCATTGCGGACGCAACAGCTCTGACTGAAGCTGGTTATGTCGGAGAAGATGTTGAAAATATCCTTCTCAAGCTTTTGCAGGCGGCTGACTTTAATATCGAGCGTGCTGAGCGCGGGATTATCTATGTCGATGAGATTGACAAGATTGCTAAGAAAGGCGAAAATGTCTCTATCACCCGTGATGTTTCGGGTGAAGGAGTTCAGCAAGCTCTGCTGAAGATTATCGAAGGAACAGTAGCTAGCGTACCGCCGCAAGGTGGACGCAAGCATCCGCAGCAGGAAATGATTCAGGTTGATACTAAGAACATTCTCTTCATTGTTGGCGGTGCTTTTGACGGTATCGAAGAAATCGTAAAACAGCGTCTGGGTGAGAAAATCATTGGTTTCGGTCAGAACAACCGAGCAATCGACGAAGATAGTTCCTATATGCAGGAAATTATCTCAGAAGACGTCCAAAAGTTCGGGATTATCCCAGAGTTGATTGGTCGTTTGCCTGTTTTTGCTGCTCTGGAGCAACTAACAGTTGATGATTTGGTTCGGATTTTGAAAGAGCCTAGAAACGCCCTTATTAAGCAGTATCAGGCGCTTCTATCTTATGATGATGTTAAGCTTGAATTTGACGAAGATGCTCTGCAGGAGATTGCCAATAAAGCGATTGAACGTAAAACAGGTGCACGCGGACTTCGATCAATCATTGAAGAAACTATGATGGATGTCATGTTTGAAGTTCCAAGTCAGGAAAATGTCAAGCTTGTCCGCATTACCAAAGAAGCAGTAGATGGAACAGATAAGCCTATTCTAGAAACTGCCTAACGAGGTGCTTATGGAAATCAATACACACAATGCTGAGATTTTGCTGAGTGCAGCCAATAAATCGCACTACCCTCAAGATGATATTCCAGAGATTGCCTTAGCTGGCCGATCAAACGTTGGAAAGTCCAGCTTCATCAACACACTTCTCAATCGTAAGAATTTAGCGCGAACTTCTGGAAAACCTGGGAAAACTCAGCTGCTAAACTTTTTCAACATTGATGATAAACTGCGTTTTGTCGATGTGCCAGGTTACGGCTATGCCCGTGTTTCCAAAAAAGAGCGTGAAAAATGGGGCCGGATGATTGAGGAGTATCTGACCAGTCGTGAAAATCTCAGAGCGGTTGTCAGCCTTGTTGATCTTCGTCATGATCCGAGCGCAGATGATGTGCAAATGTATGAATTTCTGAAATATTATGACATTCCAGTTATTCTAGTAGCGACCAAAGCTGATAAAATCCCTCGCGGAAAATGGAATAAGCACGAGTCAGCTATTAAGAAAAAGCTGGACTTTGACAGAAATGATGATTTCATTCTTTTTTCCTCAGTCACCAAGGATGGCTTAGATGCTTCTTGGGACGCGATTTTGTCAAAAATTTAATAATACGAATTAAATCCAACTCAAAAAACGAGTTGGATTTTTTGAAATAAAACGAAAAATGTCATATACTTGTAAATTATCAATAGTGTTTTTTAATCTTTAGTATGTTACAATGGTATCATTAATATCTTATTCAGGAGAAGTGCTGTGAAAAAGAGAATTTCAAAAAAAGGTAAGAGAATCCTTTCAGCTTTATTCATCATGACAACAACAATTGCTGTTGGCTTCGTCTTGGCAAAGCATATTAATCCTGCTAGTGCCAATAATAGCGACCAGCAACCTATGAATCAAACAGACTACTTCATCTCACAAATCGGTGAGCCAGCGCGTCAGTTGGGACAGGACAATGATCTTTATGCTTCTGTTATGATTGCCCAGGCTATTTTAGAAAGTGGCTCAGGACAGTCTGGTCTGTCAGGTGAACCTCATTATAACCTTTTCGGTATCAAAGGTCACTATGATGGCCAATCTGCTAATATGGAGACTTGGGAAGATGATGGAGAGGGAAATGCCTACACCATCAACGATAGTTTCCGTTCATATCCTAGCTATGTAGAATCTCTGCAAGACTATGTTGCAGTGCTCAAGCAAGGCCATTTTGCAGGTGCATGGAAGAGCAATGCGCCAACCTATCAGGATGCAACAGCTGCCCTAACCGGTGTCTATGCGACAGATACTAGCTATAATGCTAAATTGAATTATATTATTGAAAAATATGATTTGACTCGCTTTGATTCGCCACTCTCTGAGTCTGGTGCTGGCTATATCGTTTACAATCCCTATCGTCAGCAATACACTACTCAAGATATCTTGGACGTGGATACTGCTTGGGCGAATAGATTTTAATAAAGACAACAAAAAAAGAGGGAGACCTCTTTTTATGTTTAATCGTAGATTTTAGGAGTATTTCATGGGAAAATTTAAAGATTTGCTTGACAAGCAAGAAATTATTATTTTAGATGGAGCCTTAGGTACAGAGTTGGAAAGCCGGGGTTATGATGTATCTGGTAAGCTTTGGTCCGCTCAATACCTATTAGACCAGCCTCAGATTATTCAAGATGTGCATGAAAGCTATGTGAGAGCTGGCAGTGACATCATCACTACGTCCAGTTATCAGGCCAGCATTCCAGCATTTATTGAGGCAGGACTGGCTCCTGAAAAGGCTTATGATCTTTTGAAAGAGACAGTCTTCTTAGCACAAAAGGCAATCGAAAATGTCTGGCAAGAATTATCTCCAGAAGAGCAAAAGCAGCGACCCTATCCTCTGATTGCAGGCTCGGTAGGGCCTTATGCTGCATATTTAGCTGATGGTTCGGAGTATACGGGAGACTACCAGCTGAGCGAGGGAGAATTCCAAGAGTTTCACCGTCCGCGTATTCAAGCTTTGTTAGAAGTAGGCTGTGATTTATTGGCTATTGAAACCATTCCAAATGGGGCAGAAGCGGCAGCAATCCTCCGACTTTTAGCTGAGGAATTTCCGCAGGCTGAGGCCTATTTGTCCTTTGTTGCCCAGTCGGAGAATGCCATATCAGATGGCACTAAGATTGAGGAATTAGGAAACTTGGCTCAAGAAAGTTCACAAGTCTTGGCAGTTGGTTTTAACTGTACAGCTCCACATTTAATTGCTCCGCTATTAGATGGGCTTGGACAAGTGTGCAACAAACCTTTTCTGACCTATCCAAATTCTGGCGAAACTTATAATGGCTTGACCAAGACTTGGCACGACGATCCAGAGCAGGAGCGGAGCTTGCTGGAAAATAGTAAACTTTGGCAAAATCAAGGAGTGCGTCTTTTTGGTGGTTGCTGCCGAACACGGCCAGAAGATATTGCTCAGTTAGCAAAAGGATTAAAGGATTGAAAATAAATTTTCAATCCTTTTTTAGAAAATTTAAAAAGGTTCTCGAAAACGCTATCAAAAGCAAGAACTTTGTGATATACTATACATAGTTTAAATTAATAGGAGAATTTTTTATGCCTGAATCGACATTTATCCCTAAAATTGAAGCAGCTTGCCGCAAGAAAGAAGCTTTGTTTGATACAAGCAAGGCCAAGTACGCCGTCCGTTCCATCTTTGCTGGGGCTTTCCTAACATTTAGTACTGGTGCTGGAGCTATTGCGGCAGATTTGACGAATAAGATTGTTCCAGGAACTGGGCGTTTTCTCTTTCCTTTCATCTTTGCTTGGGGATTGGCTTACATTGTCTTTCTAAATGCAGAGTTGGTGACTTCCAACATGATGTTTCTGACTGCTGGTACCTTTTTGAAGAAGATTGACTGGAAAAAAGCTTTGGTGATTTTGCTTTATTGTACCTTTTTCAATCTGATTGGCGCCTTGATTGCCGGCTGGCTCTTTGCTAACTCGGCTGCTTATGCGGGACTTAGCAAAGATAGTTTCATTTCTGGTGTTGTGCAGATGAAGCTTGCTCGATCTAATGAGCTGATTTTGCTCGAGGGAGTCTTAGCCAATATCTTTGTTAATATTGCTATTCTTTCTTTCGTTCTGGTCAAGGATAGTACAGCTAAGCTCTTCTTAGTTATATCAGCCATTTATATGTTTGTATTCCTGACTAACGAACACTTGGCAGCCAACTTTGCTTCCTTTGCTATCGTGAAATTCAGCTCAGCAGCAGCGGAAGTGCAAAATTTTGGTATTGGAAATATCCTACGCCACTGGGGCGTAACCTTTATCGGTAACCTCATCGGTGGTGGCCTACTCATTGGTTTGCCGTACGCTTGGTTTAATAAAAAGGAAGAACATTACGTAGATTAAAATGCAGCCTTGGGGCTGTATTTTTTTGAAAAAATATTTGGATTTTACACTTTAAAGGTCTAATTTAAACCAAGTTTAAATTCCTTTCAGTTCTTTAGTACGATCTTTGACTAACTTTCTAGTCTCTTTTTTAATGTTCATTGCCTATCAATCTCTAATATCTAAGCAAAACAGTTGACAGAATTATCGAAGTTTGTTAAATTAATTTGGTATATTATGTAATCAAAAGGAGATGTTATGAATAAGATTACTATTCAGTCACCAGATGGAAGAAAAGTCAAAACCTTGTCACCATCCTACTCTATTACAACGTTACTATTTAGTTTTTTTGTCCCGCTTTTTCGAAAGGACTGGAAATACTTTGGTATTATTTTAGGTTCTTTCTGCGCTTTGCTTGTTATTGCTGTGCTTTTCATTCCAGAAGATTTGTTAAAGCCAACTGGAACAGCCTTTAATTTCTTTTGGACTTTTTTCTATAATCGTTTTTGGATAAAAGATCGTGTTTTCAAAGATGGATGGCTGCCTGCAGATGAAGAAAGCAGAAGTCTACTTAAAAAGACTTTTCCTAATATGCCATAAAACTACTGGAATAAATTTTTTCTATGATAAACAAAGTTACATACACAAGAGGGGGAATGCGATATAAAAGGAGATAAAGAATTGAGTTTAGGAGGAACTGTGGGAAGTGGGAAAAAGATTTGAGTTTTCGCCGCTTAGAGCTAGAATTTTGATGATGATTGGTCCAGTAATAAGTGCTATCTTCTTTGGTTTATATTCGTGTAGTTTTATTTATTATACATTAAAAGAAGGATTATCATTTTGGCTAGATATGATTCGTGATAATTTTATGTTTATTCTTTTCTTTATTTGGATCCATATGAGTTTAGTCGAGTCTATCTATAGAATGATAAAAAATAATCTTCTGTTAAACAGCAATATTCAGGAATTGAGAGGTTGTTACCCTGAGCTTGAAGATAGCTGGGACTATCTCAACGATGCGGACTACCTTGACAAAGATTTGCAAGTTTTGGTTCATGGCGATCATCTCATTTGTTACAGGACATTTGATATTGTCTACCTACCAGAATGTTCTAAGATAGGTGCATTTATGAAGGCGTCTGTTTTTCGTCTTTCCCGTTTTCGTGAGGTAAGACGAGTTCATTTTTCTGCATGGTACCTTGATGGCAGTGAATCTGAACTCCGGACAGATGAGTTGCGAAAGTTTATTGGAATGAATCAGAATGCTCATAAAGATGCCTTATTTGATTATATAAGAGAGAACTTTGATTATATTGAACTCGAAACTTTCGACTTTCGACTAAGGGAAAGAAGTAGATATTAGTCAAGTAAGCGATTTGCAGAAAATAATGACTAAATTTAAAAAGATTGTATAAAAAGCTTGCAATCTTTTTTTTCTTTTGCTATAATTATCAATGGTTTGAAAAAACTGCCTAAGACAGTAGGGGAGCTCGACTCATAAAGATCCTACCGAGGACAAAACGTATCATGTAAAAAGAAGCGTATTGTACTTTCGTGTCTAGGTTTGGGCGCGTTTTTCTTTTGGAAAATTCCCCAAGCAAAATAATTACGGAGGTGAAACACTAAATGAGTGAAGCTATTATTGCTAAAAAAGCGGAACTGGTTGACGCAGTTGCTGAGAAAATGAAAGCTGCTGCATCTATCGTCGTTGTTGACGCTCGTGGTTTGACTGTTGAGCAAGATACCGTTCTTCGTCGTGAGCTTCGTGGAAGCGAAGTCGAGTACAAAGTTATCAAAAACTCAATCTTGCGTCGTGCAGCTGAAAAAGCTGGACTTGAAGACCTGGCATCTGTTTTTGTTGGACCATCTGCAGTAGCATTTTCTAACGAAGATGTTGTTGCTCCAGCGAAAATCTTGAACGACTTTGCTAAGAACGCTGATGCACTTGAAATCAAAGGTGGTGCAATTGAAGGCGCTGTCGCATCAAAAGAAGAGATTCTTGCACTTGCAACTCTTCCAAACCGCGAAGGACTTCTTTCTATGCTCCTTTCTGTACTTCAAGCGCCAGTTCGCAACGTTGCACTTGCTGTCAAAGCAGTTGCAGACAACAAAGAAGACGCAGCTTAATCTTAAGCTACGCAGCGTGGCCTAGCTACGAAAAAATATTATAAATTTAAAAATTATTTGGAGGAAATAACAATGGCATTGAACATTGAAAACATTATTGCTGAAATTAAAGAAGCTTCAATCCTTGAATTGAACGACCTTGTAAAAGCTATCGAAGAAGAATTTGGTGTAACTGCAGCTGCTCCTGTAGCTGTAGCTGCTGCTGGTGCTGGTGAAGCTGCCGCTGCTAAAGATTCATTCGATATCGAATTGACTGCTGCTGGCGACAAGAAAGTCGGCGTTATCAAAGTTGTACGTGAAATCACTGGTCTTGGCCTTAAAGAAGCTAAAGAACTTGTTGATGGTGCACCAAACGTTATCAAAGAAGGCGTTGCTGCAGCAGAAGCTGAAGAACTTAAAGCTAAATTGGAAGAAGCTGGAGCTTCAGTTACTCTTAAATAATAGAGTTTCCAATCATAGAAATCAACCAAGTCGAAAGACTTGGTTTTTTGTATCCAAAAATCATTTTTATGTTAAAACGCTAACAAAAAATAGGATTCTATGATATAATTTAGACAGATTATTGCGATTTAGGAGATATTATGAATAAGATAAAAATCATCAGCAATCCTTATGAAAAAAGGGTTTTATTTGAGCGTTGGAATAATCAGCTGAATTCATGGACATCTATTGACGAAGATAGTAATTCTAATAGCAAACTGATTAGTAGTGAGTATCAAATTGGATTTTTTCCTTTTAAAGTTTATGAGATTATAAATCAGATAATTACTGAATATTCTAATCCCGATGATGTACTGTCTATCTGTTTTTCAGGTAGTGATGATGAGTATCAAGAACTAGAACGTTTGGTTACGGATATTAAGTTTGAGAATATTCAACTCGAAAAATCAGAAAATTATCTAGAAAATGCTAGAGATGTTTTGCCTGAAATAAATCGGATTTTTCAAAAATTAGATCCTTTAATAACAAAAAACATTGAGGATGAGAGTGGCGAGATACAGCAACAATTAAAGAGGTTTTCAGATGCTTCTAATGATATTGTTCCAATTTGTGTTTTAGGAACTTATAGTGCCGGTAAATCAACGTTTATTAATTCTTTAATTGGTTCCGAATTATTACCAAGTGCTGAAACACCTGTCACAGCAAAAGTTTACAAAATATCTTCCACACCTCATGATGATAGGGCAAGTATCAGGATTACATTTAAAGGAAAAGATGCTAAAATTCAATTTCGAGATTATCAGTTAGTCGTGGATGGTTTGACTGATGGGGAAGAATTATTAACATCAATCAAAGAGGCTTTAGATGAGGAGAAGCCGGCTTCAATTATTGAAAAGGTACGTTTAGTTTTAGAGGAATTGAATGATATTTCAGATTCTGAAATAGGAGATTTGATTGAGATAGAAGTACCTTTTGGCAGAAGTACTCTGGATGATATAAATTATAAAATTGCTATTTTTGATACTCCGGGTTCAAATTCTTCTACTAATTTACAACATTCAGATGTTTTGGATAAGGCCATGAAAGGGATGTCTAATGGTCTTCCTATTTTTGTGACAGATAGCAGTTCGATGGACAGTACAGATAATGATAATTTAAAAGATAAGTTAAAGAAAGTTGCAGGTTTAGACAGTCGTTTTACTATGATTGTAGTAAATAAAGCAGAAACTGCAGATATTAGCTTGAGAAGATTTAAAAAAGAATCTTTTAAACAAAAAATTATGAATCAATCGATACCGCGCGAACTGTATGCTCAAGGGATATTTTATGTTTCATCCATACTTGGTTTAGGGGCTAAATTGGATGGGAATCTTAAGGGAGAATTCTACTCAGAATTATTCAATACTTATAAAGCTAAATATTCAGATCCAGAAAACGATTATTACAAGAGATTGTTTGATTTTAATATTCTCCCTAGGCAGATGATTTCTTCAATGGTTGAGACTGCAGAATCCAATTCTAACATAATCTATGCTAATAGTGGATTATTAACAATTGAAGATGCAATCAAGAGTTTTGTAAATAAATATTCGCATTATGATAAGTGTCAGCAAGCTAGAGATACTTTGAATCAATTGATTGGTATTACTGATAAAGAAATCGAAGAGAAAAATAAGGAATTGGGTAGTCGCAAGGTAGAGTTACAGAATAAACTCGATTCTCAAAAATCTGAAATTCTTGAAACAATTGATAAAAGCATATCTCATGAAAGGGAAGACTATACTAGCCGATATCCTGAGGAAATGCTGAGTTATTTACAAAGTTTGACCCAGAATTTAAAAAAAGAAAAAGCAGAATCTTTGTATAAGGATTTCTATGAACAAAAAGCTCTTGAATATCCCCAAGAAATAGCTGTTGATAACCATTCAGAATTAAACGGTATTTCAAAATTCGTTGGAGATATGGGGACTTCATTTAATAATTATAAGTTAAGTGGAGATAGACGAAGGAAGCTTGAAGAACAGGCTTCAACAGAAGTGCTAAATGTTATCAAGCAGCAGTTCAGTGAGAATTTGGTTGTAGCAAAGGAGCGTTTCAACCAACTTTCAAAAGAATTTTGGGTTAATGCTACATCTGATGTTCGAAAAGAATTGGAGAAGGTTATTTCAGGCGATTTGGATATTCAGCCAGAGAAAAGAAAAGCTATTTCGGAAATCATTATTTCTTACGAAGAAATAAATTTTAATCAATTTGATTTAGGGAAGTTTAATAGAGATGAATTAAGTTACATTTTTAGAATTGGTGACTATCGACTAAAATCAAATAAAATAAATATTTCAGGTCTGACTAATACTTATAATAAAGAATTTAAAGCTAAATTTACTGAATTCAGTGAAAGTATTCGCTCAGAACACGAACGTAAATTTAACAATTGGATTCAGGATTTGGGAAGTCTTATCAAAAGCAACATTATTGAATTTAGTCCGGAACTTAAGGAATTGGATCAGAGAATTCAAAAGGTTATTAAAGAAATTTACAGCCTTGAAGAACAGCAAAAGCAGATTAAAACTTATGTAAATGAAATCAAGCGGATGATATCTTGGAAATAAGTGGAGATGTAGTTCGAGGGAAAAGTTATGGGAATAAAAAATTTAATCAGTAAAGCGGGAGCTAAAGCTGCAGACAAATTAGCAAAATTATCCGCCTTGAGTCCAGAGCAGCTAAAGTATGTAGAGGAACAAAAGGAAAAATATCTTGCAGATCAACCAGATATTAGTGATGAGGAATTTACTAGCAGACTATTGGCGTCATGTGGCGTTGAGGTGTTTAACTCTTATTTAGAACAGATAAAAGAGCTGTATGTTCCTTTGGAAAATTCTGCTGAATATAACGAAGATTTCAATCCAGCATATAATGTCCGTTATTTTAATATAACGAAATGGGTTACAGATAAGCGAGAAAACAGTCTAGAAAAATTAGTAAATGTCTATGAAGTGCTTTCTAATGAGAGATGTAATATTGCCCTGCTCTTTCATCGCACAGAGAATGATACAAAAGTCTTTCTAGCTGTAATTAATACGGAGAATGCTAGTGATAATGTCAATGTTGACAATTATAAAAAGCGACTTCTAGAAGCTATAAAAGGAAATTTTCCTGGTTCAACAGTCAAAGAAGAGATTGGTCGCGGGCGTATACCTTGCTTGAATAATCAAAAATCATATTCTGTAGCAACAGTATCTAACCTTCCAACTGCGAAATCTGAAAAATTTATTAGCCAAACAATTGAAAAATTGATTGACGGTATAATTCCTGAGGGACCCAGTCAAGACTATAGCTTGATTCTTTTGGCGAGTCCGATTCAGGATGTAGAAAATCGCAAGTTGCGGCTTTCTGAGTTATATTCTGCTTTAGCTCCTTTCGAGAAATGGCAGACTAGCTACACTTTCACTGAATCTGATGCAACGACTTCTATGGCAACTTTCGGAGTTAATATTGGAGCTAGTGCCGGGATTCAACACGGCCAAAGTCAGTCTACTAACCAATCCCTAGGGAAGACACAATCTAGCGGATATTCAACGACAGATTCAAGTGGTCAGACTGACGGAACTAACAGTAGTCATACTAGTGGTAGCAACAAAGGTTCATCAGATTCTTTTGGAGGAGGAGTATCTGCTAGCGGAAATGCAAAGCTCCCTTTTGTAGGTGAAGTAGAGCTTGGTGGTCATGCTGACTATAGTCATTCTATTTCTAAAGGCTCTTCTGTTTCCGATTCAACTGGTAAAACCTTCGCTAAGACAATAGGAAAAGCTGTTACTAAAACTGCTGGTAGAGCTATCTCTGAAACTTTGGGAAAGACTGCGGGAGTTTCTCGGGCGGTCAATTTTGGTTCCAACATCGGAGCAAATTTTGCTCGTGCCTCAAATGTAACAGCTACGGTTGGTAAGAATGAAGGGATTAATCAGTTCTTTATGAACCACAATATTCATCATGCATTATCAGTTTTGGATGAGCAGATGAAACGATTTGAAAAAGGAACTGCTCTGGGCATGTGGGAGTTTGCTGCTTATGTACTTAGCGAAGACCAAAATATCGCTAATAATGTCGCTCATACTTACCTAGCTCTGACTCAGGGAGAAGAGTCCTATATGAGTAAATCATCCGTTAATCTGTGGCGTGGTGATATGGGAGAGAGTAGTGCCGATACTCGAGAAATTGTTCACTATTTGAGGGATTTGCGACATCCAATATTTGCATTGAATCCTAGTGTTTTAGAAAATGATGCGACTTATTATGTCTATCCATCTTTAGTTACTCCTACTGTTCCTTTGTCTGGTCAAGAATTAGCTTATTCTTTGAATTTTCCTCAAAAATCTATTCCAGGTCTGCCTATTATAGAATGTACAGAATTTGGTCGAAATATTGTTTCTTATGATTTGAGTGATAAATCTGAGCAAAACATCCGTTTAGGGAATATTTTTCATATGAACCGCGAGGAAAGAGTTCCGGTAGATTTATCTTTGAATTCTTTAACGTCTCATGCTTTTATAACAGGAAGTACAGGATCTGGTAAGAGTAATACTATTTACCAGCTTTTAAGCGAAGCAAGGGAAAATAATGTCAAATTTCTTGTTGTAGAGCCTGCAAAAGGGGAGTATAAACATGTCTTTGGTCAGGAAAAGGATGTAGCAGTATATGGCACGAATCCGAAATTAACTCCTTTGCTCAGATTGAACCCTTTTAGTTTTTCTAAGGAAATTCATATTTTAGAACATCTGGATCGTTTAATTGAAATTTTCAATGTATGTTGGCCTATGTATGCTGCTATGCCAACGGTCTTAAAAAAAGCAGTTGAAAAGTCGTACATGGATTGTGGATGGGACTTGATTCAATCAAGAAATTCTTATGGTACAATTTATCCAACATTTGGAGATGTTGCTGAAAATATAAAAGAAATTATTGACTCAAGTGAGTACGATAGCGAAAATAAAGGCGCTTATAAAGGTTCTTTATTGACTAGAATTGAATCTTTAACAAATGGTATAAATGGAATCATTTTTTCTCAAGATGAACTATCTGAGCAGCAATTATTTGATTCAAATGTGATTATAGACCTAAGTCGGATTGGTTCTAGTGAGGCTAAATCATTAATAATGGGAATATTAGTCTTAAAATTGCAAGAATATAGAATGTCTCAAGCAGAGATGGATTCTCCACTTCGTCACCTTACAGTCTTGGAAGAGGCCCATAACCTATTAAAAAGAACTTCAACTGAACAGTTTTCAGAATCAAGCAATCTTCTTGGAAAAAGTGTTGAGATGCTTGCTAATGCTATTGCAGAAATGCGTACTTATGGAGAAGGCTTTATTATAGCTGATCAAGCACCAGGACTTCTAGATTTATCTGTTATCCGTAATACCAATACTAAAATTGTAATGCGTCTTCCTGATTTCACCGATCGAGATCTAGTTGGTAGATCTGCAAATCTAAATGATGACCAAATTTTGGAATTGGCGAAATTACCGAAAGGTGTTGCAGCTGTTTATCAAAATGAATGGATTCAGCCGGTCTTGTGCAAGGTGGAGAAGTATGATAGCAGTCTCGAAAGTTATCGATATAGCCAAGAATCACTGACTGAATCAAAATTTTATTCAGATGTTTATTTGAGAATCAGTAAATTTTTGACCGGAAATGAAAAGATAGAGAATATAGATATTGAAAAACTAAGAGATGATTTGTTTGGAGCTCCTATCAGTGGCAAATCTATTCATAAAATTTTAAGGTATCTTGATGAGGCTATTTACGAGGTAAAGATGCTTCAGGTTGCTCCAATTATTTCGGAGTTTTATCCGAGCCTGTTAGAAAAGGCGCGAGAAGCAAATCAAAAGAGTAAGGATAAAAGAACTATTACCGATGAAGTCATTAATGAGTTCAATGGGCTAGTAGATGGACCAATCACTCAGCAAGAGCAATTAAATATTATTCAAGCAATTTTAACACAGCTATATGTTCACGAGCTAAATAACGATGCTGGTTTAGAAGAATGGAAACAACAGGGAGGTTTATTATGAGTATTGAAAGAACAAACCAGTCTGATTTAAAGCATAGTATGACGAAAATAGAAAATGAGCATTCTTCTTTTAATCCTAATCAAAGGCTAGAAGTAAATAGGGAATCTGAATTAAAAGGTGAAGAGTCAGCTCTTCACGAAAAAACTCCGCTTAACCAGCACGATAAGCAAGAGTTAAAAACTGAGACAGGGTGGTCAGAGAGTATTGTTGATAATATCCGCTGGAAAGAAGAGGCGGCTGTTTATAAAGGATTAAATGTAATCGAAAAAGATGTAAATGGCCGAGCCTGTTTCCAAAGAATAGATATTGACTATAAAATAACGGATGAATTCGGAAAAACTAATAAAGAGCGTATGCTTGAGGGAAAAGCTCCATTAATGGATGGCAAGCCAGTTGAGCTTCATCACATAGGACAGAAACAAGATTCCCCTTTAGCTGAATTAACTCATGATGAGCATAAGGGGAATTACAGACTATTACACGAAGTACCTCCACAAACATCACAAATTGATAGAAGTGCCTTTGCAAAAGAAAAAGCAAATTATTGGAAAATGAGAGGAGAAGAAATATAATGTCAAAAATTAGCGATGAATTGAAACTGATCTCAGGATTAGAAGCTACCAAAGGTGCGAACGATGAACAAATTTTAAAGGCTCAAAATAAGCTTACAATAAAATTTTCTACAGACTATATTGATTATTTAAGAGAGTTCGGAGTAGTAAATTTCTTTGGAACAGAATGGCAAGGTTTGAACGGACCGGAATATCTGAATGTTGTAAAATCAACGCTAGAGGCACGTGAAATATATCCGGACTTTCCAGTAAATATGTTTATTTTGGAAGATTTGGGATTTGATGGAATCCTAATTTTGTTAGATACTAACGGTTCTGTCTTTGAATGGCAATATGGCTCATGTAAAAAACTTTATTCCAATATGTCCGAATACTTAAAGGAGTGTGTTGCAAGAAAAGAGTAGATTTTTTTGATACTTCAATTATTTAGGGGGATAAAGGCTCTATATTTTAATTTAAAAACATACGTTGTTTTTATATGTTATATGGAAGCTCTAGTTTGTACTATTAGTGGGATTCAGATGAATGAATGCAATGGCTTACTGTTGCTCATTCTCTAGTTAAAGGATTTGTTATTCTTTTTAGAATAATTTGAAAGGGATTTTAATGAAAAAGTTTTTGGGGGAGAAGCAAACCCGTTTTGCTTTTAGGAAATTAGCTGTCGGGCTTGTTTCGGCTGCTATTTCTAGTTTGTTTTTTGTGTCTATCGTTGGGGTTGACTCTGTTCAAGCGCAGGAAAAGTTGAATGTACAATATAAATACGTGACAGATACTGAAATAACTCCGCAAGAAAAGGAGTTGATTGTAAGTGGATTTCCTAAAATGTCAGAAGGAAATGAGGAGACTTACTATCTTGTCTACAGGTTAAATTCAAATGTTGGAGCAAAAACGTTACCGAATACAGGCGACAATAACAATTCAAATACTATGATGACGGCTGGTCTGTTAACGACGATAGGATTAGTTGTTTTTGTTGTGTCAAAAAGAAAGGTTCAAAGTAAGTTCCTCTTGACTGTTTTGGTGGGTGCTGGTGTCGGAGGAGGCTTGATACTATCTGTCGATGCGCTGGAAAATGGGATCTTGCTACAGTATAATGCCGAATATCAAGTGTCGGCTGGGGATAGTCTGCCGTCACCAAGTGAAATCTCTGGCTATACCTATGTTGGCTACATAAAAGATGAATCGATTAAAAAATTATTAGACAATAAGATTCTTGATAGTCAGCAAAATGCTAATCTAGATAAAGAAGTTTTAAACCAAAATAAGAAGTTAGATTATTCTGTTTCTTTTGATAAGAATGGGCTGAAAAATCAAACGCTTGGCGTCAATACAATTGAGCCTCAAGATGAAGTTTTGTCTGGCCGAGTAGCTAAGCCTGAACTATTATACAAAGAAGAGATCGTTGAAACTGAGATAGCCTTTGGAGAACAAATACAAGAGAATCCTGATTTAGCCGAAGGTACTGTAAGAGTAAAACAAGAAGGCAAACGAGGCCGTAAAATTGAAGTCGTTCGAATTTTTACGGTAGATAATGAGGAAGTTTCAAGAGAGGTTCTTTCGACTAAAATAGAGGAAGCGTCTCCTAAAATAGTGGGAAAAGGTACTAAAAAGCTTGAAGCGCCTAGCGAAAAACCAGTAACTTCTAACTTGGTTCAACCTGAGCAAGTTGCTCCCTTACCAGAGTACACAGGTGTCCAATCTGGTGCAATCGTTGAGCCCGAGCAGGTGGCTTCTTTGCCTGAGTATTCAGGTACACTATCTGGAGCCATCGTTGAGCCTGAACAAATTGAACCGGAGATTGGAGGTGTCCAATCCGGTGCGATAGTAGAACCTGAGCAAGTGACGCCCTTACCTGAATACACAGGAACTCAAGCAGGCGCGGTAGTGTCACCCGAACAAGTAGCTCCATTGCCAGAATACACAGGAACGCAATCCGGTGCAATTGTCGAACCCACGCAAGTGACTTCATTGCCGGAGTACACAGGCGTCCAATCTGGGGCCATAGTAGAAGCTGAACAAACGACTTCATTGCCAGAGTATACGGGAACTCAAACAGGTGCAGTAGTAGCACCCGAACAAGTCACACCGTTACCTGAATATACAGGAGTTCAAGCCGGTGCAGTAGTGGCCCCCGAACAAGTCACACCGTTACCTGAATACACAGGAACGCAATCCGGTGCGGTAATTGAACCTGAACAAGTCACCCCATCGCCTGAATATACAGGCGTTCAATCCGGTGCAGTAGTGGCACCCGAACAAGTGACTCCATTGCCAGAGTATACAGACGTTCAAGCAGGAGCAATAGTAGCACCTGAACAAGTTACTCCATTGCCGGAGTACACAGGAACTCAAGCTGGAGCGATTGTTGAGCCTGAGCAGGTAGAAGCTCCTCAAGAGTATACTGGAAACATCGAACCAGCAACGCCAGAAGCGGAAAATCCTACTGAAAAAGCTCAAGTGCCTAAAGAGCAGAAGCAAGAACCCGAAAAGAATATCGAGTTAAGAAATGTATCTGACGTGGAGTTGTATAGTCTAACTGATGGAAAATACAAACAGCACGTTTCTCTAGATGCTATTCCAAGCAATCATGAGAATTATTTCGTGAAAGTAAAATCTTCTAAATTTAAAGATGTCTTCTTGCCAATTTCTTCAATAGTCGATAGCACGAAAGATGGTCAGCCGGTTTATAAAATTACAGCAAGTGCTGAAAAATTAAAACAGGACGTCGACAATAAATACGAGGACAATTTTACTTTCTATCTAGCAAAAAAGGCAGAGAGAGAAGTCACAAACTTCACTTCCTTTAGTAACTTGGTCCAAGCTATAAATAATGATCTTGGAGGGACCTATTATTTAGGTGCTAGTCTGAATGCCAACGAGGTCGAACTAGAAAATGGAGCTAGCAGTTATATAAAGGGTAGATTTACTGGTAAGCTCTTTGGCAGCAAAGACGGAAAAAATTATGCTATTTATAATTTGAAGAAGCCTTTATTTGATACTTTAAGCGCTGCTACTGTAGAAAATCTGGCTCTTAAAGATGTAAATATCTCAGGGAAATCTGACATTGGGGCCCTTGCAAATGAAGCGAATAATGCAACAAGGATTAACAATGTCCATGTAGACGGTGTTCTGGCTGGCGAACGAGGCATTGGTGGCTTGGTGTGGAAGGCTGATAATTCTAAAATTACGAACAGCAGTTTCAAGGGAAGAATTATCAACTCCTATGAAACGAGGGCACCATACAATATCGGAGGATTAGTAGGTCAACTGACTGGCATCAATGCACTGGTCGACAAATCAAAAGCTACAATTACCATCTCGTCAAATGCGGATAGTACAAACCAAACTGTCGGCGGCCTTGCAGGTCTTGTTGAGAAAGATGCACTTATCAGCAATAGTTATGCCGAGGGCAACATTAATAATGTGAAACGCTTTGGAAGCGTTGCTGGTGTGGCTGGCTACTTGTGGGATAGAGACTCTAACGAAGAGAGTCGTGCTGGAAGATTGCACAATGTTCTTAGTGATGTCAATGTTATGAACGGGAATGCGATTAGTGGTTATCACTATCGAGGAATGAGAATAACTGACTCATATAGTAACAAAGAAAACAGAGTCTACAAAGTGACTCTTGAAAAGGATGAGGTTGTCACCAAGGAATCGCTCGAAGAGAGAGGCACAATCATTGATCCTTCTCAAATCGCAAGTAAGAAATCTGAAATCAACCCTCTTTCTGTACCGATTGTTGAACCCCTACTGACTAGCACTAATAAAGAAAGTGATTTTTCTAAGGTTGAAGACTATCAAGCCAGTCGAGCTTTAGCATATAAAAATATCGAAAAATTACTGCCGTTTTATAATAAGGCAACCATTGTCAAATACGGTAATCTGGTAAAAGAAGATAGCGCTTTGTTTAAAAAAGAAGTCCTATCTGCAGTCATGATGAAGGATAATGAAGTGATTACAGATATTGCTTCACATAAAGAGGCAGCTAATAAGCTCTTGCTGCACTATAAGGATCATTCATCTGAAAAGCTAGATCTTACCTACCAATCTGACTTTAGTAAGTTAGCAGAATATCGCGTGGGCGATACAGGTCTCATCTATACGCCAAATCAATTCTTACAAAATCATAGTTCAATCGTCAATGAAGTTTTGCCTGATTTGAGAGCAGTCGATTATCAGTCAGATGCTATCAGAAACACCCTAGGTATTTCTTCAGGAGTTTCATTAACGGAATTATACTTAGAAGAGCAGTTTGCCAAAACGAAGGAAAATCTAGCAAACACATTGGAAAAACTGTTGTCTGCTGATGCAGTCATTGCCAGTGAAAATCAAACGATTAATGGTTATGTCGTTGATAAAATCAAACGCAACAAGGAAGCCTTGCTTCTAGGTTTGACCTATTTAGAGCGCTGGTACAACTTTAACTATGGTGACGTGAATATCAAAGACTTAGTCATGTACCACATGGATTTCTTTGGTAAGGGCAACGTATCACCACTAGACACGATCATTGAATTAGGTAAATCTGGCTTTAACAATCTTCTGGCCAAGAACAACGTAGATGCTTATAGCATCAGCCTAGCAAATAATAATGCAACAAAAGATTTGTTCAGCACGCTTGCCAATTACCGAGAGGTATTTTTACCAAACAAAACAAATAATCAATGGTTTAAAGAGCAAACCAAGGCTTATATCGTTGAAGAAAAATCAGCTATTGATGAGGTGAGGGTCAAACAAGAGCAGGCTGGCAGTAAGTATTCTATCGGGGTCTATGATCGAATTACCAGCGACACTTGGAAATACCGAAATATGGTCCTGCCATTGCTTACAATGCCTGAAAGAACGGTATTTGTCATATCAACTATATCCAGTCTTGGCTTTGGCGCCTATGATAGATATAGAAATAATGAGCACAGAGCAGGGGCAGAACTTAATAAGTTTGTTGAGGATAATGCTCAGGAAACTGCAAAACGTCAACGCGACCATTATGATTATTGGTATAGAATATTAGACGAGCAGGGCCGTGAAAAGCTCTATCGAAATATCTTGGTCTATGATGCCTATAAGTTTGGAGATGATACCACTGTCGACAAGGCTACAGTGGAGGCACAATTTGATAGTTCTAATCCAGCTATGAAGTATTTCTTTGGACCGGTTGGAAACAAGGTTGTACACAATAAGCATGGTGCCTATGCTACTGGTGATAGTGTTTACTACATGGGCTATCGGATGCTGGACAAGGACGGAGCCATTACCTATACCCATGAAATGACGCATGATTCTGATAATGAAATCTATTTAGGCGGATATGGAAGAAGAAGTGGACTTGGTCCAGAATTCTTCGCTAAGGGCTTGTTGCAAGCACCGGACCATCCAGATGATGCGACAATCACGGTCAATTCAATTCTCAAATATGACAAGAATGATGCATCTGAAAAATCTCGTTTGCAAGTCCTGGATCCAACTAAACGTTTCCAAAATGCGGATGATTTAAAAAATTATGTTCATAACATGTTTGATGTCATTTATATGTTGGAGTACCTAGAAGGGATGTCAATCGTTAACCGTCTGTCCGATGTGCAGAAAGTGAACGCTCTGAGAAAAGTCGAGAATAAATATGTTCGAGATGCTGATGGAAATGATGTTTACGCAACGAATGTGATAAAAAATATTACAATGGCGGATGCGCAAAAATTAAACTCATTCGACAGTCTCATTGAAAATGATATTGTTTCAGCGCGTGAGTACAAAAATGGTGATGTAGAAAGAAACGGCTACCATACGATTAAACTCTTCTCTCCAATTTATTCTGCATTAAGCAGTGAAAAAGGAACGCCTGGAGATCTTATGGGACGGCGTATGGCTTATGAGCTTCTGGCAGCCAAAGGTTTCAAAGATGGTATGGTTCCTTATATCTCTAATCAGTATGAAGATGATGCTAAGCAAAACGGAAAAACAATCAGTATCTATGGTAAGACCAGAGGTCTGGTAACAGATGACTTGGTTTTACGCAAGGTCTTCAATGGTCAGTTTAATAATTGGACTGAGTTTAAGAAGGCTATGTATGAAGAACGTAAAAACAAGTTCGACAGCCTGAACAAGGTCACATTTGATGATACAAGACAACCATGGACAAGTTTTGCTACTAAGACTATAAGTACTGTTGAGGAGTTGCAAACCTTGATGGATGAAGCTGTTCTCAAAGATGCCAATGATAATTGGTATTCTTGGAGTGGCTATAAACCAGAACATGACAGTGCTGTCCACAAGCTTAAAAAAGCAGTCTTCAAAGCTTACCTTGATCAGACTAAAGATTTCAGAACATCAATCTTTGAAAACCAGAAGTGATTGGTTTGAGCTGTCAAATGGTCTGCAAAGTTGCAAGTCTGAAATGTTAGGGCAGAGCTTGAATTACTCTTGGATTCAGACCTTCTTGCAGATAAGAAATGACGAACCTAGTGAAAACTAGGTTTGTTTTTCTATATAAGTCATGCAATTAAAACAGTTGCTAGTCTGCTTTCAGGAAGTTTGCTGCTGACAGTCATTTATGAGGCTGATGATAAGCAGAAAATAGTCTGAAATGACCTTTACCCTACTTCATATTTTTGTTATAATATTTGTATTAAAGCGTGCATTTGCGCGCTCTTTTCTGTGTTTTAAAAGCACTTGGGTGCTTTATAGTGAGTTATTTTTGAATAGATGGTGAAGGAGGAGTTATGTTATACATTTGGTCTTATTTGAAGAGATATCCTAAGTGGCTGGTCTTGGACTTTGTTGCGGCAATCTTTTTTGTGATTGTCAATCTAGGTCTGCCAACGGTACTGGCTCGGATGATTGATGAGGGAATCAATCCTAAGCAGACAGATCGGCTCTTTTTCTGGGCTTGGGTCATGTTTGGCGTTATTATCTTAGGAGTGCTGGGGCGAATTGTTTTGGCTTATGCGGCTGGAAAGCTAACGACGACCATGGTGCAGGATATGCGCAATGATCTCTATGCCAAGCTGCAAGAGTATTCTCATCATGAATATGAGCAGATTGGAGTGTCTTCTTTGGTCACGCGCTTGACTTCAGATGCTTTTGTTCTCATGCAGTTTGCAGAGCAAACCCTGAAAATGGGTGTCATTACTCCCATGATGATGCTGTCCAGTATTCTCATGATTTTTCTGACCAGCCCATCTCTGGCCTGGATTGTAGCTGTTTCAGTGCCTTTCTTGGCTGTTGTGGTCATTTATGTGGCGGTTAAAACCAAGCCCTTGTCTGAAAAGCAGCAGAAGACCCTTGATAAGATTAACCAGTACGTGAGGGAAAATCTGACTGGTCTGCGCGTTATTCGAGCTTTTGCAAGAGAGGAATTTCAAGAGAAGCGTTTTGCTGACGAAAATGAGGTCTATGCGCAAAACTCCAATAAGCTCTTTAAGCTGACTGGTCTGACTGAGCCGCTCTTTGTGCAGATTATTATTGCGATGATTGTGGCCATTGTCTGGTTTGCCCTAGATCCTTTGCGGGACGGCAGTCTTGAAATCGGAAATCTCGTTGCCTTTATCGAATACAGCTTTCACGCCCTGCTATCCTTCCTCTTCCTGGCCAATCTCTTTACTATGTATCCTCGGACGGCGGTATCGAGCCAGCGGCTCAAGGAAGTCATGGACATGCCCATTTCAATCAATCCTAATGAAGATGGTGTAACCGAGACAGAGACGCAGGGTTATCTGGAGTTCGACAATGTAACCTTCGCTTATCCAGGTGAGACGGAGAGTCCTGTGCTGCATAATATTTCCTTCAAGGCTAAGCCGGGTGAGACTATTGCCTTTATCGGTTCAACTGGTTCTGGTAAGTCTACGCTGGTACAGCTGATTCCGCGCTTTTACGATGTAACACTAGGTAAGATTTTAGTGGACGGTGTGGACGTCCGTGAATACAATCTGAAGGCACTGCGTCAGAAGATTGGCTTTATTCCGCAGAAGGCTCTGCTATTTACTGGAACTATCGCAGCGAACCTACGCTACGGAAAGGAAGAAGCCAGCCAAGAGGAACTGAGTCAGGCGGCTGATGTAGCTCAAGCCAAGGACTTTATCGAGAGTCGGGAAGAGCGTTTTGAGACTCATCTGGCTGAGGGAGGCAGCAATCTATCCGGTGGGCAGAAGCAGCGGCTTTCTATCGCCCGCGCGGTGGTCAAAAAGCCGGAAATTTATATCTTCGACGACTCTTTTTCTGCTCTAGATTATAAGACAGATGCGGTGCTTCGTCGTCGCCTCAAGGAAGTGACAGGTCAGGCAACGGTGCTGATTGTAGCCCAACGGGTGGGAACCATCATGGACGCTGACCAAATTATCGTCTTGGATCAGGGTGAAATCGTTGGACGCGGGAAGCATGAAGAGTTGATGGAAACCAACGATATCTATCGTGAAATTGCGGATTCACAGCTGAAAAATCAAGCTTTGACAGAGGAATAGAAAGGAGACTGACATGAAAAACACATCAAGTTTTGCTCGTCTGTGGAGCTACCTAAAAGTTTATAAATTTGCAGTCGCCTTTGCGATCTTCCTCAAAATCCTCAGCGTCGTTATGAGTGTCGTCGAACCCTTTGTCTTAGGTTTAGCCATTACTGAACTGACAAATAATTTGCTGGATATGGCAAAGGGAGTAGCTGGTGCCCAGATTAATGTGTCCTATGTTGGCTGGGTCATGGTCTTGTATTTTGTGCGGGCGATTTTTTATGAAATCGGTTCTTACTATTCTAATTTCTTTATGACCAATGCAGTGCAGGCTACCATTCGTGACTTGCGCAATGAACTTAGCCATAAGATTAATCGTATCCCCGTTTCTTACTTTGACAAGCATCAGTTTGGTGACTTGCTAGGGCGTTTTACCAGCGATGTCGAAGCTGTTTCAAATGCCTTGCAGCAGTCTTTTCTGCAGGTTATCAATGCAGTCTTCACTCTGATCTTGGTTATCGTCATGGTATTGGTGCTCAATTTGCAACTGGGAGTAATTGTGGTTGTTTCGATTCCGATTACCTACCTTAGTGCTTGCTTTATCGTGAAGAAATCCCAGCCTTACTTTAAACAGCAGGCAGATGCACTGGGAGCTATGAATGGCTTTGTTCAGGAAAATCTGACTGGTTTTAATATTTTGAAGCTCTATGTCAGAGAAGAAAGCTCTCAGGAAGATTTTCGTCAAATTACGCAAAACCTGCAGAAAGTAGGTTTTAAAGCCAGCTTTATTTCTGGTTTGATGATGCCTGTTTTGAATGTTATTTCAGATCTGACCTACCTCTTGCTGGCTCTGCTGGGTGGCCTTCAGGTTATTGCTGGGCGCCTGACAGTCGGGAATATGCAGGCTTTTGTTCAATATGTCTGGCAGATTAACCAGCCTATTCAAAACCTAACTCAGCTAGCAGGTCAGCTACAGAGTGCCAAGTCCTCTTTGGACCGGATTTTCCAAGTGCTGGACGAAGCAGACGAAGTCAATGATAGGGCAGAAAAGCTGGAGCAAGATCTGACAGGTCAGGTTAGCTTCAAGGATGTGGACTTCCAGTATGTAGCAGACAAGCCGCTTATTCGGAATTTCAATCTGGAGGTCAAACCTGGAGAAATGGTCGCCATTGTAGGTCCGACTGGTGCTGGTAAGACCACGCTGATTAATTTGCTCATGCGTTTCTACGATGTGACCAAAGGCGCGATTACTGTGGATGGGCATGACATTCGCCATCTGTCCCGTCAGGACTATCGCAAACAGTTTGGTATGGTGCTGCAGGATGCTTGGCTTTACGAAGGGACTATCAAGGAAAACCTTCGTTTTGGTAATCTGCAAGCCACTGATGAAGAAATTGTAGAGGCAGCAAAGGCAGCTAATGTGGACCATTTTATCCGTACCTTGCCAGGCGGCTACAATATGGAAATGAACCAAGAATCCAGCAATATCTCACTTGGTCAGAAGCAGTTGCTTACGATTGCGAGGGCTCTTTTGTCTAATCCTAAGATTTTGATTTTGGATGAAGCGACCTCGTCTGTCGATACACGGCTGGAGCTCCTGATTCAGAAAGCTATGAAGACACTCATGCAGGGTCGGATCAGTTTTGTCATTGCCCACCGACTGTCGACCATTCAAGAAGCGGATAAGATTTTGGTGCTCAAGGATGGTCAGATTATCGAGCAAGGTAATCATGAGAGCCTCTTGGCTGATAAAGGATTTTATTATGACCTCTATCAGAGTCAATTTTCTAAAAAAGCAGAAGAAGCTTGATAATGCTTGCTAAATTTTTTGACAACTGCTAGAATATTAAGCAAAGTGAGGTAGCAATGTCTTTAACTAGTCAAATTATTACAGCAGAATTTCCTGATTTGGATAAGGTTGAGGCCTTAAACCGCGAGGCTTTTCCTGTAGAGGAATGGGTGCCTATCAGCGAATTTCTCCGTTATACAAACGATAAGCGGTCTCATTTCTTTGCCTTCTACAATGAGGAAGAATTTGTTGGTTTTGCTTTTGCAGTTTATAACGAAAAAATGTTCTATGTCAGCTTCTTTGCGATTATGCCGCACCTTCGCAGCCATGGCTATGGGGGAGAAATTATTCATAAACTGACAGAGTTTTATCAAAAGACCATGGTTCTTGAGGTAGAACGTGTCGATGAAGAATGTGATAATTTAGAGCAACGTCAAGCACGTATGGATTTCTATAAGCATAACGGCTTTCGAACGACCAATGCCTTTCTGGAATATGAAGGATTAAGCTTTGAAATCCTGTATTTGGGAGACCACTTTGATGAGGAGGCTTATCGAGATATTTTCCATATGCTGCAAGAGAAGAACTTTTTTGAATTCGAAATTAAGTACCGAAGATTTAGCGATGTATAAAGAGTGCTAAATGATTTATAGCCATTTTTAAAAGGTTGAGATAGGATGTCTCAACCTTTTCACCTTGAAAAATCTCTTTTATTTTGTTTTGAATCGAGAAGTACAAGATTGCGTTTTTCATGAATTAATCAACAGTAGAGTGTGTCCGTTTAAATAAAGGAAACTATCTAAAATATAGGTAATAGTGGGGTTAGCAGAATACGATTTAAAACAAAAAGCGTTATTTCGTTTTATAACATTCAAAATCTCCAAAAAATCTGTGAATAAGCGAGGAATTTGCTCAAAATTCCAGATAAATGATTCGATTTAAATCATATATTTTTTTGATTTGAATCAATATTCTGAAAAAGTTAAAAGTCTTGCGGAGCGGGCCATTTCCGTATATAATGATAAGGCATGAAAAAATTTAAAGGAGATTCCTGTGATTAAAAAAGGTGCCTTGACAGGCTTGCTCTTATTTGGAATATTTTTTGGTGCTGGGAACTTGATTTTTCCGCCCTCGCTTGGGACATTATCTGGCCAGCATTTTTGGCCAGCTATTGCAGGATTTGTTCTGTCTGGGGTTGGACTTGCTGTTCTGACTTTGATTATTGGAACGCTCAATCCTAAGGGCTATATCCACGAGATTTCTCAGAAGATTGCGCCTTGGTTTGCTATTGTCTATCTTGTAGCTTTGTATCTGTCAATCGGGCCCTTCTTTGCTATCCCGCGGACTGCGACGGTGGCCTATGAAGTTGGTATCGCTCCTATGCTGTCTAAAAATATGACAGGTATCGGGTTGATTGTTTTCACGACCCTTTACTTTGCGGCTGCTTATCTGATTTCTTTGAATCCATCTAAGATTTTGGATCGAATTGGACGTATTCTGACGCCGGTTTTTGCAGTTTTGATCATCATCTTAGTCATTCTAGGAGCTTTGAAATACGGAACAACGACACCTCAGCAGGCTGCGGAAGCTTATTCTGCGTCAGCTTTTGGGCAAGGGTTCTTGGAAGGTTATAACACTTTGGATGCCTTGGCTTCTGTGGCTTTCAGTGTCATTGCGGTAACAACTCTTAACCAGCTAGGTTTCAAGAATAAAAAGGAATATGTTTTAACCATCTGGGTTGTTGGTTTGATGGTAGCCTTGGGTTTTAGCGCCATGTATATCGGTTTGGCTTTTCTGGGCAATCATTTCCCAGTTCCAGCCGAGATTATTGCCAAAGGCAATCCAGGTGTTTATGTCCTATCGCAGGCGACACAGGCTATCTTTGGACCTACAGCACAGATTTTCCTTGCAGCTATGGTTACTGTGACTTGTTTTACAACAACTGCGGGACTTATTGTATCGACTGGGGAATTCTTCCATAAAACTTTCCCTAAGGTATCTTATAAAGTTTACGCAACTGTCTTTACTTTGATTGGATTTGCGATTGCCAATCTTGGCCTCAATGCCATTATCCAATATTCTGTTCCAGTCTTGCAAATTCTCTATCCAATTACCATTGTTATCGTACTGATTGTCATTGTCAATAAATTCTTGCCACTATCCAAAATCGGTATGCAATTGACAGTAGCAGCAGTGACTGTGATTTCCTTTGCGGGCATTCTTGGGCAGCAGTTCAATATTACAAAGGTAAGTGATATTGTAAATGCCCTTCCGTTTGCTCAGACTTCCCTGCCTTGGTTGGTGCCAGCTCTAGTTGGAATCCTACTTTCTCTCTTTTTGCCAAATAAGCAGAAGAGTGAGCGCTTTGAGATAGAAAGCTAATAGATGACATACGCCACAATGTGGTGGATGTTTTTGCCAAATCCAGAAATCTCAAGCAATATAACATCAAATTCAAGTTTTTTCAAATCTATCTCCCTATTTTTAGGGGGATTTTTATTTTATACTAGAGTCAGAAATTGATAGAGAGGTTTTTGAAATGGCAACAAGTTTTTTGTTCTTTATTTCTGTTTTTCTGGCGGGGATTCTATCTTTTTTCTCGCCCTGTATTTTACCACTTATGCCAGTCTATGTGGGGATTTTGCTGGATTCGGATCAGCCGAAAACGGTTCGGTTTATGGGAAAAGATATTTCCTGGTATGGTCTAGCTAAGACTCTCTGCTTTATAGCTGGCTTATCAACTGTATTCTTAGTTTTGGGCTATGGAGCTGGCGCTCTAGGGCAAGTTCTCTATGCCCCTTGGTTTCGCTACTTTTTGGGCGGGTTTGTCATTCTACTGGGAATCCACCAGATGGGGATCATCAATATCCAGCAACTGCAAAAGCAAAAGAGCATCCAACTTAAAAAGAATAGTAAAAGAAGTGACTTTCTTAACGCTTTTCTCTTGGGGATTACCTTTAGCTTTGGTTGGACGCCCTGTGTGGGACCTGTTCTGAGTTCTGTTTTAGCAATTGCAGCTTCTGGAGGTAACGGCGCTCTTCAGGGAGGCTTGCTTATGTTGGTTTATACACTTGGATTAGCGCTTCCATTTCTAGCAATGGCTTTGGCTTCTGGCTGGGTATTACAGCGCTTTGCAAAACTCAAACCTTATATGGGAACGCTTAAGAAAATCGGCGGAGCACTCATCATTCTCATGGGAATTTTGCTGATGCTTGGAAATCTAAACGTTTTAGCATCATTATTTGGATAAAAATTATATAATTAAAGGAGACACATCATGAAAAAAATCACTACACTTACAATCGCTGCACTTAGTATCTTTGTCCTAGCTGCCTGCTCTAATCAAAAGTCAGATTCTGATATGAAGAAGACGGATGACAGCAGCATGATGAAGAAAGACGACATGAAAAAAGACGACATGAAGAAAGAGGATATGAAGAAAGAGGATATGAAAGACTCCAGCATGTCTGATGATAAAATGAAAAAGGATGACATGAAGGACTCTTCTATGATGTCCGACAGTAAGTCTGACATGAAAGATGATATGAAATCAAGCGATTCGAGCATGAAGGATGACATGAAAGATTCATCCGAAATGTCATCTGACAAATAAGAATTCCACCATAGGAAAGAAAGTCGTCAGTTTTGTCGGCTTTCTCCTTATTTTGAAAGGAAAGAAAACGATGAAGAAGTTATCAATATTGACTATCAGTCTGCTTTGTGTCGGCTTTTTGGGAGCCTGTTCAAATCAGAAGATGAACTCGGAAGTTTCTAAAAGTGATAAAAGCAATATGGAAACAAAAGCTGATTCTGAGCAATCTACCAAGATGGCCAAAGACTTTAGTCTGCAAGGAGTAGATGGCAAGACCTACAAGCTGTCTGATTTCAAAGGCAAGAAAGTGTATTTAAAGTTTTGGGCTTCTTGGTGCTCTATCTGTCTATCTACACTTGGTGATACTAATGATCTGGCTAAGGAGCAGTCAGGAAAAGATTATGTTGTGCTGACGGTGGTGTCTCCGACTTTTAATGGAGAAAAGTCTGCTGATGATTTCAAGGAATGGTACAAATCTTTGGATTACAAAGACTTCCCAGTTCTCATGGATACTAAGGGAGAATTGCTGAAAGAATACGGTATTCGCTCTTATCCATCTGCTCTTTTCGTAGGCAGCGACGGCTCTCTTGCCAAGACACATATTGGCTATATGAGCAAGGAAGATATTGAGAAAACACTGAAAGAAATCAAGTAGAAAGGAGTAATAAACATGGAAGGTAAATGGAAGATTCTTCTGGTTCTGCTTGGCTTGCTTGTCTGCTTTGGACTGGTCTATGTGATTGCAGGGAATGGTAAGGAGTCGTCTCCTGAGCAGATCAAGAAAGCCTCTATGAGCAAGACAGAAGCGGTAGCCAAACAAAAGCAAGAAGACGTCAAGGAAGAAGATAAGCAGGAGATTTATCTGGCTGGTGGCTGTTTCTGGGGAGTAGAAGAGTACTTTTCTCGTGTGCCAGGTGTAATCGATGCAGTGTCGGGATACGCAAATGGTAAGGGTGACACGACCAAGTATGAATTGGTCTCTCAAACTGGTCACGCTGAGACTGTTCACATTACTTACAATGTAAAGAAAATTTCGCTAAAAGAAATTCTGCTGCATTATTTCCGCATCATTGATCCAACTTCTAAAAACAAGCAGGGAAATGATCAGGGTACTCAGTACCGGACAGGTGTTTATTATAAGGATGAAGCTGATCTAGATACGATTAACCAGGTCTTTGATGAGGTTGCTAAGAAATATGATAAGCCTTTAGCTGTTGAAAAAGAACCTCTGAAAAACTTTATCAAAGCAGAAGATTATCATCAGGATTACCTAAAAAAGAATCCTAATGGATATTGCCATATCGATGTCAATCAAGCTGCCTACCCTGTTATTGAAGCTAGTCGCTATCCTAAGCCTAGCGATGAAGAGATTAAGGCTAAGCTCTCTCCTGAAGAATACGCAGTCACACAAAAGAATGACACAGAGCGGGCTTTTTCTAATCGCTATTGGGATAAGTTCGATGCTGGTATCTATGTGGATGTGGTGACAGGCGAGCCTCTCTTTTCATCAAAGGATAAGTTTGATTCAGGCTGCGGTTGGCCGAGTTTCACACGTCCTATCAGTCCAGATGTTGCGACTTACAAAGAAGACAAGAGTTTCAATATGACACGGACAGAAGTTCGCAGTCGGGTTGGAAATTCCCATCTGGGCCATGTTTTCACAGACGGTCCTAAGGACAAAGGAGGCTTGCGCTATTGCATCAATAGTCTGTCCATTAAGTTCATTCCAAAAGCCGAGATGGAGGAGAAGGGCTACGGTTATCTTTTGGATTATGTTTAAGAGCATTTTGATTGAAAATTTGCTATAATAAATCCAATAAAAATAAGGAGTTGAATCTGGTGTATTCAATTATGATTGTAGAGGATGAGTATCTGGTAAGACAGGGGATTGCGTCCTTGGTAGACTATGAACAGTTTGGCATGCAAGTCATTGCCCAGGCTGAAAATGGAAGAGAAGCTTGGCAGAAATTTCAGGAAAATCCTGCTGATATCCTGCTGACCGATATCAACATGCCACAGATGAACGGCCTCGAACTGGCCAAGCTAGTCAGGGACCAGGCTCCTAAGTGCCATATCGTTTTTCTGACGGGCTATGATGATTTTGACTATGCTCGGACCGCCATTAAACTAGGCGCAGATGACTATCTTCTCAAGCCATTTTCCAAAGATGATGTTGAGGAAATGTTGGCCAAGGTGCAGACTAAGCTTGATAAGGAACGAAAAAAAGCCCAGATTCAAAACTTGGTTGATCAGGGACAGCGCTCTGAGTTGGAAGAGGCTATTCACGCGCGTCTAGCTGATTCAGAATTAAGCCTGAAAAGTTTGGCTTTCCAATTGGGGTTTAGTCCGTCCTATCTCAGCGTTCTTATCAAAAAGGAATTAGGCTTGCCCTTTCAAGATTATCTGATCCAAGAGCGGATGAAAAAAGCAAAACTCTTACTCTTAACTACAGATTTGAAGATTTATGAAATAGCAGAGCAGGTAGGTTTTGAAGATATGAACTATTTTTCTCAGCGCTTCAAGCAGGTGGTCGGGCTGACACCTCGGCAGTTTAAAAAAGGAGAGGAGAAATGAAACGATATCCGCTTCTTATCCAGTTGATTGTCTATATTTTTCTGCTGGTTCTTTTACTCTTGGGGTTTGTTGGAAGTCTCTACTATCAGACTAGCTCGGGGACTATTAGGCAGCTGACAGAGCGGACGACGCGTAATAGTATGGAGCAAAGCGGGCAGTTCATAGCTTCCTATTTGCAGAAATTAAAACAAACTACCTCCACACTGAGCAAGGAAGAAACGATTCGTAAATTTGCTCAGAATCAAGAAAGTAGCGAAACGTCAGTTCAGGCTTTGATGAAAACCATTATTGAGACAGATCCTGATTTGGTGTCGGCAGTATTGGTTACCAAGGACGGGCGCGTGGTCTCGACAGATTCTCAAATCAGCATGCAGACATCCTCTGATATGATGAATGAAAATTGGTATCAGGAAGCTGTTCATACCAAAGCCATGCCTGTCTTGACTCCTGCTCGCAAGGAATCTCTGTCATCAGAGAAGGAGAAGTGGGTTGTTTCTGTCACTCAGGAAGTGGTGGATGAAGCAGGGCAGAATCTCGGTGTTTTGCGTCTGGATATTGGCTATAAGAGTCTCAAAGCCTATCTGGATCGGCTTCAGCTAGGGAAGAAAGGCTTTAGTTTTATTGTCAATAGCCAGCATGAATTTGTCTATCATCCTAAGAAAAGTGTTTACTCCTCCAGTCAGGAAATGAAAGCTATGCAGCCCTATATCTCGGTCAAGGATGGTTACGCAGACCAGAAAGAGGCTTTTGTCTATCAGATTGATATCGCAGACAGCGACTGGACTTTAATTGGCGTTGCCTCTTTAGAGCAATTGCAGATGCTTCAGTCACAGATGCTTTATTCATTTGTGGGAATGGGCGTTTTAGCACTCCTGCTGTGCTTGACTGGTATTTGGTTTGTCTTACGTTTGTGGATTAAGCCTCTTCAGAATCTGCAGGCTGTCATTCTGAAGATTGGGGCAGGTGACTCAAATCTGCGTGCAGAAGCTAAGGGTTCTCCAGAGTTGGTTGACTTGGCTCAGCAGTTCAATAAAATGCTGGATCAAATCGAACAGCTAATGGAAGCTGTTAAGACTGAAGAACAAAATGTCCGCCGCTATGAGCTCCGAGCTCTCTCAGCTCAAATCAACCCCCATTTCCTTTATAATACCTTGGATACGATTGTCTGGATGGCTGAGTTTAATGACAGCAAACGTGTTGTTGAGGTAACAAAATCACTCGCTCAATATTTCCGCTTGGCGCTCAATCAAGGACATGAACAGATTGCTCTTAAAGATGAGATTGATCACGTTCGTCAGTATCTCTTTATCCAGAAGCAGCGCTATGGCGATAAGCTCCAATATGAGATTGAAGAGGGTGAATCTATAGCTGATTATAAACTGCCCAAGCTGGTACTTCAGCCTTTGGTTGAAAATGCCATCTACCATGGTATCAAGGAAATTGACCGACAAGGCATGATTCGGGTGACGTCAGCAGCAGAAGAGGGGCAGCTGATACTGTCTATCTATGATAACGGCCGTGGTTTTGAACTCCGCGACTCTACGGACATGACTCTCCCTCGCTTAGGCGGGGTTGGTCTGAAAAATGTCGATCAACGCTTAAGATTGCAGTTCGGAGACGACTACCATATGGAAATCGATTCTGAACCAGATAAATTCACCAAGATTAGTCTTTATTTACCGCTAGTTACAGATGATTAGGTCTATTAAGTTTTCGAACAGCAAAAAGCCGGAGAAAATCCTACCGGCTTTTTACTGTTTGAAAAAATGTACAGGTTTTGCTGTTCATCAAGCGAAATTATCTCTTTTACTAGTCTCATGAGTTTGCAAGAAAATTACCGTAGCGGATTTGTGAAAAATCTATAAGATTCATTTATAATGATAAATGAATGAATATTCTAGGTAAGGAGTTAGAGGAGAGTAAATGGAGTCACCTTTATTTTTTGTTTCAGTTTTTTTAGCGGGTATTTTGTCCTTCTTTTCCCCTTGTATTTTTCCTTTATTGCCGGTTTATATTGGCATTTTATTGGATGACAAGGAGGTCAAGACCCTGAAAGTATTCGGCCGAGAGCTTGCTTGGCAGGGAATGGTTAGAACACTCTTTTTCATTGTGGGTATCTCAACAGTCTTCTTTTTGCTTGGCTTTGGAGCCGGATTTTTAGGAACTATTATTTACAGTTCGACCTTTCGTTATGTGATGGGCGGACTCATCATTCTGTTAGGTTTGCACCAGATGGAGCTTATTAATATTCGCCAGTTACAGATTCAAAAGAGCTTGACTTTCAAAAAGAACGGTCAGAAACATCATTTTTGGTCTGCTTTCTTACTAGGGATTACCTTTAGCTTTGGTTGGACTCCTTGCATTGGACCAATCCTCAGCTCAGTTTTAGCCTTAGCAGCTTCGGGTGGGAATGGTGCACTCCAGGGAGCAATTTTGACCTTGATTTACACCTTAGGAATGGCCCTGCCTTTCTTAATCTTAGCTTTGGCATCTAGCTTTGTTATGCAGTATTTCAATAAAATCAAGCCTTATATGGGCCTGATGAAGAAAATCGGCGGAGCCCTGATTATTCTCATGGGAATTCTGCTGATGCTAGGACAGCTCAACACCCTGTCGGGACTTTTTGGATAAAAGGAGAAAGAAATATGAAAAAAATCGTTACATTATTAGCAACTGTGTCAGCTGTGGCCTTTTTGGCAGCCTGCTCGGAACAGGAAGAGAAGCCTATGACTATGCCCACAACCAGCAGTTCATCTAGTGAGGCTGCTCAGACAAGTACAGTCACCCAAGCAGCTGTCGGTCAAGAGGCTCCCGACTTTACTTTGCAGTCTATGGATGGAAAAACTGTCAAACTTTCTGACTATAAAGGCAAGAAGGTTTATCTAAAATTCTGGGCTTCTTGGTGTGGACCTTGTAAGAAAAGTATGCCAGAATTGGTCGAGTTAGCTGGTAAAACGGACCGTGATTTCGAAATCTTGACAGTTGTAGCACCAGGTCTTCAAGGAGAGAAATCTGCCGAGGAATTCCCAAAATGGTTTCAAGAACAAGGTTATAAAGATGTACCAGTTCTATTTGACACTTCAGGAAAAATTTTCCAAGCCTATCAGATTCGTAGCATCCCAACTGAAATCCTCATTGACAGTCAAGGGAAAATCGGGAAAATCCAGTTTGGCGCTATCAGCAATACTGATGCAGAGGCAGCTTTTAAGGAAATGAAATAAAGCAAAAAAGAATGGACTTATCATCCATTCTTTTTTAGTTTGTAAGGTAATTAAGCGCTAGCACCTGATGTCGCATCGGCTCCTCCGTCTCCATGACCTCCATCGCCTCCAGCATCAGAAGCACCAGAAGTAGCGTCTGCGTCTCCATGACCTCCGGCAGGAGCAAATGGTCCGCTGCCTCCAACCAAACGTTGACCAGTTTCTTTTAAGTACCAGTCGAGCCATGGTTGGAAATTAAAGACGATTTCATTGATACCTGCGTATGATCCGTCAGGATAGTACATAGCTTGGTAGTTGTGGGTATTGATAACGCCTGCAGGTGAACCTGGGACGATTGTACGTACGTATTCTTGATTTCCGTTGCGAAGTGTTCCAATAACCCACTCTACATTCTTCATCCGAGCTGGTGGAAGAGAACCATGAACAGTTGACATGCGGCTACCTGATTGAGGTGGCACACGTTTAGCAAACATGGTGTCTGGATCTTGGTGGGCGTTATTGTAGTAGAGGAATTGATTGTTATCGTCAGCGTATGTCAATTCAAATGGCATAGCTTTCAAGAACATATCAATTTGATTAACGGTCAAGATACCATGGTCGAGTTTGACATAAGTATCACCAGAAACAGCGCCAGTGATTGCTGCGACTTTTTCCACCCATTCTGGATCATCTGGATCAACTTCTGTAATTGTCGTAGCGATTGGTTTTCCGCAGTCTAAGTCTTCAGGTTCAATTGGTTTTGGTTTTTTCAATTTTGAAACCACCTCTACATATTTGATAAAGTTATCTAAGCATGTTTCAAGGAAATTCACAGTTCCTTCGTTGGTGATATTGCCATCATTGTCAAAAGCTTCCTTGGCTTTGCCCAGCAAGAATTCGTTGCCTGGAAGAGTGTAAGCATTGACACCAGGGGCGTCTAGGATTTTACGCAGGTGAACTTGAGCGCGAGAAGTTCCTTGGTCGTAGTATGATGCACCAACAATCATGACAGGCTTGTTTTCGAAAGGATGAACCTCATAAGAGAGCCATTCTAAGACACTCTTCAAAGGAGCGCTGATAGTATGATTGTGCTCAGGAGTTGCGATGATGACACCGTCTGCACGTGTGATTTTGTTATACAAATAACGCAACTGGAAGCTTTCATCCCATTTTTTATCCTGGTTAAACATTGGGACTTCATCGATTTCTAAGACTTCCAATTCAAATTTAATTTTGAACTGACGACGGATGAATTCCAATAATTTTCGGTTATATGATTGTTCGTAGTTTGATCCTACAATTCCAACAAATTTCATTCTTTCGGTCTCCTATCTTACAATTTTTCCCAATTAAATTCTTCAGCATCTTTGCGAAGCAATTCTTGAGCGTTGCGCAATTTGTCTGTGATTTTGACAAAGATACGGAAGTCATCAAAGATAGCATCCAATTTTTTGACAACATCAAGATCCACCAAATCTCCGCTTGGGTCAAAAGCTTGAAGAGAATGAGAAAGCAGGAACTCATCTGGAAGTACATTCGCCTTGATTTCTGGAGCATTCAAAATTTGACGGAGCTGCAACTGGGCACGAGAGGAGCCGAGTGTACCATAAGAAGCACCAGTTATCATGACTGGCTTGTTCAGCAGTGGATAGATACCATAAGAAAGCCAAGCCAGAGCATTCATGAGCACAGCTGGAATAGAGTGGTCATACTCGGGTGTTCCAATGAGCACCCCGTCCGCTGCATCGATTTTTTCGGCAATTTCTGATACCAACTCAGGGACGTTCCTGTCAGCAGGTTTATTAAACATTGGGATATCTTTAATCTCTACCAGCTCGATTTCAGCCTTGTCAGCAAAGTGCTTAGACATATATTGAAGAAGTTGCCGGTTTGTAGAACGTTTAGAATTTGTTCCAACAATTGCAATAAGTTTTAACATAAAATTTCCTTTCTGAAATGAAGATACAAATCCCTCGTAAGTGCATTTATTTTTCTTTAGGCAAGTAAAACCTAGAAGAAAGAGAGGGCGTTTTTAAATGGGCATTGTTTATAAAAGCTAGAGCGATAGAGGTACCGCTTAGTGCTGTAGCAAATTCATCTTTGAATTAAGATGCAGGAATTATCTGCTCTAAAAGGCCTGAGCTACAGAAGAGCTGACTGTCTTGGGTGATTATCAAGGCTTCAATCCCTGCTTGCTGTTCAATCTGGGACAGAATTGATGTCGGACTTTCGCCAAATAAACGAGTTGTCCAGATTTCGCCATCTACCGACTTGTCTGAAACAATGGTCAGACTAGCTAATTGATTTTCGATAGGATAGCCTGTTTTGCGATCCAGAATGTGATGGTAGTTCTGCCCCTCAACTGTAAGGGTTCGCTCGTAGATTCCTGATGTGACCACTGACTGATTGGTGACAGCAAGTATAGCTGAGTGATTGCCGCGTAACAGCTTGGGATTTTGGATGCCAATTCGCCAGGCGCGCTGGCTGACTGCATTTTGCCCGATCGTTAGGACATTGCCACCAAGATTGATAAGAGCAGAAGTCACTCCCTGACTCAGCAAATAGTCCTTAATCTTATCAGCGATATAGCCTTTAGCCAAGGCACCTAAATCCAGCTTCATGTCTTTCTTAGTCAAAAATACACTACAATCTTCTGGCTTCAACTCAAGCAAGTTGGTGTCGGTCAGACTCAGAGCTTGCTGAATCTCCTCCGTACTTGGGAGACGGGCGTCTGAAAATCCTATCCGCCAGGTCTGGACGAGAGGGCCAATCGTGATATTTAAGTGGCTGCCTTCTACTAGGCTGTGATATTTTCCCAGCTCAATCAGCTCAAAAAGCTCTGGATGAACTGAGACGCTTTCAATTCCTGCCAGATGATTGATAGTCATAAGTTCTGAGTTTTCATCATTGGCACTGAAGCGATTTTTATAGACATGAAGCAGTTGGACCGCCTCATCTAAGAGTATTTCCGCTCGCTCATGACAGAGAGATATGCAAATCGTACTCCCCATCAAATGGAGTGAGCGAGAAGCAAAGTCCACATTATCACAACCTTTCTAAAATTAACCTCTCTAACCTTATTATATCAAAAAGATACCGGTTTCACAATCTTAAAATTGTTATATTTTCAGAAAATTAACTTTCGCATAAAGCTGTATTTTCGAAGCGATGAGACAGCGGTGGTATAGCTTTTTAGGCTGTATAAGAATTTTTGAAAATCTCGAGCAAATTTCTTGTAAACGCTCACAGGAGATGATATACTGTTCTAGTAAATTATAAATTAAGGTAGGACTATTCTTATGAGTAAAATCGTTGTAGTTGGTGCAAACCACGCAGGTACAGCGTGTATTAATACAATGTTGGACAATTATGGTGCAGAAAACGAAGTAGTTATTTTTGACCAAAACTCAAACATTTCATTCTTGGCATGCGGAATGGCCCTTTGGATTGGACAGCAAATCAGCAAGCCAGATGGACTTTTTTATGCAGATAAAGAAACTTTTGAAGCAAAAGGCGCAAAAGTTTATATGAATTCACCAGTTGAGTCAATTGATTATGATGCGAAAAAAGTTACAGCTATTGTAGATGGTAAAGAGCATGTAGAGTCATATGACAAATTGATTTTGGCAACAGGTTCTCAGCCAATTCTGCCTCCGATTAAAGGTGCTGAGATGGATCCTAACAGTCGGGAATTTAAGTCAACCTTGGAAAATTTGCAGTTTGTTAAATTGTATCAAAATGCTGCTGATGTTATCGAGAAATTGCAAGACAAGAGCAAACATATCGAACGTGTGGCAGTAGTAGGAGCAGGCTACATTGGGGTTGAGTTGGCAGAAGCCTTCAAACGCCTTGGTAAAGAAGTGATTCTGATTGACGTTGTGGATACTTGCTTGGCGGGTTACTATGACCACGACTTGTCTGAAATGATGCGTCAAAATCTTGAAGACAATGGTGTTCAATTAGCCTTTGGCCAAACTGTTCAAGCTATTGAAGGTGAAAACAAGGTAGAACGCATTGTAACAGATAAGGCTAGCTATGATGTAGATATGGTTGTTCTGGCGGTTGGTTTCCGACCAAACACTGGTCTTGGCGCTGGCAAGTTGGAAACATTCCACAATGGTGCTTTCTTGGTGGATAAGAAACAAGAAACTAGCATCAAAGATGTTTATGCAATCGGTGACTGTGCGACTGTCTACGATAATTCTATCAACGACACAAACTATATCGCCTTGGCTTCTAATGCCCTTCGCTCTGGTATCGTAGCAGCTCACAACGCTTGCGGTCATGAATTGGAGTCTAACGGTGTTCAAGGTTCTAACGGCATCGAAATCTTTGGTTTGAAGATGGTTTCAACTGGTCTAACTGAAGAGAAAGCAAAACGCTTTGGTTATAGCCCAGCTGTAGTTGAGTTTAAAGATACTCAAAAACCAACCTTCCTTGAAAAGGTTGAGCATCATGATGTTACAATTAAGATTGTCTATGATAAGGACACACGTGTAGTTCTTGGAGCTCAGATGGTTTCTAGAGAAGATATGTCTATGGGTATTCACATGTTCTCATTGGCCATTCAGGAAAAGGTTACAATTGATAAATTGGCCTTGCTGGATCTTTTCTTCCTGCCACACTTCAACAAACCATACAACTACATTACTCAAGCAGCTTTGAAAGCAAAATAAGAAAATGAGTCTGGAATAAATTTCCAGACTTTTTTGTATAGAGCCTTTAAAAAGAATACTGAAATAAGAAATTTATATTTCATCTGTTTATCAGGCCTGCTTTGTGCTAGAATAGTGATAAAGTAACTATTTAGAGGAGATTGGGAATGGCAAAAGAGTCTAGCTCACGTGAGGACGACATCAAGAGAGAATTTAATTTCACAACTCATTCGATTATTTCCCAGGTTTTGCGAGGTGTTTTAGTTGGGATTTTTGCTGGACTGGTAGTGGGCATTTTTCGATTTCTGATTGAAAAAATCTTTCATTTAGTGCAGGATGTCTACCATTGGAGTCAGCAGTCTTTGCTTTGGTTACTGGCCTTGGTGTTCCTTTATGCTTTCATCGTCTTTCTCAACGCTCGCTGGGTAAAGTCGGAAAAAAATATCAAGGGATCAGGGATTCCGCAGGTTGAAGCAGAGCTGAAGGGCCTGATGTCGCTTTCTTGGTGGAGTGTTCTCTGGAAGAAGTTTGTGTTGGGGATTTTAGCCATTGCTAGCGGTCTGATGTTGGGTCGAGAAGGGCCAAGTATTCAGCTAGGCGCTATGAGCGGCAAAGGCGTCTCTAAATTTCTGAATTTGAGTGCTGCTGAGGAGAGAGCGCTCATTGCTAGCGGTGCGGCGGCAGGCTTAGCAGCAGCTTTTAATGCACCAATCGCAGGACTGCTTTTCGTAGTAGAAGAAGTTTACCGTCATTTTTCACGCTTTTTCTGGGTTTCTACGCTGGCAGCCAGTCTAGTTGCTAATTTTGTCTCGCTCTCCATGTTTGGACTGACGCCAGTGCTGGACATGCCGGATAATATTCCGGTCATGAGACTGGAGCAGTATTGGATCTACTTAGTCACGGGCTTGCTGCTGGGCTTGTCAGGCTATATTTATGAAAAAGTCATTTTGAACATTCAGCTGGTTTATCAGTTTTTGGGTCGCTTGTTTCGAATTTCAGAAGCTTATTATCCTATTCTGGCTTTTGTCTTGATTCTTCCAATTGGTTATTTCTTGCCTCACTTGCTGGGCGGGGGCAATCAGTTGATTCTATCCTTGACTGCTAGTCATTACACTGTGGGAACCTTGCTCTTGTTTTTTGTTCTGCGTTTTGTTTGGAGCATGTTGAGTTACGGAAGCGGCTTGCCAGGTGGCATTTTTCTGCCTATCCTTGCTCTGGGTTCACTGCTGGGCGGAGCAATAGGGTCGGTCTGTCTGCAGCTAGGTTTGATTTCTCAGGAGCAATTTCCGATTTTCATTATCCTGGGCATGAGTGGCTACTTTGGAGCAATTTCCAAGGCCCCACTGACAGCTATGATTCTGGTCACAGAGATGGTTGGTGACATCCGTAATCTCATGCCGCTGGGAATGGTCACTCTGACTGCTTACATTATCATGGATTTGCTAAAAGGAGCCCCAGTCTATGAAGCCATGCTGGAAAAAATGTTGCCAGACAGTATCGAGGACCAGGGAGATACGACTTTAATTGAAATCCCTGTTTCTGAAAAGATTGCTGGTCGGCAGGTTCATGAGCTAAACTTGCCTGATGGGGTCTTGATTACCATGAATGTCCACAAGGGCAAGACTCAAACGGTCAATGGCAGCACGCGCCTCTATCTGGGGGATACGATTTACTTAGTGCTGAAAAAGACGGAAATCGGGAAAGTTAAAGAAGAGCTGCTTTAGCGGTCTAAATAGACAGTTTTTGATTAAATTGTCAGACAATTTCTTGAAATATGAGAAAAAAACTGGTATAATTTACAGGAAATAAACTCTATCTAGGAGAGAAGACAAAGGAGTCACCATGAAAAAACTTGGCATCGTCCTATTTTCAACGGCAATTTTACTGACTGGCTGTGCAGCCAACAACTCTTTAAACAAGACTGGCTCAAGCAGTCAAGCGTCCAGCAGCCAAATGGCTGTTAATCAGAAAGAATTGGACAAGGCGACAGCGGATTACAAAACGTTTGTTCAAGGACAAATCGATCAGCTCCTGACAGAAACGGAGAAGTTTCGTGATACCCTTAAAGAAGGCAAGCTTGATGAGGCTAAAAAGCAATATCCGCTTATCCGGATGGCCTACGAGCGCTCGGAGCCGATTGCTGAGAGCTTTGGTGAATCAGATGTTAAAATTGACTTCCGCTTAGTCGACTATGTGGATGAAAACAAGACCGAAGAAGGCTGGTCTGGTTTCCACCGCATTGAAAAAATCATGTGGGAGCAAAATACAACCAAAGGGACTGAAAGCTATGCCGATCAGCTGGTCAACGATATCAAGGAGCTAAAAGCTAAAATCGCAACAGTTGAAGTGACTCCGGATATGATGTTGACGGGCGCTGTTGACTTGCTCAATGAAGTAGCGACCAGCAAGATTACAGGTGAGGAAGAAGTATTCTCTCATACAGATCTCTATGATTTCCGTGCGAATATTGAAGGAGCAGAAAAGATTTTTGAGCTCTTTAAGCCATTGATTAAGGATAAGGACGAGAAACTCGTCAAGACCTTGGAACTTGAGTTTAAAAACGTCAACGGTCTCTTAGACAAGCACATGACTGACTCGGAAAACTACAAACTCTATACAGAATTGACAAAAGAAGACACCAAGGAGCTAGCAGAAGCTGTGACCAAACTGGGTGAGCCTCTTTCACAAATGGGAGTCATTCTAAACGGGGAGTAATCATATGACAAACGACGAAAAATGGTTTAATAAAAAGATGGATCGTCGTGAATTTCTTAAAAAAGCAGGGATTGGAGGCGCTGGTCTTGCACTGGGTGTCTCTGGTGCATCTGCTTTTTTCGCTAATCAGGCGAAAGAAGATAAGAAATTCGCTGACGGTGAGGAAGAAATCAGCTTCTATGGAGAACATCAGGCGGGTATCACAACACCAATGCAGAAGAATATCTACTTTGTTGTGTTGGATTTGCATACGACAGATAGGGAGACCATTATTCAGCTTTTCAAGGACTGGACAGCCTATAGCGAGAAGTTGGTAGACGGAGAATTGGTCAAAAAAGATAATTCCAATGCTCTTTTGCCGCCAACGGATACTGGAGAAACTGTTGGTCTCAACCCTTATCGACTGACCTTGACCTTCGGTGTCTCAGCCTCTTTTCTGAAAAAAATGGGCTTGTCAGACAAACGACCTAAGGCATTTCGGGATTTGCCGCCATTTCCAAAGGAGCAGCTTAAAGAAAAATATACGGGTGGCGATATTGTTATCCAGGCCTGCGCGGATGATGAGCAGGTAGCCTTTCATGCGATCCGCAATCTGGTCCGCAAGGGCAGAAATGCCATCACTATGAAGTGGAGTCAGTCAGGCTTTGCTTCTATCGGAGACCGGATGTCAACGCCTCGTAATCTCTTTGGATTTAAGGACGGCACAGCCAATGTGACCAAGGAAAAAGACTTTGACAAGGTCATTTGGTGCGATAGCAAGGACTGGATGCAGGGCGGCTCTTACATGGCTGTCCGCCGGATCCAGATGTTCCTTGAGACCTGGGACCGGACCAATCTGCAGGAGCAGGAAAACACTTTTGGCCGCTATAAAGATAGCGGAGCGCCTTTTGGCAAGAAAGACGAGTTTGACGAGGTTGACTTGGAATTGCTGCCAGAGGATTCACACGTCCGTCTGGCCAAGGAGGTTGATAAGCCTATATATCGCCGGTCTTATTCGTACTCGGATGGGATTGATGAAACTACTGGTCAGTTCGACACAGGCTTACTCTTTCTTTCCTTCCAGAAAGATCCAGATAGCTTTGTCAAAGTTCTGACTAATCTAGGCGCTCAAGATAAGATGAATGAATACGTCACGCATATCGGCAGTGGTTTGTTTGCTTGCTTTGGCGGAGTGAAAAAAGGAGAATACCTTGGTCAAAAATTATTTGAATAAAAGCTTACTTGTCTTGGGGTTCTTGCTAATCTTTTTGGCTAAGCCGGTTTTAGCGGACGAGAGCTATAGCAGCTTATTCGTCAAAATTACTGATGCCAGCACTGCCGTCAAGCAGAAGGATCAGGAAAAAGCCAAGCAGCTAGTCGGAGAGATCAAGACTGACTTTGAAAAGGTGGCTAATCATGACTCAGCAGCGGGACAAGAGGTAAGTAAGGCACTAGACTTATCGGGTCAGGTGACTGAGGAGAAGTTGACACAGATTTCTTCTGCCCTTTTGAAATTTGAGAAAGAGCAGAATCCAGTCGACTTAGAGGCTGAGAAAAAGAAGCTTCTCAGTAAGCTAGACCCAAAATTTGAAAATCTACGAAAAGCTATTAGCGCTAAGGATTTAGAAGCGACAAGAGAAGCATACAAGAAGATGAATAGCACCTGGACCACCAATGAAAGCGTGGTGCGAGACAACAGCACAGCCCATTACGGCAAGGTAGAAACAGCCATTTCATTTCTGCGCAGCGCCATTGAGACGGAGCCTACTGACTTTGACATGATTCAGTCTTCTTTTGATGATTTGAAGGCCGCCATTGATAATTTTGTCAAAGGCGAGAAAGTCCAAGAAGCTGCTGGCAATCTGACGCTGAAAGATGGAATTAAGCTCCTAGAGGAAGCCTTGAGTCTCTTTCAAAACGGAGATGATAAAAAGGCTGCTGCCAAGATGAAAGAGTTCATCACCATTTGGCCAACGATAGAAGGAGATGTCAGTGTCAATAACCCTTCGCTTTATACCAAGGTAGAGAGTCAGACGCCTGTTATTATGGTCAAGGGGAGCGAAGAGAAGTATCAAAAGCAGCTAGAATCCTTGATTAGTGAGCTGTCCCAGATTGACACGACAGCTTCCTATCATTTCTTTGATGCTATGCTGATTTTGCTGCGTGAGGGTGTAGAAGCGCTCTTGATCGTCATGGCTTTGATAACGACTCTGAAAGCCTCCAAGATGAAAAAAGGACTCAAATGGGTTTATGCCGGGGCAGCGAGTGGAGTTCTAGCCAGCGCTGTGATTGCAGCTTTGCTGCAGTTTCTTTTCCCTGCAGTGGCTTCCGGATCCAATCGTGAAATTATCGAGGGTGCAGTGGGAATTTTCGCTGTCGCCATGATGATATTGGTTGGTATCTGGCTGCACAGCAAGGCATCTATTGAGAAATGGAATGACTTCATGGAAAGCCAAATGAAGGCTGTAACAGCCACAGGAAGTTTTCTTTCCATATTTGCTCTTAGCTTTCTGGCAGTTTTCCGTGAAGGGGCTGAGACTATCCTCTTTTATGCAGGAATTCTGCCGCGCATCACTATGATTGATTTCCTTTTGGGAATCGGCTTGGCTGTTCTGGTCTTGGTCTTGCTGGCCTTTATCATGAGCAAGGCGTCTGGTCTTCTCAAGCCACACAGCATTTTCTTCTGGCTGACTTGGCTCATCTATGCCTTGGCCTTTAAAATGCTGGGAGTCAGCATCCATGCCCTTCAGCTGACCAATATCTTACCAACGCACTTAATCAATGGTTTTGTGACTGTAGACTGGATGGGGATTTATCCAAGCATAGAAGTAGTTGTCAGTCAGGTCTTCTTTATCTTGCTAGTGGTCTATGTTAGCATTAAAAATCAGAGAAGTGAGCAGCAGCATGGATAAAAAAGAGCAGACTATCATTGAGCATTTGACAGAGTTCAGACGGCGTTTTCTAGCGGTATTAGCTTGCTTCTTCGTGGTATTTCTGGTTAGCTTGCTCTTTTCAGCCGATATTTATCGATGGCTGACCAGTAATTTTGAGCAGAAGCTGCTGGTGCTGGGGCCGGATGATATCCTTTGGATTTATATCAGTTTGGCTAGCCTGGTCGCTTTTTCCCTGATCTTGCCATTTTTGGTTTATCAGGTCTGGGAGTTTGTCCGACCAGCTTTGCTAGCCAATGAAGCTCGGGCTGTTTTTGCCTATATCCCAGCTACCTTTCTCTGTTTTGTTCTGGGACTGGCTTTCGGCTTTTACTTTGTGACTCCAGCTATTTTGCAGGTTTTGCTGTCGTTGGGTGAGGGCCTCTTTGAGACACGACTGACAGCGCAGAATTATCTTAGTTTCGTCTTTCACACCACTATTCCGATTGCTTGCCTTTTTGAGTTACCGGTTCTGGTGTCCTTTCTGACTTCTATCGGTTTGCTCAATCCGAAATTTTTGGTAAAATATAGACGATACGCTTACTTCATTTTGCTGGTTTTAGCTGTTATCCTGACACCGGCTGACTTTATCAGCGACTTGTCTATGACAGTGCCTCTGATTTTGCTCTATGAAGTCAGCATCTTGCTCAGTCGCATCATTTATCAAAGAAAATCAACGAGGAGAAATTAATGGGACTTTTAAAAGACATCGGAGTACCTGGGGTAATCATTATTGTTCTGGGCGCCCTGCTTATTTTCGGACCAAAACGCCTGCCCGAACTGGGGCAATCTATCGGTAAAATGTTTTCAGAATTCAAAAAAGCAGTCAATCATGCTGGAGAAGAAGAAAAGACCGAGAATAAAAACGAAAAAGAGTAAAGGAAAAGCACGGATATCTGTGCTTTTTTTACTAGAGTCAAGATAGCTTATGAAATGGAGTACAAATGAAAACATTAGAAGAACGAATTCTCAGAGATGGACAAGTCTTAGGTGAAAATATCTTGAAAGTTGACTCTTTCCTGACCCATCAGGTTGATTTTTCATTGATGAAAGAGATTGGCCAGGTCTTTGCGGAGGCAGTAAAGGATGCAGGAATTACCAAGGTAGTAACTATTGAGGCTTCTGGTATTGCTCCGGCTGTTTACGTAGCAGAGGCACTGGGTCTACCAATGATTTTCGCTAAGAAGGCCAAAAACATCACAATGACAGAAGGGATATTGACGGCCGAAGTTTATTCTTTTACCAAGCAAGTGACTTCGACCGTTTCGATTGCTGGGAAATTTCTCAACTCTGATGATAAGGTGCTGATTATCGACGATTTTTTGGCTAATGGTCAGGCAGCCAAGGGCTTGATTACCATTATCGAGCAAGTAGGAGCCCAGGTTGAAGCGGTTGGCATTGTCATTGAAAAATCATTTCAGGATGGCCGTCAATTTTTGGAAACTGATGGCTATCGTGTCCTTTCTTTGGCGCGTATCGCAGGATTTGAGAAGGGGCAGATTGTCTTTGCTGAGGCAGATATATGATTTCCTTTTCCTTTTGACTATCTGTCTGGCTTATAGTATAGTAAAGATAGTTGATATTCTAAAATCTAAGCTCATTGATTTTACTTGGGTAGAAAAAGTTTTTGAGGGATTTCTATGCACCAAACTCATAATTTACAGCAGCGGATGCGGCTCTTTATTTCTATTTTTTTGCCAATTTTGATCTACCAACTGGCCAATTTTTCAGCCTCATTTGTCGATACGACCATGACAGGTCAGTATGACACTCTGCATCTAGCTGGTGTTTCTATGGCAACTAGTCTTTGGATTCCATTTTTCGACCTGCTGATAGGGATTGTTTCGGCCTTGGTACCCATAATCGGGCATCATTTAGGACAAGGGAAAAAAGAAAAGATTGCTTCTGATTTTTATCAGTTTATTTATCTTTCTTTGGGGCTATCGCTAATTTTATTTGCCTTGGTATTTGTGGGCGCTCCTCTAGTTTTGTCTCACCTTGGCCTAGAGCCTTTGGTAGAAGAAGTGGCAAAAAACTATCTTTGGTATCTGGCGCTTGGTATTATCCCTCTTTTGCTCTTTAGCACTATCCGTTCTCTGTTTGATGCTCTAGGGTTGACCAAGCTTTCCATGTATCTCATGCTCTTACTCTTGCCCTTGAACGGTTCTTTTAATTATGCCCTAATCTACGGTGCATTTGGTTTTCCGGAAATGGGCGGAGCCGGAGCCGGACTTGGGACTTCTTTGGCTTATTGGGTTTTGCTCCTCATATCCTTGTTAGTAGCAGTCAAACATCCAAAAGTTCGAGCCTATGAGCTATGGAAGATTCGACCGCTAGACAAAAAAGGCTTAATCGAAGGCATTCGACTTGGACTGCCTATCGGCGGAACTTTTTTTGCTGAAGTCATAATTTTCTCAGTTGTTGGCCTGGTCATGGCTAAGTTTTCGTCACTAATCATTGCCAGCCATCAGGCGGCCATGAATTTTTCAAACTTAATGTATGCCTTTCCTATGAGTATTTCAACCTCAATGTCCATCATTGTTTCTTATGAAATTGGAGCTAATCGTCCTGACGATGTTAAGAAATTCTGTAAACTCGGGCGGCTGACGGCCTTGGGAATTGCTGGATTTACCTTTCTCTTTCTCTATATCTTACGCGACCGTGTGGCTGCTCTCTATGGGTCGGATACCGAGTTTATCCGTATGACATCTGTTTTTCTGACCTACAGCCTCTTTTTCCAATTAGCAGATACTTTTGCGGCTCCTTTGCAGGGCATTCTTCGGGGCTACAAGGATACTCAGGTGCCATTTTTCTTGGGCTTGATTGCTTATTGGGGAGTTTCGCTGCCCCTGGGACTCTTCTTAGATTACTATACTAGTTTAGGCCCTTATGGATATTGGATTGGTCTCATTGCCAGCTTGGTGACGAGCGGCATTCTCTTTCAGTGGCGGCTTAATCGTTTGGCTAAAAATATTACAAATTAAAGAGTGTTGGTTTGTCCCTTTAGGATAAATTAGTGCTCTTTTTTTCACAATCTTTTGTTAAAATTAGATTAAAACATGAAAAACGCTTACATTTTTTCTAGTATATTGATTGTGAAAATGATATAATAAACATAAGATTATCAAGTTAAGTTTTTGTTAAAATAGGTTAATTTTTAAAATATTGTTTGCAGTTGACTTTGGTTTTCAGTAGAAAAGCGAGGAAACTATATGACCGAACACTATACCAATCTTTTGCAAGAAGTATTAAATGCTGCAAAGGAATTAGCTATTCAAAAACACAATTATCAAGTCGACATTCCGCATGTCTGGACAGTGCTGACCCAGCCTCAGGCTTTTGCTTTGGAATTCTATGCTGGTCTGGACCTTGATATTAATGAATTTATCAGTGTCATCAATCAGGAACTAGCCAAGATTCCTGTATTTTCACATACGGATACGAACCGCTACGGACGTCAGTATAGTCAACGTCTCAAGAATCTTTTGGATGATACAGAGGCTGAAAGGGCGGAACTGAGGGACGAGGTGGTAACAGTAGAGCACCTGATTCTCAGTCTATTTCATCAGCAGAGAAATCCGATAACTGTCTTTTTGAAGCAGGCAGGAATTGATAAGGAGCTAGTTGCGAAAAAGTTGAATAAGGTTCGCCAAGGCAAACGAGCAATCTCTCCAAGTCAGGAGAGTCGCTATCAAGCCCTGAGCAAATATGCGACTAACTTTAATCAATGGCTGGCTGACCAGACCGATAGACAGGTAATTGGTCGAAATGACGAAATTGACGATATTATCCGTGTGCTGTGTAGGAAAGAGAAAAGCAATGCCATTCTCCTAGGCTTTCCAGGTGTTGGAAAATCCAAAGTGATAGAGGGGTTTGTTAGAAGATTACTTGCAGATGATGTTCCAGAACATTTATTGGGCAAGGAAGTTTTTAAGTTAAATCTAGGCGGATTGATTGCTGGAACTAAATATAGAGGAGAGTTTGAAGAGCGCTTCAAGGCTGTTTTGGATGAGGTGCTGGCTGCTAAGGGGAAGATTATTCTTTATATTGAGGATATCCACCAAATCGTGACGGCAGGACGGACAGAGGGTTCTCTTGATGCAGGCAATCTTTTAAAGCCACTCTTGGCTCAGGGACAGATTAATATCATTGGCACAACGACTTTTGTTGCTTATCGAGAAAGTTTCGAGCTGGATCAAGCTTTGGAAGGGCGTTTCCAGCGGATTCGCATTGAGGAGTCCGATCAAGATGAGGCATTGACAATTCTGCAAGGACTGCGGGAGCATTATCAGGACTTTCACGGAGTTAGGCTAACGGACGAAGCCTTGCAGGCAGCAATCAGTCTTTCAATTCGTTATCTGTCAGATCGTTATTTGCCTGATAAGGCACTGGACTTGATTGATGAGGCGTGTGCTGTTAAGAAAATCCACCTAGGTCAAGCGCAAACTGAACGACCAGACGTCAGTCGTGAAGATATAGCTAGTATCGTAGAGCGTATAACGGGAATCAAAGTGCAGGGAATCATGGACAATGAGCGCGAACACCTTCTAAATCTAGACAAGCTCCTGCGCCAGAGAATTGTAGGGCAAGACCAAGCTGTTCAAAAGGTTTCGGAGGCGATTTTGCGCTCGAGAGCAGGAATTCAAAATCCAAAGCGTCCTATTGGGTCCTTTCTCTTTCTGGGGCCGACTGGAGTCGGGAAGACTGCTCTGGCAAAATCCCTTGCTGAGCGGCTGTTTGGTAATGAGCTGGAAATGGTCCGGCTGGATATGTCTGAGTACATGGAAAAACATGCCGTAGCTCGTTTAGTTGGTCCGCCGCCAGGTTACGTCGGATTTGAAGAGGGAGGACAGCTGACAGAAGCTGTTCGTAGGAGGCTTTATTCGATTGTCTTGCTGGATGAGATTGAGAAAGCCCATCCGGATGTATTCAATACTCTGCTGCAAGTCTTGGACGAAGGACGCTTGACAGACTCAAAAGGCCGTACTATTGACTTTAAAAATACTATTTTGATTATGACAAGCAATATTGGCTCCCAGCAGATTTTGGAAAGTCTCAAAAATGAACAGGGACTGACTGCTGAAACGCAGGAAGAAGTTCTGTCCTTGCTGCAACATAGCTTTAGGCCAGAGTTTTTAAATCGGATTGACGACACGGTTATTTTCAACCCTCTAAGGGCAGAAGATATGATCAATATCGTAAAAATTATGGTCCAGCAACTTCAGGAAAGGTTGAAACATCAGAAGATTCAGCTTCATCTGAGCGAAGGAGTTTATGCTTTTTTAGCCCAGAAAGGCTACCAACCAGAGTTTGGTGCTCGTCCTATTCAAAGAAGCATTATGCGCTATCTAGAAACGCCTTTGGCTCGTTATTTGGTCGAAAATAAGGAAACAACTGAAATGACAGTTCAAGTCAGTTTGAAGGATAGGCAACTGGATTTTAATTATTTGGTATAAGATTCTTTCAAAAAGTAAGCGCTTACTATTTGTAGGCAAAGAAAATGATGAAAGGAGGTTCATGGCTTCTGAGCAGACTCTATCCTGAGATTTTGAAATGAGTCTTAGAAATACGTAAAATAATGAGATACTTTTTGTATCTATAGCCGACAGCAATCATTTTGATTGTTGGAGCACCCTTTGCATTTTATGAAAGGAGGCCTGTTTTGTCTGTTTATGATGTTTTGATTATCGGTGCTGGACCGGGCGGTTATGTGGCTGCTGAAGAAGCAGCTCGTTTGGGAAAAAATGTGGCCGTGGTAGAAAAGAAGTCTATCGGCGGAACCTGCCTGAATGTGGGATGTATACCGTCTAAGGCTTATCTCCAGCACGGTCATTGGTTGCTGACAATGGAGGAGGCTAGGCGTTATGGCATTGAGAGCAAGCTTGAAAGGATTGATTTTGAGAAATTGGTAGACCGAAAGAATCAGGTTGTTGCCAGTTTGCAATCTGGAATTCATGCTAGCTTTAAGTCTTTAGGTATTGAATATATCCAAGGGCAGGCCAAGTTTGTCAAAGACCGAACTTTCTCCGTCAATGGTAAAGAAATTAGTGGCAAAGATGTGATTTTGGCTACTGGCAGTTATCCTTTTGTGCCTCCTATCAAGGGATTGGAACAGGTTGACTATCTAACGACGGATACGTTTTTTGACTTGAGGGAGCTTCCTGAGAAGTTGGTCATTATCGGAGGTGGCGTTATCGCAATTGAGCTAGCTTTTGCTATGGCTCCTCTGGGTGTTGCTGTCACTGTTATTGAGGTTGCGCCGGAAATCCTTTTGACTGAAGAAGCAGAAGCGCGACATGTGATTCAAAAGAAATTAAAGAAAATGGGGGTGATGATTTATCAGGGAGCGCAGATAAAGGAAGTAACTTCTAATTCTGTCTTACTTGAGAACGAGCAGGTTGCTTTCGACCATCTTTTGGTCGCTACTGGCCGCAAACCAAATCTAGAGCTAGCAAAGGATATGGGATTAGCCTTGACAGATCGGAATTTTGTCAAGGTAGATCAATACTACGAAACATCCAAAGAGCATGTTTATGCTATCGGTGATCTCTTGGAATCTTATATGCTGGCTCACGTAGCTAGTGCAGAAGGAATAAAGGCTGTAAGAGCTATCTGCCGGAGAGCTGAAGAAGCAGTTGATCCGCTGGGTGTTCCCCGTTCACTCTACACCAATCCTGAAGTAGCTTCTTTTGGTCTCAGCAAGGAAGAGGCTGAGCAGGCCGGCTATGATGTTCTGGTCGAGAAGCTGCCTTTCTCTTATAATGGGCGGGCTATCGCAATAGGTGAGACGGAGGGCTATGTCAAGCTAATCTCAGAAAAGCAATACCATCTTCTGCTAGGTGCAGTCATCGTCGGTCCGAACGGTACAGATCTTCTGCAGAATTTGATTTTGCTGAGGCAGGCCGAAGCAACGCTGGATCAAGTTCTTGAAACAGTTTTTGCTCATCCGACTACATCAGAACTAATACAAGAAGTCGCTAAAAGACTCGTTCAGGACGATTAATGAGGAGGTAAAAATATGTCAAATTATAAAGATTTACCACAACGATTGACCAAAACAAGAAGCCAAGGGGCTGTATCAGAGCTAGTCGATTTAAAAGTCCATGATGCTACCGAAGTTGAGGTGGAGCAGATTTCCAAAGAAAAAGCCAAAACCATGTATAAAACCATGTGGGATATCCGAAATTTTGAGGAAAATACACGGCGTTTCTTTGCTGCAGGACAGATTCCTGGCTTTGTTCACCTTTATGCTGGAGAGGAAGCGATCGCTACGGGTGTCTGTGCCAATCTGACAGACCAGGACTATATTACCAGTACTCACCGAGGACACGGTCACTGTGTTGCTAAGGGCGGTGATTTAAAGGGAATGATGGCAGAAATTTTTGGCAAGGAGACTGGACTTGGAAAAGGAAAAGGCGGATCTATGCACATCGCTGACTTGGACAAGGGAATCCTCGGTGCCAATGGTATGGTTGGTGGAGGCTTTGGTCTAGCAACTGGTGCTGCTATGCGTAACAAGTACTTGAAAACAGACAGTGTAGCTGTCTGCTTCTTCGGTGATGGTGCAGCCAATGAAGGAAATTTCCACGAATGTCTCAACATGGCAGCAATTTGGAAACTGCCGGTTATCTTTGTCAATGAAAACAACTTCTTTGCAGAATCGACACCGCAATGGTATTCTTCAGCGTCTGGCACCATTGCTGAGAGAGCGGCTGCTTATAATATGCCCGGCGTTCGGGTTAATGGTAAGGATTTATTCGCTGTCTACCAAGTAGCCAAGGAAGCTGTAGAGCGGGCTCGTAGAGGTGAAGGACCTACCTTAATTGAAGCTGTAACATATCGCGATCATGGTCACTTTGAAGGGGATGAGCAGAAGTATAAGGCTTTGGAAGGTGAAGAAAAAGACTGGGCTGATGTGGATGCTCTGGACGTCTTCCGTGACTACGCTATCGAGCATGGCCTCTTGACTGAAGATGAACTTGATGCCATCTTAGAAGAGTCTCGAAAGGATGTGGAAGAAGCTATCAAATTTGCTCAAGACAGTCCTATTCCTCGTCCCGACTCTCTGCTGGAAGATGTATTTGCTGATTGATAGAAGGAGGTTGATCAAATGGCTAGACAACTGTTATTTATGAAAGCAATCAATGAAGCGCTGGATCAGGCAATGGCAAAAGATGACACCGTAATCCTTCTGGGAGAAGATATTGCTGGCGGTGTAACAATCAAGCACTTGGAAGAAGAAAACGAAGATGCTTGGGGCGGTGTAATGGGTGTGACCAAGGGACTCATGCCAAAATATGGCCGAGAGCGGGTGATTGATACTCCGATTTCAGAGCACGGATACGTGTCAGCTTCTGTTGGAATGGCTCTGACTGGCTTGCGTCCAGTACCGGAGCTGATGTTCAATGACTTTATCGGTTTCTGCTTTGACGCCATTCTGGGGCAAGGCTCAAAAATGCGCTATATGTTTGGCGGTAAGGCCAAGGTTCCGATGACAATGCGGACCATGCATGGGGCAGGAGCTTCGGCTGCAGCTCAGCACTCGGGTTCATATTACGGTCTCTTTGGATCTATACCTGGCATAAAGGTAGTTGTTCCAGCAACTCCGTATGATGCTAAAGGGTTACTGTTAGCTTCCATTGAAGACGACAATATCGTGATTTATTCAGAAGATAAGACTCTCTATGGTATCAAGGGAGAGGTACCAGAAGAATATTATACAGTTCCAATTGGAAAGGCTGCTGTCCGCCGTGAAGGAACAGACCTCACTATCGTTACTATCGGTAAAATGCTTTATGTAGCTTATGAAGTAGCGGATCGCTTGGAAAAAGATGGTATTTCGGTTGAAGTCATTGACTTGAGAACGGTAGCTCCTTGGGATGAGGAGACTGTCTTTGAATCAGTTAAGAAAACTGGACGGCTGATTATCGTTGATGAATCAAACCCTCACAATAACACAGCGACGGATATCGCAACATCAGTGACAGACAAATGCTTTGACTATCTGGACGGTCCAGTGAAATGCGTCTGCGCGCCAAATGTGCCAGTACCATTTGCGGTGAATTTGGAACAGCTCTATATCCCTAATGCTGATAAGGTTCTGACTGTTGCTGCAGAATTGATTGACGATCTGAAGAAATAGAAGGGAGGCAAGTATGGCTACAGAAATTGTAATGCCTAAGCTAGGCTTAACAATGACCGAAGGTCTGATAAATAACTGGCTGGTCAAGGAAGGCGACACCGTAGCTGCTGGTCAGCCTGTCTTGGAAATCAGTTCTGAAAAATTGACCAGCGATGTAGAGGCGCCAAGTGCAGGAGTGATTTTAAAAATTATCAGTCAGGCAGGCGATACTGTCCCGTGCAAGAAAGTAATTGCATGGATTGGTGAAGCAGGAGAATCTATTCCAGGTATGGAGACGGAAGAAGTCTCTGCGAATAAATCAGAAAGTGATAAGGGAGCAGTTGATTCAGAGCCAGAGCTAGCTGAAAAAACTGTGGCAGCAAGTTCCAGCCCTGTTGGAAAAAGTGAACAGGGACGTATTTTCATCACACCGCTGGCCCGCAAGATTGCTAAGGAAAAAGGATATGATATTTCCATGATTTCAGGAACGGGAGGCAAGGGCCGCATTACCCGACGGGATGTGGAAAACTATAAACCAGAGGCGCTTCCAAACCAAACACCTGAAAATAGCTCTGCGATCCTTCAGCCGGCTAGTCAGGCTGACTACGGTGCAGGATTGACAGGTATGCGTAAGACTATTGCAGAGCGGATGATGACCAGTCTGCAAGCATCTGCTCAGGTCACCTTGCATCGTAAGGTGGATATCAGTCGGCTGATAGCCTTTAGACAGGATATGAAGGATAAGGTCGCTTCTCCACTAGAAAATGGCGAAATCAGCATCACGACCCTGCTTACAAAGGCTGTTGCCAAGGCGTTGAAAGATCACCCTCAGCTCAACGCCTGGTATTTCAATGGTCAATATCAGGAAGTAGAAGATATTCATATTGGTATCGCGACGGCACTAAGTGATGGTTTGGTGGTTCCGGTCATTCGTCACGTGGATAAGCTAACGCTGGCTGACTTGGGCTTAGCTATCAAAACGGAAGCCAATCAAGCTCGTAAAGGAACTTTAGATCCTGCTCTTTACTCAGGTTCAACCTTCAGTATTACCAATCTCGGGGCAGCAGGGGTTGAATATTTCACTCCTATCCTAAATACTCCAGAAGTGGCCATTTTAGGAGTTGGTGCCCTGCAAACGGCGCTGGCTCTTGACAGCCAAGGACAGGTCTACGAGCAGAAATTCCTGCCGCTCAGCTTGACTTTCGACCATCAAGTCGTAGATGGTCAGCCTGCAGCGGAATTCTTGGCTAGTCTAGCGGACAAGTTGGAATCTCCTTACGACTTGGTTTTCTGATAAAAGAATGAATAAAGAATTTCATTCCTGAATGATAAACAAAAAGGCCAGCTGTTTATATCACTCATTAACAGTTGGCTTTTATGTATTCTATCATTCTCTTGCTTCAATTTATAATGTTTAGATAAGGAAATGATAGGATGATAGGGAGTAAGTTCTAAGGCTCTAAGTAGGTGAATCAAGCTGCAGTATAAGATAAATTGAATGACGATAATGGGAGAAAAATATCAGTGAGGTAGAATATGAAGGTTGCCAAAACACTAGTCTTAGAATATCTAGAGCAAGAATTTCTAAAGAATAATAAGCAAGGTCTTGAAACAAAAGTGATTGCAGCTGCTTTAGGAATGCAACGCTCAAATGTGAGCACTATTTTGAATCAATTGGTAAAAGAAGGGATACTCGTTAAAGGAAATACACGGCCAGTTCAATACCAATTAAAAGAGGTATTTGTAGAAAATCCTTTGGATTTTCCAAGCATTATAGGTGAAAATGGCAGCTTGCGAACAGCCATCCAGTTAGCACAGGCAGCTATTTTATACCCCAATTATGCCCTTCCTGTACTTATTTTATCCGAGGTCGGTGCTGGTAGAACTCACTTCGTGAATAAAATGATGGAGTTTGCCATTCAAAATCAAGCGATTAGTAAGCCTCAGTTGTTTGAAAAAATTAACTGCTTAGACTATATTGATGTTCTGGATGATTTGCTGAAGTTGTTATTTGGCTCAGAAGCGACGAAGTCTGTATTTGAGAAAGTGGCAGAAGGAATTTTATTTATAGATAACATACAAGTTCTATCTTCGGCGGATCAAAATAGATTGATTTCCTGGCTGAATCACAGAGAAGGAGAACAAAAGAGACGTCAGAAGAAAGGTTTGGTAATTATCGGAAGTAATGCTAAGCTATCTGAACATTTATCCAATAAACTTCCTGTTGTAATCCAGCTGCCTTCTTATCCGAATAGACCGATTAGTGAAAAGCTAGAGTTACTAAATTACTTTTTAGCTATCGAATCAAAGAATTCTGCGCATGATATTCAAGTGCCGCGTGATGTCATTCATTCCTTCATCCTATCAGCGAATATTAGCAATATAAAAGAATTAGAATATGCAGTTCGAACAGCTTGTGCCAATGCTTTTGTAAGAAGCCTGAGGTCAGAGCTAAAAGATTTAACACTCAGTAATGACGATTTACCCATTCCTTATCAAGGGATTCGTCATTTAGGAAGTCATAATGTAGTTAAAATCGATGAATTGATTGGAAAACGTAAGGTGCTAATTTATGATAAGGAGTTGGGATTGCTGGATTTTTCAGAGCAAGAGTCGGATGATTTATATAACAAAATTAAATCAGAATATACTCAGTTATCAGAAAGAGGCATTGAGCAGGATGATGTTTTTGAGGCAGTGAGAAACTATATTCAAAGCTATATTGAATACAAACCTTTTGTCGAGAAAGAAGATGAGTTGGAAAATCTTAATCAGCTTGAGACGATTGTTTCTGCTGAAGTGATTCAGTTGGTACAAGCCTTTGTTCTATCTGTTCAAAAAGAACTCAATCTAGAGCTTAATTCGACGGCATATTATGGCATCAGCCTTCATGTCAATGCGATGATTAAGCAGAAAGGCTCGTTGAATCGGCAGTTGGATAATGATGCTATTGTGAAAGTGATTCGGGATTATCCAATTGAGTATGCACAATGTTCTAAATTTGCCAGACAACTAGAAACAAGATTTCAACTAGCTGTTCCAATAGATGAAATCGTCATCCTAACCATGTTTATTATTGAATCCGAAAAGAAACAAGATAGTCTACGACCTATCTTGCTCTACGTCCTGCATGGTAAAGGGGTTGCCAAGTCCTTGGCTGAGTCAACCAAAATGCTGACTAAAAATAACCAAGTGTATGGCTTTGATATTCTATTAGAAGAATCTCTAGAGGAAAGCTATCGAAAATTAAAAGAGAGAATTGAGGGGCTAGACCAAGGTTTAGGTGTCATCGTCATCTATGATATGGGATCAATTAAAGAAATGCTGGATAAAATTCGAGAAGAAACTCTGATTAAGATCAGAGAATTTGAAATTCCCATTACTATGATTGGCATGGGGATTGCACGGCGCTGTTTGATAGAAAATGATATTGACAGTGTCTTTCATGCTTTTCATATGGAAATGAATCAGCTGTATAAAAATAGGGACCAGGAAAAAATCATCATTACACTCTGTTATACTAGCGAGGGCGGTTCTCTTCAGCTCAAGCACTATCTTGATCAGTATTCAAAGCTTGGTTACCGTGTCATTGCTTTGTCAGTTGCCAATAAGGAGATGTTGATTGAGGAAGTGATGGCTTTAAGAAAGACCTATCAAGTCCATGCTTTTGTTGGAACTTTCGACCCTCAAATTATGGGCATCCCTTTTATTTCTATTAAAGATGTTTTTGAGCAGCCCAAGGAGCACCTAGATAAATTATTGATGTTTTTACCGACCTCTGTCAATAGCTACGATTATGAGAAAGTTTACCAATTTTTAGAAGAGCAATTTGTCTATACTTCCTTAGCTAAGATTAAAAAGATTCTTCCTGCTATTTTAGATGAATTTGATTTTTATTATCAGCTTACAGAGGAGCAAACAATAGGTTTGTTTGTTCATATTTCGTGTCTAGTGGAGCGAACCCTTTCAGGAGAATGCTTGAAGAAGAGCAGTAAAGAAATTGCTGGTGTTATCGAGAAATTCCCTGACGACTATAAGCATGTTAGGAAAATCATCCGAACAGTGGAGCGAAACTTTAAGATTCTTATAGATGACGCAGAGGTCAGTGTTTTAATTCAGATGTTGCGCAAATTATAAAATTGTAAGTTGGAGTCGCAAACCAATAAAAAAGCACCTAACTCTCATTACCTTTTTAGTCGGAATTTACATTTCCGATTTCTGTGGTAATGTTGTGATTTAGATGCTTTTTTACATGTGCTCTTGCACAAGATTATGCAGCCATTTTCCTGAGAAGACACGAGGGATGCCCCAGATTGGTTTGAGAATATCTTCGCCATTTATCACAAGAAAGATTAGCCAAATGGGAGCCTGCAGGCTAACTAGGACATAGCCAAGTGGAATGCTGAAGAGCCAAACAGGTAAAATATCTAGCAGGCAAGCATAGTTGGTATCGCCTCCGCTACGTAAAATCCCAACGATTAAAACAACACTAAAAGCTTTTGGGATAAACAACAGGGCATTTAACTGAACCATCAAGATGGTTAGCTGCTCTGTCTGATTGCTTAAGTTGTAGAGTTTCAGGGCTAAAGGCATGGCCCAGATGAGTAGGACGCTGACGATGAGTCCGATGAGAGGTAATAGAAGTAAGAAGCGCTTGGCATCTTGTAAGGCTTTTTCTATTTGATTCTCTCCGATAGTATTGCCTAGCATAACAGCTACGGCATTTCCCGCACCGCGTACAAAGACAAATCCAATTTGGGCAATGGCGCTAGCAATCTGAGTGGAGGCCACCACTTCAGTACCTAATAATCCGATAATGGCCAAGCCAATCGATGTTCCGAGCGACCAAGCGCCTTCATTGAAGACGACTGGTAAGGTTTTTTTCAAAAATTGATAAACAAAGTCTTTGTGGAAGGCAAAGAGTTCAGCTATGCTAGCGGCTCCAGCCATCCTTGTTCGATAGACACCAAAGACTAACCAGCAAAGCTCCAGCAATCGAGCAATAAAGGTAGCAATAGCAGCCCCAACCAGTCCAAGTTTAGGAAATCCAATCAGTCCAAAAATAAGGACGGCATTGCCAATGATATTGGTCGCCATGGATAGGAGACTTGCAAGAGTTGGTAAGAAAACTTCGTTACTACAGCGACACATGGTGGCTAATGAGGTTGTGATAGCTGTCATCAGGTAGGTCCAGGAGACGATAGATAGGTACTGGGCGCCCAACTGAATAGCTTCGGTATCATGGATATAAAAGCCAATCAGTTGCTTGGGAAAGAGTAAAGCGACTAAGGTAAAGGAAACGGAGATGAGTCCGCTCAGCATATAGACTAATCCCAAGGTTTTTCTCATATCAGCAATTCGCTGGGCTCCCCAGTATTGAGCCATGAAGACAGAAGCTCCGCTACCGATACCAAACTGTACAATAGTCAAGAGAAAGAAAATCTGGTTGGCAGCACCAGCAGCTGCGATTTGTTTTTCCCCTAGCTGTCCAATCATGACAACATCAGCTAGATTGACAGCGCTAGCCAGTAGAAATTGAAGAGAAAACGGTAGACTGAGACGTAAGAATTGTTTCAGAAATGTTTTCTTTTCACTCACTCTCCCACCTCCTTTCGTTTCAAATAGGATAAGCAATCAGTATGTCTAGTAACCTGATATCTAGAAAGTTTCTGCTTTTTTTGAATTGGATGATTCTGATTCCTCATAAATTTCGCTATTTCTACCTGATAGCTTGAAATAAGCCTCAAGTTTAGTGATAATAGGCAATTTGATCAACAAAAATTTGACAATCTTTGTCAGCTTCTGTTTGAACCTCTACATTCTTCAATTCCTTTTCAGGATAAGGGTTTTGAATAGGAAATGCGAAGAAAGTTTGCTGCTCTTTTTGATAAGGTTTGGTGCTAAGCGAGACTTCAAATAATTGCTCATCTACTTTATAGATAGGTTCACCAGGTAAAGGGTTGGTATTGGTAGTCCGATCCCAGTCAACACTTGTTTTGCCAATGTTTTCTCCAAAGATAATGGGGACAGCAACCTCTGTCTGATCGGTATAGGTTAGAAGGATATTGCCGATTTGATAGGTTTCCATTTCGGGGAAGACACCGTCCACAAACCATTGGTATTCCACAAAATAGTCAGTAGCATAGCCAATTTCAATCCAGCTGGGATGCGCCAGTGCTTCAAGGCTGCGCGAGTGGTTTTGAAGATCAGGATAGTGGTAATGGAAGAGATATGATAAGGTTTTATCACGGATTGTCGCATAGTCTTCATCACGATAGTCATGATTCCAAAACATCTCGTAAGCATAGGCTAAGCCGAAGAAAATGACATTTCTCTGCAGAATTACTTCATTTAAGGTGCTCCAGTTGGAGATGATAGCTCCCTTGCTTCGCTTTTTCAAATGCTCAGCCCAATGTGGAAAGAGATAGCCTTCAAAATTACCATAACGGATGTTAAAACCTTCTTCCAAGACTTCATCTTCCAGTTTTTCATCCAAACTCCAGAGCCAATGGAGAATTTCGACATCTTTGGGAATCTGGTGAATGGACTGCCAGGTTGCCGGCATGATGCCAACTTTTTTGCCTGTATCTTTTTTGAACTGGGGGGTATACATGATGATTTCTGCTCCACCAAAAGGCCCTGCATCAGGAACGATAGCGTTTTTCAGTAACTTGTCTCCCCAAATCATGGTTCGGACATTTTTCTGCTTGAGGTGGTCATAAATCTTGATAATGTCCTCTGCAAAGATATCAGCTCCAGCTTTCCCTTTGCAACGCTCACACATTGCAATTGAATAGTATTCATCATGCCCGATATTGATAACTTCAGGTTCAAAGACCTCAATGATTTCATCCAGAACATCAAAGAGGAGTTCATAAGAGGCAGGATTTGATGGGCAGTAAGTGTCTGGATAAGGATCTTCAGGGATTTCTGCAATTTCTGGGTGGCCAAGCATCAGGTAGTCACAGTGGCCAAGAGAGGGAACTTCAGGAATCACTTCAAAAAATCGTTCCTTACAGTAGAGGACCAGATCTTTCACATCATTTTGACTTAGAAAATCCCCGTCACCATTTTCCATGTGAATGGCATTCTTGTACCAAGGGAAGGTATAGTCTTGGATTTCTTTGGTCTTTCCAGAATATTCAGCCATATCAGCACAATATTTAATCCACTCCTGATTAATTTCAGGGTGTTTTTTATATTCCATAGCACCGCCGATTTCAATCATGAGGGTATTGTACTTGAAGAAAGCAAGCATATCCACAAATTGCTTGAAGAAATCCATATTCTTACGAGACGGTAAAAAGACTTTGAGGCCACGCTCGGAACAGACAGGTTCGTCGTAGGCCAAGCCATAAGGCAAGTAGCCATCCTGCAACATTTGGATAATCGAAATTGCCCCATAAAATAAGCCGCGTTGGGACAAGGCATAAACGAAAATACCGTCTTCAGTAATCTTTACGATGTGCGCTTCAGTATTGGATGGATAGGGAAGTGAAAAGGACTGCATGACCTCTTGCCCGACTTCTCGGGAAATCCCTTCTATGAAATGAATGGCAGGGAAAGCCAGCTGTTTATGATTTCTTTCTCTTGGATGAGCCAGTAAAGTGTCGGTCAAAATAGGCAGAGGGCTGAATATTTGAGTTTCTTTAGTGAAATAGCGACCGTTGTTTTCTTGTTTCCAATATTGAGGTGTGATGCCTTGTTTCATAATCTACTCCTTGAACTATCTGAATATCTGCGAGTCATAAAAAATCTGGGCGCAGAAAAGAAGGTATGGATCGGATTTGCTTGTTACTGAGTTTTCACTTTTCTAGCCTTCTCAATTTCCCCTTGAATCTTATAAAGATTTTCCGAAAGGCGACCAAAGTAGAGAAGCTCTCCCATCCACTTGATGAGCTTGCTTTTTGAATTTTTTGTCAATTTATTTTGTTCTTGTTCTAGCTTAACCTCAAGCCCTTTTGAGCAAGGCTTGGTCTTGTAGGAAGTAATCGTTTTTTCACTGTGGGACGAGATTTGAATGACGTAGGTTTCATGGCGACGATAGTCCAGAATCTCATAATCAGTCTTGGTATAGACATTGTCTGACAATTTTGAGTAACGAAGTCCTTTCTTTAACCTATCTATCTTTTTTGTTTGATTGTCAGTTTGATTGATTTGATTCAGAAACTCGCTTTCCAAGAAGTCATAAAATTCATCTGAAGTGACTTGGAGTTCTCTAATAATCTTCATAAATTAAGTATATAATAAGCCCTTGTGGAAAGTAACCCCCTGAGGAAAAAGAGACGGATTTTAATGAATTTTTATACTCTTTAGCTTTGTGTTATACATTATCATAAAAAACGATTAATTTTTATACACTAATTTTACGATAGGTTCTAAAATATATTAAAGGAACTATTTAAAAATAGCAGAGTACTAGAGTTAAAGCACGTAAGAAACTATTGCTTTAAATTTTTTATAATAAATTGAGTATGAATGGCATTTGAAAATGGATACACTAAGCTAGAAAACTGTATATTAAGAAAATATAAACGCTTTTGACAGTAGAATAGAGCTATAGTAAACTTTGGGTAAGAAGTCAAATTGAAAGGAGGAGTTTGTATGGAAGAATGGAATAGTTCAGCGGAGATTATTGCCATGTCCTTAATTGCCAATTCTGGTGCAGCCCGATCCTTAGCTTTTGAAGCACTTAAAAAAGCAAAACTAGCAGAATTTGATGCAGCTAAGGAATTAATGGATGAGGCAAATAGTGTTATTTTAAAAGCCCATCATTCCCAAACAGATTTATTGCAGGAAGAAGCACAAGGAAACGGTCATCAGTTGAGTATACTGCTTGTTCATGCACAAGACCATTTTATGACGAGTCTCTTGGCCATTGACCTTATCACTGAGATGATTGAGCTGTATTCCAATCGAGAAGGAGAAAGACAATGAAAATCTTATTAATATGTGCGGCTGGTATGTCCACGAGCATCCTGATGAAAAAAATGGAGCAATATGCAAATGACCAAGGTATTGACCTCAATATCAAAGCTGTCGGATTGATGGACTATCAAGATTATGCTCAGGATTATGATGTGATTTTATTAGGCCCTCAGGTCTCTTATAAACTTGATTCGGTCAAAGAGACAGTATCAAAACCTGTTGCCACCATTCCAGCCATGGATTATGCAATGGGAGATTGTAAGAATATCTTTCAATTAATTAAAGCAATATCTTAAGGAGGTTTTTCTAATGGAAAAATTCTTTAACAGTAAATTTATGACCAAACTTCAGGAAATTGGTTATAAACTGGCCAACAATGTGTTTATACAGTCTTTACAAGCTGGATTAGGATCTCTCTTGGGATTGATTACCGTGGGTTCCTTATTTCAAGTCTTAGCTGCAATTGGAAATGAAACAGCTCTAGGTTGGTTCAAAACAGGGGATGCAGTGTATAATACATTGACCTTGCCTTTCCGTTATTCAATGGATTTTATCTCTATCTGGGTTGCTATCTTCTTTGCTTATCATTATGCTAAGAATTTGAAATTGAAATCTCCTATTATGGCTGCGGTTGATACAGCAGTTACTTTCATGCTGGTAGCAGGAGCTTTTGTTGATACTGAAAAATTCTCCGGACTACAGTTAGACTATCTTGGGTCACAAGGTATGTTCATCAGCTTCTTCATTGTCTTTGTAGTCGTACAGATTGAAAAATTCTGCTATGAAAAAGATATTAAAATTAAGATGCCAGATGTAGTGCCACAATTTCTTCAAGATAGTTTTGGTTCTATTTTGCCAGTATTTTTCTCCATTACTCTCTTTCTCTTACTGAATGTTGGTATTGGTGCTTTGACAGCAGGAGCTTACAACGTTCCGTCTGGTTTTATGGCTCTCTTGCGTGCACCGCTTGGCGCTGTATCATCTGTACCAGGGATTGTGATGCTTTGTATGTTAGCGCTGGTTCTTTGGTGCTTCGGTATTCATGGTACCCTCATCATTATTCCAATCATTTCTCCACTTGGGATTCAAGCGGCAACGACCAATGCTGCTCTTCATGCGAACGGTCAGCCAATGCAATTCTTCCCAGTCTTACTCTACACTTCCATGGCTTTAGTTGGTGGTACAGGAAATACCTGGGCCCTGGTCCTGATGGGCTTGCGCTCAAAATCCAAACAAATTAGTGCCGTTTCTAAGATTTCGCTCATTCCTGGGTGGTTTGGTATCAATGAGCCGGTAACATTTGGTATGCCAATTATGTTCAACCCAATTCTTTGCATCCCTTATGTACTCAATGTGCCAATTATGATGATCTTGACTTATTTTGCTTACCAAACAGGCTTTATTATTCCTGCTTGGATAGTGGTTAGTGCACAGTTGCCAATGGGATTCAGCAACTACTTGACAACCCTTCGTTGGCAAAACTTCGTTTGGGACTATATCTTGATTTTGCCAGCTATGTTAATCTACTATCCATTCTTCAAGAAATACGAAGAGCAATTGGTTAAGCAAGAAGCTGAAGCGGAAGCAATAGAAGCCAAAGGAGGTGCAGCAGCTTGATTGATGTGACAAAATTTTCCAGAGACTTTCTCTGGGGATCGGCTTCAGCTGCCTATCAAGTTGAAGGAGCTTGGGATGAAGATGGTAAGAGTCTGTCTATTTGGGACGTCTTTGTTCGCCAGCCCAATAGGACTTTTAAAAACACGACTGGCGACGTGGCAGTGGATCATTATCATCACTATAAAGAAGATGTTAAACTGATGGCAGAAATGGGTCTGAAAGCTTATCGTTTTTCAATTGCTTGGACCCGTATTTTGCCTGAGGGACGAGGAGAGGTCAATCAAAAAGGGATTGAATTTTATTCAAATCTGATTGATGAACTTCTCAAATATAATATTGAACCCATTATTACAATCTATCACTGGGATTTGCCTCAAGTACTGCAAGATGAGTACGGCGGTTGGGAATCCAGAAAGATAATCGACGATTTCCTGTATTATGCAGAGGTTCTCTTTGAAAACTTTGGAGATCGAGTGAAATATTGGATTGGACTCAATGAACAAAATGTCTTTGTTGGACTAGGTTATCGGGATGGTCATTTTCCACCAGGAATCAAAAATATTCAGTTAATGCATCAGGTAAATCACATTGTCAACTTGGCTAATGCAACGATTATCAAACGATTCCATGATTTGAAAATAAAAGGTCAAATCGGTCCAAGCTTTGCTTTTCCTGTCCTCTATGCTCTGGATAATCAGCCAGAGAATGTTCTAGCCATGGAGAAATCTTTGGATGTCAATGTTTGGTATTGGATGGATGCTTATTTATTGGGACGTTATCCAAGGACAGCTCTAGCTTATTTGAAAAATCAATTCGGTATAGAATTAGATATCCGAGAAGGAGATTTAGATATTTTAAAAGCAGGCCGTCCAGATTTCATAGGCGTCAACTATTACCAATCCCATACTTTTGCTGCTAATGTACCGAATGCTGAGGCTGGAGAGCCGGACCAGTTTAAGCATGTGCCAAATGAACACTTAGAGCGTACCAGCTGGGGATGGGAAATAGATCCAATTGGTTTGCGGATAGCTTTGCGACGGATTACCAGCAGATATGATATTCCAATTATGATAACTGAAAACGGGTTAGGAGAGTATGACACCTTAACAGAAGATAGAAAGATCCACGACCCATATCGGATTGAATACCTTGATAATCATATTACAGCTGTACAAAATGCCATCGAAGATGGTTGCCAAGTCATCGGCTATTGTACATGGTCTTTCACAGATCTACTTTCATGGCTAAACGGTTATGGCAAGCGCTATGGATTTGTTTATGTAGACCGTGATGAGGAAGAAGGTGGTAGTCTAGAGCGGATTCGAAAAGATAGTTTTTATTGGTATCAAAAATTAATTAAAGAATTTGAGAATAAAAGAGATAACAGTAGGAGTCATTCATAGAAAAAAGCCAGCAGTTTATATCTTCACAAACTGCTGGCTTGTCTTTTTTATTTTTCCCGCATTTGACCTTGTGGGAAGTAGGTTCCTTCTGGCATATCGTTAATAATGACATGGACAGCAGACTGAGGTGCGCCAGTATTTCTGACAACGGCTTCAGTTACTTCCTTGGCAAGAGCTTTTTTCTGCTCTAGAGTGCGTCCTTCAAACAAATCAATTCTAACAAATGGCATATTTTCTGCCTCCTTTATTTCTTTATCATTATTTTATCATAAATGAGGTTTTAAAGAGTAGTGAATTATGGTAAAATAATGTGAAGTAAAAATGGAGATAGTGAATTAGCAAAGATTTAAATTATGGCTCAGTTATACTATAAATATGGCACGATGAATTCGGGCAAGACCATTGAAATTTTGAAAGTGGCTCACAATTATGAAGAACAAGGCAAGAGCGTGGTTATCATGACCTCGGCTGTTGATACCCGCGACGGCTTTGGTGTCGTTTCTAGTCGTATCGGTATGAAGCGGAATGCTATGGCTATTGAAGATCAGACGGATATTTTTGGCTATATCCAACAGCTGACTGAGAAGCCTTATTGCGTTTTGATTGATGAGGCTCAGTTCTTGAAACGCCATCATGTCTATGATTTGGCTAGAGTGGTGGATGAGCTAGATGTTCCAGTTATGGCTTTTGGTCTGAAGAACGATTTTCGCAATGAACTCTTCGAAGGCTCCAAGCACCTCTTGCTCTTGGCTGACAAGATTGAGGAGATTAAAACCATTTGCCAATATTGTTCTCGTAAAGCCACCATGGTTTTACGGACTGATAACGGAAAGCCGGTTTACGACGGAGAGCAGATTAAAATTGGCGGCCACGAGACCTATATCTCAGTCTGCCGCAAGCACTATTTTAACCCCGATATTAAGTAATCCAATGATAGAAATAAAGGAGATGATGAAAAATCTATGAACATCTATGAACAGTTACAAGCGGTTGAAGATCGCTACGAAGAACTTGGTGAACTCTTAAGCGACCCTGATGTGGTCAGTGATACCAAGCGTTTTATGGAGCTTTCTAAGGAAGAAGCCAGCACTCGCGATACAGTGACGGCTTACCGCGAGTATAAAAAAGTCCTGCAAAATATCACAGACGCTGAAGAAATGATTAAAGACGCATCTGGTGATGCTGACCTGGAAGAAATGGCTAAGCAGGAACTCAAGGATGCCAAGGCTGAAAAAGAAGGATACGAAGAAAAGCTAAAAATCCTTCTTTTACCTAAAGATCCAAACGATGATAAGAACATCATTTTGGAAATCCGCGGTGCTGCAGGAGGAGATGAGGCTCAGTTGTTCGCAGGAGACCTCTTGCAGATGTATCAAAAATATGCTGAAAGCCAAGGTTGGCGCTTCGAAGTTATGGAAGCTTCTTACAATGGTGTAGGTGGAATCAAGGAAGTGGTCGCTATGGTCTCAGGCCAGTCAGTCTACTCGAAACTCAAGTATGAATCTGGCGCTCACCGCGTACAGCGGGTTCCAGTAACCGAAAGCCAAGGCCGTGTTCACACTTCCACGGCAACTGTCTTGGTTATGCCAGAAATCGAAGAAGTAGAATACGACATTGATCCTAAAGATCTGCGAGTTGACATCTACCACGCATCAGGTGCCGGCGGACAGAACGTCAATAAGGTTGCGACTGCCGTTCGTATTGTCCATCTGCCAACCAATATCAAGGTCGAAATGCAGGAAGAGCGGACCCAGCAGAAGAACCGGGATAAGGCTATGAAAATCATCCGAGCTCGTGTAGCAGACCACTTTGCTCAAATCGCTCAAGATGAGCAAGATGCAGAGCGCAAATCCACGATTGGTACAGGCGATCGCTCAGAGCGGATTCGCACCTATAATTTCCCGCAAAACCGAGTAACAGACCACCGTATCGGACTGACCTTGCAAAAACTGGACACGATTTTAGCTGGCAAACTGGATGAAGTCGTTGATGCCTTGGTTCTCTATGACCAAACGCAAAAACTAGAAGAGTTGAATAAGTAATGACATTGGCTCAATATTTGGCTGAGCTAGAGCAAGAGCTGCTAGTAGCGGGAGAAGAAGCAGAAAGCCTGTCTTTCGTTTATAGGGCTCTTAATAGGCTCTCCTTTACCGACTTTGTTCTCAAACTTCGGGCAGAAGTCAACCAGGAAGACCATAAACAGCTAAAAGCAATTCAAGAGCACCTGCTTGCTCACAAGCCAGCTCAGTATATCATTGGCAGCAGTGATTTTCACGGCCTGACTCTCAAGGTGGATGAGCGGGTGTTGATTCCGAGGCCTGAGACGGAGGAGCTGGTGGAGCTGATTTTGTCAGAAAATCCCGAAAGTTCTCTGTCTGTCTTGGATATCGGAACGGGTAGCGGAGCCATTGCTCTGGCACTGGCAAACAGCCGTCCAAACTGGCAGATTACTGCTTCTGATCTCTCGGATGATGCTCTTGCCTTGGCAGCAGAAAACGCTCAGTCCTGTAATCTTAGCCTTACTTTTGTCCAATCCGATTGCTTGGATGCAATTCAAGGAAAATTTGATATCATCGTTTCCAACCCGCCCTATATTTCAGAAGCAGATAAAGACGAAGTTGGACTCAATGTTCTGACCTCAGAGCCTCACATGGCCCTCTTTGCTGAGGAGGATGGCTATGCCGTCTATCGGAAAATAGCCGAGCAGGCAGGAGACTATCTGACAGAAAAGGGAAAGATCTATCTGGAAATTGGTTACAAGCAGGGTGACGGTGTCGCGGATTTATTTAGACAATTCTTCCCGCAAAAACGAATCCGAGTCCTGAAAGATCAATTTGGCAAAGATAGAATGGTGGCGATGGACAATGGATAAGATAGAAAAGATTCTAACGGCAGGCGGAGCAGTTGTCCTGCCCACCGAAACTGTTTATGGCCTCTTTGCTCAGGCTTTGAATGAAGAGGCTGTTGAACGAGTATATGAATTAAAACGAAGACCCCGTGACAAGGCTCTTAATCTCAATGTGGCTAGCTTGGAAGAGATTTATGCTTTTTCCAAGAACCAGCCCAGTTATCTGGAGCAAATCTATCAAACTTTTCTACCTGGGCCGCTGACTATTATCCTCCAAGCCAATGACCGAGTGCCAGCTTGGATAAACTCAGGTATGGAAACTGTGGGCTTTCGAATTCCTAAACATCCGGCCACCCTGGACTTGATTCGAAAGTATGGTCCTTTGATTGGTCCATCCGCCAATCTTTCTGGAAAAGCCAGTGGAACTTCTTTTCAGCGGATTATGATGGATTTTCAAGAGGAGGTCTCGGGAGTAGAAGATGATGCTGCTTTGACAGGTCAGGATTCAACTATTCTAGACTTGTCTGGAGAAAAGGCTCTTATTTTACGCCAAGGGACAATCACTCGCGAGGATATTCTCGCCAAAGTAAATGATATAAAATTTTAACTTTAGGACTTAAGGTCCTATTTTCGCAAAAGAAGGGAGACACCTTATGATTTTTGACCAAGAAGACTACAAAGCATTTGACCCAGAGATTTGGGAAGCAGTTGCTAAAGAAGAAGAACGTCAGCAGCATAATATTGAGCTGATTGCTTCAGAAAATGTCGTTTCTAAAGCTGTCATGGCTGCTCAAGGTTCTATTTTGACCAATAAGTATGCTGAAGGTTACCCAGGTCGCCGTTACTATGGTGGGACAGATGTAGTGGATGTGATTGAGGGTCTGGCAATTGAACGCGCCAAGGAAATCTTTGGTGCCAAGTTTGCTAATGTTCAGCCTCACTCAGGCAGCCAGGCTAATTGTGCAGCTTATATGGCTTTGATTGAGCCAGGTGATACAGTTATGGGTATGGATTTGTCTGCAGGTGGTCACTTGACACACGGTGCATCAGTCAGCTTCTCTGGGCAAACCTACAATTTTGTATCTTATAGCGTAGATCCCGAAACAGAATTACTGGACTTTGATGCCATCCTCCAGCAAGCCAAAGTGGTTCAGCCTAAGCTGATTGTGGCGGGAGCTTCAGCCTATTCTCACATCATCGACTTTTCAAGATTCCGCGAAATCGCTGATGCGGTAGGCGCTAAGCTCATGGTTGATATGGCTCACATCGCTGGTTTGGTTGCTGCAGGTCTCCACCCAAGCCCTGTACCTTATGCAGACATCACAACGACAACGACCCACAAGACCTTGCGCGGACCTCGCGGTGGATTGATTTTGACAAATGATGAAGAATTGGCTAAGAAGATCAACTCAGCTATCTTCCCAGGAATTCAAGGCGGACCATTGGAGCATGTCATTGCAGCCAAAGCAGTTGCATTTAAAGAAGTGCTTGACCCAGCTTTCAAGGTTTATGCCCAGCAGATTTTGGATAATGCCCAAGCTATGGCCCAAGTCTTCCGTCAGCATGATAAGTTCCGTGTGATTTCTGACGGTACTGAAAATCATCTTTTCTTGGTTGATGTCACTAAAGTTGTAGAAAATGGGAAAGTAGCGCAAAATCTCTTGGATGAGGTTAATATCACGCTTAATAAAAACTCCATCCCTTACGAGACTTTGTCACCATTTAAGACTAGCGGGATTCGTATCGGTACAGCAGCCATTGCAGCTCGAGGCTTTGGTGTAACAGAAAGTATCAAGGTAGCCGAGCTTATTATCAAGGCTCTGGAAAACGCTGAAAACGAAGCGGTGCTAAATCAGGTGCGGGCAGAAGTTCGCGAATTAACGGACGCTTTTCCACTCTATGAAGGCTTGAACTAAGATGGATATTTACGTAAAAAAAGCGATTATTCATCAATTCAGCCCAGCTGATACCGAACTACTGCTTGCAGATAAGTTTCTCAACATTACTCCCAAGATTGAAGAATACCTGCGCAAGAAGATTGAACGGGTCTATTCTGACGATGCTAAAACAGGTGTTTTCGATCCCGAAAACGTCTTTTTAGCCCAGCTTTCAGACGACTTACTGGAAACATCAGTGACAGTGGCTAAGCTCTGGCAGGAGGAGTTTTCTGTCAGTGAAAACCAGAAAACCAACGATCTGATTTTTGTCCAGTTTGACAAAGAGGGTGTTGAGCATTTCGCTTTTCTGCGGATTGCTCTGCGGGAAACTCTTACTCACTTAGGTGGCGAGGTGGACAATCCTATCAAGCTGACGCAGAACAATTTGCCTGGCTTTGGTACGGGTGCAGACGAGGCTTTGGTCATCAATCTCAAATCTCGCAAGTACCATCTGATTGAAAAGCGCATCAAGCATAACGGTGCCTTTCTCAATTATCTCTCGGACAATCTCTTGCAGGTCAATCCGACAATCTCAGCTAAGAAATCAATCAAAGCGCTTGAGAAGACTGCTCAAAAAGTTGCCGAAAGTTTTAACAAAGACGATTTTCAGTTCCAGTCCAAGGTCAAATCCAGTATTTTCAAAAATTTGGAAGAAAATGACGAACTGTCGCCTGAAAAGTTGGCCGATGATCTTTTTGACAGCAATCTGACTGCCCGACTTACCTTTATTGACCAAGTCAAGGAAGCTATTCCTGAGCCAGTCAAGTTTGACGAGATTGACAGCAGCCGCCAGAAGAAAAAGTTCGAAAATCAGAAACTCTCCCTTTCAAATGGAATTGAGCTCATCGTTCCCAATAATATCTATCAGGATGCAGAGTCGGTAGAATTTATCCAGAACGACAACGGGACCTATTCTATTTTGATTAAGAACATCGAGGATATCCAAAATAAATAATGTTTAAATTTCTAAGAAGACTGATTTTAGTCCTTTTCGTGCTCTTTGCCGGCTACAAGATTTATCAGGTTCATCATGATGTTAAGCAGGTCATGAAGTATCAGACTTTGGTCAGAGAAGTGCTGGACGAGCAGGACACAGCGGCCAATGAAGAATTGGTACTGGCCATGATTTATACAGAGACCAAGGGAAAAGACACCGATGTCATGCAGTCCAGTGAAAGCGCGACTGGTCAGACCAATGCTATCACGGACAACAAAGAAAGTATTCGCCAGGGAGTTCAGACCTTGTCTGATAACCTAGAGTTAGCCAGTGAAAAAAAGGTGGATGTTTGGACAGCAGTACAAGCCTATAATTTCGGTCAGGCCTATATTGACTATGTCGCTAAAAACGGTGGCGAAAATACGTTGGAGCTGGCTAAGAAATATTCCAAAGATATAGTAGCGCCAAGCTTAGGAAATGTGACTGGCAAGACCTACGGCTATTATAATCTGATTTCTATTTTTCACGGGCCAGAACTCTATATCAACGGCGGTAATTATTATTATTCCCGTCAGGTCAAGATGAACATGCATATCATGCGCCTCTTAAAATGGTTTTAGAAAGAAGTAGTTTAGCTTCTTTCTTTTTTGATGGTGAAGTAATAATCCAGATATTTGTAACCATGATAGATACATGATATAATTTTGTACATCTATCATAAAAAGGAATGAAAAATGAACAAGAAACTTGCTTTTAAGCTCCTCATTCTGGTTTTGGTGACAATTGCCGGTCTAACAGCTTTTTACAACCATAAAGAAGCCACTAGCCTCAATACAAAACAATTTGTGCAGTCAACAACGCCGACCTTGTTTTTCCACGGTTTTGGATCCAGCTCTAATGCTGAAAATCATATGACAGAGGCAGCCAAAAAAGCTGGAGTCACTCAGACAATTATCACAGCAAATGTCAGTAAAAACGGTCAAGTAAGCTTATTAGGCGAGATACCGAAAGGTGCTATCAATCCCATTATTAAGGTAAACTACGAAGATAACCGCAATGCCGACTATGCTCAAGATGGTAAGTATGCAGCTGCTGTGATTCGTAAGCTACAAGAGACTTATGGCTTTAATAAGATGAATCTGGTAGGCCATTCGATGGGGAATATGTCCATCCTCTTTTATATGCTAGAGAACGGTCAGGATGAAAATCTTCCTCAGTTGCAAAAGCAGGTCAATATTGCCAACCATGTTAATGGTCTGGAAGGAAGGGACTTGCCTGAAGATTTGACAATTCTAGACGACCAAACTGGCCAGCCTAGTGCTATGAGCCAGACTTATCAAAAACTACTGGGATTACGAGAAGTTTACCCGCAAGAACAAGTAGATGTTCTGAACATTTACGGTGATTTTAAAAACGAATCCGACGGTTCTGTCCTCAATATTTCTTCTCGCAGCCTCAAATATCTCATGGTTGAAAATGCCAAATCTTACCAGGAAAAGAAAATCACAGGTCAGTTGGCTCAGCACAGCCAATTGCATGAGAATCCAGAAGTAGACGAATTGCTGATTGACTTCCTTTGGAAAAAGTAGAAAAGAGCAGTTACTGGCAAGCAAATCCAGTGACTGTTTTTTCTTTGAACTTCTTTGAGAAATGTTGTAAAATGTATCTATTATCTCAAGCCCTCAATGGATGAGATAATAATAACTCCATCATTGCAGCAACTTAACTGAAGCACTCTAAACATCAAAAGGAGCGAAAATCACAAGCTCAAGAAACAGAAATTAGAGGCAGTCAGATAGAAAGTTTACTGTATAAAACAGCTATAGAATTTGGGAAACTATAGCGAGGGGAAAAGAGGAAAAAATATGAAATTCAAAAAAACTTTAATGACAGCAGGAGCCTTGCTGGCTACTCTGTTTACTGTATCGACCGCAGCTGCCAATTCAAATGTTCAGAAAGTCATTGATGAGACTTACGTGCAGCCAGAGTATGTGCTGGGTTATTCCTTGGATGAAAGCCAAAAACAGCAGACCTTGCAAATGCTAGGCTACAATTCATCTAGTGACAGCAAGCCACTTAAGACCATGACACCGGAAGTCTACTCTAAAATCATGGATGTTGCCAACGACCCTAGTCTGCAGCTTTATTCTTCTGTAAAAATCCAGAAGTTAGGCGGCAACAAGCCATTAGAGGTCAAAATTGTCACTCCGCAAAACATCACTAAGGTTACAGAAGATATGTATCGCAATGCAGCTGTTACTCTGGGTGTTCAGCACGCGCAGATTACCGTTGCAGCACCAATTCCGGTAACAGGTGAGAGCGCCTTGGCAGGGATTTACTACTCTCTAGAGGATAATGGCGCGACCATTCCTCAGGAAAATAAAAATCTAGCACAGGAAGAACTGGCTGCCCTTTCTGGCATCAATGCTGAAAATACAGGTAAGGAAGGCTATGACGCAGACAAGCTCAACGTAGCCTTGGCTGATATCAAAGCGGCTATTGCCAATGCTAAGAAGAACAACAGCAATCTGACAGCAGATGATGTTCGTAAGATTGTTGAAGAAACCTTGAAAAACTACGGTCTAACTCAGTCAGTGACCAGTGACCAAATCAACCTCATCGTGAATTTCGCTATCAATCTTTCAAACAGTGGAGTCATTACAGATTCTGACTTTACAAAGACACTTAGTGACTTGAAAGACAGCATTGTTTCAAAGGCAGGGGATACTTTTAACAATATTAACCTCAACTTTGATGCAAACGGCCTCCTTCAAGAAGGCGGTAATTTCTTTTCTAATATCTGGAATGCCATTGTCAACTTCTTTAAAGGATTATTTGGCGGTTAATTTCAAGACTATATAAAACAAGGCTGGGACTAAAATGTCCCAGCCTTGTTTGTTTTTTTATGCGTTAAATCCTCCATCAGAAGTCTTCCGGTGGAGGATTTTTTAAATATGATTTACTTGTTACTCCCACTCAACAGTTGCAGGTGGTTTGCTAGTGATATCGTAGACGATGCGGTTGACGTGATCCACCTCGTTGACGATACGAACAGAGATTTTTTGCAGAACATCCCAAGGAATCTTGGCAAAGTCAGCTGTCATGCCATCAATAGAAGTGATAGCGCGAATCGCAATTGTGTAGTCGTAAGTCCGGCCGTCACCCATGACACCAACAGAACGGACTCCAGTATTAACAGTAAAGTATTGCCAGATGTCGCGGTCAAGACCAGCTTTGGCGATTTCTTCGCGGAGAATAGCATCAGATTCGCGGACAGTTTCCAATTTTTCCTCAGTGATTTCTCCCATAACGCGAATAGCAAGTCCTGGTCCTGGGAATGGCTGGCGCCAGACAATTTCATCAGGCATACCAAGCTCGGTACCCAAAGCACGCACTTCATCCTTATAGAGCGTGTTCAGTGGCTCAATCAGCTCAAACTGCATGTCTTCTGGCAGACCACCAACGTTATGGTGAGACTTGATAGTCTGAGCAGTGTCGGTACCAGATTCGATAACGTCTGTATAGAGAGTTCCTTGAGCCAAGAATTTTACATCTTTTAGTTTGCTGGCTTCGTCGTCAAAGACATAGACAAACTCGTTTCCAATGATTTTACGTTTTTGCTCTGGATCTGAGACACCGGCTAGTTTATCAAGGAATCGTTTAGCAGCATCTGCCTTAATGATATTCAAACCAAATTTGCCGCCCAGCATATCCATGACCTGATCAGCTTCGCCTTTACGTAAAAGACCATGATCCACAAAGATACAGATTAGTTGATCACCGATTGCTTTCTGTAAGAGAACACCGACGACAGAAGAGTCTACACCACCAGAAAGTCCCAACAGCACCTTCTTGTCACCAACGGTTTGGCGGATTTTTTGAATTTCCATGTCAATGAAGTTATCCATAGACCAGTCGCCTTTAGCTCCACAAATATTAAGAGCAAAGTTACGAAGAATATCATAACCGAACTCTGAGTGACGAACCTCAGGGTGGAACTGAATGCCGTAGATTTTCTTAGCAGGATTTTCAATTGCTGCAAAAGGACAGTCAGCAGAAGTACCAGTACGGACAAAGTCAGCAGGAATTTCTGTTACTGCATCTCCATGGCTCATAAGAACTAGCTGGCTTTCAGGTGTTCCGTTGAAAAGGCTGGAGTTAGCAGTATGTGACAGAGTCGACTGACCATATTCACGATTTCCAGCATGACCAGCAGGGACAACCTTGCCGCCCAGCTTGTGAGTCAACAGCTGCATACCATAGCAGATTCCCAAAATCGGGATTCCCAACTCAAAAATTTCCGGATCAATATCAAAGGAGCCGTCTTCATATACAGAATTCGGACCACCGGAAAGGATAATCCCGACAGGCTGGATAGCACGGACCTCGTCTGCAGTAATCTTGTGGCTCTTGAGCTCAGAAAAAACACCGATTTCACGAATGCGGCGTGAAATCAGCTGGTTGTACTGGCTGCCGTAATCAAGCACGATGATCTTTTCGACATCTTGCAATTCAGTTCTAGTTGTCATCTGTTCCCTTTCTTAAAAGAAGTAATCTTTTCCCCTCATTTTATCACAAAAAAGGAATTTTTCCAAGGCAATAAGGAGCAAGAGTGCTGAAAAAAAGAATATGAGTCTTTATTTGGCTAAACAGCTAGAATCGTGAGAAAAGCAAGCATTTGAGAGCTAATACTTATCATTTAGTTTGACATTTGAAGTATTTGGTACTAAAATAAAGGAAGGTACCAAATAAGAAAGAAGAGTCAACATGTTGCCCGCATATATCAAAATTCATGATCAGATTAAGAAAGACATCGACGATGCCGTTTGGGAGATTGGAGAGCGCCTGCCCAGTGAGCGAGATCTAGCCGAAACCTTTAAGGTCAGCCGTATGACCCTGCGTCAGGCCATTACGCTCTTGGTTGATGAGGGGGTGCTGGAGCGTCGGGTCGGCAGTGGTACCTTCGTAGCCAGCACACGTGTTCAGGAGAAAATGCGCGGCACCACCAGCTTCACGGAAATCATGAAGGCGCAAGGCAAAACGCCATCCAGCCAGCTTATTTCTTATCGGCGTACCCTGCCGAGTGAGCAGGAAGTGGAGAAACTAGGTATCCACAAGACGGAAAATGTCATTCGGATGGAGCGGGTTCGCTACGCTGATGATTTGCCGGTGGTCTACGAAGTGGCTTCAATTCCAGAGAAGTTCATTAAGAATTTCAAAAAAGAAGAGGTGACCAGTCATTTCTTCCAGACCTTGCAGGAACATGGCTATAAGATTGGCAAGTCCCAGCAGACGATTTATGCTCGGCTGGCTAAGGAAAAAATCGCCAATTACCTCGATATTCCCCGCGGCCATGCTATATTAGGACTGACTCAGATTTCTTACTTTGATGACGGTACAGCTTTTGAATATGTAAAAAGCCAGTATGTCGGCGATCGTTTTGAATTTTATTTAGAAAACAATTAATTATTGCAAAACTCTTGGTTATCACCAAGGGTTTTTATCTTGTATTTCACTCGACAGAAAATGCTGATTGACCTTTTGCAATCTCATATTTCGAGTGTTTATTTCCCTTGTCAGACTAGAGTTTATCATGCTTTTCTGGTATAATGTTTCTTATGGAAATTGAAAAAACAAACCGAATGAATGCTCTCTTTGAGTTTTATGCGGCGCTTTTGACTGACAAGCAGATGAACTATATTGAGCTCTATTATGCGGACGACTACAGTCTGGCTGAGATTGCTGAGGAGTTTGGTGTCAGCCGTCAGGCCGTTTATGATAATATCAAGCGGACGGAGAAGATTCTGGAAGACTATGAGAAAAAGCTGCACATGTACTCGGACTACATTGTCAGAAGTCAGATATTTGACCAGATTACGGAGAAATACCCTGACGACAGCTATCTGCAGGAGCAGATTGGGATTCTGTCTGGTATTGACAACCGAGAGTGAACATGGCTAAACAAGTTATCTACAAGGGAATGTCTTGCTGGTTGTTAGAGTTGGAAGAATCTTTTCCTGCCAGGGTACAAATCATCTCCCCTGACGATCTTTCTAAGGCAATGCAAGAAGGCTTCGGTTGCTGGGGCTATCCAAATGAGATTATGAAAGAAGTCTCTGCTGAAGAATACGCTTGTTTAACACGTTTTGGAAAATTTCCACTGAATTGATTGAAATAGAAACTAGGAGAATAAAAATGGCATTTGAAAGTTTAACGGAACGTTTGCAGAACGTCTTTAAAAATCTGCGCAGAAAAGGAAAAATCTCAGAGAACGATGTTCAGGAAGCAACCAAAGAGATTCGTCTGGCCCTTTTAGAAGCCGACGTTGCCCTGCCAGTTGTCAAAGACTTTATCAAGAAAGTCCGTGAGCGCGCTGTCGGTCATGAGGTTATCGATACCCTCAATCCAGCGCAACAGATTATCAAGATTGTTGACGAAGAGCTGACAACTATCCTGGGATCTGATACTGCTGAGATTATCAAGTCACCAAAGATTCCGACTATTATCATGATGGTTGGTCTGCAAGGGGCTGGTAAAACCACCTTCGCTGGAAAGCTTGCTAATAAGCTCAAGAAGGAAGAAAATGCTCGTCCGCTCATGATTGCGGCGGATATTTACCGTCCTGCGGCTATTGATCAACTGAAAACACTTGGACAGCAAATTGATGTACCTGTTTTTGCTTTAGGTACGGAAGTTCCAGCTGTTGAGATTGTCCGTCAAGGTTTGGAGCAAGCGAAAGCCAACCACAATGACTATGTCCTGATTGATACGGCTGGTCGCCTTCAGATTGACGAAAAGCTCATGCAGGAGCTGTCAGATGTCAAAGCGCTGGCTAATCCGAATGAAATCCTCTTGGTTGTCGATGCTATGATTGGTCAGGAAGCGGCTAATGTCGCTCGAGAATTTAACAGCCAATTGGAAGTGACTGGGATTATCCTGACCAAGATTGATGGCGATACCCGTGGTGGTGCAGCCTTATCTGTCCGTCAGATTACTGGTAAGCCTATTAAATTTACTGGTACCGGTGAAAAAATCACTGATATCGAAACCTTCCACCCAGACCGCATGTCCAGCCGGATTCTGGGCATGGGGGACATGCTGACTCTGATCGAAAAAGCCTCTCAGGAATACGATGAGAAAAAATCGCTTGAAATGGCTGAAAAGATGCGGGAAAACACCTTTGATTTCAATGACTTCATTGATCAGCTGGATCAGGTACAAGGCATGGGGCCTATGGAAGATTTGCTCAAGCTGATCCCAGGTATGGCTAATAATCCTGCCCTCAAAAATATCAAAGTGGATGAGAAAGAAATTGCCCGCAAGCGTGCCATTGTATCCTCTATGACACCGGCTGAGCGTGAAAATCCAGACTTGTTGAGTCCTAGCCGTCGCCGTCGTATTGCCAATGGTTCGGGTAACAGCTTCGTTGATGTCAATAAATTTATCAAAGACTTCAATCAAGCTAAACAGATGATGCAGGGCGTTCTGTCAGGCGATATGAGCAAGATGATGAAGCAAATGGGGCTCAATCCAAACAATATGCCTAAGAATATGCCTGGTGGCGGAGGAATGCCCGACATGTCAGCTCTAGAAGGCATGATGGGCCAAGGCGGTATGCCAGATATGTCAGGCTTAGGAGGAGCCGGCATGCCGGATATGAGCCAAATGTTTGGTGGTGGTCTCAAGGGCAAGGCTGGAGAGTTCCTGATGCGCCGCAGCATGAACAAAATGGCCAAGCAAATGAAGAAAAACAAGAAGAAGCGGAAGTAGGATAAGAATTTCTTTATTAACTTAGTTAGGATTTAGTTTTATAAATTTAGGAGATTATTATGAACGAAAAACCTAATATTTATGTATTGAGTGATTTACATTTTGATAAAAAAGCACTTCCAGGGTATGTAAAACAGAAATTAATAAAATTAGAGAATGATCCTATTGCTCATTTCAAATATATGGAAGAAGTATTGAAAAGTGGAGATTATCAATATTCTAAAAATAAAATTAAACAAAATATAAAATTTTTTATTGATTTACTATATTCAAATAGAGAAGGAAATATTTTTGTTTTAGCTGGAGATTTTTTTGACGATTTCTTTGAGACGCTTGATTTTATACAAATTCTCGAAAAAGCTCAGATTACATCTTTTGTAGTTTTAGGAAATCACGATTATTGGACTTATTCAGATAAAAAAAGAACGTGGATTGAATGTATTGAGCAAGCTTCAATGGCAACAGAGAGAAATAAATTCTGTCGCCTTCTCCTTACTGGTAGAGAGTACAAAATAGGTAATTTGGTTTTTATCGGAGATACTGGCTTCACTAATTTAAATTATACAGTCCTAGACCTTAATCGCATAGCAAATGTTTATGACTTATTTGAATACATTGACGAAAATGATTCAAATTGGTTATTAACTGCAACAATCAAAGACATAGAAAACCGCGTACCAGATTGCACTCAAGTTAAAAATTTCGATATAGAAACGCTTAAAAAACTTAATAAAGAGTGGTGTGATTTTGCAAATAAGAGAATTACTAGATTAAATAAAAATGAATCACTATTCATAGTAACACACTGGCCGATGGATTCACTCGCTGAAAACGCAATAGATTCTTGGTGGCAGACTCTTGCTTTATTCCCAAAAGAAGAAACACCTTATCCTAGTATTTATAAGCCTGAGCCAGATAACAGATATTGGTTAATTAGTGGACATACGCATCGTGATGTTCATTACTGGAATTCAATTGCTGTACAAGCTGGTTACCAAAATGAGAAATGGTTTCAAGACCTTACTTTAGCTTCTTTTGGATTATTAGTCCCTACTGAAAAGCTTTATAGTTTAATTGATATAAATAGTTCGTTAAGTGTTTTTACAGATTTTTCAGTGATATATCAAGAAAATAATGATAATGCAGAAACTTCTCTAAAAGTTAGACGCTACGGATTTAGAAGAGCAGGAAACTTTGGTAACAAACGAGCTATTTCTGCTTATATGAAAAATAGCGAAGACTATATTCAACGAGTAAAAAAGGAAATAGCTCAAATAAAAAACGAATTTGCAGGGAACGCAGGTTATTCAGATGCGTTAGGATGGCAACTTTATCATTCAAAATTAGCTGTTGAAGCAGCAATTGATGTATTAGAAAAAGGTTACCAAGAGAATCCATTTGAATTTTTTACTGCTTTACTTGTTTCAGGATACGCTTATAATGCTCGAACTCATCTTCTAAAGAGTATGCGTAAAGTAAATGTTTACGACATAGTTCGTCAATCAATGGTATTTTCAACTATTAAGAATATACCAGAAATTAATTTAGATGAAATAGTAACTATAAAAGCCCTTCAAGGAAAAAACTCTTCTATTAAAATTGGAAATATTGAGTTAAAAATACCAGTCGTTAATGGAAAGCATTTAGATTTGGACTTTTTTCTTCCAATGGCTAATTTTTTTAATAATCAATTATTAGGGGAAGATAAGCCTAAAGAAAAAATGTTTCAGATAGAAGGCGATTTAAGTTAAATAATGTAATTAAGAAATAAAGTAATTTAGCATATTTCTTTCAAAGAGAAAATAACAAGCTACATAAATCCGTTATGTGGCTTGTTTTTGAAAATATCAGATTCAGATACGGAGACTAGAATGAAGCCTTTTTTGACTCAATTGATTCATCGATTTGCTAAAACCTTTCAAAAATTATTAAATAAGCTGCCTTCTCACCCTATTTCCCATCTACCTGCCAGCAAGGTCGAAATACATCCTATTATCATGATTCCAGGTAGTTCGGCGACAGAGAATCGTTTTAATCGAATGGTTAAAAAACTCAACCGAAATCAGCATCCAAGTCATAGCCTAGTCCGTATTAAAGTCTGGAATGACGGGCACATGACTTACCGAGGGCATTTGAAGCGCAAGGATAGAAATCCCATTTTTGTAGTTGGCTTTCAAAATAATCGCGATGGATATGAAAACATCAAGCAGCAGGCGGCAATGTTTGACGCTGCCTTGACTGTTTTGCGAAACAAGTACTCTTTTAACAACTTTAAGGCGCTGGGGCATTCTAATGGAGGACTAGTTTATACAGTATTCCTGCAGCAATACCTGACAAACCATTCTGATTTGGAGGTGGAAAAGCTCCTGACTATTGGCAGTCCTTATAATCTGAACAAGAAAAATCTCAATCATCGAGTCGCGATGCTAGATGACTTTGTAGCCAATCAGGGAAAACTTCCTAAGAAGCTGCAGCATTTGTCAATTTTGGGAATTTTTTTCCGAGATGGTGACGGAATTGTCCATAAAAGCAGTGTAGAGGCTGGGAGCTTGATTTACAAAGGAAAAATAGCTTCACACAGAGAGGTTGTCATCGTAGGTAAGGATGCCCATCATTCCTCTCTGCCCCAAAATGAACAGGTAATTGATTTGATTAGGGATTTTTTGTTATAATAAAAATAAACTTAAACCGATAAATCTTTACATAATTTAATTTTGGTAAAAAATTAGAAAGGCGACAAAACAATGAAAATAACAGAAATTCTTCATAGGTATTATGGTGACTTTGATCTGATAAATGAAAAATGGAATGAAGACTATGAAAGCATTTTGATTAAGCCAAAGGATGATCAAGAATATAAAAGATGCCGTTTGGCAAAGAAAACGCCCAAAAAAGAAGGCTACTTTACAGTCTTTTGGAAAAAAGACCAAGACAACAAGAATATCCCTTATACTGATAAAGACTTGGGTAATAAACTGGTTATTGTCGTCATCGAAGACCGTCATTGCGGTATATTTATCATTCCCAAAGAGGTGGCTATCAGTAAAAAAATTCTTTCTACAAAGGATTGTAAAGGAAAGATGGCAATGCGGTTTTATCCGTCCTGGTGCACAAATTTAAATAAAACAGCTCAGGCAACACAAAAATGGCAACTGGATTATTTTCAAAAAATCGAATCAGATGAATAAGTTTCAGGTAAAACAAGACAGAGTTTAGTTTCTCAATTCTGTCTTGTTTTTATTATCTTTTATCTGTTTTGTAGTAAAGTTAGATTACTTACCTCCCTCTATCATCTTTCCGAAAAACTATAATTTTCTTGAAAAATATATCTAGATATGCTATACTACTGTTATAGAAAAAACGGAGAATTTTAATGAGACGTGAACTGTTATTAGAAAGAATTGATAAACTCAAGGCTACCATGCCCTGGTACATTTTGGAATATTACCAGTCTAAGCTGGCAGTACCTTATAGTTTTACAACCTTATACGAATATCTCAAAGAATATGATCGCTTTTTTAACTGGGTGCTGGAATCTGGCATCACAGACGCTTCGCATATTGCTGAGATTCCTCTCTCGGTCTTGGAAAACATGACCAAGAAAGACATGGAAGCCTTCATTCTGTATCTGCGAGAGCGGCCGCTTCTCAATGCCAACACGACACAAAACGGTGTTTCTCAGACAACTATCAACCGAACTCTGTCAGCTTTGTCCAGCCTCTACAAATATTTGACTGAGGAAGTTGAAAACGAGCAAGGCGAGCCCTACTTCTATCGAAATGTGATGAAAAAGGTTGCTACTAAGAAGAAAAAGGAAACTCTGGCTGCTCGTGCAGAGAATATTAAGCAGAAGCTCTTTTTAGGGGATGAGACAGAAGAATTTCTTCAGTATATTGATACGGAGTACCCTAAGAAGCTCTCTAACCGCGCTCTGTCTTCTTTTAACAAGAATAAAGAACGAGACTTAGCCATCATTGCCTTGTTGCTAGCCTCTGGTGTTCGTCTATCTGAAGCTGTCAATCTGGACCTAAAAGACATCAATCTCAAAATGATGGTCATTGAAGTGACAAGAAAAGGCGGGAAAAGAGACTCTGTCAATGTCGCTGCTTTTGCAAAGCCTTATTTAGAAGAGTATCTGAATATTCGGAGCAAGCGATATAAGGCCGAAAAGACTGATACAGCCTTCTTTTTGACTGAATACCGTGGCACTCCTAATAGAATTGATGCTTCTAGTGTTGAAAAAATGGTGGCCAAGTATTCTGAGGACTTCAAAGTGCGAGTGACTCCTCACAAACTCCGCCATACGCTTGCTACACGCTTATATGATGCAACCAAATCTCAAGTTCTCGTAAGTCATCAGCTAGGGCATGCTAGCACTCAGGTAACGGACCTCTACACCCATATTGTCAATGATGAGCAAAAGAATGCTTTGGATAAATTATAATATTACATAATTTAAAATATGTAACAACAGAGACAGCAATAACAACAAAAGAGCGAAAATCTAGTTTAGATGCTTCGCTCTTTCTTTTATAAAAATTCAATCCAATAGTTCCGATGAGGTTCAATAATAAGCGGTCTGCCCCAGAAGTGCTTGAGATGCTCCAGATTTGCTGCTGTGACAGGTCGATTCTTGGAGTTGTACTTTTCAGCGCTTTCTCTAGTTAGGAAACATTTGACTGCTTCGTAGGAGCCTTCTGCTGTCTCTCTATTCAGCCCTTCGAAGCTAACTTCATCGCCTGGCTGAGGATTATCCGTGAAGAGTTTTCCGATAAAATAGACCGTTTTACTCTTCATCAGATCGTAAGCCTTGATATTCTCTATTCGATTATTAGCTGCTGCAAACATGATACAAAAGCTGTCTACAAGATCCTTCAAGGGCATCAGGTCTTCCTTGGGAACGAAAACATCTACCATGTAGAGCCCGCCAATGACTAGGTTTTGGAAAGAAGGTTGCTGAATAACATTATCCAACGCCATGCCAAGCGGTAATTTCACAGCTTGATAGCCTGATTTTTCAAATTCTTCTTTCTTTTTCTCATAATCTTCTGGAGATATGCTAACATAAAAATTGTCTGGATTAGGAGATGGTTTTTTCTTCAGAAAAGCTACAACTGTGCGGTCCAACTGCTCAAACAGACCAAGGCTTTCTACTGGGACTTTCTGCATCAAGGCACCCCTTTCTCTAATTCCCTATCATTTTATCATATCTGGTAGATAAAGCCTAGAGAAAACTAGCTGGTTAAGGAAACGTAAGAATGTTGTTGATTTGAAATATACTGTTTACATGAAAAACCAAACTCTTCGAGAGCTTGGTTTTCTTTATGTCATATTTTAACCGACGATAGCTTCGGCAATCTCTTCTCTGCTTATCCCAGCAAAGTAACGGCTAATATCAATCCTTTCAAGAGCTTTAAGTACATCTTCACGCTCGTATTTAACACCGCGCAGCACATCCTCTACTGCTGCTACGTCTTCAATACCAAAGAAGTCTCCATAGATTTTAATATCCTGAATCTTAGATTCAACAACATTGGCAAAGATTTCTACCTTACCGCTGGTAAACTTGGTGCCACGGCGGACATTGTATTCAGGTGATTTACCGTAGTTCCAGTCCCAAGTTCCAAACTTGCTATCTCTGATTTGCTTGATTTCTTCTAGTTCTTTCTCAGAGAAGACATATTCTGTCATTTCTGGATACTCTTTCTTCATATAGTCCAGAAGCAGGTCACGGAATTCTTCGACAGTAATCTTTTCTGGCAATTCGTTGACAATATTTGTCACGCGTGCACGGACAGATTTAACCCCTTTTGATTCGAACTTGTCTTTAGAAACCTTAAGCGCATTGGCCAAGACAGACAAATCAACATCAAAGAGTAAGCAACCATGGTGCATGATACGGCCGTTAATATAGGCCTGAGCATTGCCACAGAACTTCTTACCGTCAATTTCCAGGTCATTACGTCCAGTAAATTCAGCCTTTACCCCAAGCTCTGCCAAGGTATTAATAACCGGCGTAGAAAAACTCTTGAAGTCAAAGGCACGATCTTCGTTTTCCTTGGAGATAATGGTGTAGTTGAGGTTGTTCAGATCATGATAGACAGCTCCTCCGCCGCTGATACGACGCACAACTTCAATGCCATGCTCACGAACGTAGTCACGGTTGATTTCTTCGATGGTATTTTGGTGACGTCCCACGATGATAGAAGGTTTGTTAATCCAGAGCAGGAAAATCTCATCCTCATCTAAGAGGTGTTTGAAAGCATATTCTTCCAGAGCAATATTAAAAGCTGTATCATTTGAGTAGTTAACAATGTATTTCATAAGCTACCTCTTTATACGATAGAGACTGGAACAATGATTTATGTCCAGTCTAATCTATCTTTTAAATTATTTTTTCTTAGGTGAGTGAACTGCCAACCCCAGTACGTCTGCAAAAGCTTCGTACATAACTTCTGAGAAGGTTGGGTGACCGTGAATGGTCTTAAGCATTTCTTCTACAGTGATTTCCATTTCGATGATGGTTGATGCTTCATTGATCAATTCTGCTGCTGCAGGACCAATGATATGGACACCAAGCACTTCACCATACTTCTTGTCGGCAATGACTTTAACGAAACCTTGAGCCGCGTCTGAAGCGATAGCACGGCCGTTAGCAGCGAAGTTGAACTTACCAATCGCTACATCGTATTTCTCACGAGCTTGCTCTTCTGTCAAACCAACTGCTGCTACTTCAGGAAGAGTGTAGATAGCAGCAGGCGTCAGATTGAACTTAGCAACATGGTGGTTACCTTTCAGAGCATTTTCAGCAGCAACTTCACCCATACGGAAGGCTGCATGAGCCAGCATCTTAGTACCATTGATATCACCTGGTGCGTAAATACCTGGAACAGAAGTTTCCATATACTCATTGACCTTAATGCTGCCACGATCAAGTTCGAATTCAACCTCACCGATACCTTCTAGGTCTGGCACGCGTCCGATAGAAAGAAGGGCCTTATCTGCGAGGACATCTTCTTTTCCTTCAACCTTGATACGTAATTTGCCATTTTCTTCGATAATTTCTTCCAGCTTAGTTTCAGTCAGGATTGTCATGCCCTTACGCTCCAGAATGAGGCGAAGGTTTTTAGAAACTTCCGCATCCATAGCTGGTACGATGCGGTCCATCATTTCGATAACAGTGACTTTTGAGCCAAATGTCATGAAGGCTTGTCCAAGCTCAATACCGACAACACCACCGCCGATAATTACCAGGTTTTCAGGCACTTTGTTCATTTCCAGAATATCATCGCTGGTCATAACGAGAGATGATTCCATGCCCGGAACATTGATCTTGCTGACTTTGGAACCACCAGCCAAAATAATCTTCTTTGTTTCTAACAGCTCGCTGCCGTTTACAAGAACATTCTTGTCTTTAGTAATGGTGCCAATTCCCTTATGAACATCTACGCCATAGCTGCGAAGAAGGCCAGCAACACCGCCAACGAGTGTATTGACAACCTTGTTTTTGGTTTCCAAAACCTTGTCCATGTCCACTGAGAAGCTTGGATTTTCGATGATGATACCGCGGTTAGCAGCGTGGCCAAGGCTTTCAATGATTTCAGCATTGTGCAGGTAAGTCTTAGTAGGGATACAGCCACGGTTCAGGCAGGTTCCGCCGAGCTCAGACTTCTCAACCAAGGCAATCTTGCCACCCAGCTGGGCTGCTTTGATAGCCGCTACATAACCAGCAGGTCCGCCACCGATAACAACGATATCGTAAGCATCATCACTCTTATCTTCATCTGTGCTGGCTGCCGCTGTTGCAGGAGCTGGTGCTTCCGCAGGTGCAGATCCGCCAGCAGTTGGGATATTTTCCCCTTCTTCTCCCAAGTAACCGATGACTTCCGTTACTGGAACAGTTTCTCCGTCACCTTTGAGAATGGCAATCAGGTAGCCATCTTCTTCAGCTTCCAATTCCATGCTAACCTTGTCAGTCATGATTTCCAGAAGGATTTCCCCTTCTTTGACAAATTCGCCGACTTTCTTATTCCATTGGACAATTTGCCCTTCGGTCATATCCACGCCGGCTTTTGGCATAATTACTTCTAAAGCCATTTTTCTTTCCTTTTCTAATTTAATTTTTCATTTGCTGAGTGTTTCGTTTCTTTACTTTTTAAACTAGCAAAGAAAATCTTAAACCAACATTGAAATTGGATCTTCAATCAAAGCCTTCAAATCCTTCATAAACTTAGCTCCAGCCATTCCGTCAACTACACGGTGGTCAATGGTCAAGCCTAGACTCATAATTGGACGAATAACAATTTCACCATTAACAACGACAGGTTTTTCTACTGTTGAGCTTACACCCAAGATAGCAGAATTTGGCTGGTTGATGATAGGACCGAAGGACTGAACACCAAACATACCCAAGTTACTGATTGTGAAGGTTGAGTTTTGCAGCTCGCTCGGAGCTAACTTACCTTCCAAGGTACGTCCGATTACATCTTTAAAGACTACCACAAGCTCTGATAGGCTCATTTTTTCTGCATTGTAGACAACTGGTGTCATCAGGCCATTATCCATACCGACTGCCATTGAAAGGTTGACATAGTTGTGTGTGATAATGGTCTTGCCATCCTCTGTCAAGGTCGAGTTGAGGTACGGATGCTTCATCAGTGTCTTCACAACAGCCAGCGAAAGCAGGTCTGTGACAGTTACTTTCTTGCCAGTGGCTTCCATGATTGGATCTAATACTTTTTTACGCAAGGCCAGCATTTCTGTCATATCAACATCATAGTTAAGGGTGAATGTTGGCGCCGTCAGGTAAGATTCTACCATCCGCTGAGCGATAACCTTCCGCATTGGCGTCATTGGAATACGCTCAATTTCACCGTAAGGAGTGACATTATCAGGCACTTCTTCCACTTTTTCAATTTGAGCAGGAGATTTGATTGTATCGCTCTCAACATTCTCAGGCAAGAAGGCAAGAACATCTTTCTTCATAATCTTGCCACGATGGCCAGTTCCTTGAATCTCTTGCCAAGCAATATTGTGTTCTTGGGCAATTCGTTTTGCCAGTGGTGAAATGCGCACCACATTTGTATCTTTATAAGTTTCCACGTCTTCTTTGTGGACACGACCGTTTGCGCCTGAGCCAGAAACATCATAGAGGTTGATTCCCAAATCATCCGCTAACTTTCTAGCTGCAGGAGTCGCTCTTAGCTTATCATCAGCCATGACCTCTCCAATTCTAATTATGATACTAAGGGCATTAAAAGCGACTGAAAAATAGGAAATCGACGCAGGCTTCGATGAAGCCAAGGAGATTTATCTTTTTTTCGAGCTTTTAGCCCATGTTAAACTCTACAAGTAACTTGGATACAAACCTATCTCAAGTTGCTAGGGTTGCCGCTATCGGCGATCAACCTTGTAGACTTATTAAGTCGCTATAACGATTGTCTGCAATTAGTAAAATTTTAGCTACTTTGACCCTCTACACAAGATTAGATTACATAAAATAATTTATGTAATCTAATTCATGAGAAAGCCTTTTCTTTATTATACCTTATTCTTTGTGATATGTCTTCCGAATAGCGTCTTTGATGCTTTCAACGGTCGGAATCATCGCATTTTCCAAGTTTTGTGCATAAGGCATTGGCACATCTTCACCTGCACAACGGCGGATTGGCGCATCTAGATAGTCAAATGCTTCAGACTCAGAAATAATCGCCGAAATTTCACCAATGAAACCGCTAGTTTTGTGAGCATCATTAACCAAAACGACCTTTCCAGTCTTCTTAACAGAATTGATGATAATATCCTTATCAAGTGGCACCAATGTACGTGGGTCAACCACTTCTACAGAGATACCCTCTTCTGCTAATTCTTCAGCCGCCTGCATGACACGGCGAAGCATTTTTCCGTAGGTAACAACTGTTACATCGGTACCTTCTTTTTTGATTTCGCCAACACCGAGTGGGATCACATACTCAGGATCTAGTGGCACTTCGCCTTTTTGGTTAAATTCAGACTTATATTCCAGGATAATGACTGGGTTGTTGTCTCGGATAGAAGCCTTAAGGAGCCCCTTCATATCAGCAGGAGTTCCTGGAGCGACTACCTTAAGTCCTGGAATGTGGGTAAACCAAGATTCCAAAGACTGCGAGTGCTGAGCGGCAGAGCCAACTCCATTACCTGCTGCACAGCGGACAGTCATTGGGACTTGTCCTTTTCCGCCAAACATATAGCGCGTTTTAGCGGCTTGGTTAACAATAGCATCCATGGCGATTACAGAGAAGTCCATAAAGGTCATGTCTACGATTGGACGCAGCCCTGTCATAGCTGCTCCAGCTGCTGCTCCAGAAATAGCTGCTTCTGAAATCGGACAGTCACGTACACGCTCTGGACCAAATTCTTCAAGCATACCAACAGATGTTCCGAAATCTCCACCAAAGACTCCGACATCTTCTCCCATCAAGAGTACATTTTCATCGCGACGCATTTCCTCAGACATAGCGAGGATGATGGTATCACGAAAAGACATAGTTTTAGTTTCCATTTTCTTTTTCTCCTCTCTTTAGTCTGCGTAAATATCTTCAAAGGCAGATTCAAGCGGTGGGAATGGGCTTTCTTCTGCAAACTTCACAGATGCTTCTACTGCTTCTTTGACTCCAGCTTGGATAGCTTCCAGCTCTTCCTCGCTTGCAATCTTGTTTTCCAGCAAGTATTTACGAAGATTTTCGATTGGATCTTTTTTCTTCCATTCTTCCACTTCTTCACGAGTACGGTATTTACCTGGGTCGGAAGAAGAGTGTCCCAACCAACGATAAGTCACACTCTCAATCAAGACAGGTCCTTTACCACTGCGAACATGCTCTACAGCCTTTTGGAAGCCTTCATAGACATCCAGAACATTATTACCATCTTCGATGAACATACCTGGAATGCCATAAGCTGCGCTGCGCTCGTGGATGTGCTCTACATTGGTCATTTTCTTGATGTCAGCAGAAATACCATAGCCGTTATTGATACAATAGAAAATTACGGGTAGATTCCAGATGGAAGCCATGTTGACAGCTTCGTGGAAGACGCCTTCGTTGGTAGCACCGTCACCAAAGAAACAGACAACAATCTTACCTGTCTTCTGCATTTGCTGGGTCAGAGCTGCTCCGACAGCAATTCCCATGCCACCACCTACGATACCATTAGCACCAAGATTTCCAGCATCTAGATCCGCAATGTGCATAGAGCCGCCTTTTCCTTTACAGGTTCCAGTGTATTTACCAAGGATTTCAGCCATCATTTCGTTGAGGTTGATTCCTTTGGCGATAGCTTGACCGTGTCCCCGGTGATTAGAAGTCAGCAAATCATCCTCATTTAAGGCCAGCATAGCACCGACATTGGCTGCTTCCTCACCTACCGAGAAGTGAGTCATCCCAGGAACCTTTCCTTTTTTTACAAGTTGAGCAATTTTTAAGTCCATGCGACGGATTTCTTCCATCTTACGGAACATCTCTAACAAAAGATTTTTATCTAAAGTTGCCATTTTTTTGCCTTTCTAAGCATAATTCTTCTATTTAATTCTATCTAAAGCTGTAAGCACTGTCAAAACTTTTGCTCACTTGCATTTCACAAAGAAAAACCAGTCAATCCATTGGATAAACTGGTTTTCGATACCAAAATAGAAATTTCACAAACTTTTTGTGCTAGAGTAGTTTTCACTATTTTGAAACTGTTATATGAAAATAATAGCAGAGCATGCTTCTGATTAATCCGCCTGTTTAGCAAAATCTGCAATCATCTGCTCCATTTGCTCACGACTTGGTGTTGTCAGCATATAGAGGTAATCACCTTGCAGCTCTGCAAAAGCGGCTGGCATGTCTTTTTTAACCTTGAAATTATCTCTGTATTTCTCCAGCAAGTCAGCCTCAGGGTAAGCATAGTTCGTTGATGCACGGCGTGAGGTTGCCAGACAATACAGTGGCTCCATGTGTGCTGCTGGGAAAGGCTCTCCTGCTACAATCGCTGCATAGCCTCTGTAAAGATCGATTGAGTGGGCGAAATTATAGACATCAATGGTAAAGCCGCCAGCTGGACGGTTATTGTACTCAATGGCTACATAATCATCACCTTCGCGGAAGAACTCAATATGGAAAAAGCGTTCTTTCATGCCGAAGGTTTTGACAATCGCTTCTCCATAAGCACGCAGTTTTGGATCCATATCCTTGAGGACGTAGTAGGAATTATCCATCTTATAGATCATCAAATCCAGCGGTGTATGAGCATAGTCAAAGGTGGTCGAAAAGACGATCTGACCGTCCTTATCTACCAAACCGTCAAAAGTACAGATTTCGCCAGACTGGACAAACTTTTCAAAGAAATAAGCTGTCTGGTGATCCCATTCTTGCTTGAATCGTTCAACATCTTCTGCTGTTTCCAATTTAAAGGTCGCAGCTGCTCCTACTCCATTATCAGGCTTGGCAATCAAAGGCAGACCAAGTTTCTTGACAGCTAAATCTGCCCCAGCTTCTGTGTTGACAATCTGACCTGGAACGACTGGAACACCTGCTTTTTTAAAGAGTTTCTTCATCTCTGATTTGAACTTGGTCTTTTTCAAATCTTTTGGTTTTGCTCCAAAGACATTAAATTGCTCACGCAACTCAGCGTCCAGTTCAAGCCAGTATTCGTTATGAGACTCAATCCGATCAATAGGTCCATGCTTGTAGAAGAGAAAGGCAACTGCTCTTTTTACTTCGTCAAGATTTTCAAGATTTTCTACTCTGAAATATTCAGTCAATGAATCCTTTAAAGGCTGGTCTAGCTGGTCATAAGGCTCCTGACCGATTCCCAGAACAGTGATTCCTTTGTTAGCCAGTTCCACGGTAAACTGCTGAAAATTTTGCGGATAGTAGGGAGAAATAACAATATAATTCATAGGAAACCTCCTTTAAAGATTGAGTTCATTGAGGAAATATGGCATTTGCTTACGCCACCAAATCCAGTCATGGGAAACATCATGGCCCCATTCAGCAAACCAAGCTGGAATATTCTTATGCTCAAAAGCTTCTTTCAGCGTGTAGAAGGAAGGCAGACCGTCCTGCTCCCAATCGCCCAAGCCAGTACAAACGATAATATCAGCCTGTCGATAGCGGTCAATAAACCAGCCATCATTTTGATTCCAGATATAGTCAGCTGGAGAGTTTTGATAAATGACTTCGTCGTTCAAATTGTCACCAACAAAGAAACGCGCATCATAGACACCACTAAGGGCAATCACTTTATTAAAAACATCTGGATGCTGCAGGAAGAAATTAAGGGCATGATAAGCGCCCATAGAGCAGCCTGTCGTCATCATAGGGTCAAACCAGCCTGTCTTATGCTTGACGAAAGGAATAGCTTCCTCGATGACATAACGCTCATAGGCACGATGCATTTCCGCTCGGTCGTGAGGATGCTTCCAGTCAGCCAGCCAACTCTCGCTATCAACGCTGCTGAGAGTGAAAAATTGGATCTTGCCGGCCTCGATAAAGCCAGCGCATGCCTCAATCATACCGAAGTCAGCATACTCATTGTGGCTGCCACCTGATGATGCGAAGACTATAATTGGGAGCCCGGCATGACCATAGCGATTGACATACATTTCACGACCTAGATTGCCGCTCCAATGACTTAAAAATTCTACATGCATAGTTTCTACCTCTTTCTCACTGTTTGACTAGATTACCATTTCTCGCTGATAAAACGGAAACAGTCCGGCAAGTGCTCTGCCCAAGCGATTTCGTTGTGAATAGCTCCAGACTGGATCTTAATCTGAATATTTGCCAAATCGACCCCAGATACAAGTAACTGTCGGAAATAGCTGAGCGATGAATCAATATAGGCCTGCTTGATGTTGCCAGCCATCAATGTCTTATCTGTATCATCAGCCTCTTCCGTCCCAACATAAATGAAAACTCGCTGGTCAGCCTGAAGTTTTTTTCTCTCAATATAACGGTCAAAGGCTTCCTGATGCAGCCAATTTGCTGATGAAAAGATGCCCAGACAACCAATCTGATCTTGGTATTCAACGCCGATAAACTGGCTGATATTTCCCCCAAGAGAAGAGCCAATCATGGCCGTATGCAGTCGATCTGACTTGGTCCGATAATGCTGGTCGATAAAAGGCTTGACGACTTCCATGACAAACTCCGCATACTCCGTTCCCTTGCCGCCAAACTGAATGCCAGGAATATTAGACTCTTGGAACTTCCAAGCTGAGTATTCATTCATCCGCCGTTGGCCATCGTTGTCAATAGCCACAACAATCATTTTCTCAATATCAGGATTACGCTTGATTGTCGGAATGACTTTCCACGAATGGCCGCTGAAAGACTCCTTGCTATAGAGAACATTTTGGCCGTCGTGAAAATAAACGACTGGATAGGTCTTGTTTGTATCCTGGCTATAGTTCTTTGGAAGCAAGACGCGGACACGGCGTTTTTGCTTAGTATAAGGAACGACCAACTCATGTGTCTTCATTTCAAGGTAAAAATAGGATTTATTCATTTTCAGAAAACTTTCTATTTTCAAAATTTTTATTTATTATATCACAAATTAAGCAAAAAAGTTAGGAAATTCCTAACTTTTTAATGATTTTTATTAGATAATGATAGAAAATAGATTATTTATCCAAATAAGGCTGTAAATCCTGAAGGGCGCGCTCAGCAATTTTCTCATAGCGCTCCTTCTTATCACGAATCCGAGGGCCGTCCAGTTCTTTGATAATGCCAAAATTGACATTCATGGGTTGGAAATGCTTGCTGTCAGCATGGGTAACATAATGTGGCAGGCTTCCGATAGCTGTTGTTTCTGGAAAAACAAGTGCTTCTTCTCCTTTGAAGAGTCGAGCAGCGTTGATACCAGCAACCAGACCAGAAGCCGCTGACTCAACATAGCCTTCAACTCCAGTCATTTGACCCGCAAAGAAAAGATTTGGCTGTTTCTTAGAGCGGAAAGTCTGTTCAAGCAGATTTGGAGAGTCCATATAAGAGTTTCGGTGCATGACTCCGTAGCGGACAAATTCTGCATTCTCAAGGCCAGGAATCATTTGAAAGACCCGCTTTTGCTCGCCCCACTTGAGATGAGTTTGGAAGCCAACGATATTGTAAAGACTACCTGCTGCATTATCCTGCCGGAGTTGCACCACAGCATATGGCGTCTTAAAGTCTCCGTCGCGAGGACCTTGATAGTCATCTGGATATTCTAACCCAACCGGCTTCATCGGACCATAAAGCATGGTTTTAATGCCTCGCTTGGCCATAACTTCAATAGGCATGCAGCCTTCAAAGTATTTTTCTTTTTCAAAGGAATTAAGCGGTGCTTCTTCGGCATTGACCAAAGCATCATGGAAATCCATAAATTCTTGCTTGGTCATGGGAGCATTAAGGTAAGCTGCTTCCCCCTTATCATAGCGGGATTTGAGATAGACCTTAGTCATATCAATGGTATTGACATCAATAATTGGCGCTGCTGCGTCGTAGAAATAAAAACCGTCGCCTCCATTGAGCGCGTGGATTTTTTCAGCCAAAGTATCGCTGGTCAAGGGCCCTGTCGCAATGACTGTGATGGCATCTTCAGGAATTTCAGTGATTTCTTCGCGAATGACCTCAATCAATGGATGGTTAGTCACTAGATCCGTCACCAGCTGCGAAAAGCCTTCTCTATCAACCGCTAGAGCACCACCTGCTGGCACCCGAGTTGCCTCTGCTGACTTTAAGATGACCGAGTCCAACCGTCGCATTTCTTCCTTGAGCAGACCGACTGCATTGGTCAGCGCATCGCCTCGCAGAGAGTTGGAGCAGACCAGTTCTGCAAAGTCCGATGTTTTGTGTTGCGGAGTTGATTTGACACCCCGCATTTCATAGAGTTTGACTGGGATTCCTCGCTTAGCAATCTGGTAAGCTGCTTCACTACCAGCCAGACCAGCACCGATAACATTGATATAGGATGATGACATGATACTCTCCCTTGGATATTTCTAGATTTTCACTCTGACCATTATAACAAAAAGATAGTAAAAAAGACAGACAGGAGGATTCCCGTCTATCCATCATTTGTCATTTTTTCCAAATAAGCAATCTTAGCAAAATCCTTATGATTGTTATTTTCATTTCGATAAGAATCTTGGGAAGAAGCACGGTAGATAGCTAAAAATTGCTCTGCAGTTGGCAGTAGAAACTGGACAACTTCAACTTCTTTTCGAGAAAGCTCCGCTATTGGTACACCTGAAAATGCCTCCAAGGTTTCCATGACTCCAAACTCAATAGATAGATCTTCTTTTTGAAATTCATGCTCGTGCAAATCGAGTAAGCGATAGCCCAAGCGCTCCATCATTGGTTCAATCTTATCCATATCATAAATGCGCTCTTCATCTGTTGCTTCCCAGCCACGTTCATCACCATGAACATGAATATCAATATCCCGCGCCTGCCAGTCCTGACCAGTAACCTGCTCCAGCCCCAAGGAGCCCATCAGCAGTGGAACAATTCCTATCTTATTCAGTTGGGACGCGATTTTTAGGAATTCTGCAAATTTATCTGTCATAAAACTGCACCTCTTCTTCAGGAGAAAATATTTTACGTAATATAAATTATGTAAAATTATCTACTTCACTTTTTCTTCTTCATAATCGCCATTGCTGCAGACCACTTGCTTGCCGCCACCACGAACTTTCTTTTCAATCAGATAATGGTCACATTTTGGACAGTTACGTCCAACCGGCTTGTCCCAAGATGTGAAATCACAGTCTGGATAACGATCACATCCATAAAAAATGCGATTTCGCTTAGTTTTACGCTCGATAACTTGACCTTTTTGGCACTGTGGACAGGTCACGCCGATTTCCTTGACAATAGCCTGAGTGTGACGACAATCTGGGAAATTGCTGCAGGCATAGAACTTGCCAAATCTCCCCAACTTGATGACCATGGGACTGCCACAGACCTCACAATCAAAACCAGCCGGTTCATCCTTGATTTTGATTTTCTCCATTTCGGTCTCGGCTTTAGCGACTTCCTTTTCAAAAGGTCGATAAAATTCGTCAATGACCTTCTGCCACTGTTCTTTTCCGACTTCTACATCATCCAGTTTTGCTTCCATTTCTGCTGTAAATTTCACATTTACGATGCCTGGGAAGAATTCGACAATCAGAGCATTAACAATCTCCCCTAGTTCCGTGGGCTCAAAGCGCTTGGAAACCAGCTTAACGTAATAACGTTTCTGAATAGTCTCAATGGTCGGAGCATAGGTAGATGGCCGACCAACACCATTTTCTTCTAAAGTCTTGATGAGAGTCGCTTCAGAATAACGTGCAGGTGGCTGGGTAAAGTGCTGTTCTGGATTGGTATTAACACATTTGACGGTATCACCCTTTTCCATGTCCGGCAGCATTTTATTCTTGTCAGAGTCGTTGTAAATAGCCAGATAGCCATCAAACTTGACCTGACTGCCATTGGCAGCAAATTGGACACCATTTTGCCCCAGCTTGACATTCATAGTATCGAAGACTGCTGCTGTCATTTGACTAGCTACAAAGCGGTTCCAGATTAGCGTATAGAGCTTAAGTTGATCCTTATCCAGATACTTTGCGATGCTTTCTGGTGTGTTGAAAACGCTGGAAGGACGAATGGCCTCGTGGGCATCTTGAGCGCCAGAAGCGTTCTTAGCCTTGCTGCCATGTTTGGAATATTTGGCGCCAAATTTATCCGTGATAAAGCTTGCTGCTTCATTCTGCGCTACTGGACTGATACGAGTCGAGTCGGTACGCATATACGTAATCAGACCTTGTACGCCAGAACCGATATTAATCCCCTCATAGAGCTGCTGAGCCACCATCATGGTCTTGCGAGTACGAAAATTAATCTTATTAGCTGCATCTTGCTGCATAGAGGAAGTCGTGTAGGGCAGCGGAGCATTGCGTCGACGCTCTTTCTTTTCGACACTGTCGACTGTAAAGTCATCACCCTTGAGGTAAGACAGGACTTCTTTGACCTCGTCGTTGTTGGTCAGCTTCATCTTTTTACCATTCATGCCGTAAAAGCTGGCCTGGAACTGACGGGTTCCTTTCTTGAAGGTTCCGTCAATTGTCCAATATTCTTCTGGTTTGAAGGCGTTGATTTCATTTTCCCGGTCGATAATCAGCTTGAGCGCGACAGACTGCACCCGACCAGCTGATAAGCCCTTTTTGACTTTCTTCCAAAGAATAGGAGAAATGGAATAACCAACCAAGCGGTCCAAAACTCGACGAGCCTGCTGGGCATCGACCAGATCCATATCAATCTGGCGGGGCTCTTTAAATGCATTCTTGACTGCATCTTTGGTGATTTCATTAAAGACGACGCGGTTTTTTTCTTTCTCATCCAGATTCAGAATGTGAGCCAGATGCCAAGAAATAGCTTCTCCTTCGCGGTCCGGGTCACTTGCCAGAAAAACTTGCTTAGCTTTCTTGGCTTCTTTTTTCAAGTCATTAATCAACGGACCTTTACCACGAATATTGATGTATTGTGGCTCATAGTTGTTCTCAAAATCAATGGACATAGTAGACTTTTTCAGATCACGAATATGCCCGACACTGGCCAGAACCTTGTAGTTTCGTCCCAGATATTTTTCTATTGTTTTTGCCTTAGCAGGCGACTCTACGATGACAAGATTTTTCTTGGTCGTAGACTTCTTCTTTGTTTTTGTAACCAATTTAGACACCTTCTATAAGAAATAAATCTCATAGAGTTTAAACTATTTTTTGATAGATGTCAACTGCTAACTTTTCTTATAGGAAAACTTGTTTTAAAAATCAAATTCAGAAAGAACGTCAGAGCCTGATGTGATGCACTTTGCGCCCTCTTGAATCAAATGATGGCAGCCGTCAGATTTTCCATCTAAAATTGACCCCGGAATAGCAAAGACATCCCGCCCTTCTTCCATTGCTCGCTCACAGGTAATCAGACTGCCTGAGCGCATCTTGGCTTCTGCTACAATGACGCCTCGACAGAGACCAGCTATGATCCGATTCCGCTCTGGAAAATGAAATTTCAAGGGCTGTTCACCTGGACCATACTCTGTCAGCAATAAATGGTTTTTGCCAATGTAAGCTTGTAGTTTTTTGTTGGCCTTGGGATAAAAGACATCTAATCCTGTTCCGATGACAGCAATGGTCTGCCCCCCGTTTTGCAGGGCAGCCATATGAGCCGCTGTATCTATTCCACGAGCGAGGCCGCTGACGATAACCAATTCATTATTTAGCTCCTTGACAATCTTTTGTACGGAGGCATTTCCTTGCTTGCTGCTGTCTCGACTGCCAACGACCGCAGCCTTGGGCAATTCTAGTAGATTTAGATTTCCCTGATAAAATAACAAGGTCGGTGCATCGTAAATCTCGCATAAATCCCAAGGGTAAATATCATCTAAGATAGAAAAGGACGGGAAAAGTTCAAACTCTTCCTTCAAAGCTGGTAAATCAAGCCTCTTGTATTTCTCTATAAAGAGAGCAGGATTACGGCACTCAGATACGACAGCCTTATCTCGGAGAGAAAGCTTGCCATCTCTACTCTCAGCGTATCTCAAAACATTTAAAACCTGATGATTGGTCAAGCCAGCTTTTTTCATTTTATAAATCTCAAAATTATTCATTTTTTCACCTCACTTTCTTATTCGTAAAAAAATTCAAAAAAAGAACTGCGATACAGTTCCTTCTTTACGATTTTATTGAATTTGATGTTGTCAATAGCTGGTTTTCTTGACTATTGCCTTTAACCCATCTTTTATTCTTTATGAACAGGGATTTCCTTAATAATTCGTGCTGGATTACCAGCCAAGACTACATTGTCACCAAAAGACTTGGTCACAACCGCTCCGGCACCAACCACGACATTATCCCCTAGTGTCACGCCTGGCAGAATCGTCACACCTCCGCCAGCCCAGAAATTATCACCAATAGTGATTGGTGCTCCGTACTCAATACCGGAATTTCTTTCCACTGGATCAAGCGGATGAAGAGGTGTCAGAAACTGGCAATTAGGACCTAGCATAGCATTGTCTCCGATGCGAATCGGGCAAACGTCCAGCATAGTCAGGTTCCAGTTAGAAAAAAAATTTTCTCCTAAATGAATGTTAATTCCGTAGTCGCAAACCAAATCTGGCTTCATAGCAAGATTCTCCCCTGTGCTGCCAAACCATTCTTTGATAATAGCACTTCTCTTGTCGCTGTCTTGCTCTTGGTTAAAACGATATTGAAATTCTTTGGATCGGGCTCTAATTTTTCTTAAATCTTCGTCTTGTGGTCGGTAAATCTCTCCAGCAATCATTTTTTCGTATTCGCTTCGCATAGCATCCTCCTTTTCATGCGTGACAAATGAATAGTCAGGTAAAGTTGTTCATCCTCTGATGTTTGGTAATTTCTGGTTTGCTTTAAAAATTCAGCAATCTTCCTAGTTGTCTCATAAGCCAAGGGTACTTACATTTAAGTAAGTTAAACATCTTATTGTCCTCCAAGTCACGGTGTCCATTATCAGTCAGAACTCTCTCACAGAAAAATTTTAGATGGGTCATAAAGCGCTCTAGGTAGATATCTTCTTCATCTAAAGAAATTTCCAAACTGTACTTGACAATGGTCATGATTTCCTCCATCATCATAGTCAAATCACGCGCAGTTCCATCGCCATTTTCCAACTCTGCATTGACCAAGGTCAGCGCCATAAATGCTGCTTCATCATCTGGAAGTTCCTTACTGACATAAGCGCTCAAAAGCTGTTTTGCATACTGACCAACCTCAAACTCGATAGGAAAAAAGCGTTTAATATCCCACATGAGGAAATTCTTGAGATAAATATCATCTTCCAAGCGCAGCAAGACTCCGTGGATATGATCTGCCATCGTCAGAAAAGCAGTGTCTTTGAGCTTCTTCTGCAGTTTCTCCCTTGCGAAAGAAATAATCTTATCCGACATTTCCATGACCTCTGCTGGCAACTCCATCAGAAGCTGGCGTCTATTTTCTGACAAGACATACTTTTTCTCAATCAGCTCATCTGGAATCTCCTGGCCAACTTTTCTACCAAAGGCTAGTCCTCGCCCCATGAGAATAACTTCTTCTTGGTTTTCTTCAGAAATCACCACATCATTGTTTAAGATTTTACTGATAAGCATCCCTCACCTCTTCGTGCCTATTCACACATGGATTTTACGGGTTCAAATGTCTTGCGATGAATAGGGGTTACGCCGTGTCGCTCCAAGCCCTGCAAATGGCTCTTAGTGCCATAACCCGCATTTTGCGCAAAATCATAGCCAGGAAATTCCTTGTCATAGTCTGTCATCAGCTTATCCCGAGTGACCTTAGCAACAATACTGGCCGCTGCGATAGACAGAGAATTAGCATCACCTTTGATGATGGACTCTTGCGGAATATCAACATCCAGTTTCATGGCATCAATCAGCAGATAATCTGACTTGAGACGAAGCTTAGACAAAGCCTCTTTCATAGCCAGCTTAGTCGCTTCGTAGATATTGACTTGATCAATAATCTCGCTGTTCATCAGGCCAATACCGACTGCCAAGGCTTTATCCATGACTGCTTGATAGATATCTTGATGCTTTTTCTTGGGTATCTTCTTGCTGTCGTTAAGGCCATTAATCTTACATCCTGGAGGTAAGATAACTGCTGCAGCGACAACTGGTCCAGCTAGAGGACCGCGGCCGACTTCATCAATCCCAGCAATCGTCTGATAGCCGGCTTGATAAAGTTCTTTTTCATACCGTAGCATCTGCTCCAGACGCAAATCCTCGTCCAACTCCGCCTGAATGGCTCTTTTACGCTTTTCAATCGCCTTTTGAACTCCGCTGCGCAAATCATTCGCCGCTTCTGCCAGAAAAGGATCAGCCAAATCAGTCACTAACTCTAAACGTTGCTGGATTTCTTTAATCGTTGCCATCTAGTTCACCAACCATATCCAGACAATAACGGCCTAACTTGCCATCGCGAACATCTTTGACGAAAAGGCTGTAAAAACGATCGTAGTCATCGCGGAAGCCGAGTTTTTGGGTCATATCCATAATCATGTCAGGCGCTTCCTGGCTTAGATCCAGCTGCTTGAAGCGTGCTGTCAGCTCCTCAGGATAATGCTCCTTAAAATAATTAAGGCCGAAAATCGTCACCTCATCCATAGGCAGCAGATTATCCTTAATAGCACCAGTCAGGGCAAGCTTGAGAGCAACCATCTCATCTTCAAACTTAGGCCAGAGAATCCCTGGTGTATCCAAGATTTCCAAGTCTTTATTTGACTTGAGCCATTGCTGCCCCTTGGTCACACCTGGCTTATTCCCTACAACGGCAATTTTCTTACCAGCCAATCGATTCATGAGGGTTGATTTGCCAGCATTGGGAATACCGATTATCATGGTACGCAGGGTTTCGATGCGAATTCCTCTTTCTTTCTGACGCGCCAATTTATCAGCCATAAGCTTCTTAGCTGCGTCTGTAACTTTTTTAACAGCAGATTGCTCTTTGGAATTAATAGATAAAGTCGGAATCCCCTGACTTTCAAAATAACTCTGCCATTCCTTAATACGAACTGGGTCAGCTAAATCAGCCTTGTTTAAAATCAAAAGCTTGGGCTTATCCCCCACAATCTTAGTCAGCATAGGATTTTGACTGGATAAAGGAAGTCTCGCATCAACCAATATCGTCACAAAATCAACAAACTTAATGTTTTCCTGTACCTGTCTCCGTGCCTTGGACATATGCCCCGGAAACCATTGAATCGTTGCCATAATTTATCCTTTCAACGAATATCATTGATAAAATTTTATTTCTTTAACTATTTTAACATATTTCTGGGATTTAAGCGGATGAATCCTAAAGTGATACTCTCTACCTCAAGAGCAAAAAAAAGCCCTAACGGGCTTTCTGATTTTATCTCACTTGCTCAAAATGCAGATGCACAGCTATATGATCTCCATAGCCGTTTCGCTCTAAATCGCGCTGCAAGCGATAAGAAATATAATGCTCTGCAATAGTAATATAACCTGCACCCAAGAGGCGGCTTTCAACCATGGACTGAATCATGCTGATTGTCGCACGTTCAACCTTAGCTTCTTCCAAATCCAGAACCACTTTCTTTGTAACCTGCGCTAAATTCTGACGCAAATCATCTGTCAACACATAGACAGTCTGAGCTGCCTTTAAAACTGCTTGATAAATTTTATCTGGGTCAAATTCTACAACCTCACCACTCCGTTTAATAACTTGCATAAAAAACTCCTTTTATATTATATATTTCTAATCTAATGTAAGTCTCTAACATGACTGCTGCCAGTCCAGTTGTCTATAGTCTGCTCAAAAAGAAATCACAAAGTCAGACCATACCTTAACATTATATAATTTTTTCCAATATTTTTCAAAGGATGCTTCCATTTTTTTATCCTTAAAAGACCATATAAAAAAGGACCGCTCTGGACAATCCTTTTCCAATGTTCTTCATACAACTATCAGATTCCGAATTCACTTTTCAGTTTAAGTCAATACGACTAACTTAGCAAGCCAAACATTATGTATCAGATTTCTCTAATGTTATGTCCTGTCTTTTATAACGATAGTGCATTTTCCAGTGATTTTCAGACACTTCTTCTAAACTCAATGTTTTGTTAATAGCCTTAAAGGACAATTTTTCTTCTTCAACTCTCTTTAATAGCTCAACTAATAACTCTCCCCCAGCATTCAGAGAAATTAAACTATCATCCTCACTATCATATTGAAGTAAAATTTTCTTTGTTGGTTTGTGAATGATGTTATAGAGATTGAAAGCTTTATCAATTTCAAAATTTTTCTCTTTGTCAGCTACCATTGATAAACTATGCAGCTCCAACTGACCGATTTTAAAAGCTCCAAAAAGACTGAAAACTATCCCTAACGCAGCAAGTGTTTCCCAGATGAAAGAGAAAAGTTTCAAATCCCAATCCGTTATCAGTATAAGAAGTAAATAAATAATTCCTAAAACAGATCCAAGTAAAATCAATCCTGAACCATAGCAACCTGCCTTATCACCAGTTCGGATAACTGGCTTATCATAAACTTTTTTGCCCTCAAGTTTTTCCAGTCTATGCTTATCCTTATACTCCTCAATTCGTTCACTATGTTTTTCTGTCACAATTTTCAATTCTTTCTTTATTATTTTTATCTATGTCAATCCTAAAACTGCTGCTATCAATCAATAATCCGGTCTCAGGACACCTTTAACCGTCTCTTTGGTCGCTTGATAGTCACCATCAACCACGACCTTAATAATACGTTTGGCATCTTCTTCAGGTGCAGGCACAAGTGGTAAGCGGGTTGGGCCGGCTGCAAAACCTAAGTAATTAAGGACTGCCTTGACAGGGGCAGGGCTTGGGTAAGAGAAAAGGGCATTGACTTTAGGAATGAATTTCCGTTGGATAGCTGCTGCTTTTTTGATATCATTGTGTTCAATAGCATCCAGCATTTCAAACATTTCATCACCATTTGTGTGAGAAGCAACTGAAATAACTCCATCAGCTCCCAGATTCATAGCATGAAAGGCATCGCCATCCTCACCAGTATAAATCAGAAACTCCTCTGGACGATGCTCAATCAGATAGGCCATATTCGCCAGACTGGTACATTCTTTAACACCGATAATATTTGGATGTTCAGCCAACCTCAGCATAGTCTCAGGTGTCATCTCAACAACAACCCGGCCAGGTATATTGTAGATAATGATAGGCAGGTTTGAAGCATCCGCAATGGCTTTAAAGTGCTGATACATCCCTTCCTGAGAAGGTTTATTGTAATAGGGAACAATTGCCAGACCAGCTGCAAAGCCACCAAATTCATTTACTTCTTTGACGAATTCGATAGAATCGCGCGTTTCGTTGGTACCGACACCCGCAATCAAAGGAACACGCCCCTTGACAACCTTTTGAACTGCCGCAAACAGCTCCAACTCTTCATCGTGAGTCAGGGTTGGACTTTCAGCAGTTGTTCCAGCTAACAAAATCCCATCTGTATGATGCGCCAAAAGGTGCTCAATCAAGTCTGGGATAGCTTCAAAATTGATGGAACCATCTTCATGAAAAGGAGTAATAAAAGCTGTGATGATTTTACAGTTTTTCAGATCCGCATATGCCATAAACTTACCTCTCTTTATACGAAAAGAGGGTTGAAAGAACGATTATTCAACCCTGTGCTGTCAAGTTTCCTTGGTCACTTTATTTTAATTCAAAAACAATTTCTGCTGTCGGACGAACTAAACCACGCTCATGCAGTGTCTCTGCAATTTGGACAGAATTCCAAGCTGCGCCTTTAAGAAGATTGTCTGAAACAACCCACATATGGATTCCTTTTTCTGCATCAAGATCTTTACGAATCCGGCCAACAAAGGTTTCTTTCTTACCAACCGCATTGATTGCTTGTGGATAAACCTGATGAGCTACATCATCTTCCAGAACAGCACCTGGGAAAGCTGCGATTGCTGATTTTACCTGAACAATAGGTGCAACTTCCTTAGTCTCGATGTAGACAGACTCTGAGTGAGCAGACAAGATAGGAAGACGGACACAAGTCGCAGAAACAGCAATAGAATCATCTTCCATGATTTTCTTAGTTTCCTTAGTCATCTTCATCTCTTCATAAGTGTAGTCGTTATCTGTAAAGACATCAATCTGAGGTAAGGCATTAAAGGCAATAGGATAATGCTTCTTATCACCACCACATGGCAGGATATTGGCTTCCGCGTCCTTAGGATTTACACCATCATTGAGAACAGAACGTAATTGAGCTTGGGTTTCAAGAATGGCTCCCATACCTGCACCAGAAACTGCTTGATAGGTAGACACAATGATGCGCTCCAGACCCCATTTTTGACGAACAGGCTCTAAAGCCACCATCATCTGAATTGTCGAGCAGTTAGGGCAGGCGATAATTCCCTTGTGCTGATCTAAGGCATGGGCGTTGACTTCTGGAACAACTAGAGGAACATCAGGATTTTGACGGAAATAAGAGGTGTTATCGACCACTACTGCTCCAGCTTTGACTGCGTAAGGAGCAAATTTTGCTGAGGTAGAACCACCAGCTGAGAAGAGAGCAATATCTACACCTTCAAAAGCCGTCTCAGTCGTCTCTTCGATAGTAATATCTTGTCCCTTGAACTGGAGAACTTTACCAGCTGAACGAGCAGACGCCAGATAGCGTATTTTATCAATTGGAAGGCTAGATTCTTCCAGCATTTTAATCATTTGAGATCCAACGGCACCAGTGGCACCTACTACAGCAACTGTATATCCCATGCGATAACCTCTCTGAATTTTCAAAAAATTTTTATTGTTAGTATTATACTATTTTTAGGGAAAAATGCAAATATTTCTGAAGAATATAAGTGCGATATTTTGATAAAACACACTAACACTCATGCCTCTCTATGAGAACTTTCAAGGTTTACAGTTTTTGTTCTCACGAACAAAACTGTATCCACTGCTCTATGACTCAACTTCCTCCTGCGGACTCATTTCATCAAGAGCAATAGCACTCACGACTTCGACCGTCTCAGTATCAATGTCTCTAAGCTCGGCTTCAACTAACCTTCTTTCCTCTCTAAGAGAAGTTTCAAGGTTTACAGATTTTGTTCTCACGAACAAAACTGCATCCATTGCTCTACGACTCAACTGCCTTCTGCGAAGTTGTTTCATCAAGAGCAATAGCACTCACGACGTCGACCGTCTCAGTATCAATGTCTCTATACTCGGCTTCGACTAACGGTCTTGCCTCTATAAGTGACATAGAAAAATCCCCAATCCGTAGACTGGGGATAAGGGCACTTTCATGTGATCAGCAGGTTCACACAACTGATCAAGGTCCGCTCCTGCGTTATGACCTCCCATGCTTCAATTTGCAGAAAATCTGCATATCGACTCATCGCACGAAACATAGTTTACCTTATCTTTTTCCGTTTTGTCAAGGTATTTAATCTAAAATATAAACAAAAACTTGTCTATCCTTCCACTCCTGACCTTCTTTTTGGAATTGTTTCCGCACTCCTTCAAGATAGAAATCAGCTTGCTCCAGTAATTTTTGTGAAGGGATATTCTGTAGATCAACATGTGCTTCTAAACGATGAAATCCTAGTTCGCGACTGACTTTCTTGAGTTCTTCTAACATAGCTCTGGCGTAGCCCTGACGCCAAAATTGATTATGTATCGTATAACCTATTTCCGCCCATTGGAAATTGTCTCTAGCTAGCACAAATAAATTAACCATACCAACATGTTTTCCGCTTTTTGCGTCATAAATTCCCCAAATATACTGTTGGTCTTTCTCTCGAAAATCACGGTGCTTAGCCACCAAATCCGCAAACCAACTTTCTGTACAAATTGTCATATCTAAAAGCCCATCATCAAATGGCGATTGGGAAGGTAGTCTATTGGAAAATCCTTCCAGCCAAACTGAGAAATCCTTCTCTTCCAGATATTTTAAATAAATATGTTTCATAAATACTTACTTCCCTCTCGAATACTAAGGGCAGCCATTCCGACCCGATACCGTTCTATAAAATCCTTGACCCAATCTGGATTGGTTTTGGAATAATCTCTCAGCGCCCAGCCGATGGCCTTGTTAATAAAGAATTCTGTTTGGCCTAGATTATTGACTAAAATGTTCTCTAGCAACTCTGTGTCTGTTTCCTCTTTTCGCAGCAGCTGATGATTGATAGCCAAGCGCCTCAGCCAGATATCCTCATCACAACTCCAAGCTAAAATAATCTCTTTGGTTTCTGGAAATCGAGCAATGATTGATCCAACCAAGCGGTCCAAAAAGTCAATGGTATCCCACCAAGATTTTGTTTGAGCCAGCTTTTTCAAACGTGGCAAGTCAGATGGAGTCAATAGTTTCTTGCGACTTTCCAGATAATCTAGCGCGGCATACTGTAGTTCTCGATAAAGATTATTCCAAGCTTCATTTATAAAATTCCAGTCAACGACGGAGTCAGTCTGCTGTTTGAAAAAAGCCTTTGCGAGCTTCCGTCTGGCTGGAGTCTTGACTCCTAGAAACTCAAATTTATTTTTCATATAGGCTTTCATAGCTCCCGCATCGTCAGGGTTAGCTACTGCTTTCAGATTTTCAAGTAATTCTTCTACATCCATAACTTACTCCAGCAATTCACGGTCATAAATAGTGTAGTCGCAGCGGTAAATCACGAGGCGCTTGCCGTCAATCAGCAACTCAGAAGTTTTGGGAGCATCAGATTTATCAAGAGAGACACGATCGCCAGCATAGGCAGCCAACGGAGTGCCGTTTTGAGAGCGAATCAAAATGACCTTTTTCTTTCCAGTAAAGTCGTTTTTAAAGGCTGAAATCATGCGATTTAAAACAGGGACAGAATGACTGTTCTCCTCAACATCTGCAGTCTTTTGATACTGGGTAAACACATCTTTCAAGCCTTTTTCTTCTGCAATCAAGGAAGAGCCCACATGGTCAAGCTCATACTTACCCAAGGTGATTTTTAGCACAGATGAATCTTCCTTGGAAATTCCTTCCGCATCAACTGAATCAAACTCCTCGTTACGCGAGATGGATAGTGACTTGCCCGACATCTGGTCTATGAGTTGGGAATTCTCATCATAGGTGCGAACCGTCATCTCCAACCCCAACCATTCCTCCTTGGCATTTTTAAACCAATTTTCAACGGACTGACAACCCGTCAAGGCCAAAAGGGTAATGCTTAGAAGAGTTATTAATAAATGTTTCTTTTTCATCATTTCCACTCCATTTCTTTTAAAAGTTTAATTGGTCCAGCTTGCTTGTCCAAGGATTTCTGCAGCCAAACAATGTCATGCCAACGCTCGAATTTATAGCCGATTTTAGGGAAATGCGCTACTTGCTGGTAGCCTCTTTTTTGATGCAAAGCCAGGCTGGCTTCATTTGGCAGAGAAATACAGGCTAGAAAATGCATATATCCCATTTGATCTAACAGGTCTTCAAGCTCATCATAAAGCTTGCTGCCGACTCCTTTTCCTCTAGCATCTTGACTGACATAGACGGACAATTCTACCGCCCAATCATAGGCTGCACGCGCATAATAAGTCGAAGCATAGGCATAGCCTAAAATTAAACCATCTTCTTCCGCTACCAGATAAGGATATCTTTCCAACGTTTTCTCAATCCTAGTTGCAAAATCCTCAATGGTCGGGACTTCATATTCAAAAGTAATGGCTGTATTTTCCACATAAGGCGCATAAATAGCAAGCAAGGTTGCAGCGTCTGATGGTCTTGCTAATCTAATGTTCATATTGACTCCATATTCTATTCTCATTATTTTCACTATTATACCAAAAAAAGACTCGTAAAGAGCCTTTTAAACCAAGATCAAAATAGACCAATCGCTGTGCCGTCTGCTGCAACATCCATATTAAGTGCTGCAGGACGTTTTGGCAATCCTGGCATGGTCATGACATCTCCTGTCAAAGCCACGATAAAGCCTGCTCCAAGTTTTGGTACCAATTCACGAATGGTAATTTCAAAGTTTTCTGGCGCACCTAGAGCTGCAGGATTGTCAGAGAAGCTATACTGTGTTTTGGCCATACAGATTGGCAGCTTATCCCAGCCGTTTTTGACAATTTCTCGAATCTGAGTCTGCGCTTTTTTCTCAAAGTTCACCTTTGAACCACGATAGATTTCTGTGACAATTTTCTCTATTTTTTCTTCAATAGAGAGGTCATTGTCATAGAGGCGAGTGTAATGAGCAGGCTCTTCGTCAATGGTTTTGACTACAGTCTCAGCCAGAGACACACCACCTTCGGCGCCATCAGCCCAAACACTAGCAAGCTCAACCGGTACCCCGATTTCTGCACAAAGTTCCTTCAAGGCTGCGATTTCAGCAGCCGTGTCAGAGACAAATTCATTGATGGCTACTACCACTGGAATACCGAACTTGCGGATATTTTCAACGTGACGTTTGAGATTAGCAAAGCCAGCTCTGACCGCTTCAACATTCTCTTCTGTAAGTGCATCCTTGGCCACACCACCATTCATCTTGAGGGCGCGTAAGGTTGCGACAATCACTACTGCATCTGGAGAAGTTGGTAAGTTTGGAGTTTTAATGTCCAAGAATTTTTCAGCTCCAAGGTCCGCACCAAACCCTGCCTCAGTCACTGTATAATCAGCCAAGCGCAGCGCAGTGCTAGTCGCCAAAACCGAGTTACAGCCATGAGCGATATTGGCAAACGGTCCGCCATGAACAAAAGCTGGTGTCCCGTAAATAGTCTGAACTAGATTTGGCTTAATCGCATCTTTCAATACCAAAGCCAAGGCACCTTCGACTTCAAGATCACGGACATAGACTGGTGTACGGTCATAGCGATAACCGATGACAATGTTAGCCAAGCGCTTTTTCAAATCTTCAATATCAGTGGCTAGGCAAAGAATCGCCATAATTTCAGAAGCAACCGTAATATCAAAACCATCTTCGCGTGGAATACCGTTAACTGGACTTCCTAAGCCAACAGTCACATGGCGCAGAGCTCGGTCATTCAGGTCAACAACCCGCTTCCAGATAATGCGGCGCTGATCGATTCCCAGGGCATTTCCTTGATGTAAATGATTATCAATAAGAGCTGACAGGGCGTTGTTAGCTGTCGTAATTGCGTGCATGTCTCCAGTAAAATGCAAGTTGATATCTTCCATTGGTAGGACCTGCGCGTGACCGCCGCCAGCTGCTCCTCCTTTAATCCCCATCACAGGACCCAGAGATGGTTCGCGAATGGCAATCATAGTTTTCTTGCCAATTTTGTTGAGCGCGTCAGCTAGTCCAATGGTAATGGTAGACTTACCTTCTCCGGCAGGTGTGGGATTGATTGCTGTTACCAAAATCAGTTTTCCAACAGGATTTTTTTCAACCTCACGAATCTTATCAAAGCTGAGCTTGGCCTTATACTTACCATATAGTTCCAAGTCGTCATAGTCGATACCGACTTTTTTCACCACATCAACAATAGGCTGCAATTCAACACTTTGAGCAATTTCAATATCTGTTTTCATCAAGAACTCCTCTATCAATTAATATAAAGATTATAACAAAAAAGAGCAAAATCTACATGATTAAGCTTTAAATAGTTTTTAATGTTCGGGAAAAAGGAAAGTTAGAAAATTCCTTTCCTCTGAAATATAAGATTTTAGAGAATTATTTTCCGCTGTGACACTCTGCAATTAGAATTATTTTACTAAATTTCTTTTTTCTTGTAAAATAGTGCTATGAACATATTGATTACTTCTGGCGGAACCAGCGAGAAAATCGACCGTGTCCGCTCTATTACCAATCATTCGACGGGCCGACTTGGGAAAATCATAGCTGAAACTTTCCTAGACAAGGGCGATCAGGTGACTCTGGTAACGACTCCTAAAGCCGTCCGCCCGGCAGCTCATCCCAATCTTACCATTGTCCAGATTGAAAACGTTGCAGAACTGCTTGAAATCTTGGAGCCGCTCGTTCACACACATGATGTACTGATTCATGCAATGGCTGTCTCAGACTACACCCCCGTCTATATGACTGGTTTGGAAGCTGTAGCTGCTAGCCCTGATATGACTGAATTTCTGAATAAAACTAACTCAGAAAGCAAGATTTCTTCTCAGGATGATATTCAAGTTCTTTTTCTCAAAAAGACACCAAAAATCATCAGTTTGATAAAAAAATGGAATCCAGCCATTCGCTTGATTGGATTCAAACTCTTGGTCAATGTTACTAAGGAAGAGTTACTCAAGACCGCACGAGCTAGTCTCATAAAAAATCAGGCAGAAATCATTGTTGCCAATGATTTGACAGAGATTTCTAACCAAGAGCATATAGCTTACCTTGTCAGAAAAGAGACTGTAACTCAAGCTCAATCCAAAGAAGAAATTGCTCAGCTCCTCTACCTGCATATCCATAGTCCATAAGGAGGATTAAGATGACTCAGATTACCTTAGCCGTCAGCGGCAGCATATCAGCTTACAAGGCTGCTGACATCACTAGCCGTCTAAAGAAAGAAAACTTTGAAGTTGGTGTCCTCATGACAAATGCAGCAACAGAATTTATCACACCGCTGACCCTGCAAGTCTTGTCACAAAGACCAGTTGCAATTGATATTATGCAAGAACCTAACCCTAGCAAGGTCAATCACATTGACATCGCTAAAGAATCTGACCTCTTTCTACTTGCGCCTGCAACAGCCAATACCATCGCTAAATTAGCCAACGGTTTAGCTGATAATATGGTGACAGCTACTGCCCTGGCTCTGCAGCCTCATACGAAAAAAGTTTTAGCTCCAGCTATGAACACTAAGATGTTTGAAAATCCACTAACCCAGCAGAATTTGGAGCGCCTGCAGCGTTTTGGATGGAAAATTATCCAGCCGCGCGAAGCTGTTTTAGCCTGTGGTGATCAGGGGACAGGTGCTCTAGCTGAAGTTGATACAATTATTGATACAGTAAAGGAACTTATTTATGAAAAAACAGTCTAAAATTGCTCAAATTGCTATTTTCTTTGCCATTATGTTGGTACTGCACCTGCTCAGCTCAGTCATTTTTAACTTACTTCCAGTACCGATTAAACCAACCATTATTCACATACCGGTTATTATTGCTAGTATACTCTACGGACCCAAGGTAGGAGCTGTTCTAGGTGGGCTCATGGGATGTATCAGTGTTATCACTAATACCTTAGTTCTATTACCAACTAGCTATCTCTTTAGCCCTTTTGTGCCAAATGGAAGCCTCTCTTCGCTTCTTGTTGCCATGGTGCCTCGCATTCTCATCGGTATTACTCCTTATTTCGTATATAAAGCAATGAAAAATAAGGCTGGCTTGATTCTAGCAGGTTCCGTTGGTTCTGCCACTAACACCATCTTCGTCTTGGGCGGTATCTTCTTTCTCTTTGCAAATGTATATCAAGGAGATATCAAAGCACTTCTGGCTGTGATTTTATCAGCAAATTCCATTGCCGAGTTAATCATTTCTGCGATTTTGACAGCAACTATCATTCCAGCGCTTGAAAAAGCCAAAAAATGATGATAAATTAGCTTTCCAGACCAAGCAATGCTTTGGTCTTTTTTTAATCCCACAATTTCGCTATACCATTCTGAAATCCTTAAAACAATACCTTGAAAAGTATTTCATCGTTTTCTAGGTAGCCTCTTTCAAAATTAATGAAAATATGCTACAATGAAAGCGATTAAGAAAATTTAAGAGCAGGATTTTTTACTAAAATTTCCATCTCTTCATTTCAAAAATAAAGGAGACTCCACCTATGACTTATCAAGATAACTTCAAAAAATGGCTTGATTATGCTGAACTTCCTGACTATCTTCGAGAAGACTTGAACAGTATGGACGAAAAAACTAAGGAAGATGCCTTTTACACCAATCTTGAGTTTGGTACTGCTGGTATGCGTGGTTTAATTGGCGCTGGTACTAACCGTATTAATATTTATGTTGTCCGTCAGGCAACCGAAGGTTTGGCTCGCTTGATTGAAGAAAAAGGCGATGAGTTCAAAAAACGCGGTGTTGCGATTGCTTACGACTCCCGTCATTTCTCACCAGAATTTGCTTTTGAATCTGCTGCTGTTTTAGCTAAGCACGGCATCAAGTCTTATGTCTTTGAAAGTCTGCGCCCAACTCCAGAACTTTCATTTGCAGTGCGTCATCTGGGAACTTTTGCTGGTATTATGATTACAGCCAGCCACAACCCTGCTCCATTTAACGGCTACAAGGTATATGGTGAAGACGGCGGACAAATGCCTCCGCATGATGCAGATGCATTGACTGACTACATCCGTGCGATTGAAAATCCTTTTGCTATTGAGGTAGCTGATGTTGAAGCTGAAAAAGCTTCTGGCTTGATTGAAGTGATTGGCGATGCTATTGATGCTGAATACCTCAAGGAAGTTAAAGATGTCAATATCAACCAAAAACTGATTGATGAATACGGCAAGGACATGAAGATTGTCTATACTCCACTGCACGGTACTGGTGAAATGTTGGCTCGTCGCGCTTTGGCTCAAGCTGGATTTGATTCTGTTGAAGTTGTTGAAGCTCAAGCTGTAGCTGATCCAGACTTCTCTACTGTTAAGTCTCCAAACCCTGAAAGCCAAGCAGCCTTTGCTTTAGCGGAGGAATTAGGTCGTAAGGTTGGTGCAGATGTCTTGGTCGCAACTGACCCAGATGCTGACCGTGTCGGTGTAGAAGTTCTGCAAAAAGACGGAAGCTACCTCAACCTTTCAGGTAACCAAATCGGGGCTATCATGGCTAAGTACATCTTAGAAGCTCATAAGAGTGCTGGAACTCTGCCAGCTAACGCAGCTCTCTGCAAGTCTATCGTTTCTACTGACTTGGTGACTAAGATTGCTGAAAGTTATGGCGCAACCATGTTCAATGTCTTGACTGGTTTCAAATTTATCGCTGAAAAGATTCAAGAATTCGAAGAAAAGCACAACCACACCTACATGATGGGATTTGAAGAAAGCTTCGGCTATCTGATTAAACCTTTTGTACGTGATAAAGACGCTATCCAAGCTGTTTTGGTTGTTGCTGAGCTTGCTGCCTACTACCGTTCACGTGGCTTGACTCTGGCTGACGGTATTGAAGAAATCTACAAAGAGTATGGTTACTTTGCTGAAAAGACTATCTCTGTGACCTTGTCTGGTGTTGATGGAGCTGAGCAAATCAAGGCTATCATGGCTAAGTTCCGTGACAATGGACCAAAAGATTTCAACGCTACTGCTATTTCTGTTACAGAAGACTTTAAGGCGCAGACTTCTACCGCCGCAGACGGTACTGTTACAGCTCTGACGACTCCTCCAAGCGATGTGCTGAAATACACCTTGGCCGATGGTTCATGGATTGCAGTCCGTCCATCCGGAACAGAACCAAAAATCAAGTTCTACATTGCTGTTGTCGGTGATAGCAATGAGGATGCTCAAGCAAAAATTGCTGCTATTGAAGCAGAGATTAATGACTTTATCAAGTAAAATAACACTATCAACCAATCAACCAGAGAATGAAATTCACATTCTCTGGTTTTTCGTTTCCAAATCAAGCATTTTTCTGCTTTTTATGGCATACTAGTTTTATCAAAAGAAATGAGGATTATTTATGGAACAATTTGCTCAAAATATTAAAGACCTTGAAGTCACAACTGTTGACCGAGCTCGTCAAGCTATTGCTGATAAAGAGACAGCAACTTTCTTCGTAGGTCGCAAAACTTGCCCTTACTGCCGTAAATTCGCTGATACTCTTGCTGGCGTGGTCGCTGCTACCAAGGCGCATATTTTCTTTATCAATAGCGAAGAAGCCAGCGAATTAGAGAAACTGCAAGCCTTCCGCTCTGAATACAGCATTCCGACGGTTCCTGGTTTTGTTCATGTTCAAGACGGCCAAGTATCTGTTCGTTGTGATTCTTCTATGACTGCAGATGAGATTAAAGCTTTTGCAAACTTGTAAAATTGATTCAATTCAAAAATCTGAGACAAATAGAGTCTCAGATTTTTTATTTATTTCTAACATCTTGAAAAGCCTCCCACATCTTCTGCTGGGGTTTGGCAAAGGGGTAATTGCCAAAGTCTTCTGGATGAAGCCACAAGACCTCTCCGTCAGCTGCGTGCTGGCTATCTTTAACTCGACCATAAACCAGCTGAATATGCCACTTACGATGGCTGAAGATATGCTGCACTTTTGAAAAGGACTCCTGCTGCCAATCAACAATCAAATCATAATCCTGCTCAAAGCTTTCTTGAGGAGACAGATCCAGACTTGACTGATTTTCTGCCACCTCAAAGAGGGACATCTGATTTTCAGTTTGAAATTCCTCGATTTCAATCAAGGGAAAATGCCAAAAACCTGATAACAAGCCATCAGCCTCATTCTTTTCAAGTAAGAACTGTCCCTGTTCGTTTTCAATAATCAAGCCTTGCAGATAGACCGGAACTGGCTTCTTTTTAGGTGCTTTGATTGGATATTTATCCATTGTTCCGTGTAAATAGGCTGCGCTGAACTCTTTTACAGGATTGTCTTCCGGATGAGGATTAACAGGAGCTTCGATATCTGACCCCAAATCCATCAGCGCTTGATTGAAATCTCCAGGTCTGTCTGGATCAATCAAAATCTCCATCATAGCCTGAAAGACCTTACGATTGCTAGGTTGACCAATATCTAAATCAACTTCAAACAATCGACTCAGCACCCGCATGACATTGCCATCTACCGCAGGCTCAGCTAGGCCAAAGGCAATACTAGCAATGGCACCAGCTGTATAAGGTCCAATCCCTTTGAGGCTAGCAATTCCTTCATAGCTATCAGGAAATTTTCCAGCGAAATCCGTCATTATCTGCTGGGCCGCTTTTTGCATATTTCGCACCCGCGAATAATAGCCCAACCCTTCCCAAGCCTTGAGCAGTCTATCCTCTGGCGCCTGAGCTAAATCAGCTACAGTCGGAAACCAGTCAAGAAAGCGCTCATAGTAAGGAATCACCGTATCCACCCGAGTCTGCTGCAGCATAATCTCAGAAACCCAGATATGATAAGGATTATTTGTTCTGCGCCAAGGCAGGTCACGTTTGTTTTCATCATACCAAGTTAATAATTTCTCGCGAAAAGAGGCGATTTTATTTGCCTCCCACATCTCAATTCCGTATTCTTTCAAATCTAACATAAATCTAGTATAGCATAAGGCAAGAAAAATAGGAGAGCTTATGCCCTCCAATCATTTCCTATCGTTTAATAATGACCTACTGCCTGACTAGCTGTAATCAAAGTCAGCTTATAAACATCATCCGCATTACAGCCTCGAGAAAGGTCATTAACTGGGTGGTTAAGTCCCTGCAGGATAGGTCCTACCGCTGAAAAGCCACCTAAACGCTCTGCCATTTTGTAACTGATATTCCCAGCTTCGATACTTGGGAAGACAAAGACAGTTGCTTGACCGGCCACAGGGCTGCCAGGTGCTTTCAGCTCTGCTGTTGCAGGGACGAAAGCTGCATCAAACTGCAATTCACCATCGATAACCAAGTCTGGACGCATTTCCCGAGCCAGCTTAGTCGCTTCCACTACCTTATCAACCTTTTCACCGAATCCAGAGCCCTTGGTCGAATAGCTAAGCATGGCAACTTTTGGATCGATACCGAAAATTTGTGCTGTTAAAGCTGAGTTAACAGCAATCTCCGCCAAAATATTGGCGTCTGGATCGATATTAATGGCACAGTCACTGAAAATGTAGCGTTCGTCATCACGCACCATGAGGAAGGCTCCTGATGTACGAGAAACCCAAGGCAGGGTCTTGATGATTTGAAGAGCCGGCCGAACAGTCGCTGCTGTGGAGTGAATCGCGCCAGACACCATCCCTTGAACCTTACCAAGATAAACCAACATGACCCCAAAGTAGTTGACATCTTCCTTGAGCAACTGACGTGCTTCATCTGCAGTGATTTTCCCTTTACGGCGCTCAACGAATGCTTCTACCAACTCCTCAAAGCAGGAACAGTTTGAAGGATCAATAACTTGATATCCTTCTTTTACTCCCTCAATTTCTAGATAGATACGGATTTTATCAGGATTCCCCAAAAGAACTGGTGTAATATCGGTTTCTTTCACCAAACGTTTAGTTGCTTGCAAAATCCGTGGCTCTTCACCCTCTGGCAAGACAATTTTTACTTCCTTATCTTTCAAGGCTTCGCGAATTGAGTCAAAAATTTTCATGTTTCGTAAAACTCCTTTATCTCTTATTCTTTTAATTTCTCAATAACTTGTTTAAAATCTTCTGGCAAAGGACTGGCACGCTCAACTTCCTGACCACTAAAAGGATTATAAAATTTCAAAGAATGACAATGTAAAGCCTGACGCTCTATTCCGTGTTCCAAACTTCCTTCATAAAGGTCGTCACCCAAAAGCGGAAAGCCAATGTGTGAAAAATGAACGCGGATTTGATGAGTCCGCCCAGTATGCAGATGAATATCCACCAGATAGACATCTCCAAATCGCTCTATGACCTTGTAACTGGTATGGGCGTACTTGCCATCCTCTGTCACACGCCTCGTAATGATACTCTCAGGGTTGCGTCCAATCGGAGCAATAATCTCACCTTGCTCTTCTAAGTCACCAGTCCCCCGAACTAGAGCGTAATAGCGCTTTTCTATCAGCTTCTTCTGCAGCTGCTTGTCCAATCTGGCATGAGCATAGCCATGCTTGGCAAAGAGCATGAGCCCGCTTGTGTCCTTATCCAGACGCGTCACGATATGCACCTGTTGGTTTTCATAGCCCTGACGGATATAGTAAGCCTTGACGAAATTAGCCATAGTGTTGGAATGATTAACACTGGGAATACTGGCTACTCCTGCCGGCTTATCCAAAACCAAGAAATGCTCATCTTCGTAGATGACAGACAAGTCCTTATCAACAGCTTTCAGACTCTCAAATCCTTTTTCTGAAGGGATATCAATCGTCACTTTATCGCCAATATCCAAGAGATAAATAGCGTTCTGAGACTGATGGTTGACAAGAATGTTTCCGCCGGAAAATTTTATCTTTGCCAAGAGGCCTTTGGAAATTTCATGCCGCTTCAAAAAAGTCTTCACCTTGACATGCTCATCAGCAATAAACTCAAACCTCATTCCTTGCACTCTCCAATAAAGGAGTCTCTGACACGGTTCCAAAAGCTGGTATGGCTAGGTGAAGCCACAAAATGTATCTTATGATTGTCAATCTGATACTCAATGCGGACAATATTTTTGAAAGAGAAAGTCTGATTATCAACCGCGATAGTGTGATAGTCACTGCGGGTCGGCACTAACTCAATCTTATCTTTTTTGGGAACAATGACCGATGAGCCCAACGTCCGATAAACCCGATTGTTGAGACTGGCAATTTCTGTTACTTGCAAGGCTTCAATGGTCGGATGCAAAACCGCTCCACCCAGAGATTTGTTATAGGCTGTGCTGCCCGTCGGAGTCGAAACGGAAATCCCATCTCCTCGGAAACGCTCGAAATGAACCCGATTGATAATGACATCGGCTACCATAGTCCGATCCGAGCGCTTGATTGTTGCTTCGTTCAAAGCACGAATGATGCGTGTATCACCATTTTCAAAAGTAATTTTGACATTTAAAATTGGATAAGAAACCTGAGCACCGGAGTCTAATTTGAGATTTTCTACCAGCTTATCTAGTTCAAAATCACGGTAGTCCGTATAGAATCCAAGATGTCCTGTATGCACACCGACAAAGCGGACCCGATCCAGCTGTTCTTCATACATATGAAAAGCTGACAGCAACATGCCGTCACCACCTACCGAAATCACGATGTCGGGATTCTTAGGAGTTAAAATAAAGCCGCTCTGTTTCAGCTTCTGCTTCAAATCCTGATAAACTTGTTCACTCTGTCTTTTCCGATTGCGGATAATCGCTATTTTTTTATCTGTATTCTTCATCTGTATCATCACTATTTCCCACACCGTCATTTAACTTGCGGTGAAGAGGGTCAAAGAGGGCCTGAGCCTCCTGGATAGCGTCACGGATAGCACCCATCTCCTCATCCAGCTGATAGGCTAGGTTAGCTGTGGTTTCCAAGCGGCATTTGATTTCCTCGGGAAATTCTCCTTTATACTTGTAATTCAAAGAATGCTCAATCGTAGCCCAAAAATTCATCGAAAGGGTGCGAATCTGAATCTCAGCCAGAATAAGCCTATGGCCATTAATCGTATCAACTGGATATTCTACAATCACATGGTAGCTCCGATAGCCACTGGCTTTTTTGTTTTTAATATAATCCCGCTCCTGAACAATGCGCATATCAGTCCGGTTTCGCAGGACTTCTAAAACTTCATCCACATCATCGACAAACTGAACCATGACTCGTAAGCCTGCAATATCCTGCATCTCCTGCTCGATATTTTCCTCGCGAATGCCTCGCAGAATCATCTTTTCTTTAATGCTCTCAATCGGCTTGACTCGTCCGGTCACAAACTCAATCGGGGAATGACGCTGCTGCTTGCGGTATTGCTTTCGCACTCCACGCAACTTAATTTTCAGCTCTCCAACCGCTTGAATATAGGGGTCTAGAAACTCTTCCCATTCTATTGTCATACACTTACCTTGTCATATCATTATTTTTTGTATAAAATAAACACAACTGTTATTATAACATAAATCGCTTTCAAAAAAAAGAAAAGGATATGAAAATGAATCACTTAGAAATTGAATTCAAAACCATGCTGACCAAAGAAGAGCACGATCGTCTGCTCCAGTTATTTGCTGATATTTCCCCTATTAGCCAGACCAACTACTACATCGAGTCAGATCAACAGAGTATCCGACACGCCCACATGGCTTTTCGAGTACGAACTTTTAACCATCACGAAGCAGAGCTGACGCTCAAGATTCCTCAAGAAGTCGGAGCCTTGGAACTTAATCAGAACTTGACACCAGAAGAAACTGAAAACATTTTACAGAACAATAAATTTCCTACGGGAGAGATTTTAGAGACGCTGCTTCAGAAAGAAATACCCATCCAAGACTTGAAGATTCTTGGCTCTCTAGAGACTATTCGCTATGAAAAGGAAGATGAAATTGGCCTGCTTGCTCTGGATGAGAGTCACTACTTGAGCAAAACTGACTTCGAACTCGAAGTCGAAGTTGAAGATTTCGAAAAAGGAAAAGAAAATTTCTTCAACTTCCTAAAACAGCACAAGATTGACTACAAACCCGGTAAGAGCAAGATAGCAAGATTTTCTGAAAACTTGTAAATCAACGACCACAAAATAGCTGAAATAATCTATTTTTTTTGGTAAAATAAAAGGTAGCAATTTAAAGCCTATTGAAAAATAAATTTCATAGAGCATTAAATATAAAAAGAGACAAAAAGAGGACGGTCCAACTCATGTCAGATAAAAAAAATATGAAGCTTTTTTCCCTCAACTCCAATCATTCCATAGCTGAAAAAATCGCTGAGGCGGCTGGGGTTCCATTGGGGAAACTTTCCTCCCGCCAATTCTCGGACGGCGAGATTCAAATTAACATCGAAGAAAGTGTCCGTGGCTATGATATTTACATCATTCAGTCTACTAGCTTCCCTGTCAATAATCACTTGATGGAACTCTTAATTATGGTGGATGCCTGCAAGCGTGCCAGTGCTAATACGATTAATGTTGTGATGCCTTATTTTGGTTATGCCCGTCAGGATCGGACTGCTGCTCCTCGCGAGCCAATCACAGCTAAACTGGTTGCCAACATGCTCGTCGGAGCTGGAGTAGATCGTGTGATTTCTCTGGATCTTCATGCCGTGCAGGTCCAAGGTTTCTTTGATATCCCAGTTGATAACCTCTTCACTATCCCACTCTTTGCCAAACACTACTGCAACATGGGCCTTACTGGCGATGATGTCGTTGTCGTCAGCCCTAAAAACTCTGGTGTAAAACGCGCCCGCAATTTGGCTGAATATCTGGATGCCCCTATCGCTATCATTGATTATGGCGAAGATGAGGCGGGTCGCTCTGAGGGATATATTATCGGAGATGTCGAGGGCAAGAAAGCTATTCTGATTGACGACATTTTAAATACCGGTCGGACTTTCTCTGAAGCAGCTAAAATTGTCTGTCGCGAAGGCGCAGTCGAAATCTATGCTGTATCCAGTCATGGTCTCTTTGCGGATAAAGCTGCGGAATTGCTGGATGATTCTCCTATCAGAGAAATACTTGTGACCGACTCTGTTGATACCAAAGAAAAAACACCTAAGAATCTCCACTACATTACAGCTAGTGAACTGATTGGTGATGCCATTGTCCGTATCCAAGAAAGAAGACCAGTCAGCCCACTCTTTGCCTATCAAAAGAAATAAGGTAACCGGAGTGATTTATTTAGATAATGCTGCTACAACTGCTTTGTCGCCCGCTGCAATCCAAGCAATGACCAAGACTATGACTGTCTTTGGAAATCCTTCCAGTACGCACAGCCATGGACGAGAAGCTAGTAAACTGCTCAGACAGGCGCGTGAGGATATTGCTCAAGCTCTGCATACTCAAAGCAATAAGATTCTTTTTACTTCAGGCGGCACTGAAAGTAATAATACTGCTATCAAAGGCTATGCCCTTCGTCACCAGAACAGAGGGAAGCATATTGTCACCAGTGCTATTGAGCACCATGCTGTCTTAGAAGTGGTGGAGTACTTAGTAGACAAATTCGGCTTCGAAGCTACTTTTGTTCAGCCAGTGGATGGTCAGATTCGAGCGGAAGACATTGAGAAGGCTCTTAAACCTGACACTATTCTTGTGTCCGTCATGGCGGTTAATAACGAGACAGGTGCCATGCTTCCCATTAAGGAAATTGGTAAATTACTGCAAGAACATCCTGCTGCTTTTCACGTTGATGCTGTCCAAGCAATTGGTAAACTTCCCATCTACCCTGACGAGCTAGGAATTGACTTTCTATCTGCTTCAGCTCATAAGTTTCATGGTCCCAAAGGCGTTGGTTTCCTTTATGCTAAGAAGATGGATTTTGACAATTTCATGCACGGTGGTGATCAGGAAGAAAAACACCGGGCCGGAACTGAAAATCTAATCTCTATCACAGCCATGGCGGCGGCTCTGTCAGAGAGCATGGAATACCTAGAGGAAAATATAGAGCATGCGCAAGACTTAAAAAACAGCTTACTTACTGACTTATCGGATATCGACTTTTACTTAAATGAAAGTCAGCCAAGCTTGCCATATGTCATCAATTTGGGATTTCCCAATCAAAAAAATGACTTGCTTCTGCTTCAAATGGATTTAAATGGCTTTTCCATTTCAACAGGCTCAGCCTGCACAGCCGGAGCTATACAACCCAGTCATGTCTTGCAGGCTATGTATGGCAAGGATTCCAACCGCTTGCATGAGTCTATTCGAATCAGTACTTCGGACCAGACGACTCTGCAAGATATTCAATTATTTACAAAGAAATTAAAAGAAATTTTAGGAGGATAAGATGGCCTTTCAAACATCTGTTAGCTTAGCAAACTGTGAATTTACCTATTCACTTCACCCAAATGTCAAGAAATTTACCTTACGCGACAATACTTTCGCGGAAAGCAAGGTTGGCAACTATGAACTCTCTCGTCTGCTGGAATCTGTTCCCAACAGCGGAAATGGTTTTCTGCTGAAAATCATCGTCAATAAAGATTTGAATGGTTTCAAAATCAACATCACTGACAAATCAGGCCTGCGCTTGGTCAATATTTTCAAATCAGAAGATCATCACATTATCCAGCAAAAATTTTATTTCTTGATGGATAGCTTGGTTGAAAGAAACATTTTTGAAAAGACACCACAATAAGCAAGATTCTCGTAATTTTGCTTTTTTGGTTTTGACTCTTTAAAAGACCAAACAAGCTTGACTTCTGCTTAGAACTCTTGAAAATATCAATGACTAATCGAACCAAAGGAAAGGATTAACGATGGTTGAACTGACCTATTTGGACTCATATAAGGTGAAACGGTCACTTACCTATGAAGACTTCGATGAATTTCTTCTAGCCTTCTCTGGCTGCGTCACAGTTCCTGACTCGCTCAAGGTGCTTTCTGTTACGTATAAGGGACACCAGCTGCCTTTTGCAGGGCTAATTGGAGACTTGTACCGCCAGATGTACCAGTTAGACTTAACTCCCTATCAGGACTAATCTCTTCGCAACTGCAACATAACTTAAACTTTCACTCTTTTCTTTTTTAGTGCATTAAACATCTTTAATTAGTTGATTTTTTCACAAACTTCCTATAAAATAGAATTAGAAAGGTTGTGATTTTGTGAAAACTGAAAAAAATACTACAATTCCTCGAGCAACTGCTAAGAGACTGTCGCTCTACTATCGTATTTTTAAACGGTTTAATGCTGAGAAGATTGAGAAAGCCAACTCTAAGCAAATCGCTGAAGCTATTGGCATTGACTCTGCTACCGTCAGACGAGATTTTTCTTATTTCGGTGAACTTGGCCGCAGAGGATTTGGCTATGATGTCAAGAAATTGATGAACTTTTTTGCTGACCTCTTGAATGACAATGCTATCACCAATGTCATGATTGTTGGTGTCGGTAACATGGGGCGAGCTCTGCTGCACTATCGTTTTCATGAGCGCAATAAAATGAAGGTTGTAATGGCTTTTGACATAGATGACCATCCAGAAGTTGGCAGCACAACCAGCGATGGGATTCCTATCTATGGAATTTCCCAAATCAAAGAAAAAATACAGTCAGGAAATGTGCAAACTGCCATCCTAACTGTACCTAGCGTAAAAGCCCAAGAAGTTGCATCTATCTTAGTTCAAGCAGGTGTTAAAGGTATTCTCTGCTTCTCGCCAGTAAATCTATCCCTACCTAAGGACGTGGTCGTTCAGTATGTTGACCTGACTAGCGAACTGCAGACTCTGCTCTACTTCATGAGAAAAAATGAACATTAATTTGAAAGAGGTATTGAATACTCGATGAGTAAACTAATTATTGGAATAACCGGAAATGAAAGAGAAATCCCAGACGATCACTTCATACATATGAGCTATACAGCGACTGGATTCGTTGAGGGAGTTAAAGAAGTTGGCGGAATTCCAATGATTTTGCCAATCGGTGATGAAGAAATGGCAAAACAATATGTTTCCATTGTTGACAAATTAATCATCACAGGCGGTCAGAATGTATGTCCCCAGTTCTATGGAGAAGAAAAAGCCATTGACAGCGATGATTATCTACTCAAACGAGACATTTTTGAATTAGCTTTAATTAAGGAAGCCCGCCGTCAAAATAAACCAATCTTCACCGTCTGCCGCGGAACCCAACTTTATAATGTCGCACTGGGCGGTACTCTTCATCAAGACATTGAAGATCATTGGCAAGATAGCTCTGCTGAGTACACGACTCAAAGCATGGTGACCAAAAATGGCTCTATTCTGCACGAAATCTATGGCCCTGCATCTGAAATCAACTCCTTCCACCACCAAAGTATCAAGGATTTAGCGGCTGGCCTAGAAGTCATCGCCTATGATCCTCGCGATAAGATTATTGAAGCCATCACTTCTACTGACGGCAGTCCTTTTCTTGGTGTCCAATGGCACCCAGAGTTCTTGTTTGGCTCCAGAGAAGGAGACTTAGCCCTCTTTGATTATGTTGTCAATATGCTTTAAAAGCCTCTATTCCTAGATAAACTTCTGTTCTACACGAATAGAAGTTTTTATATTCACGTAAATCAAATTATATCATATCTGTCTCTTCTCGGTAGCTATAGTAGTTGGACTTGGACACAATTAAATGATCTAAAAGAACCAAGCCCATCATCTCACACGCTTCTTTCATATGCTGCGTCACTTCATCATCGTTTCTGCTAGGAACAACTGAGCCAGATGGATGATTGTGTACCAGTATGATAGATGTCGCCAGGTGCTTGAGAGCGTAGTGGAGAATTTCTCTCGGCTCAGCAATGCTTCTGCTGACCGTCCCCATGAAAATGGTTTGCTGGTGCAAAATTTGATTTTGACTATTAAGATAAATAGCAACCAAGCACTCCTGCCTCATATCTCCCAATTCCTGCTGCATCTTCTGTGCTAATTTTTGACTGCCCATAATCTGCTCTTTCTGCAGAACTTCTGCTCGGTTAATTCGACGCCCCAATTCGATAATGGCCTGCAGCTCCACAGCCTTAATCGGACCGATTCCAGAAATAGTCTGCAATTCCTGCAAAGTTAAATACTTGAGATCGTTCAAACTGGAAATAGATGATAAAATTCTTTGAGAAACTTGAAAAACAGTTTCTTTTTTGTTGCCTGTTCTGAGAAAGATTGATAGGAGCTCCTGGTTACTGAGTTTTTCAGCCCCTTCTCTCATCAAGCGCTCACGCGGCATCATGCTAATATCATCTTGAAATGAAATGCTATACATAGAAACCTCCTTATCTTATAATTCGGAAAAAGAGTCAAAATCAACAAGAAAAGATACAGAAAATAAAGATTGAAAATCTTTCGTCCAGAACAAATTTTAGATAAAAAAACTCCAAAAGTTAGAGTTTTTCCTAACCTTTAGAGTGAAATTTTTTTAACTTTAGATCTGCATTTGATTATAGGACTTACTGAAAGATTCAAGAACTTCCTTAGGAGCCTTATCATACTCGACAGAACCTTCTAATGTTCCCTTGACAATAGTCCGGTTGGTTGCCGCGGCATCCTCACAGGTAACCAAAGTAATCTCTGTAACACCTTCTGTATCCTCAATCAGATCCGTTCGATCCGGAGTTACCGTTTCAACACTGGTGATTACATAAGTATAGACTTGCTCTTTATCGGTGATATAAATCTTCATACCAGCCTTAGCACGGTCCAGTGGGGAAAAGAGCATGTTACTAGCCCCTGTGATGCCAAAGACATGGTGGCTAGCCAAGGCATAATTTCCCTGCCCCATCTGCTGGGTCTCTTTCATCGTACCAGCACCATAATACAATCCGGCATTATCCAGTCCTTTGAAGATCGGCAAATTCATGGAAACTTCCGGAATAGAGATGCCTCCGATAACAGGCAGTTGCTGCGCTTTCCACTGAGCATTGATAACTGCTTCTGTAGAAAGTGACTCTACCTTATTAAAATCAAAACTAGTCTCAGCGTTTTTATTTTTACTAATAGAATCTTTGGAAACCTTGCTGACCTGATATTGGTTGGTATGCCAAACCATAATCATGTTTCGGATTTGCGCATTAAAGATTAAGCCAAGAGCTACAATAATTAATAATGTCGCAACAATATTGATAAAAATATTTCTTTTGCTTTTTTGTTTTCTTTTTCGACTTCTTTTTCCTTGTACCATATAGAGGTCCTCTTTTACGATTCGTTTTCTTCCTCTGCTACATCTTCTTTATCATCTGCTTCGACGCTTGTAAAGGTTACAATCTGTGCATTTTGGTCCAGTCGCATGACCTTAACTCCCATGGTCGAGCGACCTGTCTGAGAAATATTCGCTACACTGGTCCGAATGATGACACCAGTATTAGTGATAATCATCAAATCTTCTTCGCCAGTAACTGTCATCAGACCAGCAAGAGGCCCGTTCTTATCAGTGATATTGGCTGTTTTAATCCCTTTACCACCACGGCCCTTGGTTGGATACTCACTAGCAAGAGTTCGCTTACCATAGCCTTTTTCGGTAATGACAAGCACTTCGTCTCCCTCAGCAATCACTCCAGCCCCAACAACCTGGTCGCCATCCCGAAGATTGACCCCGCGAACACCAGTCGCTATACGACTCATGCTCCGGACAGCTGTCTCATTAAAGCGGACAGAATAACCAAACTTAGTACCAATGATAACGTCTGCAGCACCGTCTGTCAGAAAGACATTGATTAACTCGTCTTCATCCTTCAAATTCAAAGCCTTGAGACCGTTCTGACGAATATTAGCAAATTCTGTTACACTGGTCCGTTTGACCACCCCATGACGAGTAGTAAAGAAGAGGTAGGAATCATCACTGCGGTCTTGCTGGACATTAATAATAGTCTGAATAGTCTCTCCTTCATCAAGCTTCAAGAGATTGACCACTGGCAAGCCCTTAGCTGTCCGACCATACTCAGGGATTTCATATCCTTTGAGACGATAAACACGGCCTTTATTTGTAAAGAAGAGCAGTCTATCGTGGGTACTTGTTGAAACCAGCTCTTTGACGAAGTCATCATCTTTGACACCAGTTCCTTGAACACCTCGACCACCACGTTTCTGAGCGGTAAATTCAGCCTGATTCAGACGCTTGATATAGCCTTTATTGGACAGGGTAATCAAAACATCCGCTTCCTCAATCAAATCTTCATCTTCAAGAGAAAGAACTTCTCCCACCATCAGCTCAGTACGGCGGTCATCCGCAAATTTACGCTTGACCTCATCTAACTCTTCCTTGATAATAGCGATAACGCGCTCTGGCTTAGCCAAAATATCAGCCAGGTCTGCAATCAAGGCAATCAGCTCATCGTATTCTGACTGAATCTTATCACGTTCCAAGCCAGTCAGACGGCGCAGACGCATATCGAGGATAGCCTGACTCTGGCGCTCAGATAGCTCAAACTTAGCCATCAATTCAGCCTGTGCTTCTGCGTCCGTTTCGCTATTACGGATAATCCGAATCACTTCATCAATATGATCCAATGCAATTAGCAAACCAGCCAAGATATGAGCTCGAGCTTCTGCCTTTTCTTTATCGAAGACCGTCCGTCGAGTCACCACTTCTTTCTGATGCTCAATGTAGGCTAACAAAATCTCACGCAGAGATAGAATCTTCGGCACACCATTTTGAATAGCCAGCATATTGAAGCTGAAATTGGTCTGCATCTGAGTCAGCTTGAAAAGGTTATTTAAAATGACATGAGCAGAGGCATCACGGCGAACCTCAATGACAAAACGGACCCCTTCACGGTTGGACTCATCACGAACAGCAGTGATACCGTCAATGCGTTTTTCCTGCACCAGACGAACAATATGCTCATGGACCTTGGTCTTATTAACCATGTATGGAAACTCGGTTACGACAATTCGCTCACGGCCATTTTTCATCTCTTCGATTTCAGTGCGAGAACGAAGGACAATCGAACCCTTCCCTGTTTCATAAGCCCGGTGAATACCGGACTTGCCCATAACCAGTGCTCCTGTCGGAAAATCTGGTCCAGGCAGAACTTCCATGATATCGCGAGTTGTTGCCTCTGGATTATCCATGACAAGCTTAACCGCATCAATAGACTCACCAAGATTATGCGGTGGGATATTGGTCGCCATCCCAACTGCAATCCCTGTCGCACCGTTTACAAGCAAGTTAGGGAAGCGAGCAGGAAGAACTACAGGCTCTCTCTCGCTGGCATCATAGTTGTCAATATAATCAACAGTGTTTTTATTAATATCACGAAGCATCTCCAGAGCAATCTTGCTCATACGTGCTTCTGTATAACGCTGAGCAGCGGCCCCATCTCCGTCCATAGAACCGAAGTTTCCATGGCCATCTACCAGCATATAACGATAGCTCCACCATTGAGCCATCCGCACCATCGCTTCATAAATAGAGGAGTCACCATGCGGGTGATACTTACCCATGACATCCCCTGTGATACGAGCTGATTTCTTGTGAGGCTTCTCAGGCGTCACACCCAACTCATTCATACCATAGAGAATCCGACGGTGAACAGGCTTGAGACCATCACGAACATCAGGAAGTGCCCGAGCCACGATAACGCTCATCGCGTAATCAATGAAACTAGTCTTCATTTCACTAGTCAGATTAACATTTACTAAGTTTCTGTCTTGCATTAAAAAATGCCTTTCTTTCATATTAAACTATCCTATATTATATCACATTTTCTTTAATTTTTCAGTATTTTGAACCGTTTGTAAAAACGTTTACATCGCTAGATATACAAGTTGACCGTGACAAAATATGCCAAAAGTGGTAGAATGAATGTGTACGGGAAATATTCCCTAAAAAAATAAGGAGATGTTTAGAAATGACTGCTACTAAACAACATAAAAAAGTCATCCTTGTTGGTGACGGTGCTGTAGGTTCATCTTACGCATTTGCTCTTGTAAACCAAGGTATTGCTCAAGAACTTGGTATCATTGAAATCCCTCAATTATTTGAAAAGGCTGTCGGTGATGCTGAAGACCTTAGCCACGCCCTTGCTTTCACATCACCTAAAAAAATCTATGCAGCTACTTATGCAGACTGTGCGGATGCTGACCTCGTTGTTATCACTGCAGGTGCACCTCAAAAACCAGGTGAAACTCGTCTTGACCTTGTTGGCAAAAACTTGGCTATCAACAAATCTATCGTTACTCAAGTCGTAGAATCAGGCTTTAACGGTATCTTCCTTGTTGCTGCTAACCCCGTTGACGTTTTGACTTACTCAACTTGGAAATTCTCTGGTTTCCCTAAAGAGCGTGTTATCGGTTCAGGTACTTCACTTGACTCAGCTCGCTTCCGTCAAGCTCTTGCTGAAAAGATTGGTATCGATGCTCGTTCTGTCCATGCCTACATCATGGGTGAGCACGGTGACTCTGAATTTGCGGTTTGGTCACATGCTAACGTTGCAGGTGTCAAATTGGAGCAATGGTTGCAAGCTAACCGCGACTTGAACGAACAAGACTTGGTTGATCTTTTCATCTCCGTTCGTGACGCAGCATACTCAATCATTAACAAAAAAGGCGCAACTTACTACGGAATCGCGGTTGCTTTGGCTCGTATCACAAAAGCTATCCTTGACGATGAAAATGCAGTATTGCCATTGTCAGTCTTCCAAGAAGGCCAATATGGCGTTGAAAATGTCTTCATTGGTCAACCAGCTATCGTTGGTGCTCACGGTATCGTACGTCCAGTAAACATCCCACTTAACGATGCTGAGACTCAAAAAATGCAAGCTTCTGCTAAAGAATTGCAAGCAATTATTGATGAAGCATGGAAGAATCCTGAATTCCAAGAAGCATCTAAAAACTAATTATAAAAAAACATCTCCTAGTAAAAGGGGATGTTTTTTAGTTGTTTTATATGGATTTAACAGCAAAAATATCTATCAAATAAGGTACGATGAGCTTCTTCTCTAGGTCTTTTAAAGAAGTAATCCAGACAAAGTCTGAATGCTCTTCTGGATCTAATATAATATCACGCTCTTCCAAAATCCTACCTGCATAAACTAAGAGTGTAAAAACAGTATCTTTGCTAGAATCAAACTGACTATCTTCATGGATAATCTTATCAATCCGAATCTTTTGATTAACCTCCTCCATAGCCTCACGTAGAGCTGCCTCTCTAGGCAGTTCATTCTCTTCTACACTTCCGCCTGGAATATCCCAATAAGATGGATAGACATTAGAAAGGCCTCGCTTTATCTTAGACCGTTTGATAAGCAAATACTTCCCCTCTTTCTCGATTAAGGTATGAGCGATTAATTTTACTGTCATTGCATATTCCTCCAAGAAAGAGCAAAAAAGACTCCGAAGAGTCCAATTTTAAGTCATCCACCCTGAGAGAATCGAACTCCCATCTCAAGAACCGGAATCTTGCGTGATATCCATTACACTAAGGGTGGCAACTAATTCATTATAACTGATTTTCTCTGAAAATACAAGTGAAAATCAGAAAAAGAAGTTGAGATTTCTCAACTTCTTTTAACTAATTACAATTCAATATCGCCAAACAAATCAGCCATTGAGAATCCAGTTTGAGTTTCTGGAAGTTCAAAGTCACGTTTTTCTTGACGTTTTGGACGACGAGGACGTGATTGGCGTTTCTCATCTTTTTGTCCTTCTTCTTGAGCTGGACGTTCTTCAAGAGCCTTGATAGAAAGTGATACACGCTCATCAGCAGCATTCACTTCAAGAACCTTAACAGTTACTTCTTGACCAACCTTAAGGGCATCCTTAGGGCTTTCAACACGTTTGTGTGAAATTTGTGAGATGTGAACCAATCCATCGATACCTGGCAATACTTCAACGAAAGCACCGAAATCAGTCAAACGTTTTACAGTTCCTTCAATCACATCGCCTGCAGCAAGTTTTTGCTCAACGCCATCCCATGGTCCAGGTGTAGTTGCTTTAAGAGAGAGGGATACGCGTCCTTCTTCTTCGTTCAAATCAAGAACTTTCACTTCGATTTCATCACCAACTGATACAACAGACTTAGGTGATACATTGCGCTCATGTGACAATTCAGTCAAGTGAACCAATCCATCAACTCCGCCAAGGTCAATGAAAGCACCGAAGCTAGTGATGCGAGCAACTTTACCAGTTACAATATCACCAACATTCAACTTACCAAATACTTCAGCACGTGCTGCTGCAGCTTCAGCTTCTACAACCTCACGACGTGAAAGGATGAAGCGGTTTTCTTTTGGATCTACTTCTTTAATCTTAGCATCAAACTCTTGACCTACAAAACGCTCAGTGTTACGAACGAAACGAGTATCAAGCATTGAAGCAGGAATAAATCCACGAAGTCCTTCAAACTCAACTGAAAGTCCACCTTTAACAGCACGAGTGCCCTTAACAGTGACAACTTCTTCTTCACGACCAACCAATTTGTCCCAAGCTTTGCGAGCTTCCAAACGTTTTTTAGATACCAGGTAAGTTACGGTGTCTGTATCTTTACCTACTACTTGACGAAGAACAAGCAATTCAAGTGTTTCACCTGGTTTTACAAGGTCGTTGATATCAGCGTCGCGGTCGTTTGTCAACTCACGAAGAGTCAAAACACCTTCAACACCAGTTCCAGCGATTGCAACATTAGCTTGGTTAGCGTCAACAGTCAATACTTCAGCAGTAACGACGTCACCTGGCTCAACTTGGCTAACACTGTTTAGCAAATCTTCAAATTCATTCATCTAAAAAAATCCTCCAACAATCAAGCTTTCGCTTGACATACTACTTATTTATTTTCCTAAGCACCCGCAAATGACATTGATCTATCGTTAACGATTTCCATCCTATAAAGAAATAAAATACTAGAAGACATTTTATTATTTTATCAGATCTATTACCTAAGAACTGGGGTAGCTGGATTCGAACCAACGCATGAGGGAGTCAAAGTCCCTTGCCTTACCGCTTGGCTATACCCCATTAATATAAAGAATGGAGAGAGAGGGATTCGAACCCCCGAACCCGAAGGAGCGGATTTACAGTCCGCCGCGTTTAGCCTCTTCGCTATCTCTCCGACAATCAACGCTATCTATTATAACATTGATACAATGAAAATGCAAGCCCTATTTGCTTAAATTATAGGTTTCAATCAAAGTTTCCACAGCTCTTTCAAGTTTTTTATAAAAACTTTCAGCATTTCCATTTTTGATAATTGCAAACTGGCCATCTAGTTCGGCAATCTCTCCGATAACCTTCTTGCCAATAGAAAGACTATAACCGTCAAATTGGTCTGCTCCGACCTTCACTTTGCTGTCTGTGATTTGAATTTCAATTTTTTTATCTTTTTTACTCATAACTTACCTCTTTCAAATTTCTATTGTACACGAAAATAGCTGAGTACGCAAGCTATCTTAGGCTAGAATCACAGAAAACTGCCCAATCAAGGACAGTTTTTAGATTATACTTTTACAATCCAACCTTCTGGCGCTTCAACATCGCCGAATTGAATACCAGTTAATTCGTCATATAGCTTGCGAGTGACTGGCCCGACTTCTGTCTCGCTATAAAAGACATGGAAATCGTCACCGTGCTGTATACCACCGATAGGAGAGATAACTGCAGCTGTTCCACAAGCACCAGCTTCAGTGAATTTACCCAAGTCTGCCAGAGGAACATCTCCTTCAATCGGTTTGAGCCCTAGTCTATGCTCGGCCAGGTATAGCAAAGAATACTTGGTGATAGATGGCAAGATAGACGGACTGAGCGGTGTTATAAACTCATTATCCTTGGTGATACCAAAGAAATTGGCAGAACCCACTTCTTCAATCTTGGTATGGGTTGCCGGATCCAGATAAATCACATCTGAAAAATGCTTATCCTTGGCAATCTTTCCTGGTAATAAGCTAGCAGCATAATTGCCACCCACTTTTGCCGCACCAGTTCCGTGCGGTGCCGCGCGATCATAGTCATCTGAGACAATGAAGTTAGTCGGAGTCAGACCGCCTTTGAAGTAATTACCGACAGGCATTACAAAGATAGTGAAAATGTATTCTTCAGCTGGTTTCACGCCAATAATATCTCCAACTCCAATCAAGAGAGGTCGAATATAAAGGGTTCCGCCTGTTCCGTATGGTGGTACATATTCTTCATTAGCTCGGACAACCTGCTTAACTGCATCCACAAACATTTCTGTTGGAACTTGCGGCATGAGCAAGCGATCAGCTGTTTGTTGCAGACGCTCCGCATTTTTATCCGGACGGAAAAGCTGAATACTGTCATCCTTAGTCCGATAGGCCTTTAAACCCTCAAAAGCCTGCTGACCATAGTGAAGGCTAGGAGACGACTCAGAAATATGGAGCGTAGCGTCCTCTGTTAACGTTCCTTCTTCCCACTGGCCGTTGCGATAGTATGCTATGTAGCGATAAGGCAATTTCATATACGAGAATCCTAGATTTTCCCAGTCAAGATTTACAGTCATGGTCTTTCTCCTATTCTTCCAAACTTCATTTTTAGATACTCCCTATTTTACACCTTTTTAAGATATTTTCAAGTATTATTTTCAATTTTCTGAAAATTTTGTTATTCAGTCTTTTGTTCCGCTATCAAACTTATAGAAATTGAAAAAACCAGCTCCTGCGAACTGGTTTGATGATTACTTGATGTAAGCTGAGAAGACTTCTTCGTCTGAAATGGTATCAGAAATGAAGCTGCCGTTGCTAGTTCTCTCAGACAGACTGAGATCAGCTAGATTAATCTCATAGGCAGTTCCTTTATTGGAAAGCACCTGCAAAATCTGATCCTCACTAGCTTCTGCTTCTGTTGTGAAGAGGTCAAAGTCCACTGCTTCACCAAAGACTGGTCCGGCTGAAAAGACACGATGCGGCTTGGTCTTAAGCTCTCTCAGAACTTGAAGACCGCGATTTGCCCGACTGGTAACAGGAATATCTGCGACTGCCATACGCTTGAGCGAACCACGCTGAGTCAAGAGGTAAAGTGAGTCTGTATTGGCGATAAAGGCTGCTGCTAGTACATCGTCTTTCTTGAGATTGATGGCTTTAACCCCAGCTGCCTTAGCTCCGATGACAGGAACTTCCTCAATATTGAAGCGAAGGGCATAGCCATTCTTGGTCACGAGCATAACATCATCCAGCTTAATCGGCGCCAGAGCAATGACCTGGTCGTCTTCATTTTTCAGCTTAGCAAACTTAAGCGACTTAGACTTGTAGGTCCGCCAAGGACTGAATTCCTTGCGCTCTACACGCTTGATTTGACCTAACTTGGTCGCTGCAAAGTATGTGCCTTCCTCAAAACTGTCCAGCAATTCCGTGTAGATCACTTCTTCTTTGGTATCAAAGTTGCTGATGGTTTGGCTGAGGTGTTCTCCGATTTCTTTCCAGCGGATATCTGACAGCTCATGAACAGGCCGGTAAATAACATTTCCCAGGCTAGTGAAAATCAATAAATGCTGAGTCGTCTTGGCTGGACTGACGAAAATCAGTCGGTCATCGTCACGCTTGCCCATCTCTTCTAGAGTTGAAGCAGAGAAAGAACGCGGACTGGTCCGCTTGATATAGCCAGAACGTGTCACGCTGACATAGGTCTCTTCTTCAACAATCAGACTAGCTGTATCAATCTCAATGGCGTTTGCTGTATCCTGCAGCTCGCTGAGACGCGGATTGCCAAACTTCTTCTTGACATCGCGGAGCTCTCGCTTCATGAGGTTATACATGGTGCGCTCATCACCGATAATAGCAGCTAACATCGCAATCTTCTCGCGCAGCTCTGCTTCTTCCTCTTCCAGAACCACTACGTCTGTATTGGTCAAACGGTAGAGTTGGAGAGTGACGATAGCCTCAGCCTGCTCCTCGGTGAAATCATAGCTGACTTTAAGATTTTCCTTGGCATCTGCTTTGTTTTCTGAAGCACGAATCAGGGCAATCACCTCGTCCAAGATGGAAAGCACCCGAATCAATCCTTCCACAATATGGAGTCGTTTCTCAGCCTTGACCTTGTCAAAGCGGCTGCGAGCCAGAATAATCTCCTTACGGTGAGCAATGTAGCTGGTCAAAATTGGTACAATCCCCACCAAACGAGGCGTGAAGTTGTCGATTGCCACCATGTTGAAATTGTAATTGACTTGCAAATCAGTGTACTTGAAGAGGTAGTTGAGAATCAGCTCAGTATTTGCATCTTTCTTGAGCTCGATAGCAATACGCAAACCATCTCGGTCGGATTCGTCCCGCACCTCGGCAATGCCGGCCACCTTATTGTTGACCCGTACATCGTCAATCTTTTTAACCAAGACCGCCTTATTAATCTCGTAAGGAATCTCGGTGATGACGATTTGCTCTTTACCGCCCTTCAGCTTTTCAATCTCAGTTCTGGAACGCACCACGACGCGACCTTTTCCAGTCTCGTAGGCTTTCTTAATCTCATCGCGACCTTGGACAATCGCTCCTGTCGGAAAGTCTGGACCAGGCAGAAACTCCATTAGTTTGTCCACCTTGGCCGACGGATGGTCAATCATATAGATGACCGCGTCAATCACTTCTGCTAGATTATGAGGTGGAATATCAGTCGCATAACCAGCGGAAATCCCAGTTGCTCCATTGGCCAAGAGGTTAGGAAAGGCTGCTGGCAGAACAGTCGGCTCCTTCTCGGTATCGTCAAAGTTCCAAGCAAAAGGAACGCTATCTTTTTCAATATCCTGCAAAAGATAGCCAGCCATCTCAGATAAGCGTGCCTCTGTATAACGCATAGCTGCCGGTGGATCACCGTCCATGGAGCCATTATTTCCGTGCATCTCAACGAGAATCTCACGGTTTTTCCAATCCTGAGACATGCGAACCATGGCATAGTAGATGGAGCTGTCGCCGTGGGGGTGGAAATTCCCCATGATGTTCCCGACTGACTTGGCTGACTTGCGGTAGCCCTTGTCAAAGGTGTTGCCGTCCTTGTTCATGGAATAAAGAATACGGCGCTGAACAGGCTTCAAGCCATCGCGAATGTCCGGCAAGGCCCGCTCCTGAATGATGTATTTGGAGTAGCGGCCAAAGCGCTCTCCCATGATGTCCTCAAGGGACATGTTTTGAATGTTGGACATAATAATTCTCTTTTTATTTTTCTTTTTAATAATAACTAGAAGCTAAGCCTCTCTTTAACATACTCAATCATCTTCTCTGCGGTTGCTTTGTCATAGCAGAAGCCGGTTTTGAGAGAGAAAGCTTGTGCTTCTTTGTGGAAAAAGTTCATGGTAGCCAAGAGAGACTTGGTGAGGCTTTTCTGGTCAGAAAAGTCAAGCAAGGCTGTAAATTCTTTCTCTTTCTCAGCAGGCAAATACTGAAAGAGGTACTTGTAGTTCTTGCCAACATCAATTGTCCCCTTATCTGCTGCCACTTGCCAAGCTAAAAGCTTGAGCAATTCTTGTTGGCAGATGCCATAGAGATGATCCGTCGCATAGACCAGGTGATTTCGATGAATGCCCTTGACTACATAGGCTGACACCCACCAGAACTCATTGCAGGATTTGTCAAAGTCAGTCGCACTGGCTGGTGCCGTCCAATAGCGCTTGGGTGTCGGTGCATAAGGAGCAAACAGTCCCTGCGGGTCATCCAGCACCGTGAAATCCGCTTCGCTATCCACCCATTCTCTGATGTGTTCCTTAGGACAAAGGGTCAAATCTATCCGATTGCCATCTTCAAAGAGCATGAGATAGAGGCGGCGATGGTCTAGTAGGACATGCTGCTCAATCATGCGCTTGCCAAACCTTTCCAACCAAACAAGGTCAGCCATCAGACCATCCAAATCCTCCACAATGTAAACTACATCATAGTCTTGGAACTCGTCCTTGGGAGCCTTTGGATTTGTCCGCGAGCCGGACATAGCGACAGCTTCTACTTGTAGCACTTTTGCGGTTTGCAAAATCACATCAAACATCTCGGTTTCAGTTCTCATGGGAATACCTGCCTTTTTAGTGGAAACTCTCGATTCTGTAGAGGACATGTCTATAAAACGGACTGTCTGCTGGAACTTTTTCATTATCAAATTCTTTGACAAATTCCATGCCTAGCTTTTGCATGACTTTTTGAGAAGGGAAATTGAGCAAGGATGTAAAAGAGTAAACTTCTGACAAACCAGCTTGCTGAAAAGCAAAGTCTAGACAGGCTTGGGCAGCCTCCGTCGCATAACCACGATTCCAAAACTCTTTTCGCAGACGCCAGCCGATTTCTACAGTTTCTTTTCCAGCAAAAATCCGTAAATCCGAATGGTGCAGACCTACCAAGCCGACAAACTCCTGACTGTCCTTTTCTTCAACAGCCCAAAGACTGTAGCCATAAGCCGTAACTTCATCTTGAATGCCCTGATAAAGGCGCAAGGACTCCGCTTGACTATATGGCTTCGGGAAATACTGCATGACCTCCGAATCTTGATTCATAGCAATCAAAGCCGGCAAATCAGATTCCTGCAAGTCCCGTAAAATGAGACGGTCTGTTTCAAGCATTGTCATCTAATCACTCCTCTGCAAACTTTCTTATCTCACAACTCCTCAGCTTTATATAGGCTATAGCCTTCATAGTAGTAACTATGGTCTACGCCCTTCATGTAGAGGTTTCGGTTATGAATGTCCTTTGTGAGGGCTTGCTTGAGAACGTGCTTGATTTCTGTATCTCGAATGGGGCTGCGCTCCATAGCTAGGAGGTAATCTTCCTTGTCTACTTGAGACCAGTCCACGACTTGCCCCAGCTCAGCCTTGAGTAGGTGGTCCAGCCAAAGCCTCATGCTCCTGCCATTTCCCTCACGGAAAGGATGGGCAATATTTAGCTCCACATACTTTTCGACAATCTGATCAAAGGTATGCTGAGGCATGCGATCAACATTTTCCAAGGAAGCTGACAGATACATGACAGGAGCAAAGCGAAAATTCCCTTTGGAGAGATTGACTGTCCGAATCTGGCCAGCGAAGTCATAGATTTCTTCAAACAAGAACCCGTGAATAAAGGCCAGAGTGGCATAGTTGCCAGCTGCTTTATCGTCCAGAAGCTGCTCTTCAAAAAGCTCTTTAGCTCGGGTTTTGCTGATTTTTTCTTCCATCTTGGCTAGTTCAAGCGAATCCGTCAGACCCAGTTTATTGTCAAGCGTCATAAATACAGCTCCTTTCATTTAGATAGATTTTCTAAGCCCTGTTCCCACAGGTTTAAAACCTACTGTCTGATAAAATCCATCCGCTTCTGATATTAATTCAATGCGAGTCAAAGGATGTTTTTGATGAATTTCAGCGATTAATCGCCGTCCCAATCCTTTTCCACGATAGGCTTTATCAATGATAATCTCAGCTAAAAAGGTCGTCATGACTTCATCTGTCAAGTAGCGGGCAAAACCAAGGATTTTCTGGTTCTCTTCAACTACCAAGTAATGGGACAGATTTGTTGAAAATAATGATGTCACTTTTTCCTCTGTAAAAGAAATCCATTTTTCATTTTGATAAAGGGCATAAATAGCTTGACAATCTTTTGTGCTTGCAGGTCTGATTATCATTTTCTACTCCTTTCAAATCCGATGCGACCACTAACAATTTTTCAACTCAAATTTAGTTATATTCTAGTTGCTCTCCGTCGCTTCTTCCCTCGCCTTCTTAGCTGGTTTGCGTTTTTTGTAGCGGCTGCGGATGGTGTTGAGGTGGTCGCGAAGATTGACCACGTGCGTTCTTTCAGGATAAGCGTAGGCAATGATTGCAGTGAAATCGACTAGAAAATCATAGATTTCTTGCAGCTTGAGGCGGACGTTCTTATTCTGGCTCGGTGTCTTTCCCTTGAGCTCAGTCAGTCTCTCCTTGTAGACCTTTTCAAAGGCCTTCTGAGCAGCTGCCAGACTGTCGACATGGGCTTCCAGATGAAGCTTAGCCAGTGCTGTCTGGCAGGCCGGCTTTTTCAGCTCTTGGAGCAGGTGGTTGATGCCCTCGGTCTCCTTTTCCAAGCTAGTCGCAGCTAGACCGGTGTAGTTTTTCAGAAGCTGAGACAGGGTCTCATAAGCTTCCTTGGTCGCTGCATCCTTGACCCTTGCAAAGGCCCGAACTAAAGACTGGAGCGTGCCCAAGGCATCATCGCGCTCGCAGTCAGCCTGATCCAAACTAGCCACCAGCTTGCTGGACTTGGTCTGATGAAGCCCGCCCTGCAGCTGTTCCAGAAGTTTGTCCATTTCATCCAGCTTGGTCGTGTAAATGCCATCCACCTTATTTTCCTTGATAAATGCCGCAACCTCGCTCCGACTCTCGGACATAAGCTGGAAAAATTCGTTGTTTTCTAAATTGCGTACAGTTAAACTAGTGATTCCATATTCTTTTTTCATAAAACTCCTCTTTCTTCATGTGTTTTTTAATCTTTTACTCTAAAACCGCTCGGAACACATGTAAACGTTCGGCTTTTGCTCTAAAAATGCAAATCACACATGTGCGATTTGGTTTTTTACTGCTAGATAAGAAATTCTTTATGTGTAATTTACTGTTTCAGAGGTGACGAAGATGATTCTTCGTGTGGGGTGAAGTCATTTCTTTTTCAATTCATTTAACTTAGATAAATTTTTTCCCATTTCCAGACTGAGAATCACAAACAAGGTTGAAGAATAAATATTATCATACCATTGTTCCAATTCCTCATCATTCATATTTAGATGATATTGCTCATCGTTGTTATGCCTTAATCCTCCTTTGTTATACATCTCAGAAAGATTATCAAAAACAGCAATTTTCTTAGAAATCTTTTCACCTTTCTTATTCGTGTCAGCCCCTTTTGTTTGTAACACTATTTTTAATTCATTATAAATATCCTTTAATTCTTTAGGTAGTGTATCAGGATGTTCAAACTCCTTGAGATATGGCTCCAAATAGCCTGCTAAAGAAAGAAGTATCTCTTTCTTACGCTGAATATTTCTCTTATTTGAAAAATGATTATATTCTAAAACCTTTATCGCATCTTCAATACTAGTTTCAGATATAATCTGAGAAACTTCCGAGGCATAGGCATTCTTTTCAACAATGATCTTGTCACCATTTTCTAAAGTAATCAGTTCATGATTTGATTCATCTAAAATTATGTTTATATTTTTTCTAATTTCACTTATTAAATCAATAAATCCTTCATAATTCCGGACTCTTATATCTAAATTCAAGCCCTCAAACACATCCAGCAAACATTCAAAAAATGTATATAGAGTATCAAAATCATTACAGTGATTAATTTCTAATTCGTCCAGTAACTGAGTAAACGAAGTTGTAGTTCTTCTTTTTTCATACCCAAAAAAATCATTGTGAATCATATTCATTAATGTCCATTCATCTGTGAAGAAATCCTCATGAGTCGAACCATCAACGTCAACAAAATCATCAACCACTGGTGTTCCATTGGGGGAAAGTTTCATTTTCGGGAAGCACATTACAACCTTATGTTCTAATAGTTGAACTATTTTTTTATATTCATTATGTGGATCCATTTCATTTTCTTTTAGTAATTCAAAATAATTCTTCCTTGTCATTTCTTATCCTTTATTCCTTAAAACACAGTCGCTTCTTCTAGCGTAAACTTGACATTGTCCTCAATCCACTTGCGGCGTGGTTCGACCTTGTCTCCCATGAGGACGTTGACACGGCGTTCGGCGCGGGCTAGGTCTTCGATGGTGACACGGATGAGGGTGCGGGTGTCAGGATTCATGGTCGTCTCCCAGAGTTGGTCGGCGTTCATTTCACCGAGCCCCTTGTAGCGCTGAAGCATGGCACCCTTGCCAAACTTGCGGCGCAGGTCGTCCAGCTCGCCATCGGTCCAGGCATACTCGACGACTTCGCTCTTGCCCTTCCCCTTGGACATCTTGTAGAGAGGCGGCAAGGCGATATAGACGCGGCCGGCCTCGACTAGCGGACGCATATAGCGATAGAAAAAGGTCAGCAGCAAGGTCTGGATATGAGCACCGTCGGTGTCCGCATCGGTCATGATGATGATCTTGTCATAGTTGGCATCCTCAAGGGTAAAGTCTGTCCCAACACCAGCTCCGATTGTGTAGATCATGGTATTGATTTCTTCGTTCTTAAGAATATCAGCCATCTTAGCCTTGGCGGTATTGATAACCTTACCGCGCAGGGGCAGGATGGCTTGGAACTTACGGTCACGGCCTTGCTTAGCTGAACCACCGGCAGAGTCTCCCTCGACCAGATAGAGTTCGTTCTTGGCTGGATTCTTGGATTGGGCTGGAGTCAGCTTACCAGAGAGCAAGCCCTTGTCTTTTTTATTCTTCTTGCCATTCCGGCTTTCGTCACGTGCTTTACGGGCTGCTTCCCTGGCATCTCTAGCCTTGATAGCCTTGCGGATGAGATTGGAAGCTAGCTCACCATTTTCCAAGAGGAAGAAAGTCAGCTTGTCAGAGACGATGGAATCCACGGCAGGACGAGCCAAAGGGCTGCCCAGCTTGTCCTTGGTCTGACCTTCAAACTGCAGGTGCGCCTCAGGGACTAGGATGGACAGAACAGCAGCCAGACCCTCGCGGTAGTCCGAGCCTTCCAGATTCTTGTCCTTTTCCTTGAGCAGCCCCGTCTTTCTGGCATAGTCGTTCATGGCCTTGGTAATAGCGGTCTTGAGTCCTGTCTCGTGGGTACCGCCGTCCTTGGTACGGACGTTATTGACAAAGGACAGGATATTATCGGCGTAGCCGTCGTTGTACTGGAGAGCCACCTGAACTTGGAAGCCGCTCTCCTCGCCCTCGAAATAGAGGACAGGAGTCAGGGTTTCCTTGTCTTCGTTGAGATAGCTGACAAAATCTTCAACCCCGTTCTCATAGTGAAACTCTACTTCTTCGCCAGTCCGCGCATCGGTCAGCGACAGGCGAACATTCTTGAGCAGGAAGGCTGATTCCTTAAGCCGCTCCACAATAGTGTTGTACTTGAAGTCCGTCGTTGAAAAAATCGTATCGTCCGGCATGAAGGTCACTTTGGTCCCAGACTTGGACTTAGGTGCCGTGCCGATTTTCTTGAGCGTAGTGACTGGTTTTCCGCCATTTTCAAAGCGCTGCTTGTAAACAGTCCCATCCCGCGTGATTTCCACTTCCAGCCAGCTAGACAGGGCATTGACAACGGAGGACCCTACACCGTGGAGACCGCCTGAGGTCTTATAGCCACCTTGGCCGAACTTACCGCCGGCGTGGAGAACTGTGAAGATGACTTCGACCGTAGGAATGCCCATAGCGTGCTTGCCGACTGGCATCCCGCGTCCGTGGTCTGCGACAGTCAGACTGCCGTCTTTGTTGATAGTCACATCGATCCGATCACCGAAGCCTGATAGTGCTTCATCGACAGCATTGTCCACAATTTCCCAGACCAGATGGTGGAGTCCCGCTCCGTCGGTCGATCCGATATACATCCCCGGACGTTTGCGGACCGCATCCAACCCTTCTAATACCTGAATGGCATCGTCATTATAATTGTTAATATTGATTTCCTTTTTTGCCACAAGAACCTCCTAATGATTCATCTTTTCTATCTTACAAGTTTTTGGCAAATATTGCAAAGATTTTTTTGAAAAAACTGCTGATAAGAACTGATTTTACACGAAGAAGAATCCAATATCCGAGTAGACATTTCCTGCTATAAATTCTATCCTTTTCTATTGTAAGAAAGCGAAATAATGGTATAATAAAATCATGATGAACACGATAATTGGATTAATACTAGCATACTTACTTGGCTCTATTCCGACTGGACTTTGGATTGGGCAAATTTTCTTTAAGAAGAACCTGCGAGAATACGGCAGCGGCAATACCGGAACGACCAATACTTTCCGCATTTTGGGAAAGACCGCGGGGACGGCTACTTTTGCGATCGACTTTCTCAAAGGAACTGCAGCGACCCTGCTGCCTTTCTTTTTGCATATTGAGGGAGTTTCGCCGCTTGTCTTTGGCCTCTTGGCTGTGATTGGCCATACCTTTCCTATCTTTGCTGGCTTTAATGGGGGCAAAGCTGTGGCAACCAGTGCAGGGGTTGTTCTGGGCTTCTCACCTGCCTTCTTTGTTTATCTGATTGTCATCTTTGCCAGCATCCTCTATCTGGGAAGTATGATTTCTTTGGCAAGTGTGCTCTCAGCAGTCATCGCTATCCTGTCGGCGCTGCTCTTTCCTCTAGTTGGCTTTATACTGCCTAGCTATGACCTCTTCTTTACTCTGATTATCATTGCGCTGGCTTTGATTATTATCCTCCGGCACAAGGACAATATCCAACGTATCAAACAGAAAAAAGAAAATTTAATTCCTTGGGGCTTGAATATCACACATCAAAATCCTGAGGCTAAGAAATAAAACGGAAGTGAACAACTTCCGTTTTATTGTGTCTTCTAACTAGTCTTCTTTGTGACTTTTCTTGATTCCTGCCAATCCAAAGAATCCTAAAACCATACCAACTAGGCTCAAGGCAACTGCTGATTCGCTGCCTGTCTGTGGCAGTTCTTTAGCTGCAGGGTCCTTAGTGAAGGTCTTGGCAACATGAACTGCTACTTGCTTGGTTTGTTTTGGAGTATTAACCAGTGGAGCTGCCTGTTTTGCAGGATCAGCTGCTTTGGTACCAGCTGGGTAGGAAGCTGCATTAACCGGATCCGTTCCTTGCTTGATTTCTTCAATATCTGTATAGCCATCACCGTCAGAATCCTTAGTGGATGAAATAGAGATGGCGCGTGAGTTTGGATTGATAACTGCATAGGCTGTCAAATCAGCTTTTGCAAGATAGTCTGCAAAAGCCACATCCATCGATGGTCCTTCCTCGCGAGGGCCACCCAGCATGGTATAGCCATCACCACCAGCAGCCAAGAAGTCATTGGTCGTCAGATAGTAGGTCTTATTAGGATCAAGAGGCTCATAAACACCAGTTTCTTTATTCTTAATCTCGATGTGGAGGACACGTTGATTAGCTGGCAGAGTCGTGTCGTAGTAGACTTTAGCTCCAGAGATTTGCAGGTAACCACCGCTTGGTTCTAGCAAGGGTTGGCCGTTCTCATCCAGCACAGGTTTACCATCTTTCTCCTGGAGAATAGAGCCTAGAGATTTGGCAAACATATCTGCAATATTTTGACCAGTAACCTTGATTTGAGAAATAGTATTCCCAAAAGGCAATACGGCGATAACATCTCCCTTGGTGATTGGCTTGTCTTTGGCAATAGTTTCGCGCAGACCGCCTCCGTTAGTAACAGCTAAGTCTGTTTTATTGGCAAAGCCAGTTTGACCATAATCGTAGAGAGCATCCGCTACGACATTACCCAGATTGGTTTCCCGAACACGGACATTTTCACGGTCACCATTAAGCTCTACAGGGCTGTTTGCTACGATAACCTTGGCATTATCAGCGTCGTACCTAGCTTTAATCTTGCTGACCATGTCTGCAACAACTGGGTCTGGAGTGACTTTTTTAGCTATTTCAGCAGGAATTTGCTGAGGATTTCCCAGAAGTTGATTGGCCTTGAAAGTTACTTTTCCGATATTGTGTAAGTAGCTACCGGTCTGGTTGTAAGTTACATTATCACCATAAGTCGTAGACTCTACTGTGTGAGAGTGGCCGTCAATAACAGTTACGCGCTTGCCTTTGAGCTTAGGATTTTTAGAAAGAGCTTCAGCCAAGGTTGAACCGCGCCACTCAGTCGGTGTGGTCGTGTCAACACCCAAGTGAGCTAGAACAACGTAGTTTTTGTAGTTCTTTCCTTCTGCCACTGCGCGTGCTTCGATTTCGTCAATGACCCGATTAACTTCTGTAATTGGATCAGTGAAGGTCACACCTTGAATGTTTTTAGGGTGAGTTTTTGTAGCAGTTTCAGGTGTTGTCACACCGATTACCACAAACTCATCCCCCTCAACCGCTGGATCCTTGTCTACAATGGTAGATGCTTGGAAAACTCGAGCATTGTTGGCATAGGTGTTAGAACTGAGGAGTGGGAATTTAAGAATTTCCTTGTATTTTTTCGCCTCGTCTAGACCAAAGTCAAACTCATGGTTCCCGACTGCCATAGCATCGTAGCCAATTTCATTGAGGATTTTCGCTCGTTCTTCCCCTTTTGAGCTATTGGAAATTGGCAACCCTTGGAAGGCATCACCCGCATCCACAACTAGCGCTTTAGGGTTTTTAGCGCGCTCTTCCTTGATGACAGTTGCCAGCTTAGCATCACCGATAACGCCTTTTTCCTCTACGATACGGCCATGCACATCGTTGGTATGGAGAATCGTAGCCTCTGGCAGATTTTCAGACTGGGCTGGTGCTGCAGCGGCTTCTGTCGCAGCTGGACCAGCCGGAGCTGCTGTATTCTGACTATGTGCTGCTGGTTTTTCTTCTGCTGAAGCTGCTGGAGCAGTTTGTTGCACTTCAGAAGCTGTCTCAGCAGCTGGCTGATTGGTCAACTCAGCCTTTGCTGGCTCTGGACTAGGCTGAGCCTCTTCTGCAGAGACTTGATGGGCCAAAAAAGCAGGTGCCAAAAGCACTGTCGATAGAACAGGTAAGATGAAAAATTTCTTCTTCATATAACGAACACTCCTCTTTAGTATTTTGTTATATTATACATCTTTTTGGTTCAAAAAGGAACTAAACCACTACTATTTTAACAAACATTCGGTTTTTCAGAAAATTACTAGAAAATTTTCTGTGTTAAAAAAGACCCTGAAATTCATCAGAGTCTAATCTGCATTATCCTTTAAAGACAACTTCCCCATCACAGATGGTAAACTTTACTTGGCCTTTAAGCTTTTCACCAACGAAAGGCGAATTGGCAGCCTTGGAGGCAAAGTGGTCAGTCACAAGTCTATCGGCTTCTGGGTCAAATATTGTCAAATCAGCAGGACCATCCTGAGCAATGAAACCAGCATCAAAACCATACAATTGAGCTGGATTGGTTGTCATTTTTTCCAAAAGTTCCATCAAACTCAGATGACCAGCCTCTACCAAGTAGGTCAGACCAAGAGAAAGCGAAGTCTCAAGCCCAGTCATACCAGAAGGCGCTTTAGTGATATCGGCCACATTTTTCTCTTCAGCATGATGTGGAGCATGGTCCGTCGCAATGACAGAAATGACACCAGACTTAAGTCCCTCAATAACCGCTAGCCGGTCCGATTCTAAGCGCAGAGGCGGATTCATCTTAGCATTGCTGCCCTTGGTCAATAGCAGAGCTTCTGTCTTAGAGAAGTGCTGAGGTGCTGCTTCAGCGGTGACTTGAGCGCCTAGCTTCTGAGCGAATTCAACCACCTTTACACTCTCAGCCTTGGACAAATGCTGGATATGTACATGAGCCTTTGCATCATAAGCGATCATAACATCGCGCGCAATCATACTGTATTCTGCCACACCTGTCGCGCCACAGATATCAAAATGCTCTTTAGCGATATGCTCATTGAAACCGAGTATGCCGTTGAGATTGGGATCTTCCTCGTGCAAGCTGATAAAGGTGTCATTTTTACGTGCTTCTACGAGGGCTTGGCGGACAATGCCAGCGTTGGTCAATGGAATACCGTCATCAGAAAAACCTACTGCACCAGCTGCCAAGAGACCTTGGAAATCTGTCAGATGCCGCCCATCAAAATTCTCTGTGATTGTTGCAACCGACTTGATATGGATATTTTCGCGACTAGCCGACTCCAGCACTTCTTTCAGGGTTGCAACCGTAGAGATGGTCGGATTGGTATTGGCCATCATGACAACTGTCGTAAAGCCACCCGCTGCTGCTGCCAAGGCCCCCGTATGAATATCTTCCTTATGAGTCTGGCCCGGCTCCCGGAAATGCACATGTATATCCACCAAACCAGGAGCCACAACCAAACCACTGGCATCAATAACTTTTGCATCTTTCACCTGTAAATCTTGACCAATTTTAATAATTTTCTTCCCCTCAACCAAGAGGTCGGCAATTTGGTCAAAACCAGTCTTAGGATCCATAACTCGTCCGTTTTTGATTAATAGCATCGTCTTATCTCCTTATTCGTAAAAGTCCACCTGCGTATCCAGCAGCTTATCCCCGTCATAAACAAACTTTGCTGAAAAGAAAGGCTTGTCTTCTAGAAGCCACTCAACAAAAGTATGATCGCCTTCCCAAGTTGGTTTAGACAAAACCTGGTCATAGGGCACCCATTCTAAAGTCCCTTCGTTGCAGTCAATCAATTCCCCCTCAAACTCCGTCACCTTGAAGACGTAGGTGTACCAGTCCAAGTTGGGAGTAAACTCTGGAAAAGTGATAACGCCTTTAAGAACAGGCTTGGCCTTTAGACCTGTTTCCTCTAGAATCTCACGTGCAGCGCATTCCTGCGGGGTCTCTCCTCGTTCTAGCTTGCCACCGACACCAATCCACTTCCCAGCATGAACATCATTGGGCTTTTTGTTGCGGTGCAGCATGAGAAACTCCCGACCATTATCGATATAACAAATCGTTGCTAACTGAACCATACTACCTCCTATGCTAACCAATTGATAGGTTCCAAGCCCTTTGCTACTAAGAAATCATTAGTCCGTGAAAAGGGTTTGCTACCAAAGAAACCACGATAAGCGGACAGCGGACTTGGGTGAGCTGACTCGATTATCAAATGTTGAGGATTGCTTATCAAGGCTTTTTTCTTGCGGGCGTAAGAACCCCAGAGAATAAAGACAACTGGATCAGACTTTTCATTGACTACCTTGATAATAGCATCCGTAAAAGGCTCCCAGATTAAACCGGCATGCGCATTGGCCTGACCAGCAGGCACTGTCAGCCCAGCATTGAGCAAGAGAACACCCTGCTGAGCCCAAGAAGTCAAATCATGCGACTCTTTCACTCCGATATCATCAGCCAGTTCTTTGAGAATATTCTGCAAAGAAGGCGGAGCTGGAATATCATCAGGTACCGAAAAACTCAAGCCCTGTGCCTGTCTCGGTCCGTGGTAGGGATCCTGCCCTAAAATAACTACCTTAACATCCGCTAAATCTGTCGTCTGAATCGCATTAAACACCTTTTCCCGAGGTGGATAAATAGTCCCTGAAGCATACACTTCGTCTAAAAAATGATTGATTTTTGCAAAATAACCTTCCGGCAGCTGCTCCTTAATCAAAGCATGCCAAGCTGAATGCTGCATACATGTCTCCTCTCATTTCCTACGATAAAATTCTCTTACCTTATCCACCTAAGCGCTCTTCTGAGTTCTGCTGTGCCATTTTCCAGAAAACAACGACCATGAGCTAGTATGATTTTCTCCGGTTGCCAAGCCAGCATCTGCTCTAGACATTCTTTGGCTTCTTTTTGATGACCGATAAAGGTCATACGGTAGTCAATAGACGTCTGTCCATCCGGAGCTGCAACACGAACTAATTTATAAGCCTTGCCGCGAATCTGACTTGGAAAATGCTCTGTTTCAAAATTCTCAATCAAATCTGTCAAAATCAAGGTCTGACTGTCCTTATGAAAAAAGACAACTTCCTCAATATGAGTACTTCCCTTGAAAATCAACTGATCTATCTGACCTGCCCAAGCTTCTGGAGCCTCATCTGTCAGCTTTTCATCAAAAGAGACTGGTATTTTCTGCTTGGCTGCTCTCTCTTCCACTCCTGGGCTAGACCAAGCAATTGCCTCAGGATAACGCTTCTTCCAGTCAGCTATATAGGCATAGTGAATCTTATTAGGTGAAACAAGATGCGCAACTGGTCCCAAAGCGTCCAACTGGTCAAACAAGGCTTGATTTGGTTGGATTGGTGAATGACACAAGAGGTGGCCATTTGCTAACTTGATGACAGTCATGCGGGTGGAAAAGGGCAACTGTGTCAGAACCGCATCCATCTCAATCAAATCACCGTCGACAATCCAGATATTCTCGGCAATAGGTTTCAAGGTATAAAGCGGTTCATAGATAGGAACAGGTCTTTTCATTCTAAATACTCCTGCTTTCTAGTCCAAAAGCGAAACTTCCCTAGAGCTTGAGGATACTGGGCTAATCCTAGGGTGGATAGAATCAAAATTTGTGGCAAAAACTGAATCAGGTATCTCGTCTTTCCTCCCTCGAAAATCTGCAAAAAGAGCAGGCCGCCAAAAACAGCTAGGGTTAGAAAATTCAGCTCATCACTGGAGCGATATTCCCAAAGGGCAAAGACAAGTCCTGCTGCCATGACAATCCAAACCACCTGCTTGGACAGCGAGAAATAGACAAATTCTGACTTGTCAGTGTTCAGGAAGAAGTCACGGACAAACTGAGTTAAAGGATTATCCTTCGTATCTTGGTAAAAAGGCGATATATAAGGCGTCTTTTCATTTTCAACACTGCGGTAGAGCCAGCCCAAATCTCCCTCTGCCACAGTCAGAGACTGCTTATGGAAGAGATGATGAGCTAAAGTCAAAGGATTATATTCACTTAAGCGACGCTTGATTTCCTTGATAACATATTCCTTGGCAAACATGCCATTGTTATAGTCATATTGCTTATCAGGCTCAATATACTGCAAGAGCCCTTCTTTCATATCTTCTTGATTGTGGCCATTGAAGGTCAGACCTAGATTAATAAAGAGCAAGGGGCCTTTTGCCAATCCCTCTCCCTCCATAATCGGCACTTCCGTCTGGTGCTTGGACCAGTAGTGCAGCGGTGCATAGCTCATCGCAAAACTGCAAGTAAAAACGACTAGTGCCAAAAAGAACTTCTTCCAATTCTTTTTGAAAAAGAGGACTCCGAAGACAGCTATCAGCAGAATCATTACTGTTGGTCTAAAAAAGAAAGCCAGACTAGTCATTAGCCCAAGCAAAATACTGCGCCAAACCAGCTGTCTACTAGTTTCCTCTCCCTTCAGCAATCCCAGAACTAGGAAAATCTGCAAACTGATGAAAGGCAGGGGCGGAATATCCGTATACATTGAAAAGAAATAAGGAGAAAAGCCCAGTAAGAGCATATATAAACTAAAGACAGCATCTGCAGTTTTTTTGGAAAAATACTTTTGGCAGCCCTTATAGAGAATCAACGCCGTTACGTTAGTATAAACAATATTCAAGGCCTGCATGACCCATAGACCAGATTCCCCAAATATATTAAAGAAAAAACGCTCGTAGAGGAAAAGTGAGACATTGTTAGGGTTGCGAGTCAGATAGCTGGAAATGGAGCTTTCTTTCAGAGTTTTGAAAGCCCCTGTAAAGACAACTGCTGCATCCCGCCTAATCAAAAGTTCTGCTGAAAAGAGCATAATCAGCTGAAAAATAAAGGCAGCTAGCATAATAAGAAATTTATGCTGCATTAGCCAATGATAAGCTTTTTCTAGAAAATTCCGATAGCGATAGGCCAGATAAGCCAAGCCAGTAAAAGCAATAATAGCTATACTATTCAGCTCTGCAACATGCCAGATGGCAATCAGAAACCAATGAACAGCCGTAATCAGCATAACTTTCTGTAATATCGAAAAGGATAGATGATAAATCTTAGACATAGCTCTATTATACCAAACACAGAGACTTTAAGCCATTTTTAAAGGCAAGACAAGGACGTTTTACTGAAAAATGACCTGAATAAAGGTCAGATCATTTTATTTGTATTCGGTCTAGGCCTGCCAATTTTCTTGGTCTTCCTTAAATCGTTTCAACAAGGCTAATCCTTCAGCATTGATATAGCCTTCTTGCTCAGCTAAGTGAATCAACTCTGTATAGTTTGATAAAGTCACCAATTTCACACCCGCATCATTAAAGTTCTTTTCTGCTTTTGGTAGCTCATAGGTAAAGATAGCTGCTGCGCCAATCACATCCGCACCTTCACGTTTAGCGGCAGCTATAGCATCCAAGACCGAACCGCCAGTCGAGATTAAGTCTTCAATGACAACCATCTTCTGTCCAGGCGCTACGCGACCTTCGATTTGATTACCTGCTCCGTGATCTTTTGGTTTGCTACGGATATAGGCAAATGGAAGGTTCATCTTATCAGCGATAATGGCTCCGTGAGGAATACCTGCTGTCGCAGTTCCAGCAATGACTTCTACATCAGGAAATTCCGCCTGAATCTTTTCGACAAAACCATCTTCAATCAAGGTCCGAGTCTCTGGATAAGCCAAGGTCACACGGTTGTCCGTATATATAGGTGACTTGATGCCCGACGCCCACGTAAAAGGCTCTTCTGGCTTCAAATACACAGCTTTGATTTTCAATAAATCACGCGCAATCTCTTTTGCTAAAGTCATTTTTTGCTCCTTATAAATTTGAATGTTTTTGATGCTGTCAATTTCGTACGACAATTTAAATCGAATACATTGTTTTACTTAGCTATTCCACTGCTTCTTAATCTCGTGGTAAGCATCCCAAGGATTTTCAGCTTGGATAATCGGACGGCCAACTACAATATAATCACTGCCTATTTGATGGGCTTCCTGCGGAGTCATGACCCGTTTTTGATCGCCGATTTCTGATCCAGCTGGCCGAATACCCGGCGTCACGCAGAGGAAATCATCCGCAGTTGCTGCCTTAATCAGTTCCACTTCTTGAGCCGAACAAACTACGCCATCCAAGCCAGCTTCTTTAGCCTTCCGAGCATAATTGACAACAGACTCCTGAACCGTAGTTTGGATGTTTTGACAATCACGCATATCTTCCTCACTGGTCGAGGTCAGCTGGGTCACCGCAACCAACTTAGCCTTATCCCCCAAGACCTTCTTGGCTTCGCTCATCATCTCTACACCGCCTGCTGCATGGACCGTCACCATGTCGATACCAAAAGTTCCTAAGACAGACATGGCTGAGCGCACCGTATTGGGAATATCGTGCAGTTTCAGATCCAGAAAAATGCTGTGTCCAAGACCTTTCAGATAATGAACGATTTCTGGACCGATGGCATAGAAGAATTCCATACCGATTTTGACATAGAGTTTTTCATCTTCCGGAAAATGCTCCAAGAAATCTTTGACATCGTCAAAAGATGGAAAGTCGAGGGCGATAATAGGCCGTTCTTCACGCATGAGGGAAAAATCTCCTTTTAATTTTTAACTTTAAAGAACTCTGCTAGGCACTCCTATATTCAAATTGACCTTCACGCTAGGTTCAGAGACATAGAAAAACCTTGCCCGAGAGCAAGGTTACACGAAAATGTGGCAGTATCTGCCATTCAAACGTATGTACCTTAGTAGCCTCTCTGGACTTCTTTAAAGGTTGTATTTAGTTCATTCTATAATTTCACAGCAGGATTGTCAAGCAAAAATGTAACTTTAAAGCAAATTCTCTCGAACTTCTTTTCGTAAACTTTCAAGACTTTCGATGCCGTATTTATCCATAGCCTTGGGTAGGTTCTCAATGATGGTCGGGCAGGCATATGGATCCGTGAAATTAGCAGTTCCCACTCCAATAGCTGAAGCGCCAGCTATAAACATCTCCAGAGCAGCCTCCGCCGAATCAACTCCCCCCATACCAATAATGGGAAGTTTGCTTGCTTGCGCCACTTGACGGATCAGCTTGAGCGCTACCGGAAAGACAGCCGGACCTGACATACCACCAGTGCCATTAGCGATAATAGGCTTGCGCGACTTCAAGTTAAATCGCATACCTACTAAGGTGTTAATCATGGTAAAACCAGTAGCACCAGCGTCTTCAACAGCCTTGGCTACCTGAGTAATGTCTGCTACGCTCGGAGTTAATTTGACATAGACTGGTACAGCAGAAGTCTCTACTGCTGCCTTAGTTGCTTCGTAAGCCAACTCTGGAACTTGACCAATCAAAAGCCCAGCATTTCCATGGTCAACATTAGGACAGGAGATATTGAGCTCAATAGCCTTTACATTAGAGGCTTGAGAAATTTTCCCAGCCACTGTGGCATATTCTTGATTGGAAAATCCCGCTACATTGGCGATGATTGGTAGGTCGGGATAATGCTTTTCCAGCCAGGGTAGTTTTTCAGCTAGAACAACCTCAACACCTGGATTTTGCAGGCCAATGGCATTGAGCATACCAGCTGGCGTTTCTGCCACGCGCGGAGTGGGATTGCCAAAGCGGGGCTCCAAAGTCGTAGCCTTTATCATGATGGAGCCCAGCAAGTCTAGGTCATAGTATTTGGCATATTCTTGACCGAAGCCAAAGCAGCCAGATGCCGGAATAATTGGATTTTTCAGGTCCAAGCCTGGGAAGGAAACTCTTAAACGTTGGTCACTCATTCTTTCCCCTCCTAGACAATAATCGTGCCCGTCTCAAAGACCGGACCATCTTCACAAACCCGCTTATTGACTGAGTCATCCTGACCTGCAATATGAACTACACAGGCATAGCAGGCGCCCATGCCACAAGCCATACGAGACTCCATGGATAGATAAGCATGTGGATGGTCCTGAAACTTACGATCCACATACTGGAGCATGGCTGGCGCTCCACAGGAATAGACAGCCACATAGTCTTGGGTCATCTCATCTACCACCGCTGATACATAGCCCTGACGATCATAAGAACCATTATCCGTGGTGACAATGACTTCGGCGTATTTTTTCATTTCTGCTTCCAGAATGACAGCGGATTTATCAGAGAATCCCAGTACAGCTGTCACCTGAGCACCCCTATCATGCAATTCTTTAGCAACCTCAAGCAAGGGAGGGACACCAATCCCACCACCTATAATCAAAACTTGATCACCTGACCTTACAGGGGTCAAATCAAAGCCATTGCCCTGAGGCCCCATAACATCAAGAAACGAGCCAACTGGCAGTTGAGAAAAAATAGCCGTCCCGCCACCTTCTATCCGATAAATGATACGACAAGTCAGATTATCTTTGTCAATTTCTGCAATTGAGATCGGCCGGCGCAAAAGCTTGCTGTCATCTGGTACCCGAATATGTAAAAACTGCCCAGCTTGCATCTGGCTGACCATTTGCCCCTTTAGGAGCATAGAAAAAATATTAGGTGCAATTTCTACTTGCTCCAGTAGCTCCATCTGCTCCAGCATAATCTTTCCAAATCTCTTTTTACAACTGTCACTAACCATGACAACCTCACTTTCTACAAGAAAAAACCTTGCCGCAGCAAGGTTTCGCAAAAAACAAGGCAGCCAATTGCCTCTTATACCGTTTCCCCACCTTGCAGCCTCACTGGACTTGATTAAAGGTTAAATTGTAAACATTATATCGTTAGCGATAAGGATTGTCAAGCCATAAAAAATATTAGAATTTTAAGATCTCCGACCTACCACAGCTTTACCAGTCCTTGTCAAATTCACTCTTTGCATCCGCAAGACGAAAGCTGCCATCCTCCTGCCTCTTGAAAATCAAAGACACCCTATCCAATTTTCGTTCAGATTCAGAACGACGAGCAATCAAATAATTCGCTTGCAGTGATAAGGGACTATAATCTGTATCATTTCCGGAAATATTAGTATATGAAGGTAGGCCAAATCGATCAACAATTTCTTGATAAGTCATTCCTCCTTTGCCATGATTTCTATCACCTACTATCAATGTATCCATATCTTCTGGCTTCCAATTAAAAACAAATTCATCTTTGGTAGCTGAAAGATAATTACTGTCATTTAAAAACATTGCCATTTTATTTGTCAAATAGTACTTCTCCCCATTAGAATCAAGAGAAGTAAAACTTAAACTTATCTCCTGAGGATGTCCCGACGAACCATATCTCGGAACATCTACAATTCTTGTCTTATAAGTCAGAATCAATCCGTTGTCGGTAAAACTTACGCCTGAACCCTTACCATATTTCGCAACAACTTCTTCTAAAGTTGGATTAGAACTCAACTCTCCAGGTTTTCCCATTTTTAGTTCTACAAAATTATCTAATGTCCAGTTAAAAGAAAACTTTTTTTGTACTATCTCAACAATTTTCATCCTAAGTTCATCCTGTTTTCTGTACATTTCTGATTCATCATCTTGCTGAGTAGTAGAGCTTTCTTTACTAACTGACGAAACTGTCTTATTATATTTGTACTTAAGGTTAGCTTTAGGAATCTTTTGAGAAAAATAATAGACCCCAAAGAACAAAGCAAATAACACGCTCAAACAAAGAAGAATAAAGGTCGAATTAATCGATTTTTTCTCCTCCTGTATGGCCATCATGGTAAGTTCTTCTCTTTTTATCTTTTGTTGTTTATAAAGTTCTTTTTTTATATCTCTAAATGAATTGGCATCGTGTTTTTTCATGCTATTCTTTCTCAAGTTAGTCTTCTCCTTTTTATTTAGTTTACTGGCTTTGTTTAGAAACTAAACGCCACGATCCATCTTCTTGCTTATAAAATTCTAAATTAACAGTTTTCAATTCATCTGGAAATCTCCATCCCCTTGGATTGTTATAAGTAGTCTGCATCTTAAGTTGATTATCCTCTCCCAAAATCGTCTGATATAGCGGCAAACCAACATTTGAAACAATCTCATCATAAGCCGTACCTTTGTCAGTACCTTCTCTAGCACCAATAACAAGACTATCTATATATTCTTGTGTCCATAAAAAGTCTCTATTAGGATTTTTATCCACCTTAATCTCATCACTTGCAAGGTTAGAATGGTACTTGGAAATAAGCTTATAGACACCATCAAATTCAGCAAATGTTAAAGAAACATAACCAAGAGCACCATTCTTCTCTTTCCAAAAAAGACGAATATGCTTTTGAATTTCATTATTTGATGAAAAGTCAATCCACGAACCAGCTTCGACAGGTTTTCCAAATTCTTTTAAAACATCTTCCAAGACGGCTCCGCCTTTATCTTTGTCCATGGGTAGAGAAACTGCCTTGTCAACCGTCCAAAGAAAGGGACCGCTTTTTTCTGGAGAAACTGTAAGACTTTCAGCGAATTTTTTTACTTCAGTCTTCTTATCCTCTAATTTTTTTGATGGTGAAATAATCTGACTTGACTGGCTCACCGGTTGCTTAGATTTAGTCTTTTGCGATATAGAAAGCATCAAAAAAACTGCTCCAACGATAGAAAAGCCAATAATGGCTAATAGAACGAATGGTAAGAACTTAGACTTAGATGTCTCCTTCTCTAACTCAAGAGCAATATCTTCAAAAGAATCTTCTTTTCTCTTCATAACTACTCCTTTTACACTCTAAAAATCATCATATCACGAATAACTTGAAATTGCAAAACCTGTTTCATTATAAAAGACTTGATAAAATCGCTCTATAATTCCGATAAGAATAAACTTTAAAAATGTCACTATATCCAATAGAATTTCTTTTACCATCTGTCCATTTTAATAAATTCAATCATAAAACCTTACTAGCTTTCATTGATTTATTGGGAAAAAATCCCCAGTTTGTGATAAAATAGTCCTATGAGAATTCAACAGTTACACTATATTATCAAAATCGTCGAGACTGGCAGCATGAACGAAGCTGCCAAGCAGCTTTTCATTACCCAGCCTAGCCTATCTAACGCTGTACGGGATTTGGAAAATGAAATGGGTATCGAGATTTTCATTCGCAATCCCAAAGGAATTACCTTGACCAAGGACGGCATGGAGTTTCTTTCTTATGCCCGTCAGGTAGTTGAGCAGACTCAGCTTCTAGAGGAGAGATACAAAAACCCTGTCGCCCACCGCGAGCTTTTCAGTGTGTCTGCCCAGCACTATGCCTTTGTGGTCAATGCCTTCGTGTCCTTGCTTAAAAAAAGCGATATGGAGAAATACGAGCTCTTCCTGCGGGAAACTCGGACTTGGGAAATTATTGACGACGTAAAAAACTTCCGCAGCGAAATCGGCGTCCTCTTTCTTAATAGCTACAACCGCGATGTCCTATCCAAGATGCTGGATGACAATCATCTGATTGCCACTCATCTCTTCACAGCTCAACCCCATATCTTTGTCAGCAAATCCAATCCGCTGGCCAAGAAAAAGCTGGTTCAATTATCTGATTTAGAAAACTTCCCCTACCTCAGCTATGACCAGGGTACCCACAACTCCTTCTACTTTTCAGAGGAAATTCTCTCTCAGGAACACCATAAAAAATCTATAGTGGTCAGCGACCGTGCGACCCTCTTTAACCTTTTGATCGGTCTGGATGGCTACACGATTGCAACCGGTATCCTCAACAGCAACCTCAACGGAGATAATATCGTGTCAATCCCACTGGACATTGATGATCCGATTGAGCTAGTCTACATCCAGCATGAAAAAGCCAGCTTATCCAAAATGGGAGAACGCTTTATTGAGTATCTGATTGAGGAAGTGAAGTTTGATAAATAATAATAGATTAAACCCGCATCGGTTATCTCGATACGGGCTTTTTTACAGTTTAAAGAACCATAATTGATTACAAGTTGGCTTATTTTAACTGATCAAGTAAAAATTCATTTTTCTTATCAAAATAACTAAACCATTCTACATCAAAGGAGTAATTATACTGAAGCATTACTTGCAAAGCTCTGATTAATTTCAGCATCCTTTTATTATTTACAGTCTGACTATCAATCTCCATCAAACCGTGAGCGAGGTTATTTCGCTCTCCATTGAAACTTTTTACAACCTTGATACTGTCCATCAAATCCTCATCTTCTTTATAAAACTCTAAAATATTATAAAATGACAGCAGATTCAAAACAGAATTGTATTGAAAAATTCTCTCTTCTTTTTCAATACTTCTCTCCTTCTTTAGAATAGAATCAATATAAGTAATAATTTCATCAGAGTCTGAGTGTTCTGGATTTAATCTAGGTAAATTGTCAGTTCTGATAATGAGGTTAGGATGCTCTTTACGAAGAAGCTCTTCTAAAAGAAATTCGGCAAGAGATTTTGATTTTATCAAAACATCAGCAATATGTCCTCGACGATTTAAAATATCAATCATTAAAAAGTAGTTGATCGCTTTAGCCTCTTGAGCACTAAAATCTTGATTTGAAATATCTGCTAACAGTGATTGTTTTCTAAACACATTAACAAAATTTTCCAGAATAGCACATACTTTCTTTTGCTTTGTTTTAGACAGAATTTTGTTATCTTTTTTCGTCAGAATTGCAAGCGCTGCTGCATAATCATACTGCTTGATAAGTTGTCTCAGGTAGCGTTTCACCAAAGACTGATTAAACTTTTCAGATTTATCTTCTAAGCTACGATTCTCAAAGCTACTACTATTATCTATATTTGTATCAATTAATTCTTCAATATCAGGGCCGGAAGCTGGATCAAAACGTCGATTAGCTGATTTATCTGGAGTCGCAACTTGCACAGCTCTAGTATTATAATCATAGATTCGATTAGTCGCAAACATCGCAGAAATAATTTGAGGAGTCGCAGAAGAAAGATTTAAGATTAGTTCATCTTCATCATTTTTATAACGCTTAATAATCTGAGTGATTTCTTCATACATCTTATCAAAAATATAGACTTCATCGTTTTTTAAAATAGTCGAATCGACAACAATGATTGGCGAATAGCCTTCAATAGACTGAAGAGCCGTTTCTATCCATTCCTTCTTAGCTAACATCTCCTCGCTATAAATTAAAACAATTTTTTCTGGACGATATATTCGAGTTAGATGCAGCAAAGCTCCATCGTGATTCTTCATAATGGGATCTGTCGTCCCAACTGCAGATATTAAAATTTTCATTTTGCATTCAAACTTTCTAACAATCTATCATTTGTGTTTTCATAGAAATCTAATAAACTTTTATCAAAAGAATAGTAGGTTAAGATTAATTTCTTCAAAGCTTTCAGTGCCCTGCTTAATTTCTTAACATCTTCCGGACTTAAGGGATCCAAAGTATGCGCTATTGCATTTCTAGAGGAAGTCAACTCTCTAATCGGTTTCATTTCCTTCAATATTTCCCACTCTTGATTGTTCTTTAAAATTGTTATATAGTCACCAAAAAGTATATAATTCCTATCAAAATCATTTTCAATATTCCTCAATTCTTGAGGATAATTTTTATTAATATAGTCTTCAGCAATAAATTCTAAAAGCGATCTCATTCGGATAAAACTTTCACCAACATTGCTTCTTTTTTTCTGAATATCAATAATCAGATAAGCATTTAAAACTCGCTTAGTAGTTTCGTCCAGCTTCCGCTTTTTTAGTCTCTGGGGAATATCCTGTCTATCCAGAGCATCCACGAGATTCTTTAATTCTTCTTTAACTTTTCTTAGATTATCATCAGAAATCAAGCTATTCAAAACATCTAAGGCAGCTCTGTAATCATATTTTTCAATCAAATTTTTAGCGGTTCGTTTTAAAAGTGCTTGTCTGAACTTCTCTGATTTATCTTCTATCGTCCTATCCTCAAAATTAGGACTATTATCCTCGTTTGTCTCAATTAATTCATCAATATCTTCTTCATTATCATGTTCTAACCTCTCGTTAGAAGAACCAGTCGGACTAGGAACTTGAACAGCTTTTACATTAATATCATTCAATCTATTAATAATAAATAGAGCAGACTTAATCTGAGGCGTCCCGCTAGATAAATTTAAAATAAATTCATCAGTATTATTAAAGAATGCTGGATTTAGAAACCTCTCAATTTGTTCATACATCTTATCAAAAATAAAAACTTCGGAATTCTTAATGATTGTTGGGTATTGCTCTATTTCAGGACTATAAGATTCTTCAATAGAGTGAAGAGCTGCTACTATCCTATCATGTCGTAGAACAGTTCTTTCTGAATAAATGATAATGATTTTGTCTGGTCTGTACTTCCTAGCTATATGAAGAAGAGCACCATCGCGAAAACCTCGAATAGGATCTGTATCACCAACCGAAGAGATCAAAATTCTCATTTAGAAACCTCCTGAATAATAAAATTTACTTTTCCCATTTCGTAAAAATTATCTGTGTTTCTAACAAGAGTTCTAGTATCACCATTGACACAGAACTTTAGATTGGGAGCTTTGGTTAATTTCAATACGCCCTTACGAACCATTTTAGTTTTCATTCTACTATATCGTTTTTGTAGAATTCTGTCAGCCTGCTTAAATACTGTTTTTGTCCAAGCACCACTTCCAGACCCTAGATAAAGAGGATATTGAACATTTTTTTGATAGTATTTTTCGTCAAACTCCTCCAAGAAAAAAGCTTTATAGTTATTATAAAATTTAAACGATAAATTACCAAGCTGTTCAATCATCTTCGCCGCTCTATCAGATGTAGTAGTAATAACAAATTCAGCAATCGTAAGAGGGGGAAGAGATTCTCGATATAAAGGAATTGGTTTAGCATTTTTTGTGATAGCAGAATAATCCCATTTCTGCGCTAGTATCAAATCTTGACTTTGAAATTCTCTGTTCTTGATTTTCAACGAGAGACTGTCACTAATCCTGATTTCATTAAAGATGTCATCAAACTTTTCATTCTTCTTTGCTCCCCAAGGAACTACTCTTTTATTTTCTCGTTTTTTTTCTGAAACAAAATTTGTCTTTTCCCACTGAGAATGCGCATTGAGCAAAACAGTTCGAATAGCGCCTTTTAACGAACTACCTGGAATATAAGGCTTTCCAAATCCATCTCGGATATATTTAGAAACTTCATTTATAGTTCCCTTGGTAGATTTATCTTTTTCAAAACCTGTCTCTTGGATTTTATAACCACCGAAATTTCGCTCCCTGATTCTATTTCCCTCTACAAATGAAATTAATCGATTATTTCTAGATGCTTTACCATGCTCCATCAGAAAAGACTCAAACTTATCTGATAACCCTTTCTCAACCATAGATGAGTAAAACTTTCCCATATCAGGAAAATAGTAAGCTCCATTTTCATAAATAAACTCGCGACTAGTATACTTCTCTCCGCTTCCGATATGTAGTGGCGCAATAGTACGAAGAGTCAGCTTAAATGTTCTGTATTCATGTTTCATACTAGTCCTCCAATTTATAAAAAAGCGGTTTGGCAAAATTCCAGACAGGATGGGAGAAATTGACCGGCCTTATATCAGCAATCTGCCCTCGAAATGATTTTGAAAAAGTTGAGCCAGCTTTAAATTTGTAGAAATCTTGCTTCCTAAAATTACTTTGATAGCTGTTGCTAAAGGCAAAGCCACTTGATTTAGCCAACAAGTACTGTCCATTGCAAATAGCTTCTTCTAAATCATCATCATTTGGCAGTGCTGTTGTTAGTGTCATAACATTTGATACAGCTTCAAAAGCTAAGTGTTTAGACAGTTTCTCTGGTACATCCTTTATTTCAAGATCAAAGCTTCCATAGCCAGAACTTCTTTTTCCGCCCAGTCCAGAAAATTGCAGTGCAGTCATAAGCTCATCAAAAAGCTGACTTTGTTTAGCAATAAGGTATAGAGAAACATTCTCTTGATAAGTAATTGTTCTAACCTGGAATAAATGTCCATCCATAAAAGGCTGATTTTTGGTAACGATATTCAGTTTTCCAAATTCCTTATTATCTAATACTTTTCCATTCAAAAAAGCTTCAAAATCATCTAAACGGATGTAACTTAATTTTTTTGTTTTTTTCGCTTGCTTTCTCAGCTCAACAAGGTCATTCATTTGAGGTAATTTATCCATTTTAGGATAGCCGATTGGTTTTGGTAAAAATGGCATATCAACAAAAGGGAATGCATCTGATAGCACAAAATCATCCTGTCGGACTAAAGATAGAAAATCCTCTTCTTTGCCCATCTTAATAGCTTCAATAAACAGCGCCGAAAATAAACGATCAGCTGTAAAAGTAAAAGCAGTACTATCTAATTTACCAGTACCGAAATGAGCAGTCTGAAAGCTCAAGAGATACATTTTATAGGCCATTTTAGACCTCCGTTTTCAATAACTCATTCAAGTTGCTAGTATCATAAGTTCCGAAGACTGTCTCAAGTTGCAAATCTTCGAAAGAAACTTTTCCATACCCACGGCTTCCAGAACCTCCAAGATAGTCCAACTCTAAAAGTTTTAGACCATCAACAATAACTTTTAAATCTTCTTCTGCCTGTTCGGCTGACTCATCTGTAATTTCATAAATCAGTTCAAAATTAAAGACACTTTCTCGAATAGCTCTTTCAATTTGACGCGGGTTTGCCTCAGCTGTAATGCGGTCAATAGTATTCTCAAACTTAACCTCAGTATATCCTCTAGCACCCTTTTTATCTAATTCGTCAGCATTTATCAAAAATGCATCTCGAAAAATCAATCTACCAATTCTAAATTTTTTTGAACTATGATTACCAAAGAGGCGACTTAAAATGTCTCCATCATCTTCAGGTGAAGAAGCCAGTGTCTCATTGTAAACCTTAGCTAACAGACTTCTCATTTTTCCTTTAATGCTAGACCCAGGAATAATTGGATAGTTAGTAATCGGATCTTTAATGACAGGAGAATCAGTTGCACCAATGGCTGCAAAAGCATTGCTAGCGCCGATATGTAAGCCAGTCTTCAAGTGAATATTAGCTGAAATTTTTACTTTTGCGTATGTCATTAATCTTTACCTCCATAAAACTTGAAATAAGCAACTAAGGCTTCCATATAGCGACAAAAACGTTGCAGAGATACTTTGTCTTTAACTTCCTTTAAAGCTTCTAGCAAATCACTTTGTAATAATAAATCTTCAACTGGATAGATTTTCTCACCTCTAAATCTTATCTCATTCCGGCGTGATTGATAGACTAGTCTAACTCTTAAATACGACAAATCAGAATTTAACTCTTCAAAATTTCTAACATTACTTTTATCTGAAATGCTACTTGTAAGTGATAAAATATTCCTAATTTGACTTGTAGTCAAAAAAAATTCATCATTTTTCTTCCTTAATTGTAATATTGCCTTTTCTGCCTTATCAACATAATTTTCATCCGTTAAAATTGCCATTTCCTAATCCTTTCTAGTTTCATAAAGATAGAGTAAGAGAGCTGCCTCAGCCTCTTTTCGTTCTTTTGCTCCAGCATTGTACCAGCTGAAAAAGAGATTTTTAAACTCTCTAAAAGCTTCTTTGTCTTTGGAACTATTCTCAAGACGTACTAAATAATAGGCCAAACGAGCTACATTGATTTTCGTATAGTCTCTCAAAAGCTCAATCAAACGGTAGATAAATACCTTTCCTCGCTCATCTTGACTCTTAAAGAAGGAGCGAATGTTAATCAACTTACCTTGATAGATTTCAGTGATAAAATCATCAAATTTAAATGTGAATTTCTCCTCAAATAAACTAAGACTATCTTTGTCATTTTCTTTTGCAGCCTCTTCCAAGTCTCCAGTATAAGACGCCATAAGACTGATAGGGGTTTTATCAGCAAACAAGCCAATACCAGCAGAAAGTGTCAACTTCCCATCAGACCATTTTAAGAAGGCTTGCCTCAATTCCACTGTAAAATTAATCACATCTTTCCAAGCACCAATAGCAAAGACATCATCCCCACCAGCATAGATAATCGTCATCTTTTTCCCATCCGCAAACTGCTGAATATAGAACTTAAAAAACAGACTCATATTACGAGAGAAAATCGCTGATCTTGAAAAACTACTGTAGATTCCATCTTTTTGATAAGAAAACCCTGCCATAAAGGCTGCACCTAAATCATCCACATCCAAACGAACAACAGCCAAACGACGAATTCCTAAACCAGTATCTTTGTCCTGAGCCATATCAGCATACTCATGAATCTCTGCATAGCGATAGTCACCCGCAAAAATATGAGTTCCTGACTGATCAAGTGACCACTTATTCTTGACATAGAAACGGTCTGTTTGCAAGGCTTGATCACCTTCAGCTGTTACCAGTACAGCATCGGGACCGATTGGCAAACCTGCTGCTCCACCTCTGCAAACTCGGAAGGTATCATCTGAAATCCTTTTTGAGAATTTTCTCAGTTCATCACAAATATGGCAGAGAGAATGCTCTTCATCCTCATAAACTTGTTTTCTAAGCTTCTCTACAGAATGGCAGATTTCACACTCTCTTTCAGAATTATTTCCACCTTTGTTTAAGAATTTTAAGGTCTCTGCATCATATCGTGAAAGCTTCTTATCAGAAATCATCCGGCTAGTCTTTTGATAGATAGCTCGATATGCAGCAAGCGAAGCTATTGATGAAGACTGGACTTGTCTCGTAATCTCCCCTGCCGCAAATGCTGTCCATCCAAAAGCGACATAGAGTCCTGTCTGGAAGTTCTCTAGTAAGAACTGATTAAAAGAAGCTTCAAACTCCTTTAAAAGAGCGGTTGTTTTCTCTGTATTTGCCAAGATGAAGTAAGCATGACCTCCTCCAACGTAGAGTAGATTTGTTCTTGAAAGCTCTAGTTTTTCCAGCAAGCTATCAACGATATGTTCACTCATCAAATCAAGGTACAAACTTCGGGCTTTCAGCTGTTTAGCTGCTCCGCCACTTGAGATATTATAAATAAAATCCTGAATACCGGATACATCAAAACTCGCAAGTAGAAAGACATTTTCTTGGCTAAAGGCATCCAGACAGTCATCTCCATGCTCCTCTAGATAATCCCAGATAGCAGCTGCAAATCCTGCCGTTAAGAGACTATGCTGAGATACATTAATATCTTCAAAATCTTCCAGACCTGGACTTATAGGTACAAATGAACAGAGAGCTTCCAGTGCGTGAAGGAGATCCGGTATACTTTCTACGCTGAAAGAATGCTCTTTCAGAATAGCTGCCAATTTATCAAGAATCCTTTTATAGTCCTGCTGAGTAATTAGAAGACCCTCTAGATTAGCTGACTCTGGTAGCCTTTGTTCATCCTCTAACAAAGTCAAAGGCTTATAAAGGTAACTCCTTTTCTCTTTGAAAACATTAAAAATATCAGCAAGTGGCTTAAAATGATCCGATAAAACTTCAGGAGCATCTAGATCTAAGCCACTAGCCATTTGATTGGCTAAGAGAATGATTTTTTCACTGCGCTCTTTCTGTTGACTGTCTATGTCCGACCAGTGCGGAGCGTTTTGCTCGAACCAGTTCTTAACCAGTTCCTCACTATAATTATCCCTATTCTCCGCTCTTGCGATAAGGCTGCCAAAGTTATAAAACAAGGCCTGGTAAATCAAATCAAGTTTTTCTTTCTTCAATTCTCATCCCTCCCATTCCTAAGCTGCATTTAGCTCCGACTCCAGAATATTCCCCGAATCTCAGAAGCATCTGGGCATAGGCCTTTAAGGTAGATGCTCCCTGGATCCGAATAATTACCCTGCCCTCAAAGGCGGGGTATTTTCGTCCATGAATCGGGAAATAATGACTCTTCAGACGATAACTGGTGATTTGGCTATGCTCTGCTAAAAACTCCAGCGTTTCCTCCTCTATCTCTGCTTTGCCTTCTACCAGCCTGCTGTACTTCTGCATGAGGCTCTGAAAGATTAGACGTGTATCTGGAAAAAGTACAAACTGTCCCTGACGTTTAAAGGTCGTCGGAGTATAGAAGTTCAGGCTTATCAAGTGCGAAGCCTCATCTCCCTGAAAAACCTCCAGCAAGGACTGGGAAGAAAGGGACTGGATCTCGATATTCTTCACCAGAATCTCCTCAGAATAAGTCTCTAATTTTATCGTTTCAAGACTCAATAGCTGGGGCAATATCTGCTGCTCCGCTTCTTCCGAAAGTAAGTTTACCGTCCAAATAGACTCCTCCCGCTCCGAACGAAGATTCATCGAGTAGGGATTGGTCTCTTGCTGATGGAGGAAGGAGGCAAAGTCATCCGACAGCTTCTCCATGAGAAAACCCTGCAGTTTACAGACTAAGTCATCATCCTTCAAAGAAGCCTTTGAAAGATGCAATCGTATTTTCTTCACATTTCCATTCCTTTCTATAATAAGAAAAAGCGCCTAAAAACGGTGAAAGTATTTTTCACCGAATCTAGGGCGCCCTTTTTTAGTTATTATCAGTACTGTTTTTACGATTGTTATTATATCAAATTTTGAAAGCGATGTCAAGTTTTTTCTTATTTTAAATATCTAATCCTATTTTAAAAATCGCATCATAATCCCCCCCAGTTTGCAGTCCCCTCTCGAGGTGACTGGGGTTATTACCAAATAGACTGCACAAAGTATATTCCTTAGTCATGTTTCCGTCCCCTCGCGAGGTGAATGGGGGTTATTACTTAACAAAAGAGCAGTTGCTAACATTAGAGCGCTTGTTTCCGTACCCTCTCGAGGTGACTGGGGGGTCTTACCTATGATTCTAACCTATTGGAAACAATTATATCTGCCTACGTTTCCGTACCCTATCAAGGTGACTGGGGGGTCTTACTAAAGGTACGGTTACTAAAAGCACGGCAGAGCCTAGGTTTTCGTCCTCTCTCGAGGTAGCTGGAGGTTCTTACAAAGTCTACGACGCCGGTATGCTTGCTGAGTTTGAGTTTCCGTACCCTCTCGAGGTGACTGGGGGGTCTTACCAAAGAAGAATTTAATGCGTAAGTATGCGCACTTCCAGTTTCCGTCTCCTTCCGAGGTGAATGGGCTTTCTTACATAGAGATTATTTGCATAAACTAACAACAAAATTAGTATTTCCGTACCCTACCGAGGTAACTTGGGGTTCTAACGTAGAACAGTCACGGCACATTCACCTACAAGTTAGAGTTTCCGTACCCTCGCGAGGTGAATGGTGGTTCTTACAAAAAATAGTATTAGTTTGAGCTTCAAATTGAATTGTTTCCGCACCCTAGCGAGATGAATGAGGAGCCTTACAGAATTGAAAGGAAATGAAGGACAATCGATGCGACAGTTTCCGTCCCCTCTCGAGGTGACTGGGGTGTCTTACAAGGTCACAACTCGTTTGACTGAGTTGCTACCGCTGAGTTTCCGTCCCCTTTCGAGGTAACTGGGGGGTCTTGCCAAAGGTGAAATCTATGCAAATGACAAACTCATTCAGTCTCCGTCCCCTCCAGAGGTGACTGGGGTGTCTTACCAACTTGGAACTTATCAACGAGAAGGCGAACGCATGTTTCCGTCCCCTCGCGAGGTGACACTGGGGGTTCTTACGGTGTGCTGAAATCAAATGAAGAGTTTTTCAAACTCTCGTTTCCGTACCCTCCCGAGGTGAATGGGGGGCTTACTGAAATCACATTGGAAAACATTTATACAATGTTGCGTTTCCGTCCCCTTTCGAGGTAACTGGGGGTTCTTTCATCGCTTGAAACTAAAAGATAGTTATTTGGGAGAAGAAGTTTCCGTCCCCTCTCGAGGTGACTGGGGGTTCTTACAAACAGCAGCGATCAAGTTAAACGCACTGTTTTGAAGACAGTTTCCGTCCCCTCCCGAGGTAACTGGGGGTTCTTACATTAGAATTTGAAAGTCTATTTAATTTTCGTAGAGAGTTTCCGTCCCCTCTCGAGGTGACTGGGGTTTCTTACTGATAAGACAATCGCAGTCATCAACGAAATGAAAGGCCTGTTTCCGCCCCCTCACGAGGTGGCTGGGGGGTCTTACCTGATAGGGATGTTAGCAAGCTGACAGGAATCCCTGAAGTTTCCGCCCTTCGCGAGGTGATTGGGGGGCTTACGTCAAAAGTCTGGGGTATGGTGGGTTCGAAATTTAAATAGTTCCCGTGCCCTCTCGAGGTGACTGGGGTTTCGACCAGAGAGCCTGACTATACGAAAATTGAAAATAGAGAGTTGTTTCCGTACCCTCTTGAGGTGAATGGGGGTTCTTACCAACAGAAAAAGATATTTACTTTATCAATTGTTTAGTTTCCGTACCCTCCCGAGGTGACTGGGGTGTCTTACGAGTGTATTTTGTTGTGTAAACAACTGCCCGCAGAAGTTTCCGTCCCCTCCCGAGATGACTGGGGTTTCTAACAAGAAGGAAATTATGAAATTCAAACATTTCATTGCGTTTCCGTCCCCTCTCGAGGTGACTAGGGATTATTACCCAATATAGACACATATAACAAAGATGTCTTAAAAAGTTTCCGTCCCCTCCCGAGGTGACTGGGGGTTCTTACTGTTTCCTTTTGCCACTAAGGATGGAATATTATCAGAGTTTCCGTCCCCTCTCGAGGTGACTGGGGTGTCTTACCCCATATCTTGTATAGGGTCTTCGCGTCGAACCACTAGATCTAGTTTGACATCCCAGTTGGAACTTATCCTTATTATACCATGAAGCCAACAAAATTTAAAGATTAAAAGAATAATATCTCTTCCAGCAACTCAGCGCCAACATAGGGATTAAAGACTACAGTTTCTTCTTTATGCCCGACATATACGATGATATTGTCTCCTTCATCGGCTTGATAAAAGTCTCTTATATCTTTTATCAAAAGTTCAAAATTCAGCTTTTCTATATCGACTTCGAAGCAAGAACGCTGAACCCTTGTACCATAGCCTTCCAAAAGCTTGGCTAGTTTTAAACGCCTTTTATTACTTACGATATCATAAATAACCAGACAAAACTTTGTTTTCTTCCTGGCAAATTCCTTGCTGACACTATCAAGATTATAAAAAGTCATCTTCACTCTCCTGTATAACTGCTGATATAGTCGTCAGCATTCCTTGACTTAAAACATCGAATCAAAGACTTGACTTGCTGATCTGCCATGTACAAAAAAGTGTAGCGATTCTTATCCAATTCGACATAATGATGGATTTCTAAGATGCGCTCCCTCATAGCTCGAGAAAATACTTCAATCCCTTCCGAAGTCAAATGCATTTCATCCCCCATCTTCTCAAAATGCTCCCCCCTAATATCACCATGCTTAATCAGACTCATCACAGTATCATCTACGATGACTGGCCGCCACTCTTCCATTAGGTCGCTGGCTAGTACTGCATGATGGGTATGTGGCTGATGGGTAACTCCAAAGCCTGCACTAAGACCATTTTTCCGAATCAAGCCAATAAAACAGGAATACAAAATCGAATACCCAAAATTTAGCAGCGCATTAAAACGATCTAAGGACGGCCTCCTATTGCGACAATAAAACTGAAAATCTTCTTCTACCAGTAGATTAAGATAGTAGAAATAAGATTTAGCAATCCTACCTTCAATCCCCATAATTTCTGATATGCTTTTGGCAGATTTAAGGCTCTCACAAGCAGATTTAAAACGTTTAAAATCCTCTTCGTCAAATAGCCCTTGCTCATCGTATGCTTTTAGCAGATTTAATTGATTCATGATTTTTGCCGAAGCAATCCTCTGCGACATCTTCAGACAGAAACTTTTATCAAAAGAAGCTTGGGCCTGCTCTCTCTGCTTTTCATAGTCCGCTTCCTTAAAAGAATCCATCGAAAATAAAAACTCACCCTTGCTAGAAAAATAGAAGACTGGAATCCCATGGCGAGATAAAGATTTCAGCAATTGTGTTGATAACTGAGAATTACCAAATATAAGAATGTTATCAATTAGACCTAATGAAATAGCCTTGAGCATAGTGCGTTCTTGGTTCTTTATCATTAACTTACGATCACTAATTGATAAGCTGTATGAAGAGTTCTGAATATACAAATCGGCCATATTAAAACACTTTCTTTTTTTAATATAGCCATTTTAAGTTGTCAATAAAAACCCTTGCAAAATCTACAAGAGTCCTTTCTTTCTTATTTTTAGAAATAGATTCTAGCCATCTCTTCTCAACTTCCCCAACACTTCCCCTATTTTACCTTCAATCACTAAATCAGCCTGGCTGTCTTGAGGGATGCTGGTCTTGTTGATGACAACCAAATGCTTACCTGCAAAATACTGGATGAGGCTGGCTGCGGGATAGACGACTAAGGAAGTCCCGCCGATTATCAGCAGGTCTGCTTGATGGATAGCTTGAGCTGCCTGCTGGAAAACTTCCATATCTAGCGGTTCTTCATAGAGGGTCACATCTGGCTTTATAATACCGCCACAGTCAAGGCAGCGAGGAATGGTACCGTGCAGAGCCAGAAAGTCGTCTAAATCATAGAACCGTTGACAATTCAAACAGTAATTTCTATCCGCACTCCCATGAAGTTTGAGAACCTTTTTCGAACCGGCCATTTCATGCAAGCTATCGATATTTTGAGTCACCACAGCCTTGAGCTTGCCCGTCTTCTCCAAATCTGCCAAGTAGACATGAGCAGCATTGGGCTTGGCATCCGGATAGAGCAGGTACTTCTTGTAAAAGTCAAAAAACTCCTGCGGATAGCGCTCAAACATAGTATGAGAAACCAGCTGCTCTGCTGTAAAATGCCGTCCCAGCTTGACACTGTATATCCCATCTGAACTGCGGAAGTCCGGAATATTAGACTCCGTCGAAACACCCGCCCCACCAAAAAAGACGATATTCTGACTTTGGTCTATTAATTCTTGCAGCCTTGCAATCTTATCCATCCTGCTACTCCTTATAAGAGACTTTCTATGACCGCATTCGCTCGGTCGAAGTAAAAAGGTTCACTCTGATAAACAATGCCTGTCTCCTGCGCCAAATCAACCAGAAGCGCCATAAAATGCTGAGATGAGAAACCTGTTGTCCTGTGCAATTCTTCCTCATCGAAAGGCTTGATAAGATGAGCCAGTGGATTGCGGACTGACTTTTCTAACTCTCTTAGCTGCTGTGCTGATTCTTTGACAGATTCGGGTAAATTCAACTGCAAAATCAGCTCCGTCAAACTAGAAGAATTGACCGTGCTTTCTGCATGAAAATTTTGCAGGTCAGGATTATCAGAATGTCGCATCTTTTCAAACTTCCAACGGTCGTAACTAGCCCCTCGCGAATTATGAATATAGCTCTCAATATCTGGTATTTGCATGCGAATCAGCCGCATAAAAATCCGATAAATAGCTGGACTTACAGCTCGGATAAAGTCAATCAGCTGCTCATTTCTAAGCTTGGCTTCCAGATCATACAGGTAATTGACCAGCTGTTCATCCGCTTCATTTTCATGGTAAAAAAGCTGAAAATCAGCTAGGTCAGACCCAGTGATTTCCAACTTTAGATTCATCATAGATTGGATGTTGAGCTCTCTTCGCTCTGCTAAAGCCTCAAGAAAACGGACCAAGTCAGACTGGACACTGCTTCCTGCTCGCTCAGCCAGCTTATACGCATAAGCATAGTCATAGCGGGAAATAGCAAAGAGAATAGTTTCTTTGACATCTACTTTCATGCTTCTGCAATCAAGGTTTCCAAACCAACCTTCATCATATCGGTGAAGGTATTTTGGCGTTCTTCTGCTGTCGTATCCTCTTCAGGATTAACCAAACTATCAGAAATGGTCATAATAGCAAGAGCATCTACATGGTGCTGAGCAGCCAGATAGTAAAGTGCCGCAGCTTCCATTTCAACAGCTTTAACTCCCCATTTACCAAGCTCAATGTTCTTTTCAAAGTAATTTGAGTAAAAGACATCTGACGACAAAACATTCCCAACATGGGTTGTCATACCGAGATCTTTGGCGATATGATAGGCCTTATCTAGTAAATCAAAGCTAGCGATTTGTGGAAAATCATACTGTGGCCAGTCATTGCGGATAATGTTGGAGTTAGTTGCAGCCGCCTGCGCCAGTACTAATTCACGGACATGGACATCAGCATTAAGCGAGCCAGCTGTTCCGACACGAATCAGCTTTTTCACACCGTAGTCAACAATCAACTCACGCGCGTAGATAGAGATTGAGGGCATTCCCATCCCTGTCCCCATAACAGAAACACGCTGGCCTTTATAAGTTCCAGTGTAGCCGAACATATTGCGGACTTCATTGAAGCAAACAGCATCTTCTAGGAAATTCTCCGCAATAAATTTTGCGCGAAGCGGATCTCCCGGAAGAAGAATTTTATCAGCAATTTCACCTGCCTTAGCAGAAATATGAATAGACATAGTTAAGATACCAAACCCGTCAAAAGCAAAGGGAAAATAGGAGATGGCCGCAGTGAGCGATGCTCGCAAGACCATCTATCTTTTTCCCACCACTTTTAGGGTGGGTTCAATTCCTTTCTTTCTTATTTTTAATATTTCATAGAAAGACTAGCCCGAGTTCAATTCAAACTCAGATGCCCTTCCTTTCTGTGTTTATTTGAAAGATAGTTTTTCGCTCGTGTTCAAATCTGAACACACTCTAGCTTTCTTTAGTTTAATGATTTTATCGGCTAGATAGAAAGGCTGTTCCGGGTTTAATTACCAACCCAGACACTACGCCTTTCAACATTTTTTTACAATTCAGCAAGTGTTTCTTTAAGCAGTCGTTTGAAATCCCCCTTGACACGTTCTGTTACTTCAACTACTTCCTCATGATTAAGCTCTTCTTGGAACCCAGCAGCAAAGTTTGTAATGCATGAAATTCCAAGGACTTTCAAACCAGAATGTGCTGCTACAATCACTTCAGGAACAGTAGACATGCCGACTGCATCTGCACCCAAACTCTTGTAAGCACGAATTTCTGCAGGTGTTTCATAAGTTGGTCCAGTTACACCGATATAGACACCCTCATCCAGCTTGATACCAAGCTTATCAGCAACTTTGTGAGCGATGGCACGGTATTCTGGAGTGTAAGATTTAGACATATCAGGGAAACGTGGACCAAATTCATCCAAGTTTTCACCGATCAAAGGATTTTGACCAGTCATATTGATGTGGTCAGTGATCGCCATAAGCGTACCAGGACCATAGCCGATACCGCCGGCAGCATTGGTCACAATAACACCTGTCGCACCAAGAGCCTTCATCACACGCACTGGGAAAGTAACGATGTCTAAAGGATTTCCTTCATAGAAATGGAAACGGCCTTGCAGTGCCAAGACTTTACGCCCTGCCAAGTCTCCATAGACTAATTTCCCAGCGTGGCCAACAACAGTCGAGCGGCCCCAGTTTGGAATATCCGCATAGTCTAGACTAACGGCATTTTCGATTTCAGAAGCCAATTCTCCCAAACCAGATCCCAAGATCAGACCAAATTCAGGTTCTGTCATACCTTTTTCTTTCAGGAAAGCTGCTGTTGCTTTGATTTTTTCTGATAAGCTTGTCATAAAATATTTCCCTCACTCTCATATAATGCTTATACCAATTTGTCCAAGAAGCTTTCACCAATCATAGCATTGTCTACTCCGAAGTTTTCAGCAATGGTAGCTGATATGTCTGCAAAGTGGCCAACAGGAATATGACCTTGACCGTTCAGCGATTTTCCGAAGACCAAGAGCGGAATGTACTCACGAGTGTGGTCGGTTCCGGCATAGGTCGGGTCATTACCATGGTCAGCAGTAATCATGAGCAGATCATCTTCACGCATATTTTCAATGATTTCTGGGATGCGAGCATCAAACTCTTCCAAGCAGTCACGGTAGCCATGTGGATCACGGCGGTGACCATAAAGAGCATCAAAGTCTACTAGGTTAGTGAATGAGAAACCTTCTTTGAAGTTTTCGTCTTTGAGAGCCTTGACCAAAGTATCTACACCATGATTGTTAGACTTATTGTGTCCCATATCATGGTTGATTCCAGCTCCATTGAAGATGTCATTAATCTTCCCAACTGAATAGGTATCAATTCCAGCTTCATTGAGCTTATCAAGCACAGTTGGCTCAAAAGGAGAAACTGCATAGTCGTGACGGTTGGCTGTACGAGTGAAGTTGCCTGGCTCACCTACATAAGGGCGAGCGATAATACGTCCTAGAAGCGCAGGGCGTTCCAAGGTAATAGAGCGGGCGAATTCACAGATACGATAGAGCTCTTCCAAAGGAATCACTTCTTCGTGTGCTGCAATTTGCAATACTGGGTCAGCAGAGGTATAGATAATCAGCTCGCCTGTTTCCATCTGACGAGGACCAAAGTCATCAATAACTGCTGTACCAGAGTATGGCTTGTTAGCCTCACGAATGACCTTGCGACCAGAAAATTCTTCAATCTGAGTCAGGATTTCTTCTGGGAAGCCATTCCAAAAAGTATCAAAAGGCTCAGTAATATTGAGACCCATGATTTCCCAGTGGCCTGTCATCGTGTCTTTTCCAAGCGATACTTCCTCCAGCTTGGTATAGTAGCCGCTAGGATTTTCTTCTTGAGGAACTGTCTTCAAAGGAGCAGGACGCTCAATATTTCCCAGACCAATCTTAGCCATGTTTGGTACATTCAGTCCTACCGTTTTGGAAATATGTCCCAGAGTATCTGAAGCACCATCTGGTACCCCTGCATTGACAAAGTTATTGGCATCTGGTGCAGCACCGATACCAACTGAGTCCATGACTACCAAGTGAATACGATTAAATTTTGGCATAAAATACCTCTTTCTATTTATTGGCCTCTAAAACTTGGAGACCCGATTTTCCAGCAACAATGACCTTGTCTACCATTTGATTAAACAATCCATGCTCCACTACTCCCACAACATGATCAAGTTCTTGTGCAAACTCAACTGGATTTTCAATCACACCTAAATCTAAGTCAATAATGAAATTCTGCATATCCGTAACAAAACGTTGGCCATCTTTCTCACGAAAAGCAGGCTTATAGCCCGAACGCTCAAAGCGACGAAAGAGCTGTTCAGCACCGTACTGAACAACTTCTACTGGTAGCTTGAAGGCACCAAGATTCTCTACCATCTTGCTATCATCAACTACCCAGATATAGTGCTTGGTAGGCACCGCTACGACTTTCTCCATGAGAAGTGCGCCACCACCGCCCTTGATACCGTTAAAGGCTGCGTCAACCTCATCAGCACCATCAACAGTGACATCCACCTGATCCACATCGTCGATAGATTTGAGCGGAATACCTAAACCTTCCGCCTGTTTGCTAGTGACACTGGAAGTCGTAACAGCTGTTATCTGCAATCCTTCTTCCTTAATCCGCCGACCAATTTCTTCGACAAAATAATAAGCGGTCGAACCCGTCCCGAGACCAACAATCATCCCGCTTTGAACAAATTCAGCAGCCTTGATTCCTGCCAGTTTCTTTAGATTTTCCATAGCACCTCCTCAAATCACACTACTTTTATTATATCATGATTCTCACTAACATGAAAGTGTTTTCTTTACCAGACTTAAACTTCATTCCTTCCGCTTGATAATCGAAAGCCTTGCTCCTCCTTGATTTTTGCGTTACAATTAGATTAATTGATTTTAAACACAAGGAAAAATACAGTATGATTACCAGAGAATTTGATACAATCGCTGCGATTTCTACGCCTCTTGGCGAAGGGGCTATCGGCATCGTTAGACTAAGCGGGACTGACAGCTTTGCTATTGCCCAAAAAATCTTCAAAGGGAAAAATCTAAGCAAAGTAGAAAGTCACACACTCAACTATGGCCATATCGTTGACCCTCAAAATCAGGAAATCCTGGACGAGGTCATGGTTGGTGCTATGCGCTCTCCCAAGACCTTCACGCGCGAGGATATCATTGAGATTAATACCCACGGCGGAATTGCGGTCACAAATGAAATCCTGCAGCTGGCTATCCGCGAGGGCGCTAGAATGGCTGAGCCTGGCGAGTTCACCAAGCGGGCCTTTCTCAATGGGCGCGTAGATTTGACTCAGGCTGAAGCCGTTATGGACATCATCCGCGCCAAAACTGATAAAGCCATGAACAATGCTGTCAAGCAGCTAGATGGCTCCCTCTTCAACCTTATCAACAATACTCGTCAGGAAATTCTCAACACTTTAGCTCAGGTCGAGGTCAATATTGACTATCCAGAGTACGACGATGTGGAAGAAATGACAACCCAGCTTATGCGAGAAAAAACAGCTGAGTTTGAGGCTCTGCTGAGCAATCTACTCAATACTGCACGACGAGGTAAGATTTTACGCGAAGGTATTTCCACTGCTATCATCGGCCGGCCGAATGTTGGCAAGTCCAGCCTGCTCAACAATCTCCTGTGCGAGGACAAGGCCATTGTGACTGATATCGAGGGTACGACTCGGGATGTGATTGAGGAGTATGTCAATATCAAGGGCGTGCCGCTCAAACTCATCGATACCGCAGGGATTCGGGAAACCGATGACCTTGTGGAGCAGATTGGAGTTGAGCGCTCTAAAAAAGCCCTGCAGGAAGCCGACTTGGTCCTCTTAGTTCTCAATGCCAGCGAGCCTCTGACAGACCAGGACAGACAATTGCTTGAAATCAGCAAAGGCAGCAATCGCATCGTCCTGCTTAACAAGACTGACCTTGAAGAGAAGATTGAGCTAGACCAGCTGCCAGCAGATGCTATAAAGATTTCTGTCCTTCACAACCAAAATATCGATAAAATTGAAGAACGCATCAATCAGCTCTTCTTTGAAAATGCTGGTATCGTCGAGCAAGACGCCACCTACCTGTCAAACGCCCGCCATATCTCCTTGATTGAAAAAGCTCTGGAAAGCTTGCAAGCCGTCAACCAAGGCTTGGAAATGGGTATGCCTGTAGACCTTCTCCAAGTCGATATGACCCGCACTTGGGAAATCCTCGGCGAAATCACTGGTGACGCCGCACCAGACGAGCTTATCACCCAACTCTTCAGCCAATTTTGCTTGGGGAAATAGAGAAACAATAAATACCTGTCATTTCCAAACTTACACTTGAACTACTGTCCCTAGTTCCATCAAGTTCCATTGCACTCTAATTAAAACTATTGCTAAAATCTTCAAATTCATATAAAATAATTCTATCATATCAAAAAGGAGATTCTCCATGAAAAAAACCTATCAAGTATTCTTACTTGCAGCTAGTCTATTAAGTTTGGCCGCTTGTGCCCAATCTCAATCAAAGAAGCCACCTCAATCAAGTGATAAGGCTAAAACTTCCAAAAAATCATCCTCTAGCAGTAAGGTCAGTTCTAAATCATCTAGTAAATCTGATAGCTCTTCGTCATCCAGTTCATCTTCTGACTCCAGCAGCATTCCAAGCACTAACAGTAGCTCAAGCTCTACTATAGTAGATGGCAAGGAAGTTTCTATTACTTCCGAAGGTGCTTTTATCACTTTTCCTGAAATCGGAAAGGTTGTAAAGAAAGATGATGGCTATCTATTCGCTTCGCAAGGCCTTTGGGTAATGATTAGAACTGATGGACAATATATGTCTATCACATCAGAAGGTAGAAATATCAATAGCATTGATGTTGATCCTGGTCCAGTTAATGACGTCTATGCAAAATTTGGAGTTTCTGGAACTGCTGATATTGACGCGATTATAGAAAAAGCCAAATCATCAAACAACTAGAGTAAAAATAAAGCATACCTAACCAACTTTGCTTTGGGAAATAGAGAACAAGAGACCTAAAATTTAGGTCTCTTTTCGAATGCAATATTTTAATTCTTCAAAGTCATTAATTATGGCTTTAAATCAAGAAGAGTATTCCAACCCTCAATCTAAAACAGACCTTACCATCTTAGCCAGCCCCAAAGGATTGTCTACATAAATATTGTGGCCACAATCTTCAACTTCAATTAACTGAACATAATCAGGTAATTCTTTCAAAGCCTGATCTTTCCAATTCGGAGCAACTTCAGTTGCTTTAGGAATAAATAAATTAATTTGGCGGTCACCGAGATTGGTCAAATGTCCGTAAATACACCTCCGAAGCCTGAGCAAGTTCGTCACTACTTGCTCTGACACCCCCAACTTCCAGACCTGATCTTTTTCATCAAATATAAAATTTTCTTTGACTGCCTTAGCATAGTTTTGTGACCAATGCTTGGCTTCCTTTCTTTCTGAAGAAATAGCTTCATCTATGCTAACGTAGCTGGTGTTTTCTAAATAAAGTTTTGCATCTGTAATTTCCTCTTCTAAACTGCAGATTTTTTCTAAATCTAAGAAACCACCATCCAGCAGAATTAATTTCTTAACAGAAGGAAAGACAGAAGCTAGATAGACCGCGAAATCAGCACCTAGAGAATGTGCAATCAGAGTCATTTCTTGAGTCAAATCAACTTGCAGAGCAAACCACTCTTCCAAATCTGCTTCTTGGCGAATTTCTCGACAATATAAATCCAGATATACAATAGGGAGCTCTAGAGCTGTTAAAAAGTCTTGTGGGTAATAAACATTGCATCCCAGACCGCCAATAAAGTAATAAGCCATCTCTTTTCCTCCTGAGAGCATTGAAAAAAGCCTTAGACAGACTTTTAGAATGTCCCCTGCCGGAATCGAACCAGCAACTACTCCTTAGGAGGGAGTTGTTATATCCATTGAACTAAGGGGACTTAGAGAAAAACTCTGCCCAACGACAGAGTCTTTCTAAGATTAACGGCGAATTTCTTTGATACGCGCTGCCTTACCTTGCAATGCGCGAAGGTAGTACAATTTAGCACGACGGACTTTACCGTAACGAACGACTTCAATCTTGTCAACACGTGGAGTGTGGATTGGGAAAGTACGTTCAACACCGATACCGTTAGAGATTTTACGAACGGTGTATGTTTCTGAAATACCAGCACCTTTACGAGCGATAACCACACCTTCAAAGATCTGGATACGTTCGCGACTTCCTTCGACAACTTTCGCGTGAACGCGGACAGTGTCACCAGGACGGAATGCAGGGATGTCAGTACGAAGTTGACCTTCAGTCAAGCTTTGGATTAATGGATTCATTTTTTCTACTCCTATCTTACTAATCTTAAGGTTCATGACCGCAGCGGATTAGCCGTTTTTTGTGCTTCCATTAGGCACAAAGTATATTATATCAAAATTTCTAAAAATGTAAAGATGTTTAAATGAAAATTCCTAAAAGAATCGCTAAAAACCCGAGTATGTATGTCGAAGCCAAATAGAAAACAAATTTCTTTCTCTCTGAAAAGAGCTCTGCTAGCTCAGCGTTCATTGTAGAAAAAGTCGTCAGTCCACCACAGAAGCCTGTTGCTAAAATCACATAAAGCTGCTTGTCTTCTATATGATTATAAAAATAACCAATGAGAAAAGCACCTAGCAGGTTTGCCAATAAAGTCCCAATCGGCAGAGATGCTCTGCTATTGACCTTGGAGAAAACATAACGAACGAGAGCACCAGTGCCACAGCAGATTAACATCGCCCACATCATGACTTCACCTGCTTTCCAGCCCATAGGGCGATTGCAAGGCCACCACCTACACTTAAAACTAGATAGATAAGAAGCTCCATATAGCGCCCTGAATCTGCTAGTTTGATACTGTCTAGCAGAAGACCAGAAAAAGTCGTCAAACCTCCGCAAAAGCCGGTCGAAAGCGCTAGAATTAGGCGCTGAGACTTAACTTTACTGCTAAGATAGCCCTTGATAATATAGACCAGCAAAAAAGTTCCCAAATAATTGACCAGTAAGGTAGGCAGCGGAAATGAATCAGCAACAACTAATAAAAGAGCTATCTGATAACGCAGCCATCCGCCTACCATCGCAGATAAAGCCACAGCTATCGAGTTCTGTACTTCTTTCATTAGATATTTTTATTCTGAAATTCACGCGAACGTTTTAAAATGTCAGAAAAGGTCGCAACAACAGTTTCCTTGTAGTCTTTGTTTTCAACCTTATCCGCAACTCTGGTGAAAATCACACCTTCTCTCTTACTATCCAATACAGCCGTACCCGTTAATTTTTTTAAAGCCACGACTTGGTCGACCAGATTCATGCGTTGCTCCAACAAGGCAACGATTGCATCATCCACTTGATCAATTTCCTGTCTGATTTCTTCTAACGTCATCTACTTCCTCCTTATATTCTATCTATCATATCAAAAAATAGTAAAATTTTCTAGTTAAATTCTAAATAAAAAGGTCCAATGGACCATGATTAAAGGGGACTCGTAAGGGCGAGTTTTTATCTGCAACCTAAAACAGCTCCTATCTATAGATTAAAAAGGTTCCCCGAACCTTATTAAAGAGCACTCGCTTAACCGAGTGCTTAGCCACAACCTAAAAATACCCGTTAGGCTTGTCTCAGGGTAAACCGACTACCGTCGGTTCTTATCCGCAACCTAAAACAGTCCCTCGGACCTCAGATTAAAGGGAACTCGCAAAGGCGAGCCCCTATCTACAGATTAAAAAGGTTCCCCGAACCTTATTAAAGAGCACTCGCTTAACCGAGTGCTTAGCCACAACCTAAAAATACCCGTTAGGCTTGTCTCAGGGTAAACCGACTACCGTCGGTTCTCATCCGCAGATTAAAAAAGTCCACCGAACCTTGGATTAAGGAGAACTCGCAAAAGCGAGTTTTTATCCGCAGATTAAAAAGGTTCCCCGAACCTTTTTAACCAACTGAGCCTTCCATACTCATGTTGATGAGTTGGTTGAGTTCGACGGCGTATTCCATTGGTAGTTCTTTGGTAATGGGTTCCATAAATCCGTTGATAATCATAGCTGTGGCTTCTTCTTCACTGATGCCGCGGCTCATCAGATAGTAAAGCTGGTCCTCAGAAACCTTGGAAACTTTGGCTTCATGCTCTAGCGCGACATTGGAATTATGAATTTCATTAAAAGGAATGGTATCAGAACTAGACTCACCATCCATCAGAATGGTGTCGCACTCGATATGAGATTTGGAGCCTGCACTATTCTTACCAAAGCGAACCTGACCACGATAGTCTGTCTTACCGCCATCCTTGGCCACTGATTTAGAAATCAAGGTACTAGATGTCTTGGGCGCATTATGAAAAACCTTACAACCCGCATCTAAGTGCTGGCCATAGTTGGCAAAAGACATGGAGAGAACAGAAGTCCGTGCATTGCGGCCATTAAGAATACTACAGGGATATTTCATATTGACCTTACTGCCTAAGTTCCCATCAATCCACTCTAAGGTGCCCCCTTCATCAACAATCCCCCGCTCCGTTACGAGGTTATAGACATTGTCCGACCAGTTTTGAATGGTTGTGTAGCGGAAAAAGGCATCCTTTTTGACAATGATTTCGACATTTGCCGCATGAAGACTATTGCTTGTATAGGTCGGTGCTGTGCAGCCCTCGATATACTGGATGGAGCCACCCTCCTCGATAATCATCAAGGAGCGCTCAAACTGGCCGGCATTTTCACCATTGATTCGAAAATAGGTCTGAACAGGAACTTGACACTGGACGTTCTTGGGCACATAGATAAAGGTGCCGCCGGACCAAACTGCACTATTAAGCGCAGAAAATTTATGCTCAGCATTTGAAATCACAGTACCAAAATACTGCTTGACCAAGTCCGGATATTCCTGGACTGCCGTATCCGTATCGGTGAAAATAATCCCCAGCTTGGCAAACTCTTCCTTCATATTGTGGTAAACCACTTCAGATTCATACTGAGCCACAGCTCCAGATAGGAACTGCTTCTCAGCTTCTGGAATTCCCAAGCGGTCAAAGGTTTTCTTAATCTCTTCTGGAACTTCATCCCAACTGCGAGCCCGATCTCCGCTTAACTTCTGATAATAGATAACATCATCAAAGCGAATCCCTGACAAATCAGGGCCAAAGTCGGGCATAGGCAGCTTATGAAAGAGTTCCAAGGAGCGCAGACGATAGTCCAACATCCACTGGGGCTCATTCTTGATTTCTGAGATTTCTCGAACTACTTCTTCGGTCAAACCTTTACCAGTCGAAAAGAGCGGCTTGACGTCATCATGAAAGCCAAAGGCATAGTCGCGTTCTTTCATAGGTGCTCCTCCTTTATCTGATGGATAGCGCTTGCTTACATTATACTCCTAATCATGAGAATTGTCAGAAAATAACACTTTCGCACAAAAAAACGGCTGCAGCCGTTTCCTCAATTTATCACTTTAAACTTTATTAACCAAGCCTTCTGCAAAAGCTTCCAAACGTGCAATATCATCATCTTCCGCAGATAGGTCTACTTTAACACTTTCTGCACCCTTAACCGCTCCTGTAGCAGCAAAGGCAGCATCGAAGTCATCAACAGCCTTGCAGAATTCATCATAGAAAGTATCGCCCGAACCGACCACTCCGTAGACCTTGCCAGACAAATTCAAACCAGACAAGTCTTCGTAGAAGTCCATCATTTCATCCGGCAGCTCACCATCACCATAAGTATAGGTCGCTACAATCGCAATATCTGCTTCCAAGAAATCTTCTGCATCGACAGTGGTGCACTCGTCCACTTCAACTTCTACATCCAAATCTCTTAGCTTATCCGCCACAATATCAGCAATTTCCTCGGTGTTTCCAGTCATGCTGGCAAATACAATTTTCGCTAAGGTCATAGTTTCCTCCAAATTCTAATCTGCTCTCATTATATCATATCTTTTTTATTTTAAAAATAAAAACTCTTATGCTACAATGGGTAAAGAAAGTTGACGAGGTTATTTATGACTCTTTATCATGATATTTTAAGTAAGATCAAAGAATACGATACTATTATCATCCATCGCCATATGCGGCCAGATCCTGATGCTCTTGGTAGTCAGGTCGGACTGCAAAAGCTGCTTCAGTACCACTTCCCAGAAAAGACAATCAAAGCGACAGGCTACGATGAGCCCAATCTCATGTGGTTGGCACAAATGGACCAAGTCGCAGACGAAGAATACCAAGAGGCCCTAGTCATCGTCTGTGACACTGCTAATACAGCCCGCATTGACGACCAACGCTACACGATAGGCGACTTCCTCATCAAAATCGATCATCATCCTGATGATGAGGTTTACGGAGATATTTCTCTGGTAGATACAAGCTCTAGCAGTGCCAGTGAGATGATCGCTCTCTTTGCCTTTGAAAATGACTTAGACTTGAGCAAGGAAGCTGCAGAACTCCTCTATGCTGGTATCATCGGTGACACTGGCCGCTTCCTTTATCCTTCTACTAGCGCCCGCACATTCGAAGTAGCTGGCAAATTGCGTCAATATGATTTCGACTTATCAACCTTGTCCCGCAAAATGGACTCTATTAGCCGCCAAGTCGCTAAACTGCAGGGCTATGTCTATGAGCAATTGGAAATAGATGAAAATGGTACTGCGCGGGTCATTCTGCCTCAGGAAGTTTTACAAGCCTATCAACTGACCGATGCTGACACAGCAGCCATCGTCGGGGCACCTGGACGAATTGAAGAAGTCGGTCTGTGGGCTATCTTTGTTGAGCAACCAGACGGGCACTATCGTGTCCGCATGCGCAGCAAGGTTATTCCTATCAACGGTATTGCTAAAAATCATCACGGCGGTGGACACCCCTTAGCCAGCGGAGCCAATGCATTTTCAAAGGCAGAAATAGAGCAAATCTACACCGAGATGAAAGAATTGGCAAAAAAGTAAGAAATTAGTCTAAAAGTCTTGTCAAATCAATCAGAATTTGATAAACTATCAAAGTAACTAATCTATGGCTCGCAAAGAGACCATGGCAGAAAGGAAATTTTTGTAAAATGAGAAAAGATATTCATCCAGAATACCGCCCAGTTGTCTTCATGGACACTTCTACCGGCTACCAGTTCCTTAGTGGTTCAACTAAGCGTTCAAACGAAACAGTTGAATTCGAAGGGGAAACTTACCCATTGATTCGTGTAGAAATTTCATCAGACTCACACCCATTCTACACTGGACGTCAAAAGTTCACTCAAGCAGATGGACGTGTGGATCGTTTCAACAAAAAATACGGTCTCAAATAATCATAAGCACCAATCGGTGCTTTTTTTGTACTCAAAAATTTCTTTTCGCCTTTTTTGAACTTTAAAATCTGTTCACAACCGCCACTTTTGCTTCCTAGTTAATTCAACAAAAAAACTCCAAAAGTCAGACAATTAAAATCTAACTTTTGGAGTGTGGTTTATATGCAATCAAAGATTAAAAGCACAGATATTTAAGAATACAATTCCTTATTATTTATAGCTGTAAGCCCAGTAATAAACACCATTTCCATCTACAACTGTCGCTACTGCACCTTCAGTTACATTAGGATCAAGAAGCAATTCTCTCAGACCGCTGTTAGCCCATTTCTTAACGACAACAGAGGCATCTTCATCACGACGTCCAACAAAGCCTGAGCTATCGTATTGACGTGAGATTTCATTTACTTTTGGAAGTGCTTGATTTTGATAAATGTCTTCTGACCATGTCAACTCTTTCAAGCCTTGAGCTTTACGCTCTTCATTGATTTTAGCGAAAGCTTCTTTAGCTTTTGAAACATAGTCATAGTTTGTATCGTTTGTTGCTTCAACACGGTAAACAAACTTAACATAACCAAATTCTACATCACTGTATTTCTTATCCTCAACACCACTCTTAAGGTTTGCAATCAAGACATAATCCTTAGCATATGGGTTTTCTTTGGTTTTTTCAAAGATTTCTGGATCTTCGATTTCCCATTCAACTTTGGCATCCCATCCTGCGTTATCAAGGAACTTAGGATTCATCTTTTCGATAACGTAGTTCTTGAACTCTTCAACGTTCTTGAATGGCAGCGGCTGACCAGCTTTAGCCGTTGTCACTAGGTTAGTTGAGTACAATTTCACGCTAGAGTCTTTATCACTGTACATGTATTCATCATCTGCAGTGTTTTCGTGAAGTTTAGGATCAAGAGCTGGATCGTTTGGATCAGTCATGCCTTGCAGTTTCCATTTGTCACCAAACCATTTCCAATACGCTGAATATCCTGTACGTTCTGAATCAGAAGGCACGTAGTAGTAATGAGTGCTTCCGTCATAGTAGTAGTTTGGATCTTTCTCAAGAGCTTTGTCACCTGGTTTTCCAGACGGGTAAATCAATTTTGGAACTCGTCCATTCGGTGCCCATGCCAAGTGCTCAAGACCTTCTGCTGGTTTTTCAACATATGGTGGAATTTGATCTTCACTTGGTTTATCAGTTGTTACCAAACCAGGAGTCTCTGGCACAGCAGGTGTTGTTGGAGTTTCTGGTTTTGGTTCTGCTGGTTGCTCTGGTTTCGGAGCAAATGGATCAAACTCACCTTCTGCACCGCCAATTGGAGGATTTTCTGGCAAATCAACACTTGGTACCTCAGGTTTTGGTTCTGCTGGAGTTGTTGGTTGTTCCGGTCTATCATTTGGAGCTGGAGTTGGTTGCTCTGGTTCCGCTGGAGTCGGAGTCGGAACTTCTGGTTTTGGTTCTTCCGGCTGGCTTGGAGTTGTTGGATTAGTTGAGTTATCAGCAGAATCCTTAACAAACACCCACTTACCATTTTGATAGTAGTAATAGTCGCCATTATCTAATACATAATAATGATAACCATTTTCATAACGATAATGCGGATCGTTTTCCAAGTTGTTATTGGATGTGCTGTTATTGTTAGTATTTGTCAATGGTTTCCACTCACCATCACGATAGATGCGGTAAGAACCATCCGTCATACGGTAGTAATGGTTACCATTCCAGTAAATGTAGTTTTCATCGTTTGCAAGATTGTTGTAATTATTCCAACCATTGTATCCGTAATTGTTGCTATAGTTATAATTCCAGTTGTTATATCCTGGATAATAGTTATTATAACCATAGTTGTAATTATAGCCATTGTAACCGTAGTTATATCCGTAGTTATAGTTGTTATAGCCATAATTGTAGTTATTGTAACCATAGTTGTAGTTATTGTAACGGTAGTTGCGGTTGTTACGGTAATTATAGTTGTTATAACCATAGTTATAATTGTTGTAACCACCATTCCAGTAATTATAGCCTGGTTGATAGTAGTTATAACCATAATCTTGAGCCTGAGCATTATTCGCAAGAGCGAATGCTGGAATAATAGCCGCAGCCGCTACAACAGATCTTGATAAGAGTCTGAAACGATTGTTCATATTAATTAAACCTCCAAAGTGACCAACATCACTTTATTTTTTTGTGGGGGGGGATTTATTTTTTTGTGCACAACTTCATAAAAAAGAATTTCACGAAAATACTGCCAGCTGACAGTTGACTACCCCATCATTATCAAACGCAAAAAAACGAATCACTAGTTAGTGAATCCACCTGATTAAAGGTTGCACATAAATGTTTTTATAACATTTGATTTAGAAAGAAAGAAGCCAATATGCTTGAAAATACTTTTTTATGCATATCTCACCCTCAAGACGAATTATAGCACAAGAAATTTTTGAATGCAAGCATTTTAGTTAACAGGGTGTAAATTATTTTTATGGGTAATTTTTTATAGTTCGTCTTTTTGTTTATTTTTCTATTTTTTAGCTTTAAATATCTATAAAATCTTATTTTTGACGAACTAAAACAATAGAAGAATGTTTATAATTTGGTTTACACAGTGTAAATTATTTTTATTGTTTATTTATAAAAACTTCTCACCCTCTCATTTCTATTTTTTATTTAAGTTTATTTTAAGCTTATCTTAAGCCTTTTTTAAGCTTATCTTAAGTTTGTTTTAAGAATCAAAGAATCTGTTTATGAATCCCTTTCTTATGGGTTTTTATTTACAGAAATGAATAAGTGTTAAAAAGTAGTAAAAAATACTAGAAGCATTTATTCCAGCTTCTAGTATTTTGAATTTATTAATATTTGAGTTGTTTGATAACCAAGAGGTGGCTATCTTCCTCCCCGACCAAGCTGTGTGGCTCATTGGGCTCCATCGTCAAAAAGGAACCTGCCACTAACCGAACGGTTTGTTCGCCAGCAGAAAAGCTTACATCTCCCGACAAACAAACAACTGTTACTAGTGCATCAGCACTTTGCTCTGGTACTTCTTTTCCTTTAGCAAGATGCAGATGATGGATGATTCTGCCTTCTTCTTGCACAGGTGTTTCTGCAAAATCATTATTGGGATTGGTAACAAAAAATTTCATTTTCTTCCTCCTTCTAATGGATGATGTGACTACTGATCTTCATAGCCTCCACCAGTAATGCCGAAATATTCTTCTAAAGATTTGCCTGATTGAACAATTTCCTTGGCTTCTTGACCAATATAGCGCAGATGCCAGCTTTCAGGCATATAGCCAGTTGAACCTTCCTTACCCTCTAGATAGCGAACGATAAAACCGTATTTATAGGCATTATTTAGAAGCCACTGACTTGCTCCAGCTTCTTGTACGAGATTGCCATTCTTGTCAATCAAGTCAAATGCCAAACCAGTCTGGTGCTCGCTGTAGCCTGGCCGAGCCGAATAGCGGTCTGCAGCTGCCTTACCATCCTGATTGACATAATTTTGATAGAGCTCGGTCTGAGTATCATAGCTGCGGAAACCACTGTATTGGTCGCTAATGGCATAGCCTTGTGCCTGCATGTCTGCAATCAGTTTGAGCAATTCTTCTTTAGCAGTCGCATTCTCACCTGGGTTATAGGAAGCTGACAAAGGATAGTGTTTGTTGACAACGAGAATCTCATCATATTTCCCTTTGATACTGTAGTAGCTGCCGTTATAAGAAACATTTTGATCAAGAGTTTTGGCCTCGTGATTTTGCTCCTTTTTAGTATCAGTGCTGTCTGAAGATGTTGTCGTATCTTGACTAGAGTTTTTATCTTTTTCAGCATCTTGTTTCTTAACTGTACCAGTTGAGCTAGCCGCTTGTTTATCAGAGCTATCTCCAGTAGTGTCTTTACCAGACGAACACGCGCCTAGAACAAGAACAAATGCTGCAAGAAGAATTAGTTTTCTGTATTTCATTGTCATAATATCAACCTTCTGAAACTTCAAGATTATAGATTACAAAAGAATCTCCGCTAGGTTTCAAGTAGTAAGTCTTATTTTTACGATTTACACTATTTGGAGTGTTATCGACATAGTGGACTGTATAGTCCTCATATGTTGTCACGATATAGGAACCATTTTCTTCCTTGATTTCACGGATATCCAAAGCTCCTGGCTCATAATAGTTAATTTTCGCTTTCTTAACACCACCACCAGTGGTCCACTCAACCATTTCTCGATATACTGCACTAGAGGTATCGTAGTATTGAGAATAGTTGTTGCTTCTGTTAGAAACTGAGCTGAAAACAGCACTGCGGTAGTCATTAAGGAAAGTAGAGACTTTTGCTTTTTGAGCCTCAACCTTTTTCGCTTCTTCGTTCTTTTCTCTAATCTTAGAAACTACTTCCTTAGGAAGAGATAATTTCACATTCGTGGTATCATCTTCCACAATCACTGTCTCTTTATTGGTAGTAAAGGTAGTATCAGAGATAGTAAACTTAGCATAAATTTCAAGTTCTTGATAAGGAACAAGCTGCAACTCAGGGGTCAAACTGCTACCACTTTCTTTACCATTAACAACAATTTTAATATCTGTTGCTTTTGAAGTTTCAGAAGGCATCGTAATTTTTAGCTGTTTCTTTTCAGACTTGAGATCCAGTTTGATTTCATTATCCTTAGCTGTAGCTAAATCAAGCTGAACTTTACTCTCTACATCTCCAACATCTGTCTTACCTTTGAGTGTAAAGTCTTGTTTGATAAAGTGATATTCACCCAATTCAGTGTCTGTATTTTTCTTAAGAGTAATAGTTTTTTTCTCACCAGGTTTAATGGTAGCATTATCTAAATTTGTATTGACTTTAACTTTGACTGGATAGGAAACCATTTGATATTCCTGGAAAATACCAAATTTCTTACTCTTTTCAGTAACACCTAAAATCTTATTATTGTTGTCATCGATATAAGCAGATTTGCCATTTGACTCAACAATGTTATCTAGCTCAGTTTCGAGATTAATCTCCTGGCTCTCTAGGTGCTCAACTAAAGCTCTTGCTTCAGCACGTGTCCACTTATCGGATTGAGTAGAGAGAAGACTTGCCACTTCATCAAAGTCTTTACTAGAGACGGCTTTTGCAAAATGGTCTGTAACTACTTTAACTCCGGTTATAGAGTTTAGATAGAAGAAAGCTCCAATCAAAGTGGCAACTAAAACGGTTGGAGCCCCAATCATGATTGCTTGCTTCTTTGATATTCTCTTTTTAGCCTTTTTTACTGGTTTCTGTGGTAATTGCGAATCGAGCAGTTCAGACCGAATAGGCAAGTTAGAGAACCCTTGACTCTTAGCTTCTGCAAATTCTTCTTTGGTAGGTTTTCGACCAATATTATTTTCAAAAGCTTGCAGCCAATTCTTGCGAAGTTCTTCATATTGGCTAGATTCAAATGCGCCTTGCTTCTCATCTTGGGAAGATGGTTGAACCGATTCTTCTGTGACAGAATCTTCAGAAGGTGTCTCCTGAACAATATTTTGATTATCAGAAGCTTCATCAGTAGTATTTTCTACTGACGAAGTATCTGTGGTTTCTTCCTCTGCTTCACCTGCAATCTCCTTAATCTTTTTTGGATCAAAGTTAGATTGTTTGCCGGCTTGGAACTCACTTGCAGTTGGTTTTCGACCAATTACTTTTTCAAAGAGATCAACCCATTTTTCTTTTGTTGCCATAAATCTCCTCCAAGATTACATCATTGCGATACTAGTTAGTAGAGAAAAAGCGATGAAAGAGAAGAAAAGTGTAATCACACCATTGACAATAATGGCCAATAGGTATTTATAAAAAGGATCCATAGAGTTGTTTGTCTTAGAATAAATCAAAGCAAAGGTCGCTCCAACTCCGACTAACAAAAGACCAATCCATGTGAAAAACAGAGATAAATGAATAATACCCAACAGAGCAAACAGAGCAGAAACAGCAATAAATGGAAGAACAATAGCATACAGTCGGCCATACCAATCAAAAGCCTTATTAAAGGTAAAACTTCTATCTTGGTAGACCAAACGCTTCACAACAAAACCACCTAATATAATAGAGAAAAGGAAGAGAGCCGCTGCTATCAGAGAAACAAAGAAGACTTTGAAATTAAAAGTCGGTCCATTATACATACCAAAACTCATGATACCAATGGTACTGAAAATATTGTAGTTTGCAACAATAGCAAAAAAGAACGCTGTCAAACCTAGAGAAAGGTAACCATTCACCTTGCTGCTCTCAACTTCAGATGTCGGTGATTTCCAAGCTGAAACGAGCCAAGCCCAGAAACCTTTCATTGTTTTAGAAAACTCGCTGGGTTGAGGAGGTTGTTGACTGTAATAAGCCTGCGGTCCTTGTTGAGGTACTTGTGAATTGAACTGTCCTTGCTGCGGGTTGTTCTGATAAGCTTGCGGACCAGAAGACTGAGGCTGGCCAGCAAAGGGGCTCGCTTGCTGAAATCCTGGTTGCTGATATGCTTGATTCGCTTGTTGCTGTGGAGCTTCCTGGTACTGTTGAGCAAAAGGTTGTTGGAAGTTTTGCGGCTGAGCAAAGTTTTGTGGTTGACCTTGTGTTTCAACTGTTTGAGCTTCTTGTTGAGGCTGTTCAAAACTTGATGAAGCTGGGCTAGCGTCACTAGGAGCTTGCTCCGCACTTACCTGTTCAGCCTCAACAAATTCTCCAGCAGCCAAAGCTTGAGCAATTTCTTCCTCTGTAGCCGAGCGTCCATTAACGGCTTCAAAATATTCAAGCCAATCTTCTTTTGACATAAAACATCTCCTATCTATAAATTATTATACTACTATAGTATACAAAAAAAGGGCCGGAAATTCAATCTATTCCGGCATTTGCTCTTCTTAATCGCTTGTCATATCGTCAATTTAGCAGGAAAAGCTTCCACTCCTCCTTCGACATTGATCACTTGGTAACCCTTAGCTTCCAAAAATTCGCAGGCACGCGCTGAGCGTCCGCCTTTTTGACAGATGATATGGTAGGGGATTTGTTTATCTAGTTTTCCATAATTTTCAGGCAAGGTGCTGAGAGGCAGATTCTGAGCCCCAGAGATATGTCCAGCAGTAAATTCATCCACCTCGCGAACGTCAATCAACCGCAGTTCTTCTGCCTGTAATTTGTCATATAAATCTTTCGCACTAATTTTTTGCATCATTTTTCTCCTATTCATTCATAATCACGATTTTTCCAAAACCTGCCGTCCCCTCGACAAATGCATGAGCTTTGGGCACCTGCTCTAGGGAAAAGACACGCCTTGGTGTAACATTGACCTGATAGCGGTCAATATAGTCAAATAATTCATTCATCAAGTCTTGACTCACATGAGCAGAGTGAAAACTTGTCAGAAAACTGTTATTTTTAATTTCTTCAATTGGGTTGAAATCATCCAGCTCCCACTGACCTCCTAAGAGGCCGGTCACACAGATAATCCCGCCCTCTGCGATATGGTCAAAAGAATTCTTGACAGTTGCCGGACCGACCAACTCTAGGATTTTGTCAAACTTCTCCTCTGTTTCCAGCCGTCCATCCTGATCTATGATGATATCGTCGTAAGCTTGGTGTTTGAGTAGAAACTGTTTGGAACCACTATTGACCGAACCAACGATATGTGTGTCTGGAAACTGTGCCTTGACCAGACGAGCAAAGGCCAAACCGACACCGCTAGTGGCAGCCCGAACCAAAATCTTGTCATTAGGCTCAATGCGCAGATTTTTCATAGAACCTAGGGCAGTATAATAGGTCTCTGGCACTGCTGCCAGCTCTGTCCAGGTCAGGTTGGTCTCGACTGTATAAATTTGATTGTTTGGCAGGAGGACATACTCAGCATAAGAACCATCAAAAGCTCGCCCCATTTCTCCCATGATGGAAACCACTTTTTGATCGACCTCTAAATCTTCTCGAGTCGTCTTGGCCACTTGGCCAACACACTCAATACCTAAAATCCGAGGAAAGGCGACACTAGGCGATAAACCCTCACGAGTAAAAATCTCCGATCGGTTAATCCCAAACCCTCTGACCTTGACCAAGGTCCAGCCTTCTTGAAGTTGTGGAATCGGTCTTTCTTCCAGCAGAAGCTTTTCTGGACCACCTGCTTCGTAAATGACTATAGCTTTCATCGTTTCCATAGAATCACCTCGCTTTCTACAAAGTTTAGCATTCTAAGCTTAGACTTATCAAAAAGTCAGGCAGCTGCTCCTGCAAGTTCTAATAGTGCTTTTACAAAATCCATCAGCCGGCTGTTGGAGAATCTCCTGAGGGGAAGCACGTTGCTGGATATGTCCTTCATCCAAAATCAAGATAGAGGGACAAGACGCTAGGTTCGACCACCCGAAAGAGCAGCTAGATATTGCTCCTCTATCACAGCAAAACAGTTAGTTAAAGCTCAAGAACTTGGTAAGAATAACCTAAATCTTGCAAGAATTTAAACAAATCTGTTGTAGAGATAAAGATAGTCTTTTCATTGGTATTAGGATGGAAAGTCATGATATCCTCAGATACAATGTCCTTATCAAAATAAACTTGAATGTCCTTTTCCTCGTTGTTAAGCAGACCAAAAGGTGATACAGTTCCTGCTGGTAGGTTCATTTTCTCTGCCAAGGAGGCCAATGAGGCCATGCGAATCCGATCGGCTCCCACTTTAACTTTAAAGTCATCCATATCCAATCGTTTCTTGTCATCCATAATCAGAAGATAATACTGAGTTTTCTTCCTGTTGGTCAAAAACATGGACTTAGTCCGAACACCTTCCATTCCTTCAATATAGCTATCTGCCTGCTCTGTCGTAAATGCAGGTGGGTGCTCTACCACATCAAAGGCAATCCCCAACTCTTGCAACTTATTAGCTACTTGTTGATAAGAATCCATAGTTTTTTCCTTTATTGATGAATAATCTTTTGTACCAATGCTTGTAAGTCTGGAATAACCTGCTCTGCAAACCAAGGGTTTTTAGCCATCCAGATTTGGTTGCGGGGCGATGGGTGTACCAAAGGGAAAAAATCAGGCAGGTAGTCTTGATAATGCTGGACCGTCTCAGTCAGTTTGATATTTCCTTTTTGATGCAGATAGTATTTCTGTGCATACTGACCAATCAAAATGGTCAGCTCAATATCTGGCAAAAGCTCTAAAATCGGCTGATGCCATTTGTCCGCAAAGTCCTTACGAGGTGGTAAATCTCCAGACTTCCCATGTCCCGGAAAATAAAAATCCATGGGTAAAACCGCAAAGTAGCCAGAATTATAAAACGTGTCTTCATCAACCCCCAGCCATTCCCTCAGTCGATCACCACTCTTATCTTTCCAGTAAAGCCCTGCCTCTTGAGTTTTCAACCCTGGCGCTTGACCAACAATGTTAATCCGAGCATTCTTTGGTGCCGCAAAAAGCGGTTTGATTCCTTTCTCCGTAAATTCCTCATTTTCTGGGTCGGCCATGATGGCCTTAGTAATATCATCTAATGTATGCATAGCAGCTCCTTGCAAAGAAACTCATTTGGCAAGACCAAACGAGTTCTTCTTTTTTATTTGATTAATTCGTAGATAGCTTCCGCGTAAATGGCCGCAGCACGGAAAAGGTCTTCTACATCTGTAAATTCATTGGCTTGGTGCATGGTGTTGACATAGTCAGGGAACATAGCACCAAAAGCCACACCGCGCTTCAAAAGACGGCCAAAGGTTCCACCACCGATGACTTGCTCATGCCCTTTAAGACCTGTTTGTTTTTCGTAAACACTCAAAAGAGTTGCTACCAATTCATCATCTGCTGGAACATAGTGCGGAGTGTGCCCATGCTCAGACAGACTTACTGACACAACACCAGCAACTTTTTCAAGACCAGTCTGAATCTTTTTCGGATCAGTACCTTGAGGATAACGGATGTTCAGAGCAATAGTATTGTCAGCCTTGGCGCTGTCAAAATGGAAGACACCGGCATTCATGCTGAGAGCGCCCATTTTAGCATCAGTATAAGCAATTCCTAATTTCTCACCAGCAAAGTCCTCGTGCAGAACTTGAGCTGCGACTTCCAAATAATCCTTGGCATCACCAGCAAAGTCAAATTGATTGAGGAAAAGAGCCAGATAGGTTGCTCCGTTGATACCGTCCTCTGGTGTAGAACCATGAGCTGATTTCCCAATAACTGTCACTTCAAGAGCGTCGCCATTTACTTTCAGACTAGCTGAAACCTTGTGGGCAGAAGCAAAGTCTTGCAATTTGACATCCAATTCCGCTGCATCAACTGCTGCTGTAAAAATAGCTGTCGCTGATTCTGGCACCATATTCTCACGAAGTCCGCCAGTGAAGCTCTTGAGTTTAAAGCTGCCATCATTACTGTTACCAAAGTGGAGATATTCTGTGATATTCCCTTTTTCACCGTTAATGATTGGGAACTCAGCATCTGGTGAGAAACCAAAGTCTGGCTCAGGTAGACCAACATGCTTGAAATAATAGTCCATGTCTTGCCAACCGGATTCCTCGTCTGTCCCCACCACAAAGCGCACGCGCTTAGATACTGGTAAGCCCGAGTCTTTGATGATTTTCAAACCATAGTAACAAGCCATAGTTGGACCTTTATCATCAGATGAACCACGCGCATAAAGCTTACCATCAATAATTTCAGGTTTGTAAGGATCTGTATTCCAGCCACTTCCAGCAGGGACTACATCCATGTGGGCAAAAATCCCAAGTTCTTCCGGACCCTCACCAAAAGTAAAGTGACCAGCATAATTGTCCACATTCTTCGTTTCATAACCATCGCGTTCAGCAATTTCTAAAAACTTATGCAGAGCTTGAACAGGTCCAGGTCCAAAAGGACGTTCCTTATCCGCCTTGGAATCGTCCCGCTCTGAGTTGATTTCCAAAAGACTGAACAGGTCAGCTAAGAGATCTTCTCTTCGTTTTTCAACTTCTGCTTTAAAATCAATTGTCATTATTTCACCCCAACTTCCAATTCGATTTAAATCGATGTATATACGAATTAAATCATAAACCTATCTATATCAACGTTTCTCAATGATTTCATCAACTGGCAAACGATAACTAGGTTCTAGTTTTTCATCAGTATAACCAACAGTAATCAAGAGTTCCGGACGGAAACGCTCATCAATTTCCAAAACCTCATTAACCTTAGATTTATCAAAACCTAAGATGATGTTAGAACCGATACCTTGGTCAGTCAGAGCCAGAATAAGATTCATGGCCACCAGACCAGCATTGAGAGATAAATAATCGCTCTTTTGCTGTTCACTATAGCGAGCAAACTCAGCTGGCAGATTCTGCATGTAAAATTGGAGCTGCTCGTCAGAGAAATTTCTCACTCCAGCAACACGCGCAATCTTGCGAGCCCGCTTGGTTAAATCAGTATCAGTAAAGAGTGCAATGGTCACTGGAGCTTCCTTAATCTGGTCCACATTTCCACCGAAAGCTGTCTCTGCTAGAGCCTGATTACGCTCCCGCACCACAACGAACTTCCACGGCTGGCTATTGTGAGCGCTAGGTGCCAAAGTTGCAATCTCAATCGCTGTGCGAACATCCTTTGGATCCACAGGTTTGTCATTGAAATGCTTGGTCGCATGACGCTTTTTATTGAGTTCTAGAAATTTCATAAGTCGCATCCTTTTCTAAATATACTAGCTTCATTTTATCATATTTTGTAAAAGTTTGCAGAAGTTTTTCACTGGGAGAAACTTTACACCGTAACTGTTATGAACATTTTAGGCTTTCTCTCAAATACTCGTCCTTCGATTGATTTTAAATTTTAGTAATAAAAAAAGCAGGTGATAGTCACCTACTTTGTAGATATTACTGAGCTGACGTAAGTGGAGCAAGAGCTTTATAAGCGCCCTCAATCGCCTTCTTCATGGTATCACGTCCTGTTTTCAATTGCTGAGCAAATAAAGCACGATTTTGTTCTGGAACTTCTGTATCATCTGAACCAACACTTGAAAGGGTTTCATTAAATGTCTCTCTTGAAGTTTCCATAGACTGAATTGCTGGTTCTACTTGTTGATTGTATGCTTCTTTCCCAGCCTCAGGTACTTTAGCCCCGATTTCATTTATGTACTTTTTATAATTATCAATCAACTTACTAAAGAGGGCTTTCATGTCACCAATTGTTTTAGCATTGTCGATTTCTTCATCTGTCAAAAGAACAATTTCTGGGATTTCTGCATCTGAACTAGCTGTTTTTGATGAAGTTTCAGAGCTACTTGATTTACTCTTTGAAGTAGATGTTTTTTCTACAGAACTTGAAGCTTTTTCAGAAGAATCTGATGTTGTTTTTCCAGAACATGCTGCTAAAGTTATAACAGATAAAAGCGCTACACTAGCTGTAATAATTTTTCTCATTACTGTCTCCTATTAATAAAGAATAGACATATTATAATACAAAATTATTTTATTGTCAAACATTATAGGCATTATAATAGTCCCTCCATTTCTGTTAATTTTTTCCTAATTATTAAAAAAATTCTGCATACACTGTCCTTATATGAGATTTGTCTATTCTAAATCCACCTGTGGCTCTGCTACTTCAGGCAAGGAAGTTTTCTGCTGGTCTGCTAGATTTAACTTCTCCCGCACTGCTTCTGCCACTGCTCGCGGTACACCGACTTCGACAATTTGGTCGACACTGGCTTCTTTAATCTTGGTTAGAGATTTGAAGTGTTTCATAAGATTTTGCTTGCGTTTTGGTCCCAAGCCTTCAATGCCATCTAGTTGTGATGAGAAGGAATTTTTAGACCGGAGCTGGCGGTGGAAGGTAATAGCGAAACGGTGGACCTCATCTTGAATGCGTTGAAGCAGGAAAAATTCCTGCGAATTGCGGGATAATTCCACAACCTGCAGAGGGTCACCAAAAAGCAATTCATGAGTCTGGTGCTTGTCATTTTTTTGCAGTCCAGCGATGGGAATGTCCAATCCCAACTGGTCCTGAATAACTTCTTTAGCGACATTAACCTGACCCTGTCCACCGTCAATGACAATCAAATCAGGCGGAGTCAGTCCATCTCGAATCACCCGACTATAGCGCCGCTTGATGACCTCACGCATACTTGCGTAGTCATCAGGTCCTACGACAGTCTTGATCTTATATTTGCGATAATCCTTCTTGCTAGTTTTACCATTGACAAAGACTACCATAGCTGATACAGGACTGGTCCCCATGATATTGGAGTTATCAAAAGACTCAATACGAACAGGCGTTGGAATGTTAAGGAGCTGCCCTAGATTCTCAATAGCACCTTGGGTCTTTTCAATAGATTTCTCCAAGAGGTCAAATTTCTGCTGGAGACTAACTCGGGCATTTTTGGTAGCCAGATTAACCAGCTGTTTCTTTTCGCCTCGCTGGGGCTTAAGCACCTTGGTATCCACCAGGACTCGGACAGCTTCTTCGTCAATATCTGCCGGAATCAAAATTTCATTGGGCTTGAGATGGGACTTTTCTTGGTAAAACTGGCCAATATAGGTCAGAAAATCTTCGTCCGGATCATTGTAATAGGGAAAAAGATTGACGTCACGCTCGATTAACTTGCCCTGGCGGACAAAGAAGACCTGTACACACATCCAGCCCTTATCCACATAGTAGCCAAAGACATCACGATTTTGCAAATCCTTGGCCATGACCCGCTGCTTGGTTCGCAGCGTACCAATGGACTGAATCAAGTCGCGGTACTCTGCTGCCTTTTCAAACTCCATAGCTTGCGCTGCGACAGCCATTTTCCCCCGCAAATCCTCAATAATCTGGTCATCCTGGCCCTTGAGAAAAGCCGCAACCTCCTGAGTCAGCTCTTTGAAATACTGGCTGTCTACCTGGCAAATACTGTGGGCCTTGCACTGCCCCAGATGGTAGTAAAAACAAACCTTCTCAGGTGGATTGGTACACTTACGAAAAGGAAAGAGCCGATCTAAAAGTCGCTTGATTTCATTGGCAGCACCAACATCCGGATATGGACCAAAATAAAGTCCGCCATCCTTTTTGACTTGGCGCGTGATAATCAGGCGCGGATAGGTCTCATTGGTAATCTTAATAAAAGGATAGGACTTATCGTCCTTGAGCATGATATTGTACTTAGGCTTGTTTTCCTTGATTAGATTAATCTCCAGAAGCAAAGCCTCAATATTAGACTCGGTGACAATAAACTCAAAATCCTCAATCTCGGAAACCAGAGCCTCCGTCTTGGTGTCATGACTGCCACGGAAATAAGAACGAACCCGATTACGAAGATTCTTGGCTTTTCCGACATAGATAATGGCACCGTTTTTGTCTTTGTGAATGTAACAGCCGGGACTGGTCGGCAACAGTTCCAGCTTTGATTGGATTAGCTTGTTCATAGGTCTATTATAGCAGAAAAGGGGAGTATTCAACAGGTAGACACTAGATTATTAGAAAATCATAAGTTGAATTCCTTTCATAGATAATTCTGAACAACAACTTCTCTTCATCTCTTCATACAAGTACCAAAAATATATTGCGAATGAGACAAAATCCTCTCCATAATAAAGCGTTTTCTATGCAAAAATCAAGCAAGCGATTGCACAGCCATTTTAATAGGCTTTGATTAAATAAACAGAAATAAAATAGAAAAATTTTAGAAAAATTAATATATTTTTAAAAAAATTTCAAAAAAAGGCTTGACAAAAATTGCAAACGGTTGCATAATAGGATTGTAAATAAAAATTCCGGGAGGAAATAGGAATGAAAACATGGAAAAAAGTAGTATTGGGCAGTGTCAGCTTGCTGGCTGCAGGAACACTGTTAGCAGCTTGTAGCTCGAATAGTAGCAAGGAGAGCTCTTCTTCTAAAGCCGATAGCAAGACCTTGAAACTTTGGGTGCCAACTGGTTCTAAAGATTCTTACTCTGATACAGTTAGCAAGTTCGAGAAAGAATCAGGCTACAAGGTTGACGTAGTCGAAATGGAAGATCCAAACGCTCAGGAAAATCTGACAAAAGATGCTAGTACTGCTGCCGATGTTTTCTCTCTGCCACACGACCAACTTGGTAAATTAGTTGAAGCTGGAGCTATTCAAGAAGTTCCTTCTAAAATGGCAGAAGAAGTCAAGAAAAACGATACTGAACAAGCAGCAATTGGTGCTCAATACAAAGGCAAAACTTATGCTTTCCCATACGGTATCGAATCACAAGTAACCTACTATAACAAATCAAAACTTTCCGCTGATGATGTTAAGTCTTATGAAACCATCACTTCTAAAGCTAAATTTGGTGGAAACTTGAAAGAGGCTAATGGATACATCACTGCTCCACTCTTCCTTTCTGTTGGCGACACTCTCTTTGGTAAAGATGGTGAGCAAGTAGACGGAACAAACTGGGGTAACGAAGCCGGTGTGAACGTTCTGAAGTTCATCGCAGCTCAAAAGAATAACAGCGGTTTTGTAAACGTAGATGCTTCTAACCTTCTTGCTAAATTTGAAGATGGTTCAGTTGACGCTTTCCAATCAGGTCCATGGGACTACGCAGCTGCTGAAAAAGCTGTCGGCAAAGACAACCTTGGTATCTCTGTTTACCCAACTGTTAACATCGGTGGACAAGACGTTCAACAAAAAGCCTTCCTCGGTGTAAAACTTTACGCAGTTAACCAAACACCTTCAAACGGCGACACTGACCGTATCGCAGCAAGCTACAAACTGGCTCAAGTGCTTACTAGCAAAGAAAGCCAAGAAAACCAATTCAAGTTTGAAGGACGTCACATCATCCCAGCTAACAAAGAAGTACAAGAGTCTGAAGATGTGAAGAAAGATGCCTTGGCACAAGCTGTTATCACAATGGGATCTTCTGATACCTACACAACAGTTATGCCTAAACTTAGCCAAATGTCTGTCTTCTGGACTGAAAGTGCTGCAATCCTCAGCGATGCTTACAACGGTAAATTTGGTGAAGATCAATACCTCGCAAAATTACAACAGTTTGATAAAGATTTAGCAGCAGCTAAATAATACTCAAGCAAATTTAAATAAGCATTGAAGTGAGGGGGGCAGCCTCCTCACTTCTTTCTTTGTAAATATAAGGAGAATACTATGACTCAGTCATCCTATGACAATGCATCCATGGTTCAGGTCTTTAAAGAGGGAACCTGGGATGTCAAACTCTCTTTTCTGGTAATGGGACTGAGCAACCTTGTAAACAAACAATTTATCAAGGGGCTGCTCTTCCTCTTCTCAGAAATTGCTTTCCTGATTGCTTTTGCAGTCCAAATCATACCAGCTATTGGCGGCATGATTACATTGGGGACTCAAGAGCAGGGAGAGGCTATCAAAAAAGTTAACGGCTTGGAAATCACAGTTCAAGTAGCCGGTGACAACTCTATGCTGATGCTGATTTTTGGACTTGCTTCTCTCATCTTCTGTGCAGTCTTCGCCTACATCTACTGGTGTAATCTGAAAAGTGCTCGTCACTTGATGGCCCTCAAGCAGTCTGGTCAGAAGATTCCTAACTTCGTTGAGGACTTTAAGACGTTGGCTGACGGCCGCTTTCACATGGGCTTAATGAGCATTCCTCTTATCGGAGTACTGCTTTTTACCATCCTACCTCTGATCTACATGATCTGCTTGGCCTTTACTAACTTTGACCATAAGCATCCAGCTCCTAAGTCACTCTTTGACTGGGTTGGCTTCTCCAGCTTCGGTGATGTCTTCTCAGGTCGTATGGCTAGCACCTTCTTCCCACTTTTAGGCTGGACCTTGATTTGGGCGGTTGCTGCGACAGCTACTACTTTCTTCTTCGGAATCGTTTTAGCTCTCTTGCTCAATACAAAAGGCCTCAAGTACAAGAAAGTTTGGCGCACACTCTTCGTTATCACTATTGCTGTGCCACAATTCGTATCCCTGCTCTTGATGCGTAATTTCCTGAATGACAATGGACCTTTGAACGGATTATTGCAAAGCCTCCATCTCATTCAGCATCCAATTCCATTCTTGAGTGACCCTGTTTGGGCTAAGTTCTCAATCATCCTTGTCAATATGTGGATTGGTATTCCATTTACCATGCTGGTAGCGACTGGAATTATCATGAACCTCCCTAGCGAGCAAATCGAGGCTGCTGAGATTGATGGAGCTAGCAAGCTTCAAATCTTCAAGAGCATTACTTTCCCTCAAATTCTCTTGATTATGGCGCCATCACTCATCCAGCAGTTTATCGGAAACATCAACAACTTCAACGTTATCTACTTCCTGACAGGCGGTGGACCTACTAACTCTTCCTACTATCAGGCAGGCTCAACTGACCTCTTGGTTACCTGGCTCTATAAACTGACCGTTTCAGCCAAGGACTACAATCTGGCATCTGTTATCGGTATCCTGATCTTTGCAATCTCTGCAGCCTTCAGTCTCTTAGCCTATACTAGATCCGCATCATTCAAGGAAGGAACTGCTAAATAATGAAAAATAGAAAAAAACTCAGTTTATTAGGGATTTATGTCTTACTGGCTGTTCTAGCGTTTATCTGGCTAACGCCGATTATCTGGATTTTTCTGACCAGCTTCCGTGGTGAAGGCTCTAATGCAGTCCCTTACTTCTTCCCTAAGACTTATACTCTTGACAACTATATCAGACTGTTTAATAACAACACATATCCTTTTGTTCAGTGGTTTATGAATACCCTGATTGTTGCAACAGCGACCTGTATCCTGTCTACTTTGATTACTGTGGGTATGGCTTACTCACTCAGCCGTATCAAATTCAAGCATAAAAATCGTTTCCTCAAGCTGGCTCTGGTACTTAACATGTTCCCAGGCTTCATGTCTATGATTGCGGTTTACTACATCTTGAAAGCACTCAATTTGACACAAACCCTTACATCACTGATTCTGGTTTATTCAGCTGGAGCGGCTCTAGGCTTCTATATTGCTAAAGGTTTCTTTGATACAATCCCATATTCCTTGGACGAATCCGCTATGATTGACGGAGCAACTCGCTTCCAAATCTTCCGGACTATTACATTACCGCTGTCAAAACCGATTATCGTTTATACAGCGCTTATGGCTTTCATGGGACCTTGGGTTGACTTCATCTTTGCCTCTGTGATTCTAGGCGATGTCAAGGAAAAATATACAGTGGCTTTGGGACTTTTCCAAATGCTTAATAAGGACGCCATCAATAAATGGTTCTTGCCTTTCACATCTGGAGCAATTATCATCGCTATCCCAATCACTCTTCTCTTCATCTTCATGCAGAAATACTACGTAGAAGGTGTAACAGGCGGAGCAGTCAAATAGAATCTATTATGTATATCAAAAACTTCCGACAATTAATATCGGAAGTTTTTATCTTTCTTAGAAAATGTGGAACTTAACTCCTCATCCCTTTTATATGAGATTGCTTATTAACTTGGACAAAAAAAATGAGTCTGGAAATCGTTCCAATCTCATTTTTTATTTCATTAATTATAATCTTCGTCTCTGCGACGGCGCTTGTTCGTTCCCAAAAAGGCAGCTGCACCAAGTGCCATACCAAAAATTGCAAGGCGTTCTGCTTCTGAGCCAGTATTTGGCAGAATAGCAGGAACTGTTGGAGCCTTATCAGCTGTCGTAGCCACGCTAGCAAGTTGAGCTGCAGGATTTACAACAAAATCAGTAAACGCACCACCACCTGCCGCTTGAACGGCACCCGTAGTGGCTCCTTTGACTTCACGAGTGTTCGCATGAACTTCTGCAGTCTTAGCATCTGAATCTTTCTTAGATTCATCCTCTGCACCTGGACCAGCAGCTCCGCCTTTTACAGCAGTTAGAGTCTGTTTATCTTCACCTGAGCGATAGTTACTATTCAGAGCATTTCCATACAGGAGAGCTGCTTGATTCAAGATATTCAAGAGAGTTTCATAATTCGCTTGAAGACTGTTGTAGGATTCCTCAAGGACAGCTAAAGTTGCAGTCTCTTGATTTAAGATTGCTTGTTTAGCTTCAAAATCAAGCTGCGCTTCTGCCAACTCCCGCTCTGCTTCTGCAAGTAACTGAGGAGCATTTTGAAGGTCAATAACTTTCTTTTTAGCTGCAGCTAATGTTTTTTGAGCAGACAGCAAGTCCTCTTGAGCAGTTGTCAAATTAGCTTTCGCAGCTTCTTGAGCAGACTGAAGTTCTGCCAACTTATCCTTAGCTGCCGCTAGAACTGCCTGAGCATTGCTCAAGTTAGTTTGGTAAGGAGCCAAGCTTGCTGCAATCTTAGCTGTTGCTCTGTCAAGAGCTTCTTGCTTGAGAGCAACATTCTGCTTAGTCAAAGCTAGATTATTTTCAGCAGTTGCTACCTTCTGACGAGCTGCTTCAACTGCTGCAATTTGAGCTGCCGCTGTCTTTTGAGCATCAGCTAATTGAGCATTTAGGATATTGATAGCTGATTCCTGACCAACTTTTTGAGCCTTAAGTTCAGCTAATTGATTCTTAAGTGCTGTAACATTAGCGTTAGAACCTGCAGAACGACCACCACCAGCACGCAACAACTGCTCCATAGCAGCAACAGTCAATAGAGTACCGTTATTAACACGCTGGTTAAAGTTGCTAATGTGATGGAAACCAACCTCGGATGTACCATGAGGAGTGCCCCATTGGTTTGGATGTTTATCATAAGCCGCCGAGATAGCATTGGCTTTATTGTCCATCATCTGCACATAGTGGCCAATTTTAGCAAATACATCAGCACCAACTCTCATATAGATAGCATTAGCATCAATCTGAGTTTCATCAGTAGGCAGTCCATATTGCGCCGCAATCCGTTGATAGAGTTCTTTTTCACTATGCCAGAAATTGACAGCTCCTTGTGGGTCAAAGCTAATCGCTACATTTTCGTTACCAATCAGCTTGCCCATGTGCCAGTTATTGCGCTCAAAGTAGATAGTCTGAATCTGGCTAGCCACATTCGCATATGGATCAACCAACAACTCTTGTAAGCCGGCATTACGACGGTAAGCATTAATAGCCTTGACCAACTCTAAAGCTTGCAGGTTATTTTCCAGATTAGCTGGACTAGTTGGGTCAGAATTAACTGAGATACCAAATTCATTTTGTCCGCGTTGGTAAACAGCAAGTGCATTGTTAGCAGCATCACGAATTTCTTGATTAGCCGCATTGTTACGAACATTTTCTAAAAATTGAGAATAAGTCGTATTGCGAAGGTCAACAGGAGCTGTTGCTGCTGCTTTCTCAGCAGCAGGAATTTGCGCTTCAAGAGAGCTGATAGCTTGATTGGTTTGGCTCAAAGATGCCTTTGTCTGATTGATTTTATTCTGGATTTCAGCCTGCACTTGTGGAGCAGAAGACGCTGCTTGTTCCGCCTTTGTCAACTCAGTCTTTGCATTGTCTAAAGCGGTCTGTGCTTGACTTTGCTGGCTCTTAGCAGTTGCTACAGCTTGCTCTTCTGAGTTAAGCGGTGTTTTAGCTTGTTTCAATTCAGTCTCGGCAATGTCTACCAGAGATTGGCTCGCCTTAATAGTATTCGCTTGATCTTTAACAGCTTGGTCTGCCTTGGCAGCCTTAGCCTCTGCTTCTCGAACAGCAGTGTCTTTTGCGCCAACCTCTTGCTCTGCTGTTTTTGCTTCCGTCTCCGCTTTAGCAACATTTTCTTCTGTTGCTTCTGCCTGCACTTCTTTAGCAGTCTCAACAGCGGCTTCAGCCACTTTCACGCTAGTTTTTGCATCTTCAGCTTCTGTTTTAGCAGTATCTACTATCGATCTTTGCTCATCAAGTTTAGCTTTGGCCGCTTCAGCATTTTCTTGGGCAACAGCTACATCTGCTGCTGTCACTGGTTTCTCAGTTACTTCAGTCGCTTTTGGAGCTGTTACAGTTGATTCAACCAACTCATCCGCGTGCACTTGATGGGTCAGTCCACCAGAAATAATAGTTGTAGCCGCGATACCAGTCGCTACAACAGACTTGCCTATTTTCTTTTCCATAATCAATCTCCTTTTTATAATCTCACATACTATAATTAACCTGGGTATAGCAGCCCGCATAGTAATATACTATCACAAAACGCTAGTATTAACTAGTAGCAAACTTATAGTTTTAATAGTTTTTTTATTACATTTTAGTTACAAAAATGTTTTATTAGAAAAATAAGCTGGTTTTTCCAACAAAAATGAGCATTTCTTTATCAAATAAAGCAAAAACTCCTAGATCCTTTCTAAGAGTTAACCTTGCTTGTCAGTCCGATTGAGCTTGTCGAATTTCTTCTAGCATCGCTTCTTCTTCAGCCGTCATTTCATAGTGTTCCAGCAAATCAGGTCGTCTTAGATAGGTCTTTTTCAAACTTTCATAGAGACGCCACTTGCGGATGTTTTCATGATGGCCACTCATGAGGACTTCCGGAACGACCATACCTCGGTAGTCATAGGGCCGAGTATACTGAGGATACTCCAAGAGTCCAGACGAAAAGCTGTCATCCGTGTGACTGACTTCCTTGCCAATAACCTCTGGAATCAGGCGAACTGTCGCATCAATCATGGTCATAGCTGCCAGTTCTCCTCCAGTCAGCACATAGTCACCCAACGAAATCTCGTCCGTCACCAAGGTCTTGATCCGCTCATCATAACCCTCATAGTGACCACAGATGAAGATCAATTCCTCTTCCTGAGCCAGCTCCTCAGCATAGGCTTGGTCGAAGGTACGTCCGGCAGGATCCAGCAAAATCACGCGAGGCCGCTTCTTTTCAATAGCATCATAGGCATCAAAAATTGGCTGAGCCCGTAGCAGCATCCCCTGACCGCCACCATAAGGCTCGTCGTCTACATGACGGGATTTTTCAGCCTTTTCTCGGAAATTATGGTAGTTGATTTCTAAGAGGCCTTTTTCTCGCGCTTTACCGACGATAGAGTGCTCCAAGGGCGCAAACATCTCCGGAAAGAGAGTCAAAATATCAATTTTCATCGTCCAATCCTTCCGGTATCTCTACATCAACCCGACCTTGCTCGATGTTGATTCCCAGCACCACTGGCGGAATGTAAGGCAGCAGCAAATCACGCTTACCTTTACGCTTGACCACCCAGACATCATTGGCTCCTGGCTGGAGAATCTCCTTAATCGTACCTAGCAGAACATCATTTTCATAGACTTCAAGGCCAATGATTTCATGGTAGTAAAATTCGCCATCTTCCAAATCAGCCAAGTCTTCTTCGGCTACTTTCAGACTAAAGTCACGAAATTTCTCGATGTCATTGATATGGTACATGCCCTTGAACTTGATAATATCAAAGTTCTTGGCCTTGCGGTGGCTGGCAATCTCCACATCCATAACAAACTGGTCTTTCTTATCGAAAAGGGCCAGTTTATTGCCTTTTTTAAAACGCTCTTCCGCAAAATCTGTCACCGACAAAACCCGCATCTCCCCTTGCAAACCTTGGGTATTGACGATTTTACCAACATTAAAATAATTCATTTTTACTCCAGTTAATCTTTTTACTATTCGTTTTATTGTATCATTTTGCTGGCTTTTTCTCAAGATAGGCAGCTGGCTCAGACAGCGGAAAAGCTTATAAGTCAATGCCTTTTTCTTTGAGATTTTGCAGGCATTCCTCATAGTAAGCTGCGTCATGCTCGGAGTAAATAGGGCTCGCCACAGCCATTTCTTCCAGATGCACATAAGCTGGACAAGTCTTGCCACGATAGTCCCGCTCCAGCCATTCTGGAGACACACGATAACCTCGCTTGCTCATCTCCTCCATAATCAGCTCATGGTAGCGATAAAGCAAGTAAGGAGAGTGCGTAAAAACATAGTCAACGGTCGCATGTTTCTTGCCCCAGCCATTGCCACGAAGAGCGTAGCATTCCCGATGCTGACCAAGTAGTTGCGGACGGGGAAGCTTGGGAATCAGTGCTTGATGCCAGAGTCTCATTTTATCCTCCGTTTAGTAAAAACAAAGCAATCTTTTATTGCTCAAAATCGCAATTGAGCTCCAGAGAATTTCCTTTTAATAATCGCTGAAACGTCTATGTTTGATTTCAAAGTCGAAATAATTCTCCTCCTGAATTCGGCGGAAAATGTCTCGGTAGGCTTCTTCGTCAAAAGAATTCCCTCGATAAAGGATTTCAAAGCTAAGATCCTCATATTCCAGAAAGGCATTAGCTGAGCGGAAGCCTTTGCTGTGATAGAAATCCCAGCGAGCCTGACGCTGCGCAAGATTGTCACATGGCTCATCTAGGCGCTCGATTTCTAAAATCATGGTTCGCTGATAGAAATTAACCAGCTTTTCGATGATTTCACCGCCATAGCCATGGCTGCGCAGGTGGGGCATAATCTCAAAGAAACTAACATAAAAGGCTCGCGCGTTGGAAATGGCAAAGGCAAAACCAACAAACTCCTTTTCATGATAAAAGGCGAAAAAATTAGCATCTTCCTGTTCCTCATATCGTAAAAATTCACTGAGCGGTATCCTTTCCTCTTCTGGGAAAGCTTCATTATTCAAGGCTTCTACCTTATCCAAATCCGGAAAATCTGCTGTAATGATCTGGCTGGTTAAGCTCATAAAATCACTCCTTTTCTAGTGGTAGTATAACAAATTTTACAACTGGTTTCAAAAAAGAGCCCTGAAAGAGCTCCTATGTATCGATTTTTTCTTCATATAATAGAAAGGTGCCGAGTTCCTAAGAACTACCGATAGTTGGTCCCGATTGGACTCCTAGCTGCTACTTCACTATTTCACGTAAATTATCCAAATGCTGATTATCAGTCACAGCCATAATGCTGACGCCTGCTGGCCAGACAAAGTCTGGGGTAAACTGGCTTTCCAAAGGCTGATTTTTTTTCAGACGGTAGCCGATAATATTAAGATGATAAAGCCTGCGAGCATCTACTTCACGGACCGTTTTCCCGACCCAGCTAGCAGGCAACTCAAACTCAGCCACCACTACATCATCATCCAACTGGAAGACCTCAATCGAATGGTTCAAGAGAATAGTCTTGGCCAATGAAATACCAGCCTCCACTTCAGGCAGAATAACCAGATCAGCTCCCACCTTTTCCAGCACCTGCTGAGTTACTTCATCCTTGACCTTGGCAATGACATTTTTAACGCCCAATGCCTTGCAGTGCATGACCGCTAGGACGCTGGATTCCAGACTTTCTCCCGTCGCTACTATGACCGTATCACAGGACCCAACGTCTGCCGCCTCTAAAAGCTCCATATCAGTAATGTCCCCGATCACACCAACGGCAATCATGTCTTCATACTGATTGATTGTCTCTTCGTGATTATCAATCGCAATGATTTCTACATCTTGAGAAATCAAGGCCTCAATGATACTCTGTCCAAAAATCCCCAAGCCGAGGATTCCAACTGTTTGATTTGCCATTTCTTTTCTCCTATCCAATCATAATGTCCGCCTTGCTGTAATGCAAGGTTGCAGCCTTCTTCGGTTGATAATGGTTGAGACTGACCATAAGAGTCAGCGGCCCCACCCGTCCAATAAACATTAGCAACATAATCACAATCATACCAGCTGTATTGAGGCTGGTAGTGATATTGGCCGTGACACCAACTGTAGCCAATGCCGACACAGTCTCAAATATCAGGTAAATAAAACGATGACTGCTATCGGTCACTAGCCCAAGAGCCAAAAGACCAAGCAGAAATGTCAGCTGAAAAATCACTGTCACACCAAAAGCCTTCTGCACTAGCTGAGGAGACAGCGTTCTCCGTCCCATATTGGTATGAGGCAAGCCCAGGATTTCCTTTCGGGCAAAAAGCAAAAGAACTAAGAAGGTCGTAATTTTCAGACCGCCCGCTGTACCACCCGGAGCTCCTCCTAAAAACATCTGGATCAGATAGATAAACAGAGTTACTGGACGAGCAGCCGTATAATCAATGGAAGCAAAGCCAGCTGTCCTCATACTGACTGTCTGAAAAAAGCTGACCAGTAGCTTATCGCCAAAGGAAAGATTGCCAATCGTTCCAGGATTATTGTACTCCGTCCAGAGACTCGTGACCGTCCCAAAAACGAGGAGACCAGCAGTCAGCAGCAAGACTACCTTAGTATGAAAGTGCAGCCCCTTCTGTTTTCCTCCCAATTTAGTCGCCAAGTCAAACCAGACCATAAAGCCCAGTCCTCCAGTAATGATGAGGAGAGCCAAGGTGATATTGACCAAAACATCTGTCTGCAAGCCTAGTAGGCTATCATTGCCAAAATTATCAAAGCCCGCATTACAAAATGCAGAAACGGCTAAAAAGATAGAATTAAAAATCCCTTTTCTCAGACCAAACTTGGGAATGAAGCGAATCATGAGAAGGAGCGCACCCAGTCCTTCGATAGTAAAAGTCGTGATAAAAATCGAACGGACAAATTGACCTAAGGTACGATTGTGACCATAACTAAAACTATCCCGCAGAATACGGCGATCCTTGAGGCTGAGCTTTTTCCGACTTTCCATGGTGAAAAATCCGATAAAAGTCAGGATTCCCAAACCACCAATCTGAATCAGCAGCATACAAAGGAGCTGTCCCCAGACATTGTATGTATCCACAACCGATCGAGTAAAAAGCCCTGTCACACAGACCATCGAGACAGCTGTAAAAAGATGATCCAGATAGCCCGCTTGGGAACTAGCCGTCTGCACCCAAGGGAGACTGAGTAGCAAGGAGCCACAGAATATCACCAGAAGAAAAGACAAGATGATCTTTTGCGCTGGTGACAAGCGCGAAAATAAATGCTTCATAAAGTTTCCTTTCCTGATCTAATAAAAGCAGAGGCTAGCTCTATCTGCTCTTCTCTTTCCTTGACAGCCCGCTGCAAATCATCTGGACTCTGCAAGTTTCTGACTTTGATGGCATAATCCGCTGCGACAATAGCATGGCCCCGCATGTGGCCTGTTGCGACTGCTTGGGCAAAGACACGCGCAGCATATTTACCGATTTGTGATTGGGCTTGCTGCGACAGCTGCTGAGCCAAGAAACCAGCCTGCCTTAGTTCATAGGCAGATGCCCTATCATCAAGTCGAGCCCGAAAAATCGCTCTTACCTGAGTCAAAATCTTCTGCTTTTCAGACTCATCTTCCGCATCTATCAGAGCTATAAAGCTTGACGCCATTTTCATAGCCCATCGAGCCAGTTGCCCCTGAGGAAGTTCCTCCAAAACAAGCTCCAATTCCAATCTCTTCTCACTATCATCCAGAATTTTTAGCTTATAAGGGCTCGGTAAAATCACTTGATCATTCTCATAACACTTACGCTCATGAGTGTTCCAAGCATAATCTTCTGACTTCATATGTCCTCCAGTTTCGAATTTCTCTAAACTCGCCCCTGCATTTCGTTTTTATCTTAAATGAAGTACTAGTTCTCACGAAGCTCGAACTGCATCAATGGTCCTAAATTCAACTGAGCCTAATAACTTGTTTCTGCAAGGAAATTAAGGAACGTAGTTCTCGCATAGCTCGAACTGCATCAATGGCCCTAAATTCAACTACGCCTAAAGGCTTGTTTCATTAAGGGCCATAGAAAAAGCGGGACACATAGCCCCGCTGCTTCTTATTTCTCATCAATGACGATGCGAACCTTTTTGTACTCGGTTGGGACAGAGTAAACAATCGTCCTTATAGCGGAGATAGTACGACCTTTACGACCGATTACACGTCCAACATCACTCTGATCAAGATCCAGGTGATATTCTAAAAATTCAGGTGTATCCTCAATCTTGATAGTTAAGGCATCTGGCTGTGAAATCAAAGGTTTCACTATCGCAATAATTAGATTTTCAATCGTGTCCATATGTCAACCTACGCTTCTATTATTTAGAGTATTTTGAATCGTGGAATTTCTTCAATACACCTTCTTTTGAAAGGATATTGCGTACAGTATCAGAAGGTTGTGCACCATTACCCAACCACTCAAGGATACGGTCTTCCTTCAAAGTAACTTGGTTTTCAGCTACAAGTGGGTTGTAAGTACCAACTGTTTCGATGAAACGTCCGTCACGAGGTGAACGTGAGTCTGCAACATTGATACGGTAGAAAGGTTTTTTCTTAGAACCCATACGAGTCAAACGGATTTTTACTGCCATTATTAAGGTCTCTTTTCTTTATTTTTTTCTTTTGGTGAAATAGCAAAGCTATTAAGCACATGTTCTATTATAGCAGATTAAAAATAGCTGTCAAGTTTTTTTCTTGACAGAGTTAAAAATTTTTTAGCTATGTCTTTTCACCTTAAAAACGCAATGCGTTTTTACTAGCTTACTCGATATAAATATATTTAAGAGAAAACAAGGCAAGGATTTTTTTCATTTGCAGTCTCCTTATGGGACCAAGAGTCTGATAATGTCATCATAAGAATAGGCGGTATAGGTCGGCTGAAAAAGACTTTTATTTCCTAGCTGCTTGGGATTGTACCAGAGAGAGTCCAATCCGGCATTATTAGCGCCAGCAATATCAGCTGTCAAGGAGTCTCCAATCATCAAAGTCTGAGACAGGTCAAAATCTGGTATCTGCTCTGCTATTTTTTCATAAAACAAAGCTTCGGGCTTCTGAGTCCCCATCTTTTCCGAGATGAAAATATGGTTAAAATAAGGAGAAATGTCGGAATGGGCCATACGGCCGGTCTGAATAGCCATGATACCGTTGGTGGCTCCGTAAATCTCATAATCAGCTGCTGTCAGACTGTCCAACAACTCGCTAGCACCAGCGTAGGTTTGTCCTTGCTGAGCGATATGCTGCTGATAGAGAAGAGCTAGCTCGGCTCCATCCTTCCCAATGCCAAAATGGGCAAAAAGACGAGAAAAACGAGTATTGACTAGCTCCGACTTGGTAATTTTCCCCTGCTCCAGTTCCCGCCAAAGCCCCTTGTTCATGGGAATATAATAGTCTTTGTAGGTCTGAATCTCCGTTACGCCTTGCTCCTCCAAAAAATGAGTCAAGGCAATATCTTCAGCCGTATCAAAATCCAGCAACGTATGGTCAAGGTCGAATAGTAGAAATTTGTATGACAAGGTTGAAATCCTTTCTGTAACTGTAGTAGCTTCATTATACCACAAGCCACCAAAAAATCAGCCGCTCAAAAACGAACGGCTGGTTTCTAATCTATTTCACTACTGGTATCCAGAGAGCCATTTGATAGTTTGGAGTCCTTTCTTTCGATTCTGCTGCATTTCCAAACAGCATCTTCGCTTTTCCCACTTCTTCTACTCTACTTTATAGTGAACACACAAATCTCTAAATTTATTATCTAGCGCTGCAATATCAAACAAGACTTCTGACAATTTCTGATAATCTTCCTTGATACAAAATAGATGAGCTTGGCCGAACAATCTTGCTAAATTTTCTTTTAGTTCTGATCTGACAGCATCGTATTCTTTTAAGAAGTTGCTCATGTATAGATTTCTGATAGAAGCTAATTTGAAACTAAAGTATTGATGAAGATGTTTTTGTTCTTCATTCAAGCCATTGACCGCTACCGACTTAGCATATCTTGCTATCACATTCTCCTCGCCACATTCATATTGTTGCTTCATCAACATAGATGTTTTTTGATAAATCTCCTTGGACGTTGGAGATTTGATTTTTTTGAAGTTTCCCCACATGGAGAAAGAACCTCTTTTATAGTCGATATTTTTAGCTTCCCAGGCATTCGCAAATTCTGACAAACTCATTTTCATACAAGCAAAGCCTGCTGGATCATGGAAATAGATAAACTCATCATCTAGATCATAAACTGAAACAAAATGGTCCACCCCATACAAATGGATATGATTGGGATTATAAGTCAGATAACCCATGTCCAAAGGGCCAAGAACAACAGGGCCGCTTAGCAAGAACTTACTTAAGATCTCTCTGATAGAGGGAAGATTCAAATCGTTTGAATCCTTTATATAGTATTCATCGTATGTAAAGCCCAAAATGTTTAAAGAATGGCTGATAGAACTATCTGGCATCCCATTATCAAAGAAGACTAGCGGGTGTTTTTCATCTTCCTTTACAATACTAGCGCCATTTCCCATCACCATAATGGCTTCCAAAAACTCAGGGCGAACATCATAACCATACGAATGCAGCGCCATCGCAAGTGAATATGTATAACAAAGAGAAACGTCCCCAAAATACATCTGCATAGCATCATCCTCCTCTGTAATCAACGCCTAAAAAATGACTTGCAATCACCATTTTATTTCACCACTGGTATCCAGAGTTCCATTTGATAGTCTGGCGAGGACATGTCTCCCTCGGTGTAAACTTCAAAGTCTGGTGCTCCTGTGTGGCGATAGCCAGTTTCTGGAAAAAAGACTTCCAAGACATATTTCCAAGCATGGTGGATACTGGCTGGTATAGCCCCTTTGACCGGTACGATGGCATACTCGGCTTCTGCGATTTCTTTAATTGACAGACCTAGTGCTTCTGCTTTAGCTTTATCCGTCACATCATAAGCGGCCATATAGTTGATGATTTCGCCTTCTTTGACATCCGAGCAGACACCAAAGGAATGGCCACTGCCCAGACTTTCTAGGCTTTCAAAGCTGTGATTTGCATAGAGCTGCTCCCATGCAGACGGGCACTGGCTATTGTCAATAGCTTCCAATAGGACGCCTGCCACGGTAAAAGCAGGTTTCTTTTGAATCTTGATATCCATGTTCTTTCCTCCTGTAATCTTTAAGGATAATTGAAGTCTAGGAAAGACGCGATAAGGTTTTCCATTTCGAACTTCTGAGGGAGTCGCACCATGGAATTTCTTAAAGGCTGCGCTAAAGGCATCGGCAGACTCATAGCCGTATTTCATCGCTATGTCAATAACCTTATCAGAGCTTTCCCGCAAGTCCGTCACAGCTTCTGATAGCCTGCGATTGCGCAAGTATTCTGCTAAAGTCATATCTGCCAGGATAGAAAAGAGCCTGCTGAAGAGAGCATAAGAATAGCCCGATAGCTGCTGAAATTTCTGCAAATCTACTTCTGCGTCCAACTTACTTTCCAGATATTCCATGGTTTGATTGAATTGATGCATCATATTCTTTTTTACCTCACAAAAGATACTAAGGCCGTTAAAAGCAAAGTGGAAATTGGAAAATTGACGGAGGGGCTCCTGCTCCGAGAAAATTTCATCTTTTTCACACAGCTTCTAGGCCATGTTCAATTCTAACTATAGTCTAACAGATATAAGAAACTTTCACCCTAGAATTTTTGTACAAGATTTAGAGGGGGGATTTTACAACCTATCCCGCAGCTTCTCCACAAAGAGATAAGCCGCTGGGCAGGTCAGGGTATTTTTAATTGTCAGATGATTAATCTGATGAATCTTCTTACGGTCTGTATGAGGAAACTCTCGGCAGGCCTTGGGACGGACATCGTAGATCGAGCAGAGATTGTCTCCACCTAAAAAAGGACAAGGCATGGCCTTGAAAACCTTGTCACCGTCTTCGTCTACCTGCAGAAATTCCTCTTCAAAAGCCGGCAGCTTCATCTTGAAATACTTGGCAATACGGACAATATCGGCTTCCTTAAAGTCTGGTCCCAGCGTCTTACAGCAATTGGCACAGGCTGTACAGTCAATCTCCTCAAAAACCTCATCATGGATTTGCTGGGCAATCTTATCTAGGTTTTTTGGTGGCTTTTTCTTGAGACTGGCTAAAAATTTTCGATGCTCTTTCTGCTTCTGCAAAGCTAGCTGATGGTACTTTTCAAGGTCGATTTCTTGGGTCATATATTTTTCTTTCTGTATTCAAATTGCTTTTATTATATCATAAAATGAGCCCTCTTAAATCTTATCAAACTCAAAGAATATTAGATATCCCATCTAACAAAAAAATCTGAGAACGAGTCCCAGATTTGCTTTTTATGAACTTAGAGAGCAATCATCAAATGCTGTCGCTAAATGCTTTTTCCACCGTCCTTGCTGACGCTCCATGTATCTTCGATATAAGGGATAAATTCATACAGAGTGTCTTCATCGCCTTCAAAGGACATCATATAGACCTTATCGCCTTGTTTGAAGACCCAAACCGTTAGGTTTTGAGTGGATTTTAAAACAACATTAATCTGAAAGGCTTCATTTCCAGCTACGGTACTCTTTGCTCCCCAAAAATCATCGACTTCCTTATTATCCTTCCAGTGGTAGGCAATACGTTGGGCAATGGTTTCGGCGTTGAATTCTTCACCTTCTCCGATATTGGCTTTTTCTTTTGTATAAGCGTTCATCGTGACAATATTATAGCCACTTCCATCCGTATACTGGACGCTGTCGCCACCATCTACGTCTGTAAACTTAATCCAATTATCAGGAATACTGATATAGCCATAATCATCAGAGCCAACCCGCTGCGTACCAGTAGTCTTTGACGAATCTTTTTCTCTACGACTGCTACTACTTGTATCGCTGTCATCTCTCAGAGAAACCCGACTGGAAGAATCAGATGGTTTCCGACTGCTATAGCTCTTAATAAGGCTACAGGAAGACAGAGACAGACCGGCTAAGATTGTCAGGGAGAGCAAAAAGTACTTCTTTTTCATGGTCATTCCTTCCTAAATCTAATAAATTTTACTAATACTAGTTTACCATATTTTTAGAACGAAAGGAAAGAGAGACATTGTCACATCCGATTGCTTTTCTGTTTGTAGGACTATGCTTTTTTAGCAGCCTTATTCCACTGGTACCATCCTACCAAACTGTTGATTAAATAGATCAAATACTTCCCTTGAATTTGAAGACTTTCGCCCCACCAGAGGTAGATAGAAAAAATATTGGTCGCTGCCCAGAAAATCCACTGTTCGCGATAAACAGCCGTCATCAAGATTTGCCCTACACCATTTGTCGCATCTGTGATTGAATCACGATAAGGACGATTGGCACCCACGGACTGATAAATCAAGCCAAAGACCAACCACCAAAGCACACTGAGTGATAGATATTTTGTCCATCCTTTGGTATCTAGCTTACGAGCAACAAACTCTTGCTTTTCTTTTTTGAACTGACCTTGGTAAATCCACACCAAGAGTCCAATTGGCTGCATGATGGTAAAGTAAAGAGTCGTCAGGACCTCGCCATAGAAGCCTTTCTGCAAAGCCAAAATCAAGTAAATCACAGAATTGATCAAACCAAAGAGGTAATTGCTAGCCCGTCCTTCAGAAACGAAGATCACACAGATAATCCCGGTTAGACTGCAAATCATCCCCGTCCAATCCACGATGCGATGTTCATATATCAGCTCCAGCCAGAGCGGAAAACTCCCTAGAATCAAGAGATAAAACCATTGACCTAGACTGCGATGAGCAAACAAATCGTCCCAGATAAGCTTCAAGGTACCAGAAAAGCCGAGCTTCTTCATGCTAGTCACCATTCGTTTGTAGCCACCAGACATTTCAGAAAGCGTCAGCTTCATGTTTGCGATTTTCTTTTGGATATAAGTATTCATTCTTTCTCCTTTTGTTTTTTAAGAGCCGTGTCAAATTGACTTACGGATGCAACGCTCTATTATTTTCGAACACGCATAAGGTCTGTCTTATACAGTGTTCACATTTTATCATATTCCTATTTCAGAAAATGTCAAGTAAAATCTAAAAAAGATTTCCTAACGTTCGGATTTCAAGAAAAGGCCTACAAATTTTTGTAAGCCTTTTTGCTTGGATTTGATAGTAGTCGAACGTTTTTTCTGATTTATCACTATCTTTTTGTGAAACATAATTGGCTTCTACACTGAAAAAAACAAGAGACTTAATAAATAGGCCTCTTGTTTTTTAAACTATTATTCGCTGACTGCTCCCTTGCCATCAAGGCTCCAAGTATCTTTCATGTTTGTAATGAAATCATCAAGAGTTTCTTCGTCGCCTTCAAAGGATAGTATATAGACTTTGTCATCTTTTTGGAAAACTAATGTATTAGCAAGTTGTCCCGATTTCAGAATGATGTTTATTTGAAAGGCTTCTATTCCTGAGACAGTACTTTTAGAGCCCCACATCTTCTCAATATTATCTTTTTGACTCCAATTATAGGCTACATGTTGAGCAATTGTTTCTGCATTGAAAGTCTCACCATCTGCTACTTCAGCTTCTGCCTTAGAAACAGCATTCATGGTAACGATATTATAAGCAGAACCGTCGGTATATTGGATAAGTCCTTCAACTTCTGCATCAAAAAATTTAATCCATTTACTTGGGATATCGATATAACCAAACTCTGGAGAACCAACACGTTTTGTTTCTTGATTGGTTTTGTTCTTGCTTCTTTTAGAAGAAGAATTTGAAGAATTCTTTTTCACTTGTGCACTGAAACTAGTCGAAGAACTAGATTGATCAGGCTTTTGTCCAGAATTGGCACACGATGCAAGAGTAAGTGAAGTTAATACCAGAACTGCTCCAAGCAGATACGATCGTTTCATGATTTTCTCCTTTTGGGATATATTACCTAGAGATATAAGACTTTATTCCTCATCCATACTCAGGACACTGAGGAAGGCTTCTTGTGGGACTTCGACAGAACCGATAGCTTTCATCCGTTTTTTACCGGCTTTTTGTTTTTCTAGGAGTTTGCGCTTCCGAGAAACATCACCACCATAACACTTGGCCAAGACATTTTTACGCAGGGCCTTGATGTCTGTCCGAGCCACGATTTTCTGTCCGATGGCTGCCTGGATGGGTACTTCAAACTGCTGACGAGGAATGATTTTCTTAAGCTTGTCTACAATCAGCTTACCACGCTCATAGGCAAATTCCTTGTGAACAATGAAGCTGAGAGCATCAACCTTGTCGCCATTGAGGAGAATATCCATCTTCACCAGCTTGGACGAGCGATACTCAGAAATTTCATAGTCAAAGCTAGCATAGCCACGAGTAGAGGACTTGAGCTTGTCAAAGAAGTCAAAGACGATTTCAGCAAGTGGGATTTGATAAATGACATTGACCCGATTATCATCGATGTAATCCATGGTCACAAAGTCACCGCGCTTACGCTGAGCCAACTCCATCACCGCTCCGACAAATTCCTGCGGTACCATAATCTGCGCCTTGACATAAGGCTCCTCAATGGAATCAATCTTGGTCGGATCCGGAAACTCGCTCGGATTGGACACATCAATTGAAGCACCATCCGTCATATTGACCTTATAGATAACGGATGGCGCCGTCATGATCAAATCAATATTAAACTCACGCTCCAAACGCTCCTGAATGACGTCCATGTGCAGCAAGCCCAGGAAGCCACAACGGAAACCAAATCCTAATGCCTGAGATGTTTCTGGCTCAAACTGCAGACTGGCATCGTTTAGCTGGAGCTTTTCAAGCGCCTCACGCAGATCGTTGTATTTATTGGACTCAATCGGATAGAGACCGGCGAAGACCATCGGGTTCATCTGCTTGTAGCCGGCTAGTGGCTCTGCAGCTGGATTATCCGCCAAGGTCACTGTATCTCCGACCCGAGTATCCTGTACCGTCTTGATAGAGGCTGCGATATAGCCAACATCCCCTGTCGCTAAGAAATCACGTCCAATAGCCTTGGGCGTAAAGATACCGACCTCTGTTACATCAAAGGTCTTGCCATTGCTCATGAGCTGAATGGTATCCCCCGGCTTAACCACACCGTCCATAACCCGCACTTGCAGAATTACCCCACGATAGGCGTCATAGACCGAGTCAAAAATCAAGGCCTTGAGCGGTGCTTCTACATTTCCAGTCGGAGCTGGAACTTTTTCCACAATCTGCTCTAAAATTTCCTCAATTCCGATGCCAGCCTTTGCAGAAGCCAATACGGCTTCGCTAGCATCCAGTCCAATCACGTCTTCAATCTCTGCCCGCACCCGCTCTGGATCCGCAGCTGGCAGGTCAATCTTATTGATGACTGGCAAGATTTCCAAGTCATTATCCAACGCTAGATAGACATTAGCCAAGGTCTGAGCTTCAATCCCCTGAGCCGCATCCACGACCAAAATAGCCCCTTCGCAGGCCGCTAATGACCGCGATACTTCATAGGTAAAGTCCACGTGTCCCGGCGTGTCAATCAAGTGAAAGATATAGGTTTCACCGTCCTTGGCAGTATAATTGAGCTCGATGGCATTAAGCTTAATGGTGATACCGCGCTCCCGCTCCAAGTCCATGCTGTCTAAAAGTTGGGCCTGCATTTCCCGGCTGGAAACCGTCTCCGTCGCCTCCAAAATCCGGTCGGCCAAGGTTGATTTTCCGTGGTCAATGTGGGCAATGATGGAGAAATTGCGGATCTTCTCCTGACGTTTTTTCAAATCTTCTAAATTCATTTTTCTCATCCTTTTAGGGTATTCTATTTATTATAACACAAGACCAGTGATTTTTCCTATAGACTCGGACTTTCTCTGTAAATTATGCTATACTTATCACAGAATAATTTTGGAGACACTTTATGATTAAAATTCTTGCACTTGATATGGACGGCACCTTGCTCAACAGCAAAAAAGAAATTCCCCAGGCTCACATCGAAGCTCTGCACCAAGCTATTGAAAAAGGAGTCAAATTGGTTCTTTGTACAGGTCGCCCCTTGGTCGGCGTCAAGCCTTATTACAACAAGCTGGGCCTTGCACAAGAAAACGAATATGTCATCGTGGACAATGGCTGCGCTACACATCAGACCAGCGACTGGAGTTTGGTGGACTGGCAAGAGCTGAGCGGTCAGGATATTCGCTATCTCTACAGCCTGTCTGAAAATAGCCCTGTCCAGCTGACTCTCTTTGATGAGGATCATTATTTCGTCGTCGGAGAAAAAGCCAGTTCCTATGTCGTGAATGATGCTAGCCTAGTATTCACCACTCCAACCGAGATTAGTCTGGAAGAGGCTTGCAGCGGTAAACACAGAATGTTTCAAGCTATGTTTTTAGGCAGCCAAGAGCAAGTAGATGCTTTTGAAGCCGACTTTGGCCAAGAAATCTGCCAGCGTTTCAGTGGTGTTCGCTCTCAGCCAGTCATTTACGAGGCCATGCCATCTGGTGTGACCAAAGCCTTTGCCCTAGAGCGATTGGCTAAACAATTGGACGTCAATCCTCAGGAAATCATGGCAATCGGTGATGCCAACAACGACATCGAAATGCTGGAATACGCAGGTCTCGGTGTTGCCATGGGAAATGCTTCAGACTATGTCAAAAGCCTAGCGGATGCCGTCACAGACAGCTGTGAAGAAAATGGGGTTGCTGCAGCTATTGAGAAGTTTATTTTGAATTCATAAAAGTCAAAAAAGAAGAGCAATGTCTCTTCCTTTTTTGTTCTATAACCTTAATACTATGCCGTCTTGTCACTTGGGAATCAGAAGATTTCTATTCCTTTCTCCTTGAGATTTTCCAAGCATTCTTTCAGATAGGCTGCGTCATGCTCCGGATAAATGGGATGTTCGAGCTCCTCAGCTGGCAACTGCTGGTAAGCTGGACAAGTCTTGCCACGATAGTCTTTATCCAGCCAAAGGGTATCCGGCTGATAGCCCCGTCGTTGCATCTCCTCCATAATCAGCAGGTGATAAGCATAGAGGCAATAAGGGCTGTGCTCAAAAACATAGTTGACCGTCGCATGCGGCTTGCCCCAACCTCGTCCACGTAAGGCTGCACACTCTCGGTGCTGGCCTAAAAGCTGCTGCCGCGGAAGTTTTTCAATCAAATCTTGGTGCCAAAGTCTCACGGTTTTCTCCTTCTAGAATAATCTTATAAAATCATCAACGAATATGGACAATCAGCTCTTGGGCAGCTTTCCTGCTTTCTCCAGCATTTTCTTGACAAAATATGGCATCTTAACATTCTCGCGCCCTTTTTTCTCAATCAGTTTCTTGACGAAATCTGGCATTTTCAGCTCTTCAGCCTCTGCAAGAATCTGGCTGCTCTCCTCCGACGGCTGCAATTCATCGAAGGTTTCTTCTTCTGGAAAACATTCTTTGAAGGGTTCATGCTCATGGCGGCGGATACTTTGAATCAGGGCATCAATTAGACGGGCATCTGCATTGGGCATAGGCGGTCTATGATAGGCAATACCCAAATCTTCGCAAAGTTCCTTGCACTCCACGTCATTGTCAAAAAGAACCTCTATATGCTCACTGATAAAGCTAATCGGCACAAAAATATAATGCTGCGGATGTGTTTCTTGCTGACGCATGTAGTCCAGCACGTCAGGCTTGATCCAAGGGAGTCCGATGTCACTCTCACTTTGCCAAACATTGAGATAATCCTCTTCTGTCAGACCTAACCTTTCAGCAATCAAACGGGCATTGTCATAGATCTGATCAATGTAAGGATCTCCGAAATCCAATGCCAAAATAGGCACACTGTGGGCTGAAAAGAAAATCTTGAAGGTCTCTTCTCCAACATCTTCTGTAAGAATCTTTCTCAGCTCCTCTGCCCAATAATCAAGAATAGCTTCTTCCTGATACCATTCCTTAATGATATTAAAGCGGATACGATCACTCTGGATAAACTTCTCATAACCCATGACAGAATAGTAAGAAAAATGCGGCTCTAGGATCAAACAGATACATTCCTCAATACCATCTTCTTCCATCTGCTCAATCACATCTGTGATAAAGGAACGTGAGAATTTATTGGCAAAATAAACTGCATACTCGCCAGCCAAACGCTGACGAACCTTTTCTACCTCTTCTAGACTGATACGCTGCAGAGGCGTTCCGCCAATGAGGACATAGTTATCATAGAGGGTCTGAATCTCATTGTCTTGTGGCCTGACACCGCGGCGAATATTGGTAAAAAATTCAGCCACTCCCTCAAAGCTAATCTCCTCTGGCGAGCCAAAAGTCATCATTAGAATTGCTTTCTTCATTATCTTTCCTCTTCAGTCACTCCGAGAAAGCCAAGCTGGCTTTCCAACGACTTTCTTGTAATCACTTTCATTTTAACATCTTAAAAAAGACTTGAATAGACCAAAAAACCTATTCCTTGAAAAGAATAGGAAAATTTAATAATTCAGACACTTTAATATTGGAAGTATGCTTTAATGATTTGTTGAGTTTTCCAGTTATAAATCAACCTTAAGCAGCCGCCCCAGCTCTTGATAGAGAATTTCTGTAGGCTGATATTCTTTGCTTTGCTGGGCAAGAGTTTTCAACTGAGACCAGTCCGGGCGATTTGTCAATTCCTTAAAAATGCGCAGCACTTCAGCATCGGTCTTTCTACGAGCTACCAGCCCTACTTGGGCTAGCTCAGCACGAACGGCATTATCAAACTGATCATAATCCTGCGGCAAAATGAGACTGGGAATCTCATGCTCAATACAGGCCATCATGATACCCGTCCCCGCATGGTGAATGGCAAAATCTATCTTATCCAGAATATCTGTATAAGGCAGATAGTCAAAGAGCAGCAGGTTTTCCGCCAGTTTGCGAGGAACATTTCCCAAGCCACTAGCTTCTCCCAAGGTGACGTAAAAGAGGTAATCTGGGTAGAGTAGGCTCAGTTTTTTCGCCCGCTCCACCATGCGCTCCTTCTCCCATTTCAAATGCGTACCGCAAGTCACTAAAACCCGCTTCTTATCGGTCTCAAAATAAGACTCATGTGCTTCAGGCAGACGATCAAAGGACAGGCATTTGTAGCCAACCCAGCGAAGATGCTTAGGAAAATCATCTCGAAACTCCAGCTCTTTCATGCCCAAAGCCAAGATAGAGTAAGGCGAATAAATAGCTTCTGTGCCGTCTTCCCGATAGAGTTTAAAATCTTGATAGTCTCCCAAACTCTTCCGGACCAAGGCAAAGGCCATTTTCTTTCCACAGCGAATAGCTTGCCTGCCCAAGGCATCTCTGAACTTGTATAAGGCACCCTGATGAGGTTTCCATCCTCCCAAATAGGTCGGCGTTGTCGTCCGGCACTCAATCGCAACCGGACTCGGAATCGTGGTTATCCAAGGGATGCCAAAGCAATCAGAAATCAGGCCTGCTGGGGAAGCAACAAAATCCGCTATGACCAAATCCGGTTTACCACCCTCTTGCCAAATTCGATTTAACTCATCTATAACTTCTGGAATTAGTCTGGAATTGGCCCGAAACTGCTGATAGGCAATCAAAAGATTGCTTTGCTGCGGAGTATTGGCGATGTCTTCCATCACTGTCGGTCTTTCTGGAAAGAGAGCCAGACAGTCAAAACCAATTTCCTCTACTAGCTCTTTCTTTTGGCAGCCAGTGATGACCCGAATCCGAAAACGCGGATCCGTCAGCAGAGGCTTGACTAAGGTCAAAGTAGGCAGCAAATGCCCACTAAATGGCACACTAATCACATCAATCTTTATCACTTTTTCTAATCCAGTCATGAACTAATCCTTTCACATCTTCCCTGTATTCATAATCAAAATGGTTGCTATCCACCACCACATCAGCTGGATGGCCATCTAGAAATCTACTGTAAATATCCTTCTTTCCCTTAATGACCAGCAAGTCAATATCCTTGCGATTTAGGAGTCTCCGTGAAACAGGCCCTAGCGCAATCACTCTCAGTCTGAAGGGCAGCTTTTCCTCACCCAAGTCCTCCAGCCACTGAGTCAGCATATTGAGTCCAGAGCTTTTGCAGATAATGACAGCCTCCTCAACATCCAGTAAAGGAGATAAATGCCGCTGCAAAGCCTCCTGAAAGCGAGAATTGTAGAGAGTATGCCAATAGTAACGGATATTGGAAATGGAAGCTGTCAACAAGGAAACTTGGGTTTGTCGCTCATGCTCAAATCCCTGATTAAAGGGAAAATTACTAGCCACCACTGAGAAACCCGGTAGACAAATCTGCTCAAGAAACTCAAGCTGTCCTGCGGTCAGACTAGCGCAGTTCAAATGACTGCTGCCACTGAGAAAAAGCAAGACTTTACTAGATTCTATCAAGGTTTGGTCTAGCGACAGAGCATCCAACTTATCCAAGTACTGCTTCATCTTACTCATAGCGGATTTTCCCATCCGTCACTCGAATCTTCCTTCCCCGCCAGTTAATCACCCGCGGACTGAGCAAGACATAGAGGAAAAGCCAAGGCAAGACTAGGTCATTCAGCACCTCGTAGAACACCTCATCAGGATGCGGCCGACCGGATAGAATGTGACGACGATAAGCCAGCATCCAAACCGCCTTGACCAAGAGTAAAAGCAAAGCCAGCAGCACAAAAGGCCAGCCAAGAAAGAAACTAATGAGCAAGGCAGGAAGCGGCAGAAAACTAGGCAGAGCAATTAAAATAATAACCTTCCAGTCCAAGTGCTCCTTCAGATAGATAGAGCTAAAAAGCAGCCAACGCTTCATCTGCAACAGATATCGCTTGGCATCCTTGATAGTGGTCCGGACATTACAAGTCACCCGCGTCTGGATAATCTCAACTCCCTTGCTGCGTAAAAAATCCGCTACAGCCAAATCATCACACAAATAATCTTTTATAGCACTGAAGAGCTTCTGCTCTCTAGCCAGTTCAAGTGGCAGGATGTAGAACATTCCATTAATCGAGTGGTTGGCTTTGACTTCAGCCATGGTAAAATAGGTAATGAAAGAATTTCCATTGACAAAAGCTGCCACTAGCTTGGACCAGAAATTACTTCGCTCCTGATTATAGGGAATACCGGTCAAAATAACATTCTCACCTAGATGAGCTGTCAATTCTCCCATTTTTGAAAAATCAATGACGCTGTCGTCGTCGAGAACAATCAAATAAGGTCGAGTCAGCTCATCTATAATCTGCTCAATCTTATAACTCTTAGGATTAATCCCCTGGGGGACATCCTCCATGAGAAAAATGCGAACGCGCTGGGCATAAGAAGGATTTTGACAAATCTTGTCAGCCACTCGCTGCGCCTCTGGGTCAGACTGATCAATCAGCCAGTAAAACTCAACTGCTTCAGTCTGTTGGAGATTGGCTAATAAATCATTTTCCAAACGAGGATCACCAGATAGGATGGGCTGAACCACCGTATAAAGCTCCTCTTGAAAGTCTGATGAGGAGCTCTGCCCTTTTTTCAAATAAGCCAAAGACAAGAGCCAACGCAAGATAAAGAGAAGCAGATAAGCAGATGTCAGCAGGAAAAAAATAAGTTTCATGTTCAAAGCCCCTTTCGTAGATATGCGCCAATCAAACGGATAATCCATCTTTGCGGAAGTAGTCTCATGAGCCAAGACAATAGTCGATATCTCTTGCCCACTATAGCATAGGAACGGTCTTGCTGAAGGAGTCTGATGATGCGTCGTGCTGCTATCTCCGGGCTCATTTGCAACTGACTTCCACCCAAAGCATCCTGCAGCTCTGGAGGAAAGATAGAAGTCCGAACCGGTCCCAGTATATAAAGACAAACCGTCACCTCAGAGCCTTTAAGTTGCAGCTCTTCTTGCAAGGCTAGACAGTAAGTCTGCAAAGCGGCCTTGCTGGCGCTATAAGCTGCCAAATAAGGATGGGGACAAAGGGCAGCTAAAGAAGAAAGCTGGACAAGACTTATCTTGCGATTGCGCTCTGCGACTTGCTTGATCAGTCGAATCGGTGCTTGGTAATTAACCTGCCAGAGGGCATTTTCATCTGCTTCTGAAAGAGATAGCGCTGGACCAAAATTCGCCAGACCACAGCAATTAATCAGTAAATCCGCCTCTAGCTGCAGGGCAAAATCGTCAACAGCAGCCGCATCCAGCAAATCCAAAACTCTGAAGGAAAGCTTGGCCTTGACTCCAGATAGATCCTCTTGCAGTTGAGTGAGTTTAGCTTCATCTCTGCCGACCAAGACTAGCTGGTCTGTCCTTTGAGCCAATTCTTTAGCTAGCTGACGACCTATACCTCCCGAAGCCCCCAAAATCACAACTTTGCTGATTGTTTTTTCCATTTGCATAGATATAGTTTACCAGATTTTGACAAGATATAAAACTAATTGCTAGATTTTGCCTTTATATCCAAGAAACGAAAAACATTTCTCACTCTCTCCTGAATATGCTAAAATAGACTTAAATGAAATGAAAAAGGAGCATTTATGAAATATCCTAATCTTTTAGAGCGTTTCCTGACTTATGTCAAGGTCAACACGCGCTCAGACGAGACATCTACTACTACACCCAGCACCCAAAGTCAGGTGGACTTTGCCAACAATGTCCTCATTCCTGAGATGAAGCGGGTCGGCTTGGAAAATGTCTACTACCTGCCCAACGGATTTGCAATTGGGACTCTACCAGCCAACGACCCTAGCTTTACTCGCAAAATTGGCTTTATTTCCCACATGGATACGGCGGATTTCAACGCAGAAAACATCCAGCCGCAGGTCATTGAGAATTATGACGGCGGTGTGATTCCGCTGGGGCAATCTGGCTTTAACTTAGATCCTGCGGTCTTCGCCAGTCTCCATAAATACAAGGGCCAAACCCTGATTACAACTGATGGAACCACTCTTTTGGGAGCAGACGACAAGTCCGGTATTGCTGAAATCATGGCGGCTATCGAATACCTGTCTGCCCATCCAGAAATCAAGCATGGAGAAATCCGAGTTGGCTTCGGTCCAGATGAAGAAATCGGTATCGGTGCTGATAAGTTTGACGCTGAGGACTTCGATGTGGACTTTGCCTACACAGTAGACGGCGGACCGCTAGGCGAGTTACAATATGAAACCTTTAGCGCTGCTGGAGCAGAACTGACCTTCCAAGGCCGCAATGTCCATCCGGGAACTGCTAAAGACCAGATGGTTAATGCTCTCCAGCTAGCTATTGACTTCCACAACCAGCTGCCAGAAGCCGACCGACCAGAGAAGACTGAGGGCTACCAAGGCTTCTACCACCTGATGAACCTGACCGGGACTGTCGAAGAAGCTCATGCTAGCTACATTGTCCGTGACTTTGAGACAGAGGCTTTTGAAAATCGCAAAACTGCCATGCAGGCTATTGCTGATAAGATGAACCAAGAGCTAGGCAGCGAGCGTGTTATCTTAAACCTCAAAGACCAGTATTACAACATGAAGCAGGTCATTGAAAAGGACATGACACCTATACATATCGCCAAGGCAGTCATGGAAAGTCTGGATATCCAGCCTGTCATCGAGCCTATCCGTGGAGGAACTGATGGATCTAAAATTTCCTTTATGGGCATCCCGACTCCCAACCTCTTTGCAGGCGGCGAAAACATGCACGGCCGCTTCGAATATGTCAGCCTAGAAACCATGGAACGCGCTGTCGATACCATCATCGGCATTGTTTCCTATCAAGAGTAAAAAAGAAACCACAGAAGTTCAAGAGGAATTTCTGTGGTTTTTTCTCACTCTGGCAATTCTACCTTCAAGCTCATATCTGTGGGTTGTAACACTTTCTGTACAGCAGCGAGAAAGGCCAAACCGTTGTCAGATGGAGAATACTGAAATGTGATGTGGATGATTTTTTTATTAAAGCTATCGCCATATCTCTCCACATATTGCTTACTTTCGAGGAAGTAGATGTAATTGTTAATTTTTTCCTGCAGAATTTCCAGATGGACTGCTTCTATCTCCTCTTGCCAATCAACTGGATCCACTAAGAGAAGCTCCAAATGATTATCAACTGTACCAATAGCATCAAGTTCAGTTGGCTTTAGTTCTGAAGAGATGGCTTGAGTGGCGATTTGTCTAAATTCTTCTGCTGTGAAAAGGCGACGGCTATTTTCAGGATTTTTCAAAATAAAGGAAGGATGATCTTCGATGAAGAGCTTATCGGATTCATCTTGTGTATACTGTTTTTTAGATTTCCAAAAACCATACTGCGCATAATTCATCAACTCTTTCCCAGTATGTTCTCCCGACATGTAACTATCTGCAGCTTCTTTGGGGATTTCTTGAACTACTTCTTGCATTGTAATATTAAAAGTTGGATAACGCAAGAAATACTTATCACCATCTTGACAGATTTCCAACATGTCTTTTTGACTTAAATAAATCGTTTTCATTTTTTATTACCTTTCTCATTCCTCTGTTGATTTTAATTTTGTTTGTTCGTTTTATAAAGGGTACGGCCATTACTTCTGTAAGCCACTAATTCTATCACTTAAATATCTCTTAGCACACACTAGTCTTTCGCTCCTTCAGCAACCAAATCATAAGGGAAATACGGAACACCTTCCAATTCCTTGTAATCCAAGCCCTTGATTTTGCAAATAGCTCCTGATTCAAAGGACCAATAGCTATAATAACTTTTATTGTTTGTTTTATGCAAATCATGCCATCCCGTATCTTTGCTCCCTTGGTACCATTTCTTAGTCAAATATTCTTTCAGCAGTTTGAGAGCCTGCTCAGTATTCTCTTCTTCAATAATTTTCCGTGTAAAGCCATAGGGTCTTGGAAAATTATAGTTTATCCGAATCTTCCAATCTGGTTGACGTGATTGAATCAAGTAATCAATCAAATAATCCTCTGGATCATCCTTTTTTACCAAATCAACTATCTGGTCAAATATTGCTTCATCTATATCTAACATAATTCCAATTGAAAGAGCCCAAACCATTTGTTCGTAACCAGAGTTACTATGCCATGATAGCTTCATATTTTTTATATATTTAATATACTCGCTCTTAAATTTTTCAAGAGAATAACCAGCTGTATAAGTAGCAATCATAATTTCTTTTTGATATCTAAAAATCGATGATCTTATATTAGAGATTACTACCATATTATCTAACGAAAATTTTTGAACCCCTTCTTTCTCATCTTGTTCAATTCCTTGAATTCTTTCTTCAGAATCCTGAATAGCTTTTTGAAAAATATTTATAAGTCCATCTATATTATTTCTATCTGAAAATGTATCTCTTAATTCCATTTATATCCTCTTTCTAAAGCCATAAAGCGCCTTCTTTTATGTTAATGAATTCTCAGCATATTACCAGTTTTATTGATTATTCTGATTTTCTTCCTCACGTTGTTTATGAAGCTCCTCAAGAAATTCCTCCTGAACATGCTTTAGCATACTACTGTTCTCTGTTTATTCTAACACAATATCAATCAAATAAGTATAGGGTTGTGAAAATCAAAAACGAATGATGGTCTTAGACTTGGCTTGATCTTCATCATTCGTTTTATTCTTGTTTCACATCAAAATGTAAGCTTAGCTAATCTGAACAGTTTTCAGCTGGCCGTCAGCTCCTGTAAAGCTGATGCTTCTGCTTGCTGGATTATAGCTGAAAGTCTCTAGGCTGACACCGTAGAGCTGAGAAAGCTCCTGCAATTTCTGGTTGAAGGCTTCCTCTGTCATGCCAAAACTCGCTGCTAAGCTTGATTGACCAGTTGGGTTTGCTGCTGTCGAAGCTTCTGCTGGTTTGTCAGATTGGTATTGAGCTGCTTCTCCAGTGGTAGATTCGGAAGGTAGATTGCCAGTTTGGCCAGTTTCTGGAGCACTGCTGCTTGCTGCCTGACCAGAAGCAGGTTGTTCAGCTGATGCTTTCAGGAAGCCTTTTTGCACCGCATAGGCATCTGCTGCTTGGCGCTCAGCTTCTGACAAGTCTTTCTTGTAGATATAGTGCTCGTGGTCCAGATGGGCTACCCGATAGCCTTGCTCATCCGCTCCGACCATATCCTGCAGATTAAAGTGATAGCCGTCATCGTTCCTATGCTGAGAATCAGAGTCGCTTGCCCCCTCAGGATGGACGAGTGACTGCTGGAAGGCCAAGATTTCCTTGAGCAACTCTTTCTTGTCTGTAGCTCTCTGTCCAAGCTTATCAAAAAGCTGGTCTAGCTGCTGGTATTGCTGCTCACTTCCTTGATTTTTTTCCAAATACTGATGGATAGACATGAGCAGATTATAGAGCTGCTGATAAACTTCCTGATTTTCCGTATTAGCTGGCTCTTCCTTTTGTCCAGCAATGATTCGGCTCATCTGATCCAAAAGCTTCTGACTTGCTGTCAGTAAAGCTTGCTTATCTGAGCTGCTGCTCTTTAATTCCTTGCCTAGTTCTAAGATTCTAGCTGCATAGTCTGCTCGGCTGTTTTGGTCCTTTATTTCTCCAAGCAGTTCCTGCGCTTTTCCAAGGAAGACAAGTGCTTGAGCGCTCTTTTCGCTATCATCTGTCGTTCCAAAATCATCATAAATACCTTTCAAAAAGTCATAAATCATGGCTTTGTAGGTTGGCTGATCGGGCTCGCCCTGATCTAGTTCTGTCTTTTCAGAGGACGGAGAAGGCTGACCGCTAGCAAGGGCTGCTGCAATTTCTTTCTTAGTCTGATAGAGGGCAGGAAAAAGCTGCTGGAGATTAGTCGCTTCTATAAAGGCTTGAGACTTATAGAGAGTCAAGGTCAGCTCGGCTGCTTTTCTGCGCAGCTCAGGGCTCAAACGTCCATCCTCCAAAGCTTGGTAGAAATAACGAATATACTCAACCGCTGTGACGCCTGTCCGATCATGATAATCTTCTAAAGCAGATAGTAATTGTCCTAGCTCTACCATTTCAGCTTGATTCTGGCCAGCATAAGCATTTTGCAGACGCTGTAGCAAGTCAGCTTTCTTCATTCCATAACTATCCGTGTCAAGTCGGTTCATTCTCTCCAAAAGTCCTTGATAGGTCTTGTCCAGCTCGGTCTCTTGGATTGGCTTGACCGTTTGATCCACATGGATAAACTGCTTATCAAAGTTATCCAGACTATTCAGATAACCAGCTGTTGAGTTGCTAGGCAGCTTCTTCATGGTTTCCACAAACTGTCCCAAAGCTAGCTCAATCCGCCGCTGCATAAGGGGATCATCGGCATAAAGACGCTGACTATCCGCTTTCAGGCTTTCTACTTTTCGCAAAATAGCTGCCTCATCATAATCGCCCTGCTCATACTTAGATTGAATCTGAGGCAGGCGATTTTTCAAGGCTTCTGCAGCGCCCTTGGACTGGATCTTGATATAGTGATTGTGATCACCATGAGGAATCACAAATTGACCATCTTCCACCTGCAGACTGTAAGGCGAAAGACCTGAGCGCAAGGCTGTTGTGTAGAGTTCATTCATGAAGTCCAGCTCTGCATTGCCCGTTACCAGAGGAATGCGGACATGCTCCTTGCGGACAGCATAGGGGTGGATATGAGTTGGATCGTAGGCTTGGTCAGGGTTATTAAAAACAAAGAAGCCATTTGAGATGCGAACCGCCTCCTTGGGAACGCCATATGTTTGACAGATATAAGCGATTTTTTCCTCATCGCTGGCATCGCGTGAATAGCGTTCAGCATCAATGACTGCTGCAGATCGTTTTACTGGTTGCTGCTTAGCCAAGACCCGCTCCGCTGCTTGAATCTGTTCAGAAGTCAAGTCTTTCCTGTAAAAGTAATGCGCATGGTCTCCGTGCGATACCATGTAGCCTTGGTCGTCCTTGCCAATAACAGCCTCCGCATGAAAACCATGGTCGTGCTCAGGCTGTGACGGTAGCTGAGGCTTCAAAGCTTGCAGTGGATCGCCCAGCGGCTCGTAAGTATAGCCAATAGGAATCAAGCGGGCAATCTTCGCTTCCAAGTCTGACAGCTTGTCATAAGGAATGAAATGATGGTGGTCTCCATGAGGTATAACGACCCCATTTTCTGTCCGACGACTGATTTTCAGCGGATCAAACACCACGCCGTCCCCTTCATGGTAGCGCTGAGACTGAGGCAGGGCATAGAGTTGCTGCAGCAGACTTGGCAAGGATGGCTGAGATGGTTGAGACGGCTGAAGCGGATTAGACGGACTTGGCTGAGTAACCGCTAAGCCAGGATTTGGCAGCTGTGGAGTCGGATTTGAGACTGGCCCACCCTGATTGCCAGCACTATTTTGATTCCATGTGTTGGAAGAAGTTATTGCCCTGCCGTAGCCAGGCGTATTCACACTTCCGCCGGTCTGCCTGCTATTCCAGTAGCTCTGAGCAGCAGCCAATTCTGCTGGCGACAGGTCGCTCTTAGGAATGTAGTGAAAATGCCCGCCATGCGGCACGATAAAAGCATCGCCAGTATCCTCGATGACGTCAGACGGACTGAACGTATAGCCATCATCCGTCCTATATCCCCCTTGGCCTTGGTATGAAACTCCTGCAAGGTCTGCGGCTGTCTTTCCTGCAGCTAGGGACTTGCTGGGCTGGCTGAAATCCTGAGTCTTGCTTGATTTTGTTGCGGAAGATTTGCCGCTATCGCCTTCTTCCTTGGTCTTATGCAGCTTCTTCTGCCTCGCAATCTCATCCACCGAGCGGACATTGCTGGTATGCTTGGAATCCTTGAGGTAGAGATAATACTTCCCCTCCACCTTAATGATATAACCATCCTTGACCTCATTGACAATATCTGCTTCCTGCAGCGTGTAGTTAGGATCTCGGATAATCAACTCTTCGCTGATAATGGCATCAAAAGGCACCTTTCCATCAAAGTAATGATAATGGTCTCCATGGGAAGTGACATAGCCCCGATCTGTGATTTTCACGACGATTTGCTCTGCTTCAATACCTTCCTCATCATTGATTTGGTCGGATACCAAATTTTTATCCGTCTTGTCGCCCGAAGTCTTGTCCTCAATATAGGCTACTTTATTATCTTTGGTCTGAGTTCGAGGCTGAGCTTGCCATTGGATAAGACCGTAAGTTCCGAGGCCGAGAGCTAATACAGCAGCTGAAGCAAGGAAATATTTCTTTTTCATGGTTGTCTTTTATCCTTTCAAATCTTTAGCTAAAACAGCTAGACTTTTTTCTAAATTTTCTAAATAAGATAGTTGGTTGTCTGGGTCTGCTTCCAGAGGATTCAGCTCCTTGATTTGTACACCGGTCGCCTTGACCAAGGTTTGAGCCACTTTGGAAGAAACATTGCTTTCCACAAAAATGGTCTTCACCTGGTGCTCCTTGACAAAGTCTTCTATCTCTGTGAGCTGACGCGGACTAGGCTCCTGCTCTGGTGAAATACCAGCAATGCCCAGCTGGGTCAGCCCGAAGCGCTTGGCTAGATAAGAAAAGGCTGTATGTTGGGTGACAAAGGTTTTGTTGGGCACTTTATCGAAAATCTCCTGATAGCGTTCTGTCAGCTCCTTGGCCTCTTCTTGAAATTTTCGAGCATTGGCCTGATAAGTATACCGATGGTCGCTATCCAGATCCGACAGCCTGTCGGCGATAATCTGAGCTTCCTCTGCAGCTTTCTGAGGATCCAGCCAGGTATGGGGATCATAAAGCGTCTTCTCATCCACTCCCTCTCCAGCTTGGACATCTTCCAAGCCGGCGACTCGATCCAGCTCCATGCCCTGGGAAACCTCAAGGACTTGAACCTTGGAATTCTTGAGACTAGGATTCAGCTCGCCAGCCCAGGACTCCAAGGTCCGTGAGTGATAGACAAAGACATCTGCATCATAGATGGCTGCCACGTCATTGGCCGAAGGCTCAAAATCATGAATACCGCTACTAGACTGAATCATGCGCACGTCATTCAGATCGCCTGATATAGCCTTAACCATGGAGTAAATAGGATAAAAGCTAGTTACAATTTTCAATCCTTGCGAGGGACTGGATTCTTTTTGAGACTGACACCCCCAGAGACACAAGGCCAGGGCCAGCAGGCTAAGGCATGCTGAGATTTTTAAAACTCGTTTCACAATATCTCCTTAACTCATTATTAACCGGTTTATTAACTGGTTAATATCATACAACTTGTCAACTTATTTGTCAAGTTATTTTAAAAAAATAAAGAAAAAGGAAGTAGAATTCTTTCCCACTTCCTCTTTGCTTTTAATTCCAATATATTGAAAGGTTATTTATTATGACTATTTAAGGACAGAATAAGCTTGGACAAATGCATTTCTCAAGCTTAACTGTATGAGATTACTTTTCCGACGTACAGACAGTCAAATGACAATCTGGAATTGAAAACTCCATCTCTATATCGCCTCTGTAGTGAAACTGCGGCTTTCCAGCACTTTCAGCATGGCATCAGCTGTGTCCAAGGCTGTGAAAAGGGGCACTCCGTGCTCAATAGCTGAGCTACGGATAATTCGACCATGCTTATCTGCTGTCCGCTTGGTTCCGACCGTGTTGATAATAGCCTGAACCTTGCCCTTGCGAATATAGGCTGGGATATCCTTGTTATCATCACTGCCGATTTTTTCCACCAGACGGACGTGTAGGCCGTGATTTTCAAAATAGGAGGCTGTTCCCTTGGTTGCCCAGATACCATAGCCAATATTGGCAAAACGCTGAGCCAGCTGCAGGGCTTCTTCCTTGCTGTCGTCTGCTATAGTAAACACGACATTTCCAAAGTTTGGCAGATGGAGATAGGAAGCCTCAAAAGCCTTGTAGAGCGCTTTTTCCAAAGTGCGGTCGCTGCCCATAACTTCGCCGGTAGACTTCATCTCTGGTCCCAAGAGACTGTCAACCTTCGCTAGCTTGGTAAAGGAGAAGACTGGCGCCTTGATATGAACCATGGAACTTTCTGGATGGAGGCCATCTTCATAGCCCAGCTCTGCCAGACATTCTCCAAGGATCAAACGAGTCGCTACTTGCGCCATCGGAATATCGGTCACCTTGGACAAGAAAGGAACGGTCCGGCTGGCCCGTGGATTGACTTCAATGACATAGACCTGCTCATCTTTGATGACGAACTGAATATTCATCATGCCGATACAGTTCAGTCCCAGAGCCAAACGCTTGGTATAGTCTGCAATAGTATCCTTGACTTTCTGCGATAGAGTTTGTGGCGGATAGGCTGCCATGGAATCTCCTGAGTGAACCCCCGCCCGCTCGATATGCTCCATAATCCCAGGAATCAAGACATGACGACCATCTGAAATGGCATCCACCTCGCACTCATCCCCAACAATGTAAGAATCAACCAAAACTGGATGGTCTGGACTAGCCTTAACCGCTGTCCGCATATAAGAGCGTAGATCCGCTTCGTTTTCTACGATTTCCATGGCACGGCCACCCAAGACATAGGAAGGCCGCACCAGAACGGGGAAGGCAATTCTACGAGCAGCCTCTACTGCTTCCTCTTCATTAGTTGCCGTCTGACCCGGCGGTTGCGGAATATCCAGCTCCTTCAGCGCCTGCTCAAAGAGATCCCGATCCTCAGCCCGATCCAAGTCCGCTACTTGGGTACCTAAAATCTTAACACCAGCCTTGGACAAAGGCTCTGCCAGATTAATGGCTGTCTGCCCGCCAAACTGAACGATAACGCCTTTAGGCTGCTCCAGCTCAATGACATTCATGACATCTTCAAAGGTCAGCGGCTCAAAGTATAGCTTGTCAGAGACAGAAAAGTCAGTCGATACAGTCTCTGGATTACTGTTCATGATAATCGCTTCATAACCAGCTGCCTGAATAGCCTTTACAGAATGAACGGTCGCATAGTCAAACTCGACTCCCTGCCCGATTCGGATAGGACCAGAGCCCAGTACCAGAACTGATTCCTTGCTGGATTTGACAGATTCATTTTCAAAACCATAGGTGGAGTAGAAATAAGGCGTCGCAGACTCGAACTCAGCAGCACAGGTATCCACCATCTTGTAAACCGGAACAATCTTCTGCTCCTGCCGGATGCGACGCACCTGCTCAGTTGTCATGTCCCACAAGGCAGCAATCTTAGTATCCGCAAAGCCATTTTGCTTGGCCTTCTTAAGCACATAGCTATCTCCGATATGACTGGCCAGTTCCTGCTCAATTTCGTAAATATGGAGCAGCTTATCCAGGAAAAAGACATCAATCTTGGTCAGCTCCGCAATTTCATCCGGACTGTAACCACGGCGAATAGCCTCTGAGATGTAGAAAATCCGGTCGTCTTGCGCCTTGACAATCTTCTTCATCAGCTCGTCATCGCTTACTTGGCTGAGAGCTGGCAGCTCATTGTGGTCCACACCAACTTCTAAAGAGCGGCAGGCCTTGAGCAGACTCTCCTCAATATTGCGCCCGATAGCCATGACCTCCCCTGTCGCCTTCATCTGAGTTCCCAGACGGCGTTCACCCTGCTCGAACTTATCAAATGGAAAGCGTGGAATCTTAGCGACCACATAGTCCAGAGCCGGCTCAAACATAGCATAGGTAGAGCCTGTCACCGGATTGATGATTTCATCCAATGTAAGACCGACTGCGATTTTCGCCGCCAGCTTGGCAATCGGATAGCCAGTCGCTTTAGAGGCAAGGGCTGATGAGCGGGAAACCCGCGGATTGACCTCGATGACATAGTATCTGAAACTATGCGGATCCAGAGCCAGCTGCACATTACAGCCACCCTCAATCTTCAGCGCACGAATAATCTTGAGACTGGCGTCCCGTAGCATCTGGTATTCATAGTCTGAGATAGTCTGACTAGGTGCAAAGACGATTGAATCTCCTGTGTGGATGCCGACGGGATCAAAGTTTTCCATATTACATACGACCAGCGCATTGTCGGCACCATCGCGCATGACTTCGTATTCGATTTCCTTAAAGCCCGCTATAGATCGCTCGATCAGACACTGGGTAACCGGAGAGAGTTTGAGGCCGTTTTCTGCGATTTCCTGCAGCTCTTCCTCATTGCTACAAATACCACCGCCAGTTCCTCCCAGTGTAAATGCCGGACGGACAATGACTGGATAGCCGATGCCAGCCGCAAATTCCAGCGCTTCATCAACTGTATTGACAATTTCTGACTCAGGGATGGGCTGGCCTAGCTCTTCCATCAGCTGCTTGAAGAGATCCCGGTCTTCCGCTTGGTCAATGGCCGACAGCTTGGTTCCCAAGAGTTCCACTCCCAGCTCTTCTAAAAGCCCTGACTTGGATAATTCCATAGCCATATTGAGTCCGGTCTGGCCGCCCAGAGTAGGCAGAAGAGCATCTGGCCGCTCCTTACGCAAAATCCGCGCAACAAACTCCAGCGTGATAGGCTCGATATAAACTCGGTCCGCAATTTCCTTGTCCGTCATGATGGTCGCTGGATTAGAATTAACCAAGACGACACTGTAGCCCTCTTCTTTCAAGGACAGGCAAGCCTGAGTCCCAGCATAGTCAAACTCCGCAGCCTGACCAATAACAATCGGACCAGAACCGATGACCATAATTTTCTGAATATCTTTACGTTTTGGCATAGTGCACCTCTCAATCTTGCTTCCTAGTAAGCCTGATGGGCATCCATCATTTCCATAAACTCATCAAAGAGATAGTCTGCATCATGCGGTCCCGGCGCAGCATCTGGGTGGAACTGCACAGAAAAGGCAGGATAATCCCGATGGCGCACACCTTCGACAGACTTATCATTGATTTCTTCATGGGTCACAATCAGGCATTCCGGCAAATCCTCACGGCTGACGGCATAGCCGTGATTTTGACTGGTAAAGTCAACCCGGCCGGTCGCAATCTCGCGTACCGCATGGTTGAAACCACGGTGGCCAAACTTCATCTTATGCGTCTTAGCACCGTTAGCCATGGAGAAGAGCTGATGTCCCATACAGATCCCGAAAATTGGAATTTTGCCCTGAACACCACGAATCATATCCAGAGCCTCCGGCACATCTTCCGGATTACCCGGTCCATTGGACAGCATGACTCCGTCAGGATTGAGCTGGAGAATTTCCTCAGCGCTGGTATCATAAGGTACCACTGTCACGCTACAGTTGCGCTTGGATAACTCCCGCAGGATAGAATGCTTCAAACCAAAGTCCACCAATACCACGCTGCGACCCGTTCCCGGAGCTGGATAGGACTGCTTGGTAGACACCTGCTTGATGTTATCAGTCGGCAAAACAGTCGCCTGCAGCTGGTCTTGCAGATGCTCGATGCTATCCTCTGCATTGGCAATGGTCGCTCGCATGGTTCCATGCTGGCGGATAATCTTGGTTAGTGCCCTTGTATCAATTCCCGAAATTCCTGGTATCTTCTTGACTTTGAGGAACTCATCCAAAGACAATTGCTGGCGCCAGTTGCTGGCACGACGTGCATACTCATAGACCACTACTCCCTTACAAGTCGGTAAAATGGACTCATAGTCGTCCCGATTGACACCATAATTTCCAACCAAAGGATAGGTAAAGGTCAAAATCTGGCCATTGTAAGACTGGTCCGTAATCGATTCCTGATAGCCAGTCATGCCTGTGTTAAAGACGATTTCACCTGTCACAAAAAGATCCGCTCCAAAAGCTTCCCCTTCGAAAATCATGCCGTTTTCTAATATTAAAAGTCTCTTTGTCATTCTTCCCTCCTGTCCAAGATGCAGACTGCCTGTCGACCCTCCACATCAACATATAATAATAGGGAGTGGGATTGCTTCACACAGCTTCACCCACTCCCGGCCTACTGTCCGAGATTATTGACGGCCTTTCAGAACTGCTTCGATAATAGCCATTCTGACAAAGACGCCGTTGGTCATTTGTTCAACGATACGTGATTTTGGTGCTTCGACCAGATGATCCGCAATTTCTACATCACGGTTAACTGGAGCCGGATGCATCAGAATCGCCGTATCTTTCATGCGGTCATAACGCTCTTGAGTCAGCCCATGCAATCTGTGGTAATTTTCTTTAGAAAAGATGGACTCGTAGTCATGGCGCTCATGCTGCACGCGCAGGAACATCATGACATCCACTTGATCAATCACCTCATCAATAGTGACAAACTTACCATAGTCCGCAAATTCTTGGCTCCGCCATTCTTCCGGACCAGCAAAGTAGAGCTCTGCACCCAAGCGCTTGAGAATCTGCATATTTGACTTAGCCACGCGCGAATGGTCCAAGTCACCAGCAATCGCAACCTTGAGGCCTTCAAAGCGACCAAACTCTTGGTAAATAGTCATCAGGTCCAGCAAGCTCTGGCTAGGATGCTGACCAGAACCGTCTCCTCCGTTAACAATGGAAGTCGTAATAGTTGGACTTTCAACTAGCTCTTTGTAATAATCTACTTCTGGGTGGCGAATGACACAGACATCAACGCCTAGGGCAGACATTGTCAGGATAGTATCATACAAGGTTTCTCCTTTGTTGACTGAGCTGGTCTTGACATCAAAGTCCAGAAGATCGCAACCTAACTTCAACTCTGCTACTTCAAAGGCCTTGTGGGTCCGTGTAGATGACTCAAAGAAAAGGTTAGACACGATATGCTGCTCATCATAATGGACTTTAGCGCCATTTTTAAATTCGATTCCGCGTTTAATCAAGGCCATAACTTCTTCATTTGACAGAGTTTCCATAGAAACAAGGTTCTTAAGAGCGATTTGATTGGATGACATGATGTAATTCTCCTTTATGAAAGAATGAGGGCTTCCAGAGTGCTGCAAGTAAAGTCGCTCTGAGAGCAAGCTATTTTTGAACGAAAGTTAATGATTTAGTGCCTTGCTCAATACTTGGGCTCAGGCAGGACAAGATAGAGGACAATTCCCAGAATAGTTGACAAGGCAACTCCTGAGATTTGCAGACCAGACAGCTGCAAGGTCAGACCACCGATACCAGATACCAAGATGACACTGGCAATCAAGAGGTTCTTTTTATTGTCAAAGTTGGTTTGTGCTTCGATCAGAATTTTAAGACCGCTCGAAGCAATTACTCCAAAGAGGGCGATGGAAATACCACCCAGCACAGGACTCGGGATGGATTGGAGCAGGGCGGAGACCTTGCCCACAAAGCTCATGACAATAGCCAGGACTGCTGCACCTGCAATGACATAGACGCTGTAGATTTTATTAAGCGCCATAACTCCGATATTCTCTCCGTAGCTAGTCACTGGTGGTGCTCCGAAAAGCCCCGCAATAATCTGAGCCAGACCATCACCAGTCAAGGTCTTGTCCAGTCCTGGATCCTTGAAGAAATCCTTGCCTGTCAAGCTATTCAGTACCATGACATGTCCGAAATGTTCTGTCATGGTTACAAAGGCGATAGGCGCCATAGTTAAAATCGCACTAGGATAAAATTTCACATCGTAGTCCAAGAAAGGCAGACTCATAGGCGGAAGGTGGAACCAAGAAGCTTGCCCAACCTTGGCAAAAGAGACGATTTCCTGCCCAGTCACAGCCCCTAGAATCAAGCTAAAGATGTAGCCGACTATCAAACCTAGCAAGACTGGGATAATTCCCACAATCTTCTTACCATAGATATTAAAGAGGATAACTGCCAAGAGAGTAACCATACCGATAATGAAGTAGGTCAAATCATAAACCTTTTCGCCATTAGCTGCAGTCTTGTTCATCACATCGCTAACAGCTGTTCCAGCCAAGCTAAGACCGATAACCATGATGATAGGCCCTACCACTACTGGCGGCAGCACCTTGTCAATCCAAGCATTGCCAGCAAACTTGACAATCAGTGCCACGATAAAGTAGACCAAACCACCGGTGATAGCTCCCTGAGCAACCGCTCCGATACCATCAGTCTTCATCAGCATCTGCATGGCTGCGATATAAGCAAAGCTGGACCCCATATAGGCTGGAATCTTGTACTTGGTAACAGTCAGATGGGCGAGTGTCCCCAGACCGCTTGAAAAGAGGGCTACCGCTGGGTCAATTCCCACCAGAATCGGTACCAAGACTGTCGCCCCAAACATGGCGAACAAGTGCTGAAAGGATAGCCCTAAAAGCAAACCTGGCTTTGGCATATCATGCACATCATACTTAACATCTTGACTCATTTAGCTTATTACTCCCCCATAATCAACACGCGATCTTGACCGTCTGTCTCAGTCACCTCAACAACAATCTCCTCAGTTTGGCTAGTCGGAATATTCTTGCCGACATAGTCTGCCCGTATCGGCAGCTCGCGGTGACCACGGTCAACCAAGACAGCCAGACCAACACGAGACGGCCGCCCATGACTGACCAGATTGTCGATAGCCGCTCGAATGGTTCGTCCTGTGTAAAGAACATCATCAATCAGGATTACTTGACGGTCGGTAATATCCACTGGAATCACTGTCGTATCTTCCTCAACCTTGATATCATCTCGGAAAGGCTTGGTGTCTATTTCTGCGACTGGAATATCGATATTCTCCAACTGAGCCAACCGCTTCTGAATCCGGTAAGCCAAGTGAACCCCGCGGGTCTTAATCCCAGCCAAGACCACTTGGTTTAAGTCCTTGTTGCGCTCGATGATTTCATAGGTAATCCGCGTAATCGCACGGTTCATGGTGATGTCATCGACAACTTCTTTTGTTTTCATTCTTTCCTCCTCAAACAACAGAAAAAGTCTCCTTATACAAGGAGACTTCAGAAAAATCTAGTCAGGCAAGCTAAAACAAGACGCACTTGCTTACACTCCACCCATCTTTTTACTTGCTCCTTGTCTATCTCTCTGGATAGAATTAAAGGATTATTTAATTTTTTATACTATATCACAATTTCAAAACTATTTCAAGAAAAAAATTGTATTTTTTCTGCTTGACTGGGTAAGGATTAGTGACTAGCCTCTTTCTCCGCCTTTTCCTTATCTTTTGGATCCGTTTGATTTTCTTTGTTTTTTGCTTGAGCTGTCGCATCTTTTAATTCAGGATTTTCAGCAGTTGGCACTTCTTCTGATGATGGTTTAGAAGAGTTTTCTGAATCCACCGTTCGCTCATTTAAGTCCTCTTCAGGAGTTCCAGCTGGATACTCATTATCGTTTGAAGCTCCTTGGCCGCTTGCTTCAACTGAGGCTGGCTTATCGGATGCTGGCTTCCCTTGGACATCTGCCTTATTAGGCTCACTTTGCTTAGGCTCTTCCTTCTTTTCGTCCTTTGCATCAGCCGGCTTATTATTATCAATGCTGCCACCCTGAACATCTGGAAAATGCTGCGCCAAAGCTTTCGGAATTTTATTTTCGTTCAATTCAAGCTCTTCTTTAGGGATGTGATTGTCGCTGACATTGATATAAGTCACCGTCTTATTTGGTTCCTGCAGCGCTAAGGTTGTGATTTTATTCTTGTTGACAGCCAGATTGTCTAAAGACCTAAACTGATTAATTCCTTCCAAGTTTTTCAGCTCATTCTCAGCCAAGTTTAAATTCTTCAAGGAAGACTGAGCGGCTGGAATGTTCAAAGATGTAATCTTGTTTTGACTTGCGGATAAGGTAACTAAGTTCTTAGCAGCTTCAACTCCTGCCAGCGAAGTCAGCCGATTGCCATTTAGGCTTAGAGTTGTCAGATTTGGATTAGACTTCAGGAAATTCAAGCTCTCAACATTGGAATTGTCAGCTGTTAATTCTTCCAGATGGGAAGCTTTGAGGGTATTGAGATTTAAGTTTGGATTGTTGGATAAAAAAAGCCTTGTTAAATCTTCTTTTTGGCTCAGAGCAGAAATATCGTGCAGTTGATTGTGCTCTAAACTTACCGCTTTTAATTTTGCAAGCTTGGTCAAAGCAGAAATATCAGAGATATTATTGTAGTCAAGGTTCAATGACTCCAGATTTTTCAACTTCGCAAGCGGTGAGATATCGGTAAGGTCATTTCCCGCTGCTGCCACTGTTTTGAGGTTCGGATAACGCTTCAAGAAAGATAAATCAGTGATGCCATTCTGGGAAATGTCCAAGCCTTCCAAGGTCGGAATTTCTTTTAAGAAATCATAGTTGGTAACGCCTGTCTTTGTCATCCACAGCTGTTTTAAATGTTTAAATTGCAGCACTGGTCTGATGTCCTTTATCGGAGTAAAGCCAATTCCCAGAACTTCAATATTTGGCATCAGTTCTAAGCCTTTTCGCTGCAAAGGGTCTTTGCGCTGGCCGATATTTAGATACTCACAGTTGCCAGCCAGGCTTTCATCTTTTCCGTATCCGTCTCATCTGATTGGAATGGGGTGTCAGCTGAAGCATGTAAAATATCTTCAATGATTTCATCATCAAATCCTAGAGCTTTCAATGTTGCCATACCAACTGCGTCATGAGCATGTGGATTTCCATGAGGGTCAAAAGGCTTGGTCGTATCAATCTCGCTAATCAAGGTTGAATGACTATGGTCGTCATGCGGATAGATAAATACCTTTCCTTTATCTGTATCGCTCACCTGAATCAGACTTTCATCGATTCCTAATTGCTGAGCCAAATAGGCCTTTTTCTTGGCAATTTCTTCTTCCTCGTCTGATGGACTTGGCGCAGGCTCAGGTGTAGGAGCAGGCGACGGTTCTGGTGAAGGCTGTGCTTGCCCTTGCCGGCCATAGTAGGCATCTTCAGCAGCTTTCTTATGTTCCGCTGGAATCAATGACTCCCAAGGCGAAGCAATCAGCTGCTCATAGGGGATAAAATGAGTATGACCGTTATGATCTGCCAGCAAGCCAGTAGCCAACTTGCCGGTTACTCCGGTACCTCTAAATAAGAATCCATCACTTGTAGGATAATCAATCCCAGCAAACTGGCGTTTAGTTGTCCCTTGCTGCTGGGGAACAGAAGGTCTAAGCGTTGGCTGATAAACAGGTCCAGTAGTATTGCTAGGCGGCGTTGGACGATAACTCGGTGCTTGAGCAAGATTCCCCACAGACTGCTTCAAAATATAATGAAAATGATCCCCGTGACGCACAACATAGCCGTATTGGTCTTCCGACACAATGTCTCTAGGATTAAAAACATAGCCATCATCAGCAGTGCTTATTTGATTTGCCAGCTGAGGCGATCCTGCAGGCATTTGCCCATCTTTTGGTATCAGATAGGCCCATTTACTATTCTTTAGATCAGAATAAAAAATAAAGTGCGTATGACCATCATGCTCTAAAATCAGGCCTTCACTGGTTCTGGGTTTAATCTGGGACTCACTTTCGAAAAGAAAACCATCATCCGTCGGCTTATCAACACCAGGAACTTGTCCTTTTTTGGTCGCCTTACTTTTCTTCTTCACTTCTTGCTTGGTCTTCACCTTCTCTTGACCGCTTTCCTGTTGAGATGTCTGAGATTGACAAGCAGCCAAGCAAAGATTACAAGCTAGAATGATCCCTGCTAATCCTAACAGTTTTTTATTCTGTTTCATTCTTTCCTCCTTTTTGTTTAACTGGTTAATCGTTAACTAGTTAACTATATCATACAAATCTGATAATGGCAAGAAAAAATCGAAACAAAATAAAAAACAGAGCAAATCTGTTTTTCATCTAAAATTCACATGTCACTCTGAAGCTTTTTTCTTTGAGAAAGAGATGGACTTTATCCCGTAAAAGACAAAACCAAAAACCAAATAGGCCGCAAAGATAATCAGAGACATCTTGATGACATAGGGCCAGCCTTTCTTAAAGACATTGAGGAAAAAGTAAGGAAATGGATTGTCCTTGGATCTTGGAATATCTATTTTCAAGAAAAAGCCATTAAAAAGAGCAAAGGCCATGTAGACCAAAGGTACACTTGTCCAAGAAATCGGATCAAACCAACGGTACTGGCGCGATTTGTCAAAGATTAATGTATCCAGGAGAAAAGCCAAGGGTACTATATAATGACACAAAAAATTCTCTAGACGGTAAAAATCTGTCGCAATCGGGGCCAACAAGAGGTGATAAACGACACATGTAATCATGATGGACATGGTCACCCCGCCCTTGATTCTCAAGATTTTCGGCGCCTTCCAAGCATCGCTAGGTCTCGTCATCAGATAGACCAGATAGCCCGTAAAAAGCAGGACCAAGAGATTGGACAGAACCGTATAGTACATGAGCATGCCCACGCCATACTTAGTGATTTCCAGATACACTCCTAGAAAGGCTAGGGTAAAAAGAATAATTCGATAAATTAAGATAAAACGACGATTCATAAAGACCTCAAATTTTCTTAACAAACTCTGACTTTAGCTTCATCGCACCGAAGCCGTCAATCTTACAGTCGATATTATGGTCGCCTTCTACGATGCGGATATTTTTCACGCGCGTTCCTTGCTTGAGATCCTTAGGTGCTCCTTTGACTTTCAGATCCTTAATCAAGGTAACTGTATCGCCATCAGCCAGCTTATTGCCATTAGCATCGATCGCTACTGGTCCTTCTTCTGCTTCTTGAACCTCAGCTGGATTCCATTCATAGGCGCACTCTGGGCAGACCAAGAGCGCTCCATCTTCGTAGACATACTCTGAATTACATTTAGGGCAGTTTGGTAAGTTGTTCATTTTTTTCTCCATTTCTAGTCAAGGCTGCTAAATTCCCATACCAGCCATCTATATATGATTAAGCTCTTCTTTCATTTTTCAAGTCCAGCAGAACACTAATCGATGTGAAGGTCAATTAAACTCTAAAAATCTAGTTTACTCCTATTTCCACACCTTTCTAGTATAAGCTATTTTAAGGATTTTGACAAATCTCTTTTAGGATTTCCTACAGTTCTTGACCTTTCTGCAAAAACAGTGTACTATACTAGTGTATATACAGATAAAAAGGAGTCGCTATGAAACCAAAATCTAAAAATCAGTTTATGACACTGACCGCTTTTTTGACTGCACTAGCCATTGTTATCCCGCTGGTTATGCCGATTAAAATTGTCATTCCGCCCGCTTCCTTCACCTTAGCCAGCCATGTCGCTATCTTTTTGGCTATGTTTATCTCCCCTCTCATGACGGTGATTGTCGTGATTGGTTCTACTATTGGGTTTGGAATGTCCGGACTTCCTTTTATCATAACTCTTAGAGCCCTGTCCCACTTGCTCTTTGCTAGCATCGGCGCTCTTTATCTGCAAAAGCACCCGGACACACTGGACAGCCAGAAGAAGACGTGGGTATTCAATTTCCTACTGGCCTTGATTCATGCCTTTGGTGAAGTGGTCGTCTGCATCCTCTTTTACACGACTTCTGCCTATCCTGCTAATGCTTTCTATATCTTATTTGGTCTGGTTGGACTTGGTACGGTCATCCATAGCATGGTCGACTTTGTCATTGCTAAGTTCATCTATCAAGCGCTGAAAAAGATTCGCTAGAGCTTGAAGATTCCTGACTTTTGGTTTACAATGAAGCTATGACCAAGCAAAGACGAGAAGAACTATTAAACCTTTTGAAAACATCATCTGCTACCCTCAACGGTCAGTCACTGGCTGAACATTTCCATGTGACCAGGCAGATTATCGTGCAAGATATTGCCCTCTTGCGGGCTGATGGTGCCCCCATCCTCTCAACCAACCGTGGCTATCTTTATAAAGACCGCCAAGAAAGCACTGCTGTTCATCAACTCTTCAAGGTTCAGCATGGGACTGAGGATATGGAGGCTGAGTTGCTGGCTATCGTGGATAATGGCGGCCGCGTACAGACTATTTTGATTGAGCATCCAGTTTACGGCGAAATCCAGACTTACCTAAAGCTAACCTGCCGCCGCGATGTCCAGCATTTTCTCCAACAGGTCACATCCTGTGCCTTTCGCCCCTTATCTGAGCTGACAGATGGAGTTCACTATCACCTGGTACAAGCCGACTCTCAGCAGGATTTGGACTATGTAGAATCTGCCTTGAGAGACCTAGGATTTTTACAGGATAAATAACAAGCAAGAAAAAGACTGATTAGGCCCCAACCTAGTCAGTCTTTTTAGTACATACTTTTACGCCAACCACCTTCGATACGCTCATGATAGTAATATTCTGACAGTTCCTCATCTTCCATCATACGCAGAAGTTCTAACATATCGTAGGCCAAGTCCAGCTGTGGCAGGGTTTCCTTGTCTACCCAAGAGATCTCGCCCTCTTCTGTCGAATGAATCTGACCAGAATATTCAGTCGCTTTGTAACAAAAGACAATGTAGCGAATCCCCTCATCCGTATGCCAGTTCTTAACCCCAACCAATTTCGGATGAGAAATATTTAACCCCGTTTCCTCTAAAATCTCACGCACAACCGCATCGTGCAAAGATTCGTCCTTTTCAATATGACCACCCGGAAAAGCATATCCAGACCAAGGATAGCGCTCAGGAGAGCGATACTGCATTAGGACTTTACCTCGTGCCTTATCTTCGACAAGGCAGATGTTTGTTAGGATTGTTTTTTGGGAACGTGACATAAATTTTCTCACTTTCTAAGTTATTAAAACATATCTTCGTTGTATTTTACTTCTAACTTCATGATAAAGGGATTGATCAATTCATGATGTTCATAGGTACTATGGACCACAAAACCTCTGACAATGATGATTTCTTTATCTTGTATATGATAGTCTATATTAATGGGAATGGCTGGATCCGAGATAATTGACAAAGTAAAGAATGCCGAAAACCAAAGATAAAGCGCCACCAATCCACTGAATAATTGAAAAATAAGGTGATACCAGTGAAAATCTCTTGTCCTAAAAAAGACTATCCAAGGATGGATAAAGAAGGTCAAACAAAGAATAAGAAACCAACTATTCCACAAAACTGGAGTAAAGGATAGACCAAAAGGTAACAAAATCAAATGAAGAATGACAAAGGTTAGCAAGGCCAGATAGAGTGTTTTAAATGAAAATAATTTAGACAGATTTTCTTTTGTCATGATTTTTCCTCTTTTTTTCATTATATTTCAAAATCAACATCGTTAACGCTGGAATGAAGAAAAAGATTAGATAGGTAGCAATCGGAAACCAAACATAGCGAGGATTCAAGTTCCACAATGGTGGCAGAAATCCCTCTCCGTCTTCTAATTCTATTCCTATAAAATAATGCAAAAGAAAAAGTAGACCATTAAGATAAAGAAAAACTTCTGAAAAACCTTTCAACGTGTTGAAGCCTTCTTCTCTTAGACTTCCAAACCAGGAATAATATGGAAGAGCAATCAAGAAAACCAAATTTATATACAAAAGGCTAACATATTTAAACTCTCGAAGCGGACCCGGAATAGACTTATTTCCAAATGTTAAAAATCCCACTCCAATCGCAACCATTATAAAGAATATATAACCTAAAAGAGCTTCTACTAGCCAATGTTTTTCCAACCAAAGAATAAACTTGTTCTCCTGAACTTTTACTTTTCTTTTATTTTTCTTTTTGGTTTTACTTTTCATTCACCAACTCCACAATCTTCTGGAAAGTCTTGCCGTTCCGGATAGTCAGTTGCTTGTAGAAACTGGACTTGAGCAGTTTCTTATGGTAGTTGGACTTGAGATAATCCGCTTGGTCAGCATTGCTATAAAAGAATGCCGCCTGTCCAAAATGCAGTTGCTCCTTGTCATTCGCCCAACTGCCTGCTAGGTCTTGAACGCTTTCCCTGTCTACCTCTGGCAGATAAAAGAGAACATCGCGCCGAAAGGCTGTTTCATCCTGCCACCAAGCAGGAAGATTGGCTATTTCTTTTTCAAGCATGGCAGAGCTGACAAGGACAAAAGGCAGCGGAAAATCGTAAGACCGACTGAAATAAGCAGTCAAGCTCTCCCGAATCCTCTCCTCCTGCTCCTCGCTATCAAAGAAAAGATTGCCGCTATTGATGTAGGAAACCGGATTTTCAAAACCCAACCCAGCCAAATCCTTCTTCAAATCAGCCATCACGACCTTGTTTTTCCCGCCGACATTGATGCCACGGAGTAAAAGTGCATAACGCATATAGTGCTCCTCGTTTATTTCTAGATAGATATTTAAACTTTATTCGAATTATCAATTTTTAAGGAATAAATCTTTTTTATATGGTTTTTAGTTCTATGCAAAAAATTATATCGCTATCTAAATTATTCCGCCTGAAAACCATTGCTATCTAATTTCCCATTTTCTCCCCAAACAACTACATGAACATTTTTAGGTAAGGTAGCAAAATCAACATAATCAGTTAGAGTCGCACCATCAGGAATTCGACCTTCCAGATTGAGATACAAACTCAATTGAGCTCCATACTTTTCTGACAATTGAATCATATCTTTTCTCAATTTCTTTATTTCCTCTGCTGATGCGTCATACTTTTCTGTCTTGGGGTTATACTTTAGTTCTTTTTTAATTTGAACTAAATCACGATAAAATCCTTTTTGGTCATCAGTTACATCGTAATCTAAATCTGTTCTCAGCTCCTTAAATTTCACTGGCTTTAGAACAGACTCTTTGTCAAAATATAAGGTATTTAACATAGGATGGGAATTTGTATCTAAGACATAAGAAAAGATAAGATTTGTTAGTATCGAAGATGGTTCATCATCGCTATTAGAGTAATAGGAATAAGTTCTTTCTTCTAACTTATCTGTTAAAATTTTGTCCGCCTCTTCTGTCAATTGAACTTTTACATAATATTGATAAGTAACATGACTAACCCAAGTTGGAATCTCTATGTTCTTAACCTTCAATCCTAAATTATCTTCAAAAGCTGTGTTCACAACATATTCAATATGCTGCTTTTCCTCTTTTGTAACAAGTTTTGTCGGCATAAATGCCCAAATAAATTGAACTATAGGTAACATGCCTATGACAAAAATTGAAATAAAGAAAATAAATATTAGTTTAATTAAATCCTTTTTCACTTCAATTCCCCCACTTAAACTTCTCTAACTTTTTTTCACATAGTGACTCATTGACTAGAGAAGCAATTAAGAGCTTAGCTTGCAACTTTGGTGCTAACTATATTTTCTAATCCATTGCCTTTATTTCTAATATCATATCGCGGATTTGCGCAGCCAGCTCGAAGTCCAGAAGTCCGGCAGCTTCTTGCATCTGACCTTCCAGTTTCTTAATCATGTCCTTGCGCTCTTGTTTGTTGAGGCTTTCGATTTCGACAGTTTCTTCCTTGTCTGGCAGGGCTGCCTTGGTCACGCTTATCAGGTCGCGGATTTCTTTCTTGATGGTCTGCGGTACAATGCCATGCTCTTCGTTATATGCCATCTGGATTGCCCGACGGCGGGCAGTTTCATCAATAGCGCGCTGCATGGATTGGGTCATGGTGTCCGCATACATAATCACATGCCCCTCACTGTTGCGGGCTGCCCGGCCGATGGTCTGGATTAGGCCACGCTCGTTGCGGAGGAAGCCTTCCTTGTCTGCATCAAGAATTGCCACCAGGCTAACCTCAGGTACATCAATTCCCTCGCGCAGCAGGTTAATCCCAACCAGAACGTCAAAGACACCCAAGCGCAAATCACGGATAATCTCAGTCCGCTCCAAAGTCTTGATGTCTGAGTGCATGTACTTGACCTTGACACCCATTTCTTTAAAATAGTCCGTCAAGTCTTCCGCCATCTTCTTGGTCAGGGTTGTGATAAAGGTTCGCTCATTCTTTTCGACACGGGCATTAATTTCTCCCAAAAGGTCATCAATCTGTCCCATGGTTGGACGGACTTCCACTTCTGGATCCAGAAGCCCTGTCGGCCGTATAATCTGCTCAATAACAGTATCAGTCTGTTCATTTTCATAGTCGCCCGGCGTAGCCGATACATAGACAATCTGGTGAACATGGCTCTCGAACTCCTCCCGGCGCAGCGGACGATTGTCCAAGGCAGATGGCAGGCGGAAACCATAATTAACTAGCATCTCCTTACGAGAGCGGTCACCATTGTACATACCCCGAATCTGTCCCATGGTCATGTGACTCTCGTCGATCATGATTAAGAAATCATCAGGGAAAAAGTCCAGAAGGGTATAGGGTGGCTCTCCTTCGCTTCGACCATCCATGTGGCGAGAATAGTTCTCAACGCCGTTGGTATAGCCCATTTCACGCAGCATTTCGATATCGTACTCCGTGCGCTGCTTCAAGCGCTGGGCTTCCAGAAGCTTGCCTTCCTTCTCAAAGATAGCCAGCTGCTCCTCCAGCTCGGCCTGAATCTTAGCAATGGCTACCTCCATGTGGTCTTCATTGGTCACGAAGTGAGTGGCTGGGAAGATGGCCAAATGGTCCACTTCACCCAAGACTCGACCTGTCAAGGCTTCAACCTCACGAATCCGGTCAATCTCATCTCCGAAAAACTCCACCCGAAAGGCATGCTCATCCCGAGAAGCTGGAAAAATCTCAACCACATCGCCTCGAACCCGGAATTTCCCCCGCTGAAAGTCAATGTCATTGCGCTCAAACTGGATATCTACCAAATCATTAAGCAGCTTGTCACGGGAAATTTCTAGTCCAGGACGCAGGCTAACCACGCTATCAGAGTATTCCTTAGGCGAACCTAGACCATAGATACAAGAGACCGAAGCCACGACAATCACATCGTTACGCTCCAAGAGGGCTGATGTCGCTGAGTGACGGAGCTTATCAATCTCGTCATTGACCGAGCTATCCTTTTCGATATAAGTATCGCTGGAGGGCACATAGGCCTCCGGCTGGTAATAATCATAGTAGGAAACGAAATATTCCACCGCGTTATTAGGGAAGAACTCCTTGAACTCACCATAAAGCTGGCCGGCCAGCGTTTTATTATGGGCAATAACCAGAGTCGGCTTGTTGACTCGAGAAATCACCTGACTCATGGTATAGGTCTTACCAGTACCCGTCGCCCCCATGAGAATCTGGGCCTTCTCGCCCCCCTCAATATTATCCACCAGCTGCTCAATAGCTTGAGGCTGGTCACCAGAAGGCTCGTACTTGGAAACCAATTCAAATTTATTATCTGTTATTCTGTTAATCATCTTTTATTCCTCAACTTGTGCTTCTATCATTTTACCATATTTGCCCTATTTTCTCTGGATTTGGGTGTAGGTAGAATAGCCGCGCTTCTACCATCGTCTGTCTCTTGTCACACCTCTCGTTAAAAGACATAAAAACGCCCAGCTCAACTGGGCGAAATGGTTATTTCTTAAATATCAGTGCCTGAGGCAGGCGATTTTCTTTCTTGAGTGACCAGTAAAGATAGGCAATGCAGCCAATCAGGACGATACTGGCAAAAATAGATCCTTCAGCACCAAAAGCCCCACCAGATAGCAAATCCACAGAAGATTGTGAGCTATAGTTCAAGATTGAGATAGATGCTCCTTGGCCACTGACCTGAATACCATAGATATTTCCTTGCACAAAATTCCAAGCGCCGTGCATACCAGCCAGTACCCACATATTGTCATACTTGAGCATAAGGAAACAAGCAAAGATACCGTCTAGTATGATATTGACAATAGAAAGAATGCTCACACCAGGGTTAAAGAGGTGCAGAGCCCCGAATAGAGCACTGGAAATCAAGATACCAATGAAGATATTTGACTTAGTGCTAACTGCTGGAAAGAGCCAACCACGCGTCACTAGCTCTTCTGTCCCACCTTGGAGAATCCAGAAAGGAATGATAGCTACAACAAAAATCAAAGACTGCAAGCTAACCTGACCTAATTTCAGACTGCCTGTCCCCGTAACCAAGAGCAAGACCACAACCATTGAAAACTGAACTGCTCCAATAAGGAAGCCTTTGAGGAGATTTTTGAACCAGTCTTGTTTATAGAGTCCTAGACTAGAAAAAGAACGCTTCTCACGATATCGAACCCAGAGAAAGACAGTAAGAGCGATAAAAAAGAAAGTAAATAGTTCAAAAAATAGACTATAGTGACGGAGAAATTCCATAAGTGCTGCTTGGCCGCCAGCGGGGTTTGTCGCACGGAACAAAATACCAATAACAAGCCCAATCGGAAACATTCCGAACATTCCAGCAAAACGACCTACATAAACAAAACCAATAGCAATCAAGATAGCCAACCAAATCGGCGGAATATAACGCGATTGCTTGATATCATCCAACATACGAGATTTAAACATATAATTATTCCTTTCCTCGTTTTACTTTATTATAGCATATTATTTTAGGATGAGCAAAAGAGAGCCGTTCGTACTGTTTCTACTTCTTTTCCACTAACTCAGTCAAACTACCGTCTTTTTTCATCTTGATAAGCAAGTAAAGCACGGCTAGCAAGAGAATGAACGAGCTGAAAATAGAAGCTTCAGCGCCGAAAGCTCCACCAGTCAGCCAGCTCCATTCCGACTTAGGGATAAAGTTCAGGACTGCTGCATCAACACCAGTACCACTAACGCTGAAACCGTAAATATTGCCTTGGCTAAAGTTCCAAGCAGCATGAAGTCCTATTATCCCCCAGACATTGTCCGTCCGGAGCAAATAGAGACTTGCAAAGAGGCCAAATAAAGCAATGTTAAGAATGGGAAGAATACCAACATCTGGATTGCCTAGGTGCAAGAGGGCAAAGAGCAAGCTCGAAGTCAGCAAACCGATGGGCAGATTGGTCTTTTTGACAGCAACTGGCAGCAGCCAAGCGCGTGTCACTAGCTCTTCTGCTCCACCCTGAATCATCCAAAGCGGAAGCAAAATCAAGATATAGAGAAAAGGTTCCAGTGTCAGCTGTCCCCATTCAAAAGAGCCAGCTCCGCTCAACAGCATAAGCAGAGCGACTAGACTAAAGAGGAGAAAACCTGCTGCCAATCCTTTGACCAGCTCCACCAAGCTTCCTTTTTTAACAAAGCCCAGAGTCGCGAGCGGTCGTCCTTCAGCCCCGCGCACCCAAAGAAAGAGAGCCAGTATCATAAATACAAAGCCAAATAAGAGAAAAGGAAGCGCAAAATTGAAAAAGATTTCAAAGAATCCTCCTTGCCCTAAAAAACCTAGCATAAGACTGAGGATAGCAGAAATTGGCTCCAAAGCCAGATAGGCCAACTGCTGTCCTCCTTGCACGAAAACAACTGCCAGCAAAAGAGACAAAATATAAGGAGGGACAAAGCGAGCTTGATTGACTCCGTCTAAGATACGTGATTTTTTCATAAGAACCTCATTCTATCCTTGCTTTCATTCATTTCCAGTATAGCAGACTTTGCTCTAAGAACAAAGAAAAGTTGCGGCTCAACTTACAAAAACAGAGAGTTTTATATGTTAGAAAACCTAACATGTAAACAGGAGAAATTTGCCTAATCAGTGTTTTTTTGCTATAATGCTAGAATGCTAAAAAGGAGGAAGAAAATGAAGAAAAAATTCTTAGCAGTCTTGCTAACATTATTTCCATTTTTTGCGTTAGGGGCGACAGCCCAGGCAGATACGGTCAAAATCGTATCCGATACTGCTTACGCACCATTTGAATTTAAAGATTCTGATCAGAATTACAAGGGGATTGACGTTGATATCATCAACAAGGTCGCTGAAATCAAGGGCTGGGACATTGACATGAGCTTCCCGGGCTTTGATGCAGCTGTCAATGCCGTCCAAGCTGGTCAAGCGGACGCCATCATGGCTGGTATGACCAAGACAAGCGAGCGCGAAAAAGTCTTTACCATGTCTGATACCTACTATGACACCAAGGTCGTTATCGCGACGACCAAGGCAAACACCATCAGCAAATATGAACAGCTGAAAGGGAAGAAAGTCGGTGTCAAAACAGGAACCGCTGCCCAACGTTTCCTTGAGAAGAACAAGGATAAGTATGGCTACACTCTCAAAACCTTTGACACGGGCGACTTAATGTATAACAGCCTTTCTGCTGGTGATATCGATGCAGTGATGGACGATCAGCCTGTCATTGAGTACGCCATCAATCAAGGCCAAAACCTGAAAATTTCTATGAAGGGTGAGGCTGTTGGAAGCTTTGCTTTCGGTGTCAAAAAAGGCAGCAAACACGAGCACTTAGTTACTGAGTTTAACGAAGCTTTGGCGCAGATGAAGGAAGACGGCAGTCTGGATGAAATCATTAATAAATGGACTGCTTCTAAAGGCAGCTCTGACTCCGCCGTTCCAGAGACTTCTACTCCTGCCGGTCAAAAAGCTACTCCGACAAAAGACAAATACATCATTGCCAGCGACTCATCTTTTGCTCCTTTTGTCTTCCAAGATGACAGCAACCAATACACTGGGATTGACATGGAGCTGATTAAGGCTATTGCCAAGGACCAAGGCTTTACTGTGGAAGTAACTAACCCTGGCTTTGATGCAGCTATTAATAGCGTTCAGACCGGTCAGGCTGATGGAATTATCGCCGGCATGTCTGTCACCGATGCCCGCAAGAAAACTTTTGACTATTCTGACCCTTACTATACAGCCAACTCTATCTTGGCAGTTAAGGACAGCAGCAATATCAAGTCCTACGAGGAACTCAAGGGCAAGACAGTCGGTGTCAAAACCGGTACCGCTTCTCAGACTTTCCTTGAGGAAAACAAGAGCAAGTACGGCTACTCTATTAAAACATTCTCAGATGCAGCTTCCATGTATGACAGCCTTAATACTGGCTCTGTCGCAGCTGTGATGGATGATGAGCCCGTTGTCAAATACGCCATCAAACAAGGCAAGAAACTTAAAACACCTATTGAAGGTACACCAAGCGGAAAAGTCGCTTTCGCAGTTAAAAAAGGCAGCAATCCTGAGTTGATTGAGATGTTTAACAATGGACTGGCCAACCTCAAAGAAAGCGGCAAGTACCAAGAGATTTTAGACAAGTATCTGGCTAGCGAGGAAAAGGAATCCACAGTAGATGAGTCAACTATTTGGGGCTTGCTGCAAAACAACTACCAAGAACTTCTTAAAGGTCTGGGGGTGACGATTGCCTTGGCCCTGATTTCATTTGCGATTGCTATGGTCATTGGGATTATCTTTGGTATGTTCAGCGTCAGCCCTTATAAACCGCTGCGCTGGATTGCAGAAATCTTTGTTGATGTCATTCGCGGTATTCCGCTGATGATTGTGGCAGCCTTTATCTTTTGGGGGATTCCTAACCTAATCGAATCCATGACTGGACAACAAAGTCCAATCAACGCTTTCGTTGCAGGAACCATTGCTCTCTCTCTCAATGCCGGCGCCTATATCGCTGAAATTGTCCGTGGAGGTATCCAGGCCGTACCAGTTGGACAGATGGAAGCTAGCCGCAGCTTAGGGATTTCCTACTCCAAGACCATGCGCAAAATTATCCTGCCACAGGCAACCAAGATTATGTTGCCAAACTTTGTCAATCAGTTTGTCATCGCACTCAAGGATACAACGATTGTCTCAGCTATTGGACTGGCCGAGCTCTTCAAAACAGGTAAAGACATCATCGCCCGTAACTATCAGAGTTTCCGGATGTATGCTATCCTAGCCGTGCTCTATCTCATCATTATCACGCTCTTGACCCGCTTGGCAAAACGCTTAGAAAAGAGGATTAAGTAATGGCAAAATTAAAAATCGATGTGAACGATCTTCATAAATACTACGGGGAAAACGAAGTCCTAAAGGGGATTACTGCTAAATTCTACGAGGGCGATGTAGTCTGCATCATCGGCCCTTCTGGTTCTGGTAAGTCAACTTTCCTGCGCAGTCTCAACCTGCTAGAGGAAGTGACCAGCGGAACCATCACGGTTGATGGCTTTGATCTGACAGACAAGAAAACTGATGTGGATCTGGTTCGAGAAAATATCGGTATGGTCTTCCAGCACTTCAACCTCTTCCCTCACATGACTGTTCTGGAAAATATCACCTTTGCTCCTGTTGAGCACAAGCGCTTGACCCAAGACGAAGCAAATAAGCTGGGGATGGAGCTCTTGGAAAAGGTCGGCTTAGCTGATAAGGCAGATGCTAGTCCAGACAGCCTGTCCGGCGGTCAAAAGCAGCGGGTGGCAATTGCTCGAGGTCTGGCCATGAATCCAGACATCATGCTCTTTGACGAGCCTACTTCTGCCCTTGACCCTGAAATGGTCGGCGACGTTCTAAACGTTATGAAGGATCTGGCCCAGCAAGGTATGACCATGCTGATTGTGACCCATGAGATGGGCTTTGCCCGTCAAGTAGCTAACCGCGTTATCTTTACCGCTGATGGTGAATTCCTAGAAGATGGCAAGCCTGACCAAATCTTTGACAATCCGCAGCACCCACGTCTCAAGGACTTCTTGGACAAGGTACTGAATGTATAAAACCAAACGAAGAGCCAGCTATAAGCCGGCTCTTTTCTTGTTTCAAAATTTTTAAACTACATTACCCACCATTGGTAAAGCGACCAGTAGAGAATATTGGCTACGATAGCGAGTGCAGATAGACTAGTTAGAACTGTCAAGAAGAGGCGGCCTTTTCCGAGATCCTTTCGAGCCTTGCTAAAGAGCGGAAAAACTGCACATCCTGCTAAGAACAATCCCAAACCTGCAAAGACCATATAACGCCACTGAGCGATGATACTGAGATCCGTTGCACTTGAGCTAAGTAGCAGCAAGAGTAAATTGCAAGCCACGGCCACTACTCCTGCAGCTGTCAAGATGTGCCACCATTTCCAAGCTCGATTTTGCTTGCTTTTTTCTTTGCCAAAGACCAGTCGATAAAGGACTAGCACAAGCCGCACAAGTAGATTGCCCAAAGCGTAAACGACACTAAGAGCTGCTAAAGCAACCAACCCAAACTTAGTCCAGATTTCCCAGTCAGGAACTCTCTCAAAATCACTGACCGGAGTAGCGATTCGCGTTTTGCCATTTCCACTTTTATAAATAGTCCAAAACGAACGATCCATTCGCTCTGAGGACGGATTCTTCATATGAAGCATATTACCTGGAAAGAGCTGATACAAAGAAAGCGGACCTTGGTTAAAATTCCGAAGAATTTGATAATAGCCAGGTTCAAACTTTTTCTGACTCTCTGCACTGGCTGTCGGACGTTTTCCGAAAATCAATTCTGGCATGCCATCATTATAAATTTCTTCCACACCTTGATTGGTCATGATTACCTGACCGATACCATCCTTCAGATCCAGCAGGAGATAGCTGGAAAAACCATTCGTATTCCCTCCGTGCCCTAGCACTGTAACGCCAAATTTACTGGCCCAGAAGCCATGAGCATTACGAACGATGTCTGTATTAGGATAGGTTGCTGTCGTTGAATAGAGAGTCGTCCAAGTCTCCGACCGAGTAAAGAGAGTTTTGCGACTCAGCAGAGCCTGAGCAAATTTTTGAAAATCACTCAATGTTCCTGTGGCTCGACCAACTGGATACAGGCCGACTTCATAAAGTGCATCGCCTAACAGACTGCCATCTGTCGCATATCCTTTTACTTCCTTGCGCTTGGCTTGGACATAAGCATTGTCAGACAAGTCTTGAGCTATGGCCGTTCTCTCCATGTCCAGAGGCTGGAAGATATGCTCATGTGTATAATCAACAAAGGATTGCCCAGAAATTCGCTCCACAATATAGGCTGCTAACCCCGTACTGTAGTTGGAATAAGCTATCGTTGTGCCCGGCTCAAAGGACTGTGCCGGCTGATATTGAAGCAGCAAATCCTCTAAACTCTTGCCCCCTTGCATATAGAGAGGGGCTTCGTCAAAGCCAGACTGATGGTTCATCAGATTTAGCATAGTAATAGGCTTGTCATAGCGGAGATTTTTGAGAAAGCCCTCTGGCAGATAGGTGCGAATATCTTCTTCTAGGTTAATCTTACCTTGCTCCCAGAGCTGCATGACAGAGATCCAGACGGTCAGCTTAGTCACGGAACCCCATTCAAAAACGCTGTTATCATCGGCTTTGATTCCCTTTTCCTTATCCATATAGCCGAAGTTTCCTTGATAGATAGTGCCATCTCTGTCAAAGACAGCTGTTGCCATGCCGGCTGTTGTCTTTTCGTGCTCTTTGACATAGTCTTGGATCTTCTGACCAATTTGGCTGCGCTCTGTGCCCGAAGGCAGCTTCTGAGAGTCAGCCAATGCAGTGGCTGGCTGGAACAAACCAAGTGTTAATATAGTTAAAATCATTAGAATAGAATTTTTCACGAAATACTCCTTTGCAGAATTATGCAGGCAAAGCCCGCCTTCCCAAAGGAAGGCAAGCAACTTATATCACATCACCCACCACTGATAAAGCGACCAGTAGAGGATATTAACGACTATGGCCAGGGCGGATAGACTAGTCAGAGCCGTCAAGAAGAGGCGACCTTTTCCGAGATTCTTGCGATCCTTGCTAAAGAGCGGATAAACCGCACAGCCTGCTAAGAACAGTCCCAGACCTGCAAAGACCATATAACGCCAAGATTGAACAATTGAGTAATCCTGATTCATGGCAGACAGTAAAAGCAAAATGAGATTGCCAGCAAACAGCAGCATTCCTAGAGAAGTCAGGTAATTCCAGACCTTCCAAGAGCGCGGAGTCGAACTTTTAGCTTTACGCAGGATGAAACGGAAACAGCCAATCAGAAAACTAATCAAGACATTTCCCAGAGCAAACACGAGTGCCAGACCTCCGAGAAACACGACTAGATAATGCCTAAAGAGAACTGAATCGGAAATCCTTTCTGCATTAAGGACACCAAATTCGAGGCGGTCAGCACCTTGGCTTCGGTCAATAGTCCAGAAAGTGCTCAGCAGATCCGGCTGATCTGAGACTTTGTTGATCTTTTGGATGGCCCCGGGAATCATGAGCATGAAGGACAGTGGCCCCCTATTATAGCTTCTCAGATAGTGGTAAGAGCCAGGCTTGAACTGCTTTTTAGTAGCTTCGCTGACAGTCTGCATCTTGCCAAATATCAACTCCGGCATTTGAACATTGTAAACTTGTTCATACAGTTGATTGGTTAAGATGACTTGACCGATGCCATTTTTTAGATCCAAGTAGAGATAGCTAGAAAAGCCATCAGCATTACCACTGTGTCCCAGCAAGGTAACACCGTAGTGACTGGCCCAAAAGCCATGAGCATTACGAACAATATCCGTACCAGGGTGGGTAGAGGTTGTTGAGTAAAGCTCGGTCCAAGTTTCTGGACGATGAAAGAGCGTCTTACGTTCCAGCAAGGCCTGGGCGAATTTCTGCAGGTCTCCTAGAGTCCCCACAGCCCCTCCGACTGGGTACATCCAGAGCTTAAATGGTGTATCACCCAAGAGCTTACCTTGGTCATCATAGCCCTTATCCTCCTTGCGCTTTTCCTGTACATAAGCGTTGTCCGATAAGTCAGGCAAGATAGCAGTCCGATCCATGTCCAGCGGCTCAAAAACATGCTCATGGACATAGTCTGCATACTTCTGCCCAGATATCCGCTCCACGATATAAGAGGCCAAAGCCGTGCTGAAGTTAGAGTATGATGTCGTCGTACCCGGCTCAAAGGACTGAATAGGCTGGTAATCACGGAACTGCTCTTCCAAGTCGCTCTTGTCTCCCTTTTTGTAGAGTGGCATTTCATCAAAGCCAGCCTGATGGTTCATCAGATCCAGCATGGTGATAGGCTTATCATAGCGAAGATTGCGGAGAAAGCCTTCTGGCAGATAAGTTTTGATGTCTGCTTCTAGGTCGATTTTGCCCTCTTCCCAGAGCTGCATGACCGATACCCAAACCGTCAGTTTAGTGATTGAAGCCCATTCAAAAACACTATCATCGTCAACTTTGACTTTGTTTTCCTTATCCACATAGCCAAAATTTCCCTTGTAGATGGTTCCGTTTTTATCAAAGACTGCTGTTGCCATACCGGCCGTTGTCTTTTCATGTTCCTTGACAAAGTCTTGGATTTTCTGACCGATTTGGCTACGGTCCGTGCCAGACGGCAGCTTCTGCGAGTCAGCTAAAGCAGCTGTCGGCCGGAAGATTCCTAGAGTTATAATCGTTAAAAGTGTCAGAATAAATGATTTTTTCATAGCATTTCCTTTCTGTTCGACTCAAAGATTCACATGAGCTAAGGTCAGATAATTTGTACAGTCTCCTTTTAATTTTAGAATCAGCTTATTCTTATTTTTTAGTCATGCGTTTTTCTCTTCTTTATCCGCCCGATACCAGAGATAAATACTGTAAAGGGTCATAATGCCCATGCCGCCAAGGTAAATGAGGGAGTTAACCTGAGAGAAATCAAACTTATCAGCTAGGTTGATGCCGACAAACGTTGCTATCAGAATATCTAGCAGGGCATGGAAAATCATACAGGCAAGGACAGACTTCGTCTTCTTATGCAGCGCAGCAAACCAGATGGACTGGACTATAGTTACAATGGTATAGACTAGAAAGGGATTCTGACTTCGATCATAAAAGCGGTCATAAAACCAGAGAGGAATATGCCAGCAAGCCCAAGCTAGTCCAGTTATCGAGGAGGCGATAAGCATAGAGAACTTCTTTTCCAAAGCCGGCTGCAGAAACCCTCGCCAACCAGGCTCTTCCATGCCACCAGCCAAGGTCATAAGGTAGATAAAGGATCCAATAAATGAAAGCAGAGCTCCATCTACTAGCTTGCCTCCGGAAGCTAATGCAAAAGTCACAGCCAGACTTCCACAGAAGAGTAGGAGATAGAGCCAAGTCCCTTTCTTGCTTGAGAAGATAAAGGAACAAATGGCTTTGAAGCCTTTTATTTTCAGCACTATTAGGCTTGCTATCACCGGTCCGAACATACTGAGACTCGTTAGGAGGCCTTCCAGAGCCAGATAGAGTACAGGTGGATTTTCCGGCCAGAGATTTTTGAGAATGATAGCTAGCAACATAAATCCCCAAGTCCATCCGAAGTTCCAGGCTAGGAAAGGCCAGACTAGTTTTGGTTGTGGTTTGCTTCTTGTTTCATTGGTCATCTGATTTTCTCCTTTAAATGAAATGGTTTGGTTTTATCTGCTTGCTTTTTGTAGTCTGATAAAGTCCTTGATTTTTTTGCCTCATTTAGCCGCGCTCTGTATAAAAGACAGCTATTGTACTTCAGCTCCTGTTGAAAAATCACTAACCTTAAAATTGTAAAAAGAATTAATCAAACGATTTACCTCATGAGCTAGTCCATTCCCAAAAAGAAAGCGGGAAAATAATCACAATGCCCACCACTGATAGAGCGACCAGTAGAGGATATTAACCACGATTGCCAACGCAGATAGACTAGTCATGACCGTCAGGTAGAGTCGGCTCTTGCTCAGTCCTTTTCTTGCTTTGGTCAGAAGTGGGAAGACTGCACAGCCAGCCAGAATCAATCCCAGACCGGCAAAGACAATGTAGCGCCAGCTAGCTAAAAAGGTCAGATCGCTGGTAGCAAATGTGTTGAAGAGGAGGAGGAAATTTATAGCCACACCTACTCCAGCTAAAGAAGTTAGGTAAGTCCAGATACGAAGAGGTTTTGGTGTTTTAGATTGGCCTTTTTTGAAGACCAAGCGGAAGAGATCCAGTCCGCCCCGTGCCAAAAAGAGAATAATACTGAAAACAATTCCGACTGCCGCTGAAATAAGCAGAGCCCAGTCTGTAAAGAACTCGCTATCCTTGACTCTGAAGTTATCGCCATAGGAAGCTGTTACCTTAGTCTCGTCTCCACTACCGCTGACTACAGAAAAATTCTGGGTCAAAAGCGGATTGTCCTTAGATTTCTCGACAAACTGAGTGTAAAGCAAGGTTCTGGAGATAGACATAGGGCCACTGGCAAAGTAGCGAGCAGATCGGTAATTACCAGACTGGAATTTGTCAAAGGTGGCTGAGCCCGTCTTTTTCTTAGGTCCAAAAACCAAGGCTGGCATTTCATAGTTATAAACCAACTCATGATCTTGATTCGTCATAATGGTCATACCTATACCATTTTTCAAGTCCAGCAGAATATAAGATGAGTAGCCAGTTGAGTTTCCTCCATGGCCAACAAGCGTCGTGCCGTACTCCCGTGTCCAAAAACCGTGCATATTGAGCGACATATCCGTTCCCGGATAATTCGATGTTGCTGTGTAAAGGGTTGTCCAAGTCTCAGCGTTCTTGAAGAGCTTTTCTTTCTTCAAAAGCGCTTGGGCAAACTTCTGGAAGTCAGCCAGAGTAGAGACGGCATTCCCTGCCGGGTAAAGTCCTAAATGAAAATAGCTAGTTCCCATAGATGTCCCGTCCGCCCGATAAGAGATCTGCTCCATCCGCTTCTGGTAAATCTTTGGATTTTCCTTAAAGTCGGCTGATAGAGCAGTGTCTTTCATCCCTAGTGGTTGAAAGATATGCTCATGGACATAGGCCGAGAAGTCCTGACCGGAGATTCTCTCAACGATATAGGCTGCCAGACTAGCTGAAAAGTTCGAGTAGGCTGTCATGGTGCCTGGTTCGTAAGACTGTTCTGGCTGATTAACTGCCAGAATCTCCTCAATAGACAAGCCCTTATCTTCCTTGTAGGCGTGGGTAGACTCGCCAAAGCCGGCCTGATGGTTCATGAGGTCTGTCATAGTGACTGGCTTGTCGTAGCGCAAAGTCTTCATAAATCCCTCTGGCAGATAGGTGCGAATGTCTTCGTCAAGGTCAATCTTGCCCTCTTCCCAGAGCTGCATGACGGAGACCCAGATAGCTAGTTTCCCTACTGACCCCCATTCAAAGACGCTGTTGTCATCGGCTTTAATGCCTTTTTCCTTGTTCATATATCCAAAACTGCCTTGGTAAATAGTCCCGTCCTTGTCAAAAACGGTTGTTGCCATACCGGCTGTTGTCTTTTCATGTTCCTTGACAAAGTCTTGGATTTTCTGACCGATTTTGTCGCGGTCCGTACCAGACGGCAGCTTCTGTTCTTCAGCTAGCGCAGTGGCTGGGCGAAAAAGCCCCAATGTTAAAATAGTTAGCAGTGTAAAAATAAATATTTTTTTCATGCGATTCTCCTTTGCAGAATTATGCAGACAAAGCCCATCTTCCCGAAGGAAGACAGGCAACTTATCACATCGCCCACCACTGGTAGAGCGACCAATAAAGAATGTTAGCTACGATAGCGAGAGCAGATAGACTCGTCATGATTGTCAATAAGAGCCGACCTTTTCCGAGACCCTTTCGAGCCTTACTCAAGAACGGATAGATGGCACATCCTGCTAAGATTAAACCTAGAACTGCAAAGACTATATAAGGCCATATGCTATAGGGGTAACTACGATTACTTGCTAGAAAAGCTGCAACAAGGCCATAGAAATTTAAAACCACTCCTACTGCTGCTAAAGAGGTCAGATAAGTCCAAATCCGAAGTTTCTTAGGTGTTTTAGGCTGGCCTTTTTTGAATACCAATCGGAAAAGATCTAAACCACCCCGTACCAAAAAGAGAATGATACCGAAAACAATTCCGACTGCCGCTGAAATAAGCATGGCCCAGTCTGCCAAAATTTCGCTATCCTTGACTCTGAAATAACCTCCATAGGCAGCTGTCACCTTGGCCTTATCTCCGCTGCCACTGATTACTGAAAAATCCTGACTCAAAAGTGGATTGTCCTCGGATTTCTTGACAAAACGAGTATAAAGGAATAAGCTTCTAGAGATAGACATAGGACCACTGGCAAAGTAGCGAGCAGATCGGTAATAACCAGATTGAAATGTATCAAAGGTTGCTTGGCTCGTTTTTTTCTTAGCTCCAAAGACCAAAGCCGGCATCTCATGGTTGTAGACGCTTTCGTGTTCTTGATTCGTCATGACAGTCATACCGATGCCATTTTTCAAGTCTAGCAGGATGTAAGAGGAATACCCCAAGGTATTACCGCTATGGCCGACAACAGTCATGCCAAACTCTGCATCCCAGAAACCGTGCATATTGAGCGGCATATCCGTTCCCGGATAATTCGAAGTTGCCGTATAAAGGGTCGCCCAAGTCTCAGCTCGCTGGAAGAGCTTCTCTTTCTTCAAAAGCGCTTGGGCAAACTTCTGAAAGTCAGCCATGGTAGAGGCAGCATTTCCCATTGGATAGAGCGCTGAGTATAAATAGGCAGTCCCCTTCGAAGTCTGACCATCTGCACTATAGGACATGGCCTCCATTCGCTTCTTATAAACCTTAAGATTATCCTTCAAATCTGAAGACATAGCTGTATCATTCATCTCTAATGGCTGGAAGATATGCTCATGGACATAGGTAGAGAAGTCCTGTCCGGAGATTCGCTCGACGATATAGCCCGCCAAACCGGCAGAGAAGTTTGAGTAGCTGGTCATGGTGCCGGGTTCGTAGGACTGGGTTGGCTGATTAGTGGCTAAGCTTTCCTCAATTGTCAATCCTGTCTCTTCCTTATAGCCCTGAATTGACTCGCTAAATCCCGCCTGATGGTTCATGAGATCAATCATAGTGATCGGCTTGTCATAGCGAAGGTTTTTTAAAAATCCCTCTGGCAAATAGGTGCGGATGTCTTCCTCTAGGTCAATCTTTCCCTCTTCCCAGAGCTGCATGACGGAGACCCAAACCGTCAGCTTGGTAACCGATCCCCATTCAAAAACGCTGCTATCATCCGTTTTGACTTTCTTTTCCTTGTTCATATAGCCAAAGTTTCCTTTGTAGATGGTGCCATCCTTATCAAAGACCGTCGTCGCCAAACCAGCTGTTGTTTTTTCATGTTCCTTGACAAAGTCTTGGATTTTCTGACCAATTTGGCTGCGCTCCGTGCCAGACGGCAGCTTCTGCTCCTCGGCCAAGGCTGTAACCGGCCGGAAGAGTCCTAGAGTTATAATCGTTAAAAGAATTAGAATAAATGATTTTTTCATGATATTTCCTTTCTATTTAGCTTCGACAATCGCATAGGCGATACTTCTGTATACCATTCGGATAAAAATTCTTAGCATATCTTTCTCCTTTCTTAAGCAATGATTTGCATCATCTAATCAAAAGTCACTGCTTCTACAGCCACTCTTGTCGCATCATCTTTCTTGACATAGTCCTGAATTTTTTGGCTAATCTGAATGGCCGCCGTGTTAGACTTCAAAGATTGCTCCATCGTCTTAGCTTGAGGCGTTTTTACTAGTCCTAAGCTTAGGATTGTCAAAAGCCAGAGAAATAAGGTTTTTGGCATGGTTTCTTACTCCTTAGATACAATTTAAAATGAGGACTGAAATCTATCACATTCCAGCTCTTCTTATCTTTTACAAATTTTAGGCCTATTTGTATAATCATTTTATATATATAAATTTTATATACAATAAGATTATATATATTTTTCTGGTATATGTCAAATTTTTATATAATTAAAAAATTATATATAAAAATCAGCTTAAAAGCCTTGAAATCAATATTTTTAGAAGGTTTATAAAAATGGGCTCCAAAAATCTTTTAAAAATTTTTATTTATTTGAAAGCGCTTGACGAATTTACTTTCTTCTGTTAGACTTAAAGCAGAACTATTTCGGAGGTACACGGAGACATGAAAAATTAAGTCTATTTTTTAAAGGAAACTTTATTTAGTAGATTTTGTCATGTTTCTGCATATCCGCGGGATGTTCGTTTTTGGTGCTTTCTAGCTTTTATTTGCTTATCTTTAGATTAATCCTGTCGCTCCTATGACAGTGTAAGCTGGAAGCCTAATAGACGAATAATCCTACTTAGACACTCCTGTGTCTGCTTTGTGCAACTAAAAACAGCTCTGCTAAATAAAGCAGGGCTGTATTTTGTGTTATAAAACGAAGGAGACATCTATGCTTCAAATAAGAAATCTAACGATCACCCACCTAAAAGACCTGAAGGAGTTAGTCAAAGATTTGTCACTGACAGTCAATCAAGGAGACAAGGTCGCTATTATCGGTGAGGAGGGCAATGGCAAGTCCACCCTGCTCAAGCTCTTGCTAGACGAGCGACTGGTCAGCTCCTATGTCAGCTACAGCGGACAGATTGATAAGTCCTATACTGCTGCTGTCTACCTGCCCCAGCAGTTGCCTTCAGAAGATGTCCAACTGACGCTCAATGACTATTTCTTTGCTGATTTTGAGACCGAACTGGACTATGCCAAGCTCTACCGCTATGCTGGAGAGCTCAACTTTGACAGCCAGCGTTTTGCCAGTCAGCAGCGGCTCTCTAGCCTATCTGGAGGAGAAAAACTCAAGGTCCAACTCATCAAGAAACTAGCCAGTGATTGGGACATTCTCTTTCTTGATGAGCCCTCCAATGACCTTGATCTCGAAACTCTGACTTGGATGGAAAGCTTTATCAGCCACAGCCAGAGAACGGTCCTTTTCGTCTCTCATGACGAGCACTTTCTCGCTCAAGTTGCGACCAAGATTGTTCATCTGGAACGAATCAAAAAGAAGCAGGAGGCTAGAACCAGCATCAAGAGTCTGGACTATGAAAATTACCGCCATCAGCGTCAGGATGCCTTTGAAAAACAGGGACAACTAGCACGGAAAGAGCGAGAAGAACACGCCAAGACCATGGAAAAACACCGACGGGTTAAGCAGAGTGTGGAGCATACTTTACGAAACACCCATGATGCTACTGCAGGTCGACTGGTGGCTAAGAAGATGAAAAACGTCCTCTCGCAGGGCAAACGATTTGAAAAGGCAGGCGCTGAAATGACCGAAATCCCGACACAGGAAGATATCATCAGCCTTCACTTCTCAGACATAGAAGCTCTGCCATTGACCAAAAGAATCCTCAAATTAGAAGGAATGAAACTGAAAACAGACGAACGACAACTGGCGGAGAACCTGACTCTGGAGGTCTGCGGCCAGGAAAAAATCGGACTGATTGGTGCTAATGGTGTAGGCAAATCTACTCTGCTTAAGGAAATATGGAAGATCCTACGTGAGCGGACAGACATGCTAGTAGGCTATATGCCCCAGCATTATGGCGACTTGCTGGCTGATGAGAGCAGCCCTTTGGACTTTCTGGCTCCCTCTGGCGATAAGTCCCAGGAGGAAAAAATCCTGACGCATCTAGCCAGTCTCCAGTTCACGCGCGACGAGGCCCGCCACCCGATTGGGCAGCTTTCCGGCGGCCAAAAAGCCAAGCTCCTCCTGCTCAAACTAGTCCTAGACCGCCCCAATGTCCTCCTTCTAGACGAGCCAACCCGCAACTTCTCTCCCACCTCTCAGCCTCAGGTTCGCCAGCTTTTGGCGACCTATCCTGGCGCCATCATAGCTGTCTCCCACGACCGAATCTTTCTCAAAGAAGTCTGCCAGAAGATTTATAAACTGACGGAGACAGGGTTTGAAGAAGTTGAATTATAAGCAAAAAGAGTTGGAAATCCAACTCTTTTAGTTTTGTTTAGCATCAATCTGTGAACTTTAATAAAGCTCCCCTTCTACTCCTGCGCCGTCTGCATTTGGTAATAAACACCTCTGGCTGCCATGAGCTCCTGATGATTTCCATGTTCGACGATATCACCATCTACCATAACGAGGATGATGTCAGCATTTTGAATAGTAGACAGGCGATGGGCAATGATGAAGCTAGTACGACCCACCATGAGCTTGCTGAAAGCCTCCTGAATCAAGACTTCTGTCCGGGTATCAATGGAGGAAGTCGCCTCATCCAAGATTAGGATTTTAGGAACAGCAAGGAAGACACGCGCGATGGTTAATAGCTGCCGCTGACCTTGAGACAGGGAGTCCCCAGCATCCGCCAGATAGGTGTCATACCCCTGAGGCAGTTGCTGGATAAAGAAATGCGCATTGGCCGATTTGGCAGCTGCAATGACCTCTTCTCGGCTGGCATTTGGCCGGCCAAAAGCTATGTTGTCGTGAATAGTCGCCGTCTTGAGCCAAGTCTCTTGCAGTACCATACCGAACTGCTGACGATAAGAGGATCTGGTGTAATGCGTGATGGGAACATCGTCTAGCGAAATAAGACCACTATCTACATTGTAAAAGCGCATGAGGAGATTAATCAGGGTTGACTTGCCAGCACCGGTCGGCCCGACAATAGCAACCTTACTAGCTGCTGGAATCCTTATATTCAAAGCCTGAATCAGCTCTTTGCCAGGCTCATAGCCAAAAGCCACACGCTCAAAGCTAATCTGTCCTCTGACATCTTCCGACTGGAGGATTTCCTGACCAGACTCTGCTATTTCTTCTTGGTCCAAAACGCTGTAAATCCTCTCCGCACAAGCTAAAGCGCTCTGCAATTCCGACATGACTGACGATATATCGTTGAAAGGCTTGGTGTACTGGTTGACGTAGTTGAGAAAAGTTACCAGCTGTCCAACCGTAAAGCCTGTTCCCTGAATGATGCGGACAGCCCCAAAGCCTACAATCAAAGCATAAATCAGGGCATTGATAAAACGAGTCGAAGGATTGACCGTCGAAGAATAGAAAATAGCCGCCTGCGAATAGTCTGCATAGGTTTGATTACTGCGAGTAAAAGCTGTATCAAACTGCTCCTGAGCATTAAAAGCCTGAATCAAACTTTCCTGGGTCAGGCTTTCCTCAATCAGCTGGGTCTGCTCTCCTCTTGCCTGCGTCTGCCGTTGGAAAAAGCTAAAACTCTTTCTGGCAATAAAGCGCGCTAAGAAAAGAGAAAGGGGCGTCAAAAGCAGAACCAAAAGCAAGAGGAAAAAGTCCAATCTGGCCATGCTAATGATAGTCACTAAGATGGTCAGCAAACCTACAAAAAATTGATTAAAAACCATAAGTAGGCCATTGCTGAGCTGCTCCAAATCCGTCGTCACCCGACTAACCAAGTCTCCGGTTCCCTGCCGGTCCAGATAAGCCAAAGGCAGATAGTGTACTTTCTTGATAACACCTTGACGGAGCTGCTGACTGTAGCGATAAACCAGCTGATTATAGAGCAAGGGATTGAGCCACTGAATCAGCGTATTGGCTAAGATGACCAACAACATCTGGCCCAAAATCGGCACCAAATGCTGGTCCGCTTGAGGCAGAAGAACGCTATCGACCGCATTCCCGATTAAAACTGGTAGAAGAACAGTCAGAGCCACTTGAGCCACCGTTCCCAGACTAGCTAGGAAAAAGAGCCAGCGCGCCTGCAGCAAATCTCGAGTCAAACGCCTCAAGCTGCTAGGTGATGTCTTATGCTTCATGCTTGTCCTCCTCTCCTTGGCTATGCTGTGAGTGATGGATTTCTCGGTAAATGGCAGAGCTGACTAGGAGTTCCTCATGGCGACCAAGGGCCACCTGTTCTCCCTTATCTAGTACTAAAATTTGATCCGCCGAGCGCAAGCTATTGGTTCGCTGAGAGATCAAGACCAGACTGGTCTCTGTCAATTCATTCTTAATAGCCTGCAGGAGTCTAGCCTCTGTCAAATAGTCCAGAGCTGAGGTCGCATCATCTAAAACCAAGAAAAGCGCCCTCCGCAAGACAGCTCTGGCAATGGTTAAACGTTGACGCTGACCTCCAGAAAAATTCCGACCAAAGGCCTCTACAGTCGCATCCAAGCCCCCTTCCTTCTGAGAGACAAAGTCCGCTGCCTGAGCAATCTCTAAAGCCTGCCACAAGTCTGCATCTGTTGGCTTGCTTGACATACCCAAGGTCAGATTGGAGCGAACAGTTCCTTGAAAAAGCTCAGCCTTCTGAGGCACCAGACTAATCCAAGATCGCCATTCACTCAGATTTTTGGGACTTCGGCCTTGTGAAAAAATGGTCAACTGTCCAGTAGCAACTGGATAGAGATGAGCTAGCAGCTGAACTAGAGTAGACTTACCTGATCCTGTCCCGCCAATAACCCCCAAAGCCTGACCTTTTTTCAAATCAAAAGTCAGACCAGTCAAAGCAGGACTAGCTGCATTTGGATAAGAAAAACTAACCTGCTGGACTTTAATAGCTTGATTCGGCAGATCTGTTTCCTGCACTAATTCCTGCAGGACATCTTCTTCTGCTTGATCGAAGACCTGACTGATACGACCTGCACTGATATAGCTTTGATTGAGTGAGTTGACGAGCATAGCTAGCTTGAGCAATTCTACCAAAATTTGCAATAAATAATTGACCAAGGCCACTAGCATCCCCTGGGTCAGCAAATCCTTGCCGATAAAGGTATTGCCCTGCCAAATCACAGCAATCAGAGTACCATTAACCGTAAGAAAGGTCAGAGGACTAATCAGACTAGCCAGAGCTCCCGTCCTGATTTGCCAGGTTTTATAGAGCTCATTGCGATTGCGAAAGGTCTGAACCTCGCGCTGGGTCTGACCGAAAGCTCGTATAACCCGCATGCCCTGCAGCTGCTCACGCGTCAGATTGACTAGCTGGTCAGTCAGCTGACGAATTTTGGCATAGAGAGGATTCATCAGACGAGACATGAAAACGATAATAGCCGTTAAAATTGCTACCATGAGCAAGAACCACAAGGTAATGACCGGACTGATAGTAAAGGCCATGATGATGGAGCCAAAAACGATGATAGGCGCCCGCAGGAAGAGACGAAGAAATTGATTGATTCCCGTCTGGATCTGGTAGGTGTCACTCGTCAGTCGAGTCACCAAGCTAGAAGTCGTCAGCTCATCCCGACTAGCCTTGGGCAAGCGCAGAATCTTCTGGTAGAGATCACTTGTCATCTGGCGGGTAAAGCCCACTGCCGCCTTTGACGAATAATACTGGGCTACCACTGCTACCACCACGCCCAGCGCAGCCAAGCCCATCAAAAGAAAAACCATCCAGTAGAGATGGGAGCTGTCGTGTCTAGGAATGGTCTCGTCCACAATCCCCGCAATCAAAACCGGAACCAAGAGTTCAAAACTGGCCTCCAAGAGCTTGAACAAGGGCCCCAGCAAAGACTCTCTGATATAGCCCTTGAAATATTTCAATAAATCTTTCATACCGCCTACTTCTCCATTAAACTGTATTTATTTTACCATAATTTTCAAAGGGTAAAAAATATTCTCCTTCTGACCAGCAGAAAGAGAACATTGATATTAGACTTCTTGTAAGTTCTGGCTTATTTTCTTTAGACTCATATACAAAAATGGCGTTACAGCAAATAAGAAGCCGCCTAAAGCTATAAAAGTCCAGTCAAAGCCAAAGTAATCAATCAACCAGCCTGTCACAGGGAAAATGACAATCATGCTCAAGCTGAACATCATAGAATAAACACTGAGCATGGTCGCCCGTACTTCACTTGGCAGCTGCTTTTGCAAATCGTTGTCAAAAATCGGCTGAAAGAGTGCATACAAGGCGTTGCTGATTAGATAAATCACAATATAGATGATTGGCGTGCCAAAATAGGAGAGCAGGTAGCTTGCTCCAGTTAAAAGTACCACTGAAGGGAAAAGTTTTAGGGCAGAACATCTCTTTCCAATCACACTCGCCAGATAGACCGCTAAGATATTCAAAGCACTGCCAATTAGCATAACTACTGAAATCTGCCAATCTTTTAAGTCAGGCAATTGATTTTGATAGTAAAAATAAAACATACACATCAGCGTTCCGATGATTTGGGAAAGAATCATCCAGATGAAAAGACTAGGATTTCTCTGCAACTCCTCTTTGACAGCCCAGATAATCTTTTTCATAGTCAGACGTTCCGCATTCTCTGCTTTGACACTAGGTTCTTTCAGCATCCAGGTCAAGAAAAGAACGATGATAGAGGTACCAATCATGATATAGTAGGTCAGATGCAATTGTCCATGGACAAAAAATCCGGCCCAGACCGTTCCCAAAGACCGAGTCGCTTCAGCCACCCCAGACATAAAACTGGAGATGGATAAGTAACGTTCCTTGAGTCCGGCCTCCACAGATGAATCATAGACCATGGCTGCGCTTGTCCCCGAATCAAAATTATAGGACCAAGCACTAATCACCATAGCCAGTGCATAGATCCAAAAGTTCCCCTGCCCAGCCAACATGAGAACAGAAGACACAATCCCGGCTATCCGGCTCAGATAAAGATTGGTCTTGTAGGAAAAACGATCCGCCAACATCCCTGAAGGAATCTCACAAATGACGCTAGTGGCATGAAAGATACTTTCCAAAAGGCCAATCTGCCAAAGGGACATGCCGTTTTGACTTAGAAATAAAATCCAAAAACTAGTAATGCCTAGAAAGGCAAAAAATTCAACTCCGGCCATAAGGCCGATATTTTTCCGATAACTTCTTTTAAACATATTTTCTCCTTTAACAAGTGTTTTTTCATTTCTATCCTTTATCACTTGTTAATCCGCTGGTTACATAATCTCCACCTCTTCTTTCTAGTGCTTTGAAAAAACGCCCCCTGGGCGTTTTTATTGATTTACGGTTTAATACGGTGCAGCATACGTGGGAATGGAATGGCTTCACGGATATGCTTAGTTCCTGCTACAAAGGTTACCATGCGCTCGATACCGATACCGAAGCCACCGTGTGGAACTGTTCCATACTTACGAAGATCCAAGTAAAATTCATATTCTGAAGTATCCATACCAAGATCATTCATCTTAGCAACGAGGGCATCGTAGTCTTCCTCACGCATAGAACCACCGATGATTTCGCCGTAGCCTTCTGGAGCAAGCAAGTCTGCACAGAGGACGCGGTCTGGATTTCCAGGAACCGGCTTCATGTAGAAAGCTTTGATAGCTGCTGGGTAGTTCACGACAAAGGTTGGTACACCAAAGTGGTTTGAAATCCATGTTTCATGCGGTGAACCAAAGTCATCTCCATGTTCCAGATGCTCATAGTCAGCATCCTCATCATTTTCATGCGCTTGCAAGAGGTCAATCGCTTCATCATAGCTAACACGCTTGAAAGGCTCTGCAATATAGCGTTTCAAGAGTTCTACATCACGTTCCAAGGTTTCCAAAGCTTGAGGAGCACGGTCAAGAACACCTTGGATCAAAGCCTTAACATAAGCTTCTTGCAAGTCAAGTGACTCATCATGTGTCAAGTATGAGTACTCTGCATCCATCATCCAAAACTCAGTCAAATGACGACGGGTTTTTGATTTTTCAGCACGGAATACAGGACCAAAGTCAAAGACACGACCAAGAGCCATGGCACCTGCTTCCAGATAAAGCTGACCTGACTGACTCAAGTATGCTGGAGTTCCGAAGTAGTCTGTTTCAAAGAGTTCAGTTGAGTCTTCTGCAGCATTTCCTGACAAGATTGGGCTGTCAAACTTCATAAAGCCATTCTTGTCAAAGAATTCATAGGTAGCGTAGATGATGGCATTGCGGATTTGCATCATAGCTACTTGCTTACGAGAACGCAGCCACAAATGACGGTTGTCCATAAGGAAGTCCGTTCCATGTTCTTTCGGCGTGATTGGATAGTCATTTGACTCACCGATGATTTCGATATCGGTGATGTCCAGCTCATAGCCAAATTTTGAGCGCTCGTCTTCCTTGACAATCCCTGTCACATAGACAGAAGTTTCTTGGCTAAGCTTTTTAATCGTATCAAACTTCGCCAGTCCTTCTTCTTCGCCAAATTTTTCGATGAAGTTAGGCTTGAAGGCCACCCCTTGGAAAAAGGCAGAGCCATCGCGCAACTGCAAGAAAGCAATCTTACCCTTACCTGACTTATTGGCAACCCAAGCACCGATGGTCACTTCTTGACCAACATAATTTTTCACATCAATAATTGTTACGATTTTCTTTGACACGTTTTTTCTCTCTTCTATTTTTTATTCTTTATGACAGACTGCTTCGACATTATTACCATCTGGATCCAAGACAAAGGCTGCATAGTAAGGCTGGTGATATTGAGGACGAATACTCGGGGCACCATTATCTTGACCTCCCGCTGCTAGACCAGCTTGATAAAAAGCATCCACTTGCTCTCTAGTCTCAGCACGAAAGGCAAAATGAGATGCATCTGATTGCCCCTGACTTAACCAAAAGTCTCCAGCTGGAGCTGTTCGTGGCTCCGCAAAACTTACTGCCTGAGGAATTTCAAAGGCAATCTTGTAGCCCAATGGCTCTAAAGCTTGCTGATAAAAAAGCTTGCTGGCTTCCAAATCCTTGACTGTAATCCCAAAATGATCAATCATATCTGCCTCCTAGATTGGTTGCTAAATGTCACTTTATTTCAAGACAAATCTTTCGGACATCTGTTCTATATTTTACCATAAAGCGATTGCAATAGCTATCCTTGAAGAGGCTAAATCTCAGAAAAATTAAAAAACCAGCCTCTTAAAGGCTGGTGGATAACTCTCTCTGAATAAGAGGACTAATTTTTTGTTCCATATAGCAGTCGATCAACCATGTCATCATCATAGTTCAAGACTTTTTTCAAAGCCATCTTAAAGCGCTGATCGCTGAGAATCTGACCTCCTGGACTCTGGTCAATCGTCGCATAATTCCCCTCCCCGTCCTGAGTAAAGGCTACAGTGAGCTCTTGGTCAGGATCTTCACAAACATCTCTCCGCGGATCTTTTGAACTGGTAGACGGTCGAAAGTCCATTCTTTGCAGACGAAACGACAGTTCTTTATGAAAGGCCGCAATGTCCTTCTGACGATTGGCCACTGGCTCATGTTTGTCCAGCCAAGTCAAAACATCTTCTCTTGTAATATATATCATTTTCCCCTCCTAAACCAAATCAAAGTTCGCCCTGTAAATGACAGTATCATAGCTTGGGCTAGCTGCTGAGAGAGCCGCTTGAATGATATGGAGCACGCGCTGCTGTTGACCTTCGAAAGCCGAGGGCAGGAGCATATTAGAGACATTTTTGACAATCACTCCCTTAGTGAATTCCCCATCTTCATAAGAAAAATCCTGCTGATGAAAAATGGTCTTGGTCTTAAATTCAATCACCTGTCCTTGCAAGATTAGCTTATAGGTTTTCTTCCAGTTGGTTCTGCCACCAAAGCGATAAAGGACCAGATAAATCCCCAAATCATGATCTGCAACCCAATCGCCCGTCTCAAAGACTAGCTCGTCATCAATACCAGCTTCCTTTAAAAGCTCAACCCCTTCTTCAGAAATCATCTCATGCACGAACTTCCAACTTCCTTCTTGGGGAAGAGTTGCTGTTCCCTCAGTCTCCTTCTGAGGGCTATTACTATCTTCTTTGTAGTGAACTCTTTTAGGGGTAAATTCTTCCTCCCAAGTCATCTCTTCTTCTATGTCACTGACGGCCCGCCGAGTTGGTAAAAAATCCAGACACTTTTCTAATAATCCCATATCCTATCTCCTCTTTATCTGTACTCCACGTGGTTTACTTCCCTTATCTTTGTATCATAATAAGGGTTAATCTGCGACAGGGCATGTTGAATCACTGTTACGATTTTGTCCTCTCGTCCTTTTAAAACCTTGGGAATCACAAGCTGGGAGATTGTTTCTGTCGATAGACCTTTTACACTTTGATTTTCCTCATTGCGAACTGGATATCTATCGGCCCGCTCTTCTTCTAGGCGAAATTCAAGCAAGTGACCTCCGAGAATCATGGCTAAGACTTGATATTTCCCTTCCCCGATACGAAATTGCTTGACGCAGAGAAAAATTTCTCTCTTCTCATCCTCTAGTAAAAATGGCAGAGCCAGTTCTTTTTCTTCAATAGAAAAATCCTCGAGAAGCTTCTTCTCTCTTTCCCCTATTTCCTTTCTGATAAAACCCATTTTATCTCCTTTTGTACAAAATAATCTTCATCCCTATTATTACTTAAGTAAAAAGACCATGAGGAAGACACTGCAAGTCAATAGAATGCAGGGCTAGACCAAATGGACTTCTTTTATTATACACCGAAACACCGTCGTCTTCAACTAAATACTCCTCAAATTTTTAAGTCGTATGGTGACTTCTATCAGAAAGTGACTTCTACTAAGTTAATCTGCCATTTATAGCTGCTATTTAATCAATTGGCGGATCATTCTTTACCTCTTCTTCCGTCTTCCAGTAGGTCATACTGCTCTTCTTAGTGTCTACATCTACCTTATCATTAACTTCAATATGTACTTTAAAATAGGTTCGCTCAATCTGAGGATTATAGCGAGTCTCATAAACTATCGTAAAATCCGTATAGCCCGTCCCAGAAAGTTCCTGCTTTGCAGATCCCCCCTCAATATTTTTTAATTGCTCACTATTCAAAGTTCGCATCTTTAAATTTAAACCTGGCTGGTAATTATTCAAGTACCAATCCTTACGGGCCGAGGAATTCTCATAATAGTGGATACAATAGCGATTATCTTTTGCTTGTAGGCTGTAGCTTGGTTCATCCGAATTAGACTGGGAAATAGTGGTCCAACCCTGCTCTGAATCAAAGAAAACATAAACTCCTAATAAGACTAGGCCGCCTAGCAAGAATAAGAAAATCAAACGACGTTTCATATTGTTCTCCTTTCACTCCTGTTTGCAAGCCCTGACAGCTAAATTCCAACTGCTCCTAGCTTTTATTTTCTGAACAAAATCTTCTCAATTCAACCAGAAAACTTGAAAGCGATTTTATAAATTCTATATTATTTTACCATTTTGTCGAATTATTTGCCAGTACAGTTGAGGGAAACTGAAAAGGACGAACTCTGAGTCCGTCCTTATCTATTGTTCATAAATCTTCGAAAGTAGTGTAAGATTGAGAGCTCTATTTACTCTCCATAAATTGCTGCAGGCGCTGAACGGCTTCTTTGAGTGTTTCCAGATCTGTCGCATAGCTAAGACGGACATTTTCTGGCGCACCGAAGCCTGCTCCCGTCACCAGAGCTACACCAACTTCTTCTAAAATTGCTGTCGTAAACTCGGTCACATCAGTATATCCCTTCATTTCCATGGCTTTCTTGACATTTGGGAAGAGATAAAAGGCCCCTTGCGGCTTGACCACTTCAAATCCTGGCACTTGAGCCAAGAGAGGATAGATGGTATTGAGACGCTCTTCAAAGGCTTGACGCATAGTCTCGACCGTTTCCTGACTGCCAGTCAGAGCTTCTATAGCTGCATATTGAGCCGCTGCTGTTGGGTTAGAAGTCGTCTGACCTGCAACCTTACTCATAGCTGCTATAATCTCCGGCTCACCAACTGCGTAGCCAATCCGCCAGCCTGTCATGGAGTAGCTCTTAGAGACACCATTGATGACCACCGTCTGCTTGCGAATCTCCTCAGATAGACTGGAAATTGGCGTAAATGTATTACCGTTATATACCAGCCGTCCATAGATGTCGTCTGCCAAAATCAGAATATCATGCTCTACAGCCCAGTTCCCAATCGCCCGCAGCTCATCCGCTGTATAAATCATACCCGTCGGATTGGACGGCGAGTTCAAAACCAAAACCTTGGTCTTATCAGTACGAGCAGCTTCCAGCTGTTCCACCGTTACCTTGAAATTATTTTCCTCAGTGGCTTGAACAAAAACAGGAGTCCCCTCGGCCATCTTAATCTGGTCGCCGTAGCTGACCCAATAAGGCGTCGGAATGATAGCTTCATCACCTGGGTCAAGCACACTCATAAAGAAGGTGTAGAGGGAGAATTTAGCTCCGGTTGCCACCGTCACTTGATTCGACTGGATTGTGTAGCCGTAATAGTTGGCAAAATACTCCACTACAGCTTCTTTTAGCTCTGGCAGACCGCTAGTCACCGTATAAAAGCTAGAACGCCCATCCTCAATTGCTGCTACAGCCGCATCTCGGATATTCTTAGGCGTTGGAAAATCTGGCTCTCCCAGAGTCAGAGATAGAATATCCCACCCCTGCGCTTTCAAAGCCTTAGCACGCGCTGCTGTTGCCAAAGTCACGCTTTCTTCCATTTTTAAGACACGATTTGATAATTTCATAGTCCCTCCTTGCTGACCAACTGTCCGCTTTCAAAACCTATCAGGTAGTAGGTGCCTCCCGACTTGACTTCCCAGATGGGCTGATCCTGAAAATAGCCCATGGTCACCTTATCAATAGTTCCTGCTCCATTTTCCTTGGCAATGCTCTCTGCTTTAGACTGACTGACACCTTGGTCCAGTCGATAGACCCGTATCTCATTGGTATCTTTTGCAATCAAAACAGCTTTTTCGACACCCTTACTGGTCTTGCCAAGCAGACTGTAGTAAGATTCTTGTCCATTGTAGATAGCAAAAGAATCCACTTTTTCAAGATCTGCATATTCTTTGGCCAAGCGGCTGCTTGCTTCCTTAACCGACTGTCTCGGCTGCATAGACACTTGCAAAACTGCAAAAAATGAAAAGACAAGAACGCTGAGAACGATAAAAATACCGATAAGGTACTGCCAAATTGGAAAATAGGCTTTATTTCTATTTTTATATTTCACTCCGTCATTATACTACAAATACTCCTATTTTTCTATCTTTTTTTGATGAGAATATTCACAAAATTCTAAAGCAATATCCTTGCATATGATACTATTTATTGGTAAAATATTGTTATGAAGATTACAGACGATTTAAGCAAAGAAACTCTGCTTGATTTGAAAACCATGATTGTCTTTCATAAGGCAGAAAGAACTATCCGTGCCATTGAAGCCCAAATTTTTAAAAAGCATGATTTGACTCCTACTCAGTTTTCCGTCTTAGAAACCCTATACAGCAAAGGAGAGCTGCGTATTCAGGACCTGATTGACCGTATTTTGGCTACTTCTGGCAACATGACTGTCGTCATCAAAAATATGGAACGCGACGGCTGGATTGTCCGCACCTGCGACCCAAATGACCGCCGGGCTTTTTTGATTGGCCTGACGAAACAAGGTAAAGCTAAAATTGAAGCCGCCCTGCCTGATCATATTAAAAATATCCAGCAAGCTCTGTCCATTCTCGAAGAAGACGATAAGCAGGATTTGATTCGTATTTTAAAAAATTTCAAAAAATTGAGCTAAATAATTGCTAACTAGTAATTAATGTTGTAACATATATTGTAACAAGAGAAATATCTCTTTATTTTATAAAAAAGGAGACAATGCAATGTCTAAAGTATTATTCATCGTCGGCTCGCTTCGTCAAGGTTCTTTCAACCACCAATTGGCTGAGCAAGCAGAAAAAGCTTTGGCTGGCAAGGCAGAAGTTTCATATCTTGATTACAAAGATGTACCATTCTTCAACCAAGACATCGAAAGCCCTGCTCCAGCTGCTGTTACTAAGGTTCGTGAAGAAATTTTGGCCGCTGATGCCATCTGGATTTTCTCACCTGTCTACAACTGGGCTATTCCAGGAGTAGTGAAAAACCTCTTGGACTGGGCTTCACGCGCTCTGGATCTGTCAGACCCAACTGGCCCATCTGCTTTGAACGCTAAGGCTGTTACAGTTTCATCTGTAGCTAACGGCACATCACCAGATGAAGTATTCAAGCACTACCGCAGCCTTCTGCCTTTCATCCGTATGAATGTGGTAGAACCATTCACAGGTGTTGGTATCAACCCAGAGGCATGGGGAACTGGACAACTGACTGTCCCAGAAGACAAACTTGCTGAACTCTCAGCACAGGCTGATGCTCTTTTAGCAGCCCTTAACTAAAAAGAGAAGATTATAAAAAGAAAAGAAAACTTATAAGACACTAACCCCTCGCAAATAATTGCGAGGGGTTTTTAGAATGCTTTACTGACAGGAACAGGTATTATAAATCAGCTAAAGAATATTTAGGATAAGGAATTTGAGATAATTTATCTTCTATTTTTGCTAGCATTTTCTCTTCTGATTCATCTATATACCCCTCAAACCAAACTTTTTCAATATCTTCTTGGTTAAAAAAGCAAGCTTGATTATCTGTCATACCAAAAGGATATACACAACCGGAATAGTCTAAATAACCAATTTCACCCTTATTATCATAAAGAGGATAACGGTTAATAATCATAATTTTTACTTGTCCATTTTTAAGTTGGACAACACTCCCTATCGGTAGTAGCTCAGTCATTAGAAACCTCCTTTAAAAATCTTCTCGAATTCTAAGTATTTTTCTTTTTTAATCTTTTTAGAACTTTTATCTGTTTGAATAAATGGGACCTTATGAGACAAAAATAAACAATCAAGAAGCCAATATCACTTAACAAATAAGAGACATAGACACCTCTGCTTAGATACTCAGTTGCATGATAAATTGCAAAAAAGGTAAAAAACAAACCGAATACAAGCTTCGCATATACATTTCGACTAAAAATATATAAAAATTCATCCTTAATGGGGAGCGTTTCAAAGCGAAACTCTTTAAATGACAGTTCCTTCTTTGTTCTCACAAGTAATTCTACTAAATACCCAAGAATAATATAACCCAATACTAGAGAAATCAACTTCCACAGGAAGGAAAACTGGCTATTCGAAATAGAAGTAAATCCATGTAGCAGCAGAATGCTAGCTGCAGGAACATAATTCGTGAGATCCAGATGGAATGTTGGTTTATCTACATTGACATAGATTTTATTAGTTTTTGGGTCAAAATAATAGTTTCTACCCTGAAAAGCTAAGAGTTCGGTTAAATATTCTTTTTTCATCATTTTATATCCTATTTTCTATTTTTAAAAAATTTGATTATAAGGTAAAATTACAATTAATATATTATTAAAGTCCCAAATTATTCAAATAACTCTCAGTACCTGGGGTCCCCTTATCATCATCCAATATATAATTTTTAACATTTTCCACAACAGGCTCTGCATAACTATCATAAAGTTCATCGAATACTTGATTTCCCATCCAGCTATATGCTGTACCAAATAGAAATCCCAAAACTGTACCACCTATTGTACCAGGAAGACCAAGAAACGATCCTATGCTTGCGCCTACTTTCGCACCTACAATTCCTATACCGAAATGTCCCGCCGTTTTAAGAGCCGCATCCTCAATGTCAGCTCCATCATCAATCTGACTTTGATAGTCCCAAGCAACTAAAGCAGCGTTAACGCCTCTAGAAAGCAATCCACCAAAGATAGTGGAATTAGTTTGTAGTTCAGGTCCATTTGCAGTCTCAACAACTTCAGTTGTTGTCGTTACAAAATTTGACCCAATGCCTACATTTGGACTGTCTAGACCAAGTGAATAGGCCTTAAGTTGTTTAATCATCTCCCAGGTAAGGCCAGCTTTCTGTAAATTTTTGACCACAGTCGGATTGTTAGCTAACTGTTTATCAACTCCTTCTGCAATCTCACTAATTAGATTACTCCGTACCTCTTCATCTAGATCTGGAAAATTCTTATTTAAAAATTCTTCTACTGCTGATTTCTTTTCACTAATAGTAGACGCTTTTTCTATCTTATTCAAAGTATTTCCATATTCTTTAGCCAAATACTTAGAATTCTTAGAAGAATCATATTTTATACTTTCAATCTTCTGTCCTTGCATCTTCTTGGCCCAGCTCATGTCAACTCCATCAACATAGTGATTACCGTTGCTGTCTACTAGGACTTGGCTTAGCTGGCTGGCTCCTTGAATAGCTAGACGGAGGACTTCTAGACTATCGCTGAAATATTGAGAAACTTGAGCGACAAAGAACTCTAGCTTTTCAATCTTCTCTTCCAATTCTTTGATTTGTGATTCAATTTGCGATTCTGCACTAGAAAGAATCACCAGAGACTGCATGTGAGAAACGATATTAAATGTAGCAATAGACTTCATGCGCTCTAAGAATGATTCTTTTGCTTCAATAGCCTTTTTGACAGAGGCTAGCTGCTACTCTCTCAATTCTTTTGTCTTCTTCAGCTGATCCAGGTCGAGGTTTCCGTACTCAGCTACCTGAGCATCGGCAGTCCTATATGAATTTAACTCCGTTTGAATGTCATCAACCGCTTCCTGCAGTTTCTTAATAGCAGGAATGATAATCTCTGAAAAGAGGCCTTTCCCTGCTGTATAGGCAGCTCCCATGAGTTCTCCTGAGTCTAGGGTGGCTATCAGGTGGTCACATCCCTGAGTCAATCGGTCTGTCACCTCATTGGCCACTTGAATATTATTAGCCATGACCTCCATCAGCTGTGAAGACTCTGACGCACTGTATTTTACTCCCATGGTAAAGAGTTCCTTTCTTTCGTCAATTTTTCTCGGTTTTCATCTAATTTTTGCTGAACTTTCCTTGTTTGTTTGGAAACATCGTCCAACTCCTGCTCTACGTAGCTATCTATTGTTTGCTGCAAGGCTTGGTTTTCTTCCCATATTTTACGACTGGTAGAACTAGTCTCTGATACGGGATCTATCAAGTTTTCTATTTGGGCATTCATCGTCCAAATATCTGTACGAAAATTCATTACCTTCTCTTCATAACGCCTTTTGAGAACTAAAAGATCTTCTTCTTAATTCTCAAGCTGAATGATTTTCTTATGTAATTGCTCACGTTTTTCTTGATTTTTATCTTTTATCATCAGTTTCTCCAACGTTGCGCCTGTTCTACATCACGCTTTTCAATTTTATAAGCTATATCAGGAAATTTATTAGCCTGAGTCAGGACAGCTGCGCTAAAGTCACTGACAGCCTGCAGCATTTGATTGCATGCCTGACGGCCTGCTTCCATCCCAGCAATTTCTGTAGTATAGCTGAACTCTACCTGCTGATTTTGCTTATCTCTTGTATCTACCCCAACCAATTCACTGATAGCGTTCCGAGCAGTGATAGCACTTGACTTGATTTCCCCTTTTCACACTTCCTTGACATAAACCAACTCTTGTTCACTAGATAGATCAGGTCGGTAGGTGAAGCCTGCAAAGCTTAATTTTTTCATCTGTTCGACTTCTGTCACTTTGTTAGTTATTAGAGCTGTTAAAAACTCACCACGCGCTTTTTTAGAAATGGTCGAATGGACTTTCAGCTTGCCACCACGGTTTTCTAGAAACTTGAAACCTATCATGCGCTGGCGGATTTCCTTGGAAAAGACCGTTTCAAACTCGCTGGACAGGAGGGAGAAAATCATCTCATCTTCTGCCAGTGCTTGGTCATAAGCTTCTTTCCAAAAAGCCTTGAGACTCTTCCCATCTAACTTGAGTGGCATCATAAAGTCCAAGCGATGAGGCGCTATGGGCTCCAGGGCTGGGATAACACCGTAAAGCGCTGATGTGATGGCAAGGTGGTTCTCGATATACTGACTTTCCTTCTTGGTATAGCCCTGCCTCTTGATATGGCGGTACATAAGGCCATCAAATAGATAAAGTGCTGGAGCATGCTGCGCAGTTCCTTCTCGCAAAGCCTGAATGGCTTGCCACTCTACCTCCGCTCTTTCTGGGGAGATTTTATAAAATGATGCCAAGTCAGTTACTGACATGGTTGCCAACTCATCCAACACAGTTTGGGTTTGTGCTGAAGGTAGATTCGGGATTGCGGATGGCGCAGACAGATTCAACTCTTTAGCAGTTGGGATAAGAATTTTCATAGTTTCCTTCTTTCATTTAGTGAATATGGCGGACAACCCATTTTCCCAAGGCTGTCTCTAGTAGATAGCTGCCAATGATGAAGCCTAGCAAGTTAGTCAAGATATCACCCAAGTCAAAAATACCCAGGTGAAAGAGATATTGGCTCCCCTCAACCAGACTGATAGCCAAGGTAAAATAAGCCACATGTTTCCATGACAGCTTGCAGAGAAAGCCCAGCGGAATGAACATAATGATATTCATGGTTGGTACCAGCTTATCTCCATAAATCCAATTATAGGTAAAAGACTGCAGGTCCAGACTAAAGCCCTGCCTGCCGATATTTTTCAAAAAGAGGGCATAGAATAGAATGAGAAAATAGAGGGTGTAACTGGCTAGCACCAGCCAACGAGGAATGTGCCGACTATAGAGGCCGCGAATAAAAAGCGAGCTGATAGCTGTCAAAGTCAGGATGATAGAAGCTGGTATCAGCAGGTTCCACTCTGGCTGATTCTTGTAAAAGACGACGGCTACGTAGGCATAAAAAAAGCGCATATAGAGCCAAAACCAAAAAATCAGACTGCCTAGGAAGGCTACCATATCAAAGATTGTTTGTTTTTTCATCTGAAACCTCCCTTTCTTCTTTTTAAAATTATATCAAATTTCAATGGGACATTCTATTTTTTGCTTGACTTTGATTTACAGAGATGTTATCATCTAGTTATAAAGACTAGATAGGAAAGTGATAAAGATTTGAACGCTCAACAAGTTTTTCCCAAGTGGGACGAATTACCAGATCTGGAGCTATATTTGGACCAAGTTCTGCTCTATGTAAACAATGTCTGTGGCTCTTCCATTTCAGCTGCTGACAAGGGACTAACCGCTTCTATGATTAACAACTATGTCAAGCACGGTTATGTTGCCAAGCCTGTCAAGAAAAAATATCAACGTCGCCAAGTAGCTCGCTTGATTGCCATTACGACCTTAAAAACGGTCTTTTCTATCCAGGAAATTTCAGCTACTTTAAATATACTGCATAAAGAAGCAGATTCGCGAGAGCTTTATGATGACTTCGTTGACTATATGAACGGCAATAAACTAGAGGTGGTACCTATCATTTCCACTGCCTGCCAGACGGTCAAACTCTATCAAAAGACCTTATCCCTAATCCAAGTACCAAATGAGGAGGAAGAAAATCTTGAACTACGCGCTTAAACTCAGTAAAAAACTATCCTTTGGAGAGGAAATTGCCAACTCTGTTACCCATGCGGTAGGGGCTGTTCTGATGCTGATTCTGCTGCCTATCTCAGCCATTTATAGCTATGAAGAGCACGGCTTGGTGGCTGCTGTCGGAACTTCTATCTTTGTCATCAGCCTCTTTCTCATGTTCCTCTCCTCGACAGTTTATCACTCTATGTCCTATGGCTCTACTCACAAGTATATCTTGCGCATTATCGACCACTCCATGATTTATATCGCCATCGCTGGAAGTTACACTCCAGTTGTACTGTCTCTGATGAATAACTGGTTTGGCTATCTCATCATTGCTATCCAGTGGGGCACGACCATCTTTGGCATTCTCTACAAAATTTTCGCTAAGAAGGTCAATGAAAAATTCAGCTTAGCTCTCTATTTGATTATGGGCTGGCTGGTTGTCTTTATCATTCCGCAGATTATCGGTCAAACCGGACCTGTATTCTGGGGACTCATGCTGGCTGGTGGCCTCTGCTATACTGTAGGAGCTGGCTTCTATGCTCAAAAGAAGCCCTACTTCCACATGATTTGGCACCTTTTCATTCTAGCAGCCTCTGCCCTGCAATACCTTGCTATCGTTTATTTTATGTAAGACAAATACACTAAAACCGTCCGAGAATTCTCAGACGGTTTCTTTTTTTATGCTGTTTATTGATTCATCCTTGCTTTTCCAGAGTCCTTCTTTGCTTGTGCGCTTTTCTGACTTGCTTAAAGATTGGATATAAGATTGGGACAGCAATGACTGTCGCTAGACTGGAGCCAAATGTACCAGTAATCTCAGCTACTGCCAGCAAAAAGGCTGCTGGTAAACTACTCCCGCCAAACAGTGTTCCTATCAGAGTGTACTTGAGGATATTAAGCACAATCTTCACCAAAGCAGCTGCTACTGCTGTCACAAGAATATTTCTTAGTCGATCCTTTCTCTGAAAGAGTCCTTCATACAGAAAATGAATCACCACGGCTACCGCAAGAGCTTCTAGCAAGATAACTGGGATTTCCGCTGCATAACCATTTAGCAAGTCAAATATTCCCAATCCGATAGCAGCCGCTAAAAAACCGAGCTTACTGCCAAAAATCAGACAGCCCACTACCACCAGTGCATTCCCAAAGTGAATAAACTGAGCTCCCACAGGAATTTTAAAAAACTGAATGCTCAAAAAAATCAAAGCAGCAAATAAACTAATCATGGTTAAGGTTTGCAAATCAAGTGTTTGTTTCTTCATATTTTTCCTCCATTAAGGCTTGAAAATCAGCGAAAAGCTCTCCTAGATAGGGCTGGTAAACAACGCCCTTCTTTGGATCTATTTGCTCTTTAAAGCTAAAGGCCAAGCTCTTTTCAATAAATTTCAAAATCACCGGCAGGGCTTGTTTGATGTCAATCCCCTGAACAAAAGCCGCAGCTACAAGTGTCGTCAATATATCACCCGTTCCAAAAAATTGCTGGGGCAGAGCTGGACTAGAAAAGAGGTTAAACTCTTCTGTCGCCGCATCAAAATAGGCCACACCAATCTGCTTTTCTTTCATGGGCAAGCCAGTCAACAAGACCTTGCTCGGTCCTAACTCAGCCAAACGTTTGCAGTAGTCCTCCCATCTATCTTCTGATAAACTCTCTTCGTAGGATTCTTCTAACAACAAACAGGCTTCAGTCAAATTGGGCAGAACCAAATCGGCATGTTGGCAGAGGCGACGCATATGGTCTAGATGGGCATCTGAAAATCCCTGATAAAAAGTCCCCTTGTCTCCCATGATAGGATCCACGATAAGGGGCAAGCTTTTTTCCTTTTTAAAGCGCAGCAAATTTTCCACCTGTATGTCAGATTTCAAATATCCTGTTACCAGAGCTGAAAAATCGAATTCCAAGCTCTGCCATTGTTTCAAAAAGGCAAGCATCCCATGCGTATAATCATCTATATAGATGTCTGAAAAACCGCCTGTATGAGACGACAAAATCATGGTTGGCAAGAGAGCAACCTCTAGCTGGCAAATTGCAAAGAGTGGCAGGGCAGCTGTTGCAGCAACCTTACCTAAGCCAGAAATATCTGTGGCCAGAATAACTGTTTTTGTTTTCATGACTCCTCCTACTTGCTCTCTATTGTAAAATATCTGAAAATGAGTTACAATATGAAAAAATCAAATCTGTATGGGGACAGTTTTATGGTTAAAGCAAAATACCAACGCATAATTGATAAGATTACTAAGGATATTAAAGAGGGAAAATTGGCAACTGGTCAGAAAATTCCTTCTGTCCGGAAGCTTGCAGAGCGTTACCACTGCAGTAAGGATACTGCGCAGAAGGCTCTGATTGAGCTCAAATATCAGAAGTACATCTATGCCGTTCCCAAAAGCGGCTACTATGTGCTGGAGAATGCTCAGGAAAAAAAGCAAGATTTGGAGTTGCCTGTGAGGGATGACCGCCACCAAGCCTATGAGGATTTCCGACTCTGTGTAAATGAAACTCTGATTGGCCGAGAAAATTATCTCTTCAACTACTATCCTCAGCAGGAAGGACTGGAGGATCTGCGCCGCTCTGTTCAAAAACTGATGCTGGACTCTGCTGTCTATGCTTCTAGGGATCAGTTGGTACTGACTTCCGGCACCCAACAGGCCCTCTATATCCTTTCACAGATTGACTTTCCCAACCAAAAAGAGCGTATCTTGGTGGAGCAGCCGACCTACCATCGGATTAATGATCTTCTGCTAGCGCAAAAACTTCCTTATGAAACCATTGAAAGAGCACCACAGGGGATTGACCTGCAAGAACTGGAGAGGATTTTTAAAAGCGGAAAGATCAAGTTTTTCTACACTATCCCGCGTTTTCATTATCCCTTGGGCCACTCCTACAGTCGGCAGGAAAAGGAAGAGATTCTTCGGCTGGCACAGCTCTATGATGTCTATATCGTAGAGGATGACTATCTATCAGACTTTGATGGACGGCGGGAACTAACCTTTCACTATCTAGACAATAGCCAGCGGGTCATCTACATCAAGTCCTTTTCTACCAGCCTTTTCCCGGCCCTAAGGATTACTGCCCTGCTCCTTCCACCCCAGATTCAAAAGACCTTTATCGCTTACAAAAGCGCCGTGGACTATGACAGCAACCTCATCATGCAGAAGGCTCTATCGCTCTATATCGACAGTCTCATGTTTGAAAAAAATAGGCTGGCGCTGCTGCAGCTTCAAGAAGAGGAAGCAAGAAAGGCGCAGACACTGCTAGAACAAGCTCAGCTTCCACTATCCAGCTATCTGACCAAGGATGGCATTCTGTTAGACTTGAGGTCACTTTCTTCCGTCAGTGCTCTCAAACACAGCAGCCTGCCGCTTGACTTCTTTGAACAGAGTTACCTTGCTAGCTGCCCTTACCAGTATGCCAAGCTGCCTTATGATAACTTGGAAGAAAATTTAGAGAAATTAAAAGACTATTTAAAACAGGTGTAGAATTCATTTGGAATTCTACACCTTTCATTTATAATCAGGTTTTTCAAGACTCCATCATCCCAGCCTGCAGTTGGTACATTTTCTTATAGGTGCCATCTTGAGCTAGCAATTCTTCGTGGCTGCCGGATTCGATAATGCACCCCTTATCTAAGACATAGATGCAGTCGGCATCCTGAATGGTAGACAGACGGTGGGCAATGGCAATGGTTGTCCGACCCTGCCGCATCTTTCTCAGTGAGGTTTGAATCAGCTCTTCTGTCTCCGAATCAATATTGGCTGTCGCCTCATCCAAAATCAAGATTTTAGGTTTGGTGGCGATGGTTCTGGCAAAGGCTAGAAGCTGCCTTTGTCCGCTAGAAAAAGTCGCTCCCCGCTCAGTCACAGGGGCATCATATCCTTGAGGGAGCTGACTGATAAAGCCATGAGCATCTACAAACTTAGCCGCTTCTATAATTTCTTCTCGCGTCAGCTGCTCTTGGTAAAGCTGAATATTGGAAGCAACGGTACCATGATAAAGGAAGGGATCCTGCAAAACAAGGCCAATCTTTCGCCGCAGCTCCGCCTGACTAAAGTCTTTAATATCACGGCCATCAATCAAAATCTGTCCCTGCTCAAACTCATAAAAACGTAGGAAAAGATTAATAATAGAGGATTTACCAGAGCCAGTCGAACCCACAAAGGCAATCGTCTGGCCTTTTTTGACAGAAAAGGAAATATCCTGTAAAACATTACGCTTTCCATCATAGGAAAAGGAAACATGCTTGAATTCAATATTGCCATCCTGAATTTGCAAGTTTAGATTAGCCTGATCAGGCTCGTAGTCGGTGCGGTCCATAATTTCAAAAACCCGTTCCGCAGCAACCATAGATGTCTGTAAAACAGAGTAATTCTGCATAACATCAATCAAAGGATTAAAAAGCTGATTAACATACTGGATAAAGGCATACATAATACCTGCTGTAATACCCGCCACTTGCCAAGTCAAGCCAAAGTAAGTCAGAATCACTCCATAAGCCAAGATTTTCAGCAGGGACATGGCCGGTCTCAGAAAGAGACTGTTGATATTGAGATAGCGATTGGTAAAGCCTAAATGCTGACCGTTGATTTCTTCAAATTCCCGCAGCAAGCGCTTCTCTTGCCCAAAAGCTTGGATAATCCGCATCCCTTCAATACTCTCAGATAGCTTGACATTCAAATCGCTGAGTTTATTCCGGACCTGCTTCAGCTGACGATTGGATAAATGCTGATAAAGCAAGATAGAAGCTGCCATCAGAGGTAAAAAGAGAGCAATCATCAGGGTCAATTGCCAGTTGAGAGCAAACATAGCGCTCAAAGTAACAACTAAAATCAGCAAGGAGCTCAAAAAATTAGAAAAAATCTCACTGAACATATCTGCGACTGCCTGAGTATCATTGGTCAGGCGGGAAACGATAGCACCAGCTGGCGTCCTATCAAAATAAGCCATTTGCAGACGCTGGATATTGGCAAAGCTTTCCTGTCGCAAGTCCCGAACCACGCTTTGAGCCACACGCGCAAAGAAATACTTTCCCAAGAAGGTAAAAAGTACCCGCAAGAGGAAAAGGCCATAGTAAAGAGCCAGCAAAGGCAGGCCAGCCCAGGCTTGGTTACGGCCGATAAATTGATCAATAAAATAGCGGGCCAAGAGCGGCAATGCTGTTGTTACCAGAGTCGTCAGCAGGATAAATGTCAAAGCCATGCTGCTCACTATCCTGTAGCGCCACATATAGCCAAGGAGGCGATGAAAAGTTGCTTTCTTTTTCATATTAATCTTCCTCCTTCAAGCTTTCTGCCAGCTGCTGATTATGGTATGTCTGGGCATACCAGCCCTCTTGCTCCAATAGCTCTTGGTGAGTTCCCCGCTCCTTGATCCGCCCCTCTTCCATGACCAAAATCAGGTCTGCATGTACCAAAGCTGACAGCCGATGAGCTGTGATGATGGTTGTCTTGCCAGCACGCTCAGACTTTAAATTTTCTAAAATCAGATGCTCTGTCTTGGCATCAACAGCCGACAAGGAATCATCCAAAATCAGAATTTCAGGATTGGTAATAATAGCCCGACTCATCGCCAAGCGCTGCTTCTGCCCACCAGACAGAGACAAGCCCCGCTCACCGACAACCGTATTCAGCCCCTCTGGCATAGCCTGAATATCCTCATACACACCGCAGAGTTGAGCGGCAGCTAGAACCTGGCTATCTGTCAGCTGGGGATTAGCAAAGCGGATATTGTCCCGAATGGACAGAGCAAAGAGCATCTGTTCCTGTGGTACATAGCCGATGAGACGGCGCAAGTCTTTGAGACGGTACTCCCGGATATCATGTCCATTCAAATAGATAGCCCCCTCCTGAATATCTTGCTCCCGCAGCAGCAAGCGCAGAAGAGTGGTCTTCCCTGAGCCCGTCTGACCGACAATTCCCAGTGTCTGTCCCTGCTCAATGGAAAAATGAATATCCGATAGGCTAACCTCTTCTGAATAAGAAAACTTCTGAATGTCATAATCCAATCGACCATTTTCCGCATGAGAGAGAGGCTGTTCAGCTTCCTTGACATCTGACTCCTGAGCCAGCAGTTTCTCAATCCGCTCATAAGAAACAGCCCCTCGCTGGCCGATGTTAAAAAGATAGCCTGTAGCCTGCAGTGGCCAAACCAGCATATCCAGATAGGTGATAAAGGTAACCAACTCTCCTATGGTGAATTGCCCTTGGGAGATAAAAATCCCACCGAAAATCAAGGTCAAAACATAAGAAAGACCGATAAAAAGCAAAACCAAGGGATCAAAAAGAGAATCGTACTTGGCAGCCAAAACGTTCTTTTCGTAGACTTCCTGATTGGTCTTGGCAAAAGACTGAGTCTCTGCCTCCTGATAGCCAAAGGACTTGGTCACTCGAATCCCTGAAACACTCTCCTGAACCTTATTGTTCAAATCCGAAAATGCCTCTTGAGCAGCCTTAAAACTTTCATGATTTTTTCGGCCAATCAAGCCCGTACCCCACGACAAGAAGGGCATGGGCACAATGGCAATCAAGGTTAGCCGCCAGTCCAAAACGAAAAACATAGTCAGCAGGGTCACCAGGGCTGTAATAGAAGCATCCACAGCTGACATGACTCCACCCCCAGCCAGACTGACAATTGCATTGATATCGTTGGTCGCATGAGCCATCAAGTCACCTGTACGGTATTTCTGATAAAAAGAGGGAGACATGTGAGTAAAGTGCTCGAACAATCGAGAGCGCAGAATCCGTCCCAGATTATTGGACGTCCCTAAGATATAAAGGCGCCAGACATAACGCAGGCCGTACATGATAAAAGCTGAAGCAATCAGCAACAGCAAATTAAAGAGCAGCTCTTGAGAAGTCAGATGCTTGCTAGCAATTCGGTCAATAACCTGACCGATGACTCTGGGTGGTATCAGATTGAAGACACTGACCAAGGACAAGGCCAAGATACCGATGATATAGCGCCGCTTTTCCAACTTAAAAAACCAGGCTAATTTTCTAATGAGGTTCATAATTTCTCCTATTCTTACTAGTCTTTTTATTATACTGTTTTTTGAGGAAAAATGAAACACAGCGGATTGGAGCGCTGTGCTTCGATTCTATTTTTTACTGGTCAGCTGGTAACTAACAGCCAGTAAATCAAAGATTTCCTGATCGCTCAGGGTATCATCCAAGGGCAGACTGAGCCAATATTTCTTATTCATGTGAAAGGCCGGGTAAATCCCCTTTTTCTGAATCAGTTCTGCTACATGATCATTCTTAACATTCAGCACCTCAATAGCGCCGCTTCGCTCTGCTTCAAACTTAGACCAGTCTGTGGTCAGAAAAGCCCCATACCATTTTTTACTGTCCTGGTGGCGGAAAACTCCAGCCTTGGTCGAGCTCTTTCTGGACGACTTCTCCCAGAGGTACTCTATTTGCCCCTGATAAACCTCAGCCGCATAATCCCGTAGTCGCTTACTCTGCTCATAGAGAAAGCCAACCTCGTCAAAACAGTTCTGACGGATAGCCAAAAGAGCTGCCTGACAAGCTTCACGAACCTGACCGACAAACTCCCCCGTCACCTGCTCCATCTTGACCTGCAGATAAACATCATCAGTATCGCAGTCAAAGATCTGATAGTCCAGCTCTCCATCTCTGATAGTCACTTCCAAGCGAAAGTCACCCTTCATAATCTTCTGCGAGAAATGGTAAGCTCCATCAGACTCTTTAAAGCCGTAAGTCTGAAGCTTGTCTGGATTAGCCTTGTATTTTTCAAATAGTTCCAACATCTCCTTAGCCGCTGACAGCGCAGCTTACCCCTCCTTAAAATACAATTTTAGTTCCATGCAGCTGGTCAACTGCCAGACTGTCTATAATTTGCTGACGATTGCCCAGATGAATACCTCCCCCCGGCATGATATCAATCCGATCAGCAGCATGCTCGATTAATTCATCCAGCCAAGCAAAATGCTCCTCAATCGGCTCACTGGCAGGTCCTCCGTGGGTCAAAATTCGCTGGACACCGTTCTCAATCAGCCAGTCCATTTCGCCAAACTGGTATTCAGCTGGGATTGAGTCAAAAGCCATGTGGAAGACTACTTCCAGTCCCTTGCAAGCCTCCAGCAGCCGCTGCATCTTCGGAACATCTATTTCGTTCTTCTCCGTCAAGACACCAAAAACGACTCCCTGACTGCCGGCTTCCTTGGCCTTTTGGATATCAGCCAGCATAATCTCAATTTCAAGATCAGTGTAAACAAAATCACCACCTCGTGGCCGAATCATGGTCATCACAGTCGCACCATAAAGCTTGGCTAAGTCAACTGCTGCTCGAATTACGCCGTAGCTGGGCGTCGTACCACCGACAGCCAGATTATCACAGAGCTCAATCCGTTGAGCTCCCTCTTTCATAGCCTTTTCTAACAAGGTTACATTTTCCGCACAAAATTCATAAAGCATCATCTCACCTCTGATTTAATATATTGATTCCCTCTATCTATTATAACACAAGAACATCTGATATCAGCTCTTATCAAATTTTCTAGCTTCTCTTTGACACCAATCAAGCCATTTGGTCTGATAGTCTTCCTTGGACAAAACGCGGTTCTGTAAATCAGCTATCGAGAAGATACCTATTTCTTGACAAGCCTGAACACAGTATTGATAAAAATCCCAGTTAAGCTCATCCCTATCATAATAGATGGGAATATGAGAGAGGCCAGCCTGATATGCCTTAAAGGCTCTGCTATGTCCATCAGTAAAGAAAACTTTTCCATCCATGCGCTTGACAGGTAAAGCTTCAAGTTCTTGTTGGTCAAAATCAATGCTAATCCTGTCCAGCTTTTCCCTTGAAAGGTAGAACTGACTGGGCTGGATCTGCGCTATGGGCAAGGTCAAATCAAGTGTATAGGACCTACCTCTCTCCCTAGCATGAGTTTGATAGAAACCAAGCGACTCAAACAAACTGCGAGAGGGGAGATTGAAATCATAAATCTCTTGAACTGTTAGTTTCTGATAGCCTAGATTGCGTGCGCGCTGTATCAAAGCAGAAAGAACTTTCTTGCCAATGCCTTTCCCACGGTAGTCCGCTTTTCCAATAACAATCGGCAAATCATCTTGCCAAAAGGTCACATCCCCAATAGCCAACCAACACTCCTGCTCCCATACTTCAATAAAATACACTTCACCTCGCGAAGCCAAATACTCATACATCCTTTGAACTCGCTCCGGCGAATAGGGCTCTCTACTGCCATCAATCATATAAATCATGTCTGGATCTTGGTACCAGTCCAAGGCTAACTCAAACTGGCCATCATAGGCCCGCAAACGCTGATTGTCATCAATAACAATCAGCTCCTCTTGCTGGATATTAGGAATAGGCATCTTTTCTCCCTCACAATGCTACTGCTCAAATAATAGTATAAAAACTCCATTTGATTCGGAAGACTTCTTCCTCAAATGAAGTTTTCTTTTTAGATTCCATAACCCATGCTGAACTGGATTTTAGCAGCTCCGTTCTGGAAGCTGATTTTATTAATGCTGTATTGACTCTGCGGCAGAGCGAGAAGGAAACTATCTCCCTCCGTCGTGATAGATGAATTAGAGGCCTGCATTTGTTGCTTCAGCATTCCTGTCACCCAAGATTTAGGGATGGGAAGAGAGCCCAACTTGGCACTATCAATTGTGATGTGCAAGACATTATCTCTCACCGTCACATCCACCTCTAGGTCCAGCTTACTGTCAATAAAGAGCAGTTTGACTGGATACTGGATGCGTAGCTTATTGCCTTCAATACTGTAAACACTGTTCAGCAACTCCTGATTCTCAGAGTCAGCCAGAGAAGACTTGAGCACCTGATTAAGCTGGACGCTATTGAGAGAAACCTCCGTGCTGACTCCCTGAGCCGTTACATTGGCATTACTCAAAGCTGGCTCAATAATACTCATCCAGGAAGCACTGCCTTGGACATTTTTTAATTGTTCACTTTGATTAACAGATGCAGGAACCAGAAATAGCACCGCTGCAAGCAACAGCACCAAAGCAATTCCCACTACTCTTTTTACCATTTTCATGTTTGTATTCCTTTAATTTGAGAAAATCCCTTTAGCTAAAAACACAGAAAGGATTTATCTTATTTTACACTATTTTTGCATAATTTTCTGTAACAAACATATTAAAAAGCTAACAATCTTGTGAGAAAAGGCTGGGACAGATAATCCCAGCCTCTCAATCACATAGCGCTAGTTTTACAAGGCTCATCATAGATAGCCTATCCTTACTTAATCACTTCCTGAGTCTTAGCATAGTTGGCTTCGACTGCTTCTTTTTCAGATTTCCACCAGTCTTGGTTATCCGTGTACCACTTGATCGTCTCTTTGAGACCAGCTTCAAAGTTGGTGAACTCTGGCTTCCAACCTAGTTCATCGCGGAGCTTGCTGGCATCAATGGCATAGCGAAGGTCATGGCCAGCACGGTCTGTCACATGGTCATAAGCGTCAGCTGGCTGTCCCATTTCCTTGAGAATCAGCTCCAGCACTTCCTTATTATTCTTCTCACCATCAGCACCAATCAAGTAAGTTTCACCGATTTGTCCCTTTGTCAGAATCGTCCAAACGCCTGATGAATGGTCATTGGTATGAATCCAGTCACGGACATTCTTGCCTTCACCATAGAGTTTTGGCTTGATACCACTCAAGATATTGGTGATCTGGCGCGGAATGAACTTCTCAATGTGCTGGTAAGGACCATAGTTGTTTGAACAGTTAGAAATCGTCGCTTTCACGCCAAATGAGCGCACCCAAGCTTTAACAATCAAGTCTGAAGCTGCCTTGGTTGATGAATAAGGCGAGCTTGGATTGTACTTGGTTTCAGCCGTAAATTTCTCACCTGGACCTTCTCCATGACCTGGCAAGTCTTCACGCAGAGGGAGATCTCCATAGACTTCGTCAGTCGATACATGGTGGAAACGAATGTCGTACTTACGAGCTGCTTCCAAAAGTGTGTAAGTTCCGATAAAATTGGTGTGGATAAATGGACTCGGGTCATTGAGTGAGTTGTCATTGTGGCTTTCTGCCGCATAGTGAACGATAGCATCAGCTTCGGAAGCCAGCTTATCTACCAAGGCTGCATCAGCAATATCTCCAACAACCAACTCAACGCGGTCGCCTAAAATTTCTTCAATATTAGCCCGATTACCCGCGTAAGTCAGCTTGTCCAGCACTGTCACATGGACATCTGGAAAGTTATTGTAAACATAGTGGACAAAGTTAGAACCGATAAAACCAGCTCCACCTGTCACGATAATTTTTTTGTATTCAGTCATTGATTTATTTTTTCTCCATAATAAAACAAAATATCGAATTATTTGTTTCGTAAAAAATAGTAATTTTGAAATTATATAAAGGGCTAAGAAAATAAACAAAAAGAGGAGAACCATCATCAGAATGAAGCCTAATGGTCCTAGAGAAATAAGAAAATAGAATATAATCAGCAAGAAATAGATAATATATTCAAACACTTGTTCTATTCACTCTTCTTACAAATCTTCTTTTCTTAGAGGTTTGACATCCTTAAGCAATGGATGGTTCTTGTCTGCTTCTGAGACTTCTGCTGCTTCTAAGTTTTCCCACTGGATGCCTAAAGCTGGGTCTGCATAGTTGACAAAGGCATACTTAGGTTTGAGTTCCAAAGCCCAATAGTCATTCACCAGATAGCTATAGGAAACAATATCGGAAAGGACTTGGAAGCCGTTGGCTACGCCACGCGGGACAAAAATCCCCTTGCTAGCATCAATTACTGTCTGGTAGGTATTACCAAAGGTCTCACCCTCACGCAGGTCTACCCAAGTTCCCAGCACCTTACCGTCATCTGCAACAGAGATGTACTTGTCCCATGGTTCAGCATGAAGACCACGCAGGACATTTTTGCGAGAAAAGCTGACATTATTCTGCAGTTTTCCTTCTACAAAGAAGCTTTCAGGGAAGCCTAGCGGCAGCATTTTTTCCTTTTGGAAATTCTCCTTAAACCAGCCTCGATTGTCCCCACGAACAGGGATATCAAATTCCAGCATTCCAGGAATTCCAGGAACCTCACGCGCTGCTAATTCCTTATCAAAAAATTGTTCCGTCATCTTCTTATTCTTCTCCAATCAAGCGCAAAAGATAGTGACCATATTCATTCTTTTTCAATGGTTGCGCCAATTCATGCACTTGCTCTTTAGTGATATAGCGCATACGGTAGGCAATTTCTTCCAGATTTGCCACCTGAACGTTCTGCATCCGCTGAACTGTTTCGATATATTGAGCTGCCTCTAAGAGACTTTCGTGGGTACCTGTATCCAACCAGGCAAAACCACGTCCCATAAGCTCAACAGACAAATCGCCACGATCCAAGTATGCCTTGTTGACATCTGTGATTTCCAGTTCTCCGCGAGGACTCGGTTTGATGTTCTTGGCAATTTCGACGACATCATTATCGTAGAAGTACAGTCCTGTTACTGCATAGTTAGAGCGCGGTTGTTCTGGTTTTTCTTCGATGGAGATAGCATTCATATTCTCATCAAATTCTACAACACCAAAACGTTCTGGGTCCTTGACATGATAGCCAAAAACAGTTGCTCCTTTTTCCTTAGCAGCAGCATTTTGGAGCATTTTACTCAGACCTGGTCCATGGTAAATATTATCCCCAAGAATCAGCGCCACGCGGTCATCTCCAATGAAATCAGCCCCAATGATAAAGGCTTGTGCAAGTCCGTCCGGACTTGGCTGCTCTGCATAAGAGAGCTTGATACCAAACTCAGAGCCATCTCCCAGCAGATCCTCAAAACGAGACAAATCCGTCGGAGTGGAGATAATCAAGATGTCCTTGATACCAGCCAGCATAAGAGTTGACAGTGGATAATAAATCATGGGTTTGTCATAAACCGGCATGAGCTGTTTTGACGCAGCGCGGGTCAATGGATACAAACGTGTACCAGAACCACCTGCAAGAATAATACCTTTCATATGAGTTTCCTCTCTTAATGTATTCTCCTTATTCTACCATTTTTGAAAGCGGATGTCATCCTTTTCATTACCCTTAAATAAAAGAAAAAGAGCGGAAATTCCGCTTTCTTCCGCTCTTTGATTCTAAATTGACATCATCCCAAAGCTACATCCAAAACCATCATGAGAACAAAGCCCACCATGAGACCTAAAGTCGCCACATCAGTATTGCCATTGGTCTGCGAATCTGGTATCAGCTCCTCTACCACCACGAAAATCATCGCCCCTGCTGCAAAGGAGAGGGCATAGGGCAGAATAGCCGTCATGGCCATAACAGCAACTGCCCCCAGAACAGCCCCGATTGGCTCTACAATCGCAGACATGGAACCCCAGTAAAAGGCTTTAAGCCGAGACTTGCCGTCCGTCCTAATCGGAATGGACAAAGCTGCTCCTTCTGGGACGTTTTGCAGGCCAATTCCCAAAGCTAGACCAATCGCGCCGACAAAGGCTTCTGGACTAGGATTGGCGGCCAAAGCACCAAAGGCTACTTCGACTGCCAAACCTTCTGGAAAATTGTGAATGGTAATGGCTAAAAAGAGCAGGGCAGTCTTGGAGAGCTTCTTTCGGCTATGCTCAGGAACACTCTCAGCCTCCGAAATGTCTTTGCTTAAGTGTAAGTGAGGCACCACCGCATCAATCAACCGCAGGAAAAAACCTCCCACTAAAAAGCCAATCGCTGCAGGAAGCCAAGACAGCTTGCCATAAGAAACTTCCGCATACTCAATCGACGGTGCCAAAAGCGACCAAAAGGAAGCCGCAATCATGACGCCTGCCGCAAAGCCCATCATAATATCCAGCAACTTGCGACTGACTTGTTTAAAGAAAAATACAACAGCCGAGCCTACAATGGTACATCCCCATGTAAAAAGCCCAGCCAAGAATGCCTGCATAACCACAGGCTGCGATCGTAACCAATCCATAACTTCTCCTTATTCTCTAAAATCAATCATACAAAATCATCTTGGTTTCCCCTATACAGTGTTTTTCCTCATTCCAGTAATGAATCCGCTCGAAAGAGCCTTTCCGCCAGTAGAGAGGCAAACGTTCACGTATGTCGTCCTGCATATCTATTTGGCCAAGTTCGGAAATCTTCCACCATTTGGGCTCCCCTTCATGATCGTTTCCCCTGACTTGCCCCTCAAAGGCAGTACAAAGAAAATCGTAATACACATAGCGTTCTTTTCTTCTAGGATTAGTGAAGCCTGAAATCCCCTTCAATTCCAAGTTTAGAGCAGTCAACCCTGTTTCTTCTTTTAATTCGCGCCTTGCAGCTTCGAAGAAAGATTCTGGAAACTCCACCTTCCCGCCTGGTTGTATCCACCCTTTAAAGTTATCATGCTGGCGATTAAGCAGTAAAATTTCATCATCTTTTTTCACACAAACATTGACCCAATTCAAAATAGTTTCTGTCATATCAAACCTTCTTCACATACCGCTCGATAGGATAGTCAGCTGGATTCAGCAGCCCCGCTTCTCCTAAAACCATCTGAGCCAATTGGCGTCCGATGAGCGGGCCAGTTGTCAAACCAGAAGAGCCTAGACCGCTGGCTGCGTAGACATGCGGCAAGTCTGGAACAGCTCCAAAGAAAGGAGCAAAGTCGCTGGTATAAGCTCGTGTTCCCACGCGTTCGCCTAGAATCTCTGCTTTAGACAGCCTCGGCAAATAAGTTTCCGCTTCTTGCTGCAACTGATTCAATACCGTCTTATCAACTGTCAAATCAAATCCCTGATCATTTTCATGACTGGCACCAACACTGACCTTGCCCGCCAGAAAGGGAATGATATCCAGCTCGCCCTCAGGCATAACAACTGGGTAGTCATCCGTCTTTTCAGCCAGCTTAAAATCACGTAGCTGTCCCTTTTGCGGCCGAACATCTGTCTCATAGCCCAGTGGCTGCAAGATTTCTCCCAGCCAAGCCCCCACAGCTAAGATGACACAGTCAAAGCTGCGTCCGTCCACAAGAAGTTGCTCTCCTTCTACTGTCAATCTTACCTTTTTCTCAACCAATTCTGCCTTGCTGGCTTTCAGAAGCGTCTCCGTCAAGAGCGCTCCCTCCACACGGGCACCGCCGGAAGCATAGAGAAGTCGCTCAAAGCCTTGCAAGTCTGGAAAATTCTCCTGCGCTTCCTGACGACTGAGAAGACTCAAGTCCCCTATTAAGGGCGACTCTTCCCGACGATTAGCAGCCAAATCATAAAGCTCCTGCAGCTTAGTCTCGTCCTTTTTCAGCAGATAAACACCTGTCTGTTGGTAAAAGTCTGTCTGGATTCCAGCATCTTTCAGTTCCGCAATCAAGTCCTGATAAAAATCAGCGCCCAAACGCGCCATCCTATACCAAGCCTTGTTGCGACGCTTGGAAAACCAAGGACTGATAATGCCAGCGGCTGCCTTGGTTGCCTGCCCCTTGCCATCATCAAAGACAGTTAATTCCACACCTGGAGATTTGGACAGATAGTAAGCCGCTGTTGATCCGACAATCCCAGATCCAATCACTGCTACTTTTTTCATGTCGCTCCCTCTCAAATATGTCGGAAAGGATTGGTAGAAGACTGACTAGCCAGAATCTCAATCTCCCATCCCTCTTCTGCCTTCCAAGCATCAAGCTTTTCTTTCAATTTTTCCGTAAAAAGAACCTCGATATGATGTCCAGGATCCAGCGCCAAAAGCCCCTCTGTCAGCATTTCCTGAGCAGTGTGATAGTAAATATCACCTGTTATGTAGACTTGCGCTTTCTTTGCGATAGCCTCTGGATAAAAGGACTGACCGCTACCGCCACAAATAGCCACACGCTCAATCACGCGTTCGAGATCTGCTTCTTCATAAGCGACCAGACGCAAACTATCTAGTCCAAAAGTTTCCTTGACCTTAGCCGCAAAGTCCCCAAAGGTCTGAGGAGAAATCTTCCCCACGCGGCCAATACCATGTTCTGGGCTTGTCTGACTGAGAAAACTTGTCTCCTCAATATCCAATAGCTGGCAGAACCAGTCGTTGAGCCCGTCCTCCACAACATCAATATTGGTATGGCTGACATAGACAGTAACATCATGCTTGATGAGGTCTAAAATCATTTGATTTTGCGCCTTATCCGCCACTAGGTCCTTAAGCGGGCGAAAGATAGGCGCATGTTTAACGATAATCAGCCCAGCACCTGCCTCAATAGCCTCCGCCACCGTCTGCTCCCGAATATCCAGCGCCACTAGAACCTTGTCCACTTCCTTATCCAAAGTCCCGATTTGCAAGCCTGAAATGTCGCCCTCCATGGACAGTTCTTGCGGGCAGTAGGCTTCATAACGGGCGATGATTTCACTTGCTAGCATGGAGCACCTCCTCGATACTTTCGATTTTTTGGGACATAGCAGAGCGTTCCAGCTCATTCTTTTCTGGGATATGGGCCAGAGCTCCTTCAAGTTTCTTCAATTCTTTCTGCCATCTTAGCTGAAAAACAGGCGATTGCTGCTCTAGCAGAAAAGGACCAAAACGCTTTTCTTGCTCTGTTAAAGTTTGCTGGCCAGCTTCTGCTACCAGGATTTCGTAAAACTTACCAGCCTCTTCTAAGATATCCTCAGCCAGCAAACGAAAACCGTTAGATACCAGCCAGCTGCGAAGCTCATCCTCTCGGTTATTGGGCTGCAGAACCAAGCGGGAAATAGCTCCAAGCTTAGCTCTGCCATTTTCCAAAATCTCTGAAATCAATCGACCACCCATGCCAGCGATAACGATGGTATCAATCAGATCTTCAGCTTCAAAAGCCGCCAGACCATTGGCCAAACGAACTTCAATCTGCTCTGTCAGCCCGTGATCTGCCACATTTTTCTGGGCAGACTGAAAAGGCCCCTCTACCACTTCACCGGCCAGAGCCTTCTCAATCCGTCCCTGCTGAATCAGGTAAATAGGCAGATAGGCATGATCGCTCCCAACATCCAGCAACTTTGCCCCCTCCGGCACAAAAGCAGCTACTCGCTCCAAGCGTTGGGAAATAGTCTTTTTTTGCATTGCTTACTCTTTTCTAAACATTCTTCTATTCAGTATATCATTTTTAAGGGTATAAAAAAAGCAGCGGAGACAAAATCAACCTGTTGATAAACTGATTTTGTCTCGCCACTTGATGATGGGTGTTCTACCCATCACTTTTTTATTTGATTTCCTGATACTCGGCAGCTAAACCGCGCTGGACTGCTGGACGAGCCGCAATCTTCTCCACCCAAGCAGATAGGTGCTTGTAGGAGGTGGCATCCAAGAACTCAGCTGCGCCTGGGTAAAGCTTATCCTGCACCAACTGACCATACCAAGACCAGATAGCAATATCAGCAATACTGTAGTCATCTCCAGCGATATAAGCTTTCTTGGCTAATTCTTTGTCCAACAAATCCAGCTGTCGCTTGGCTTCCATTGTAAAGCGGTTGATAGGGTATTCTAGTTTTTCTGGTGCATAGTGAAAGAAATGACCAAATCCGCCCCCCAAGAAAGGAGCCGCTCCTGTCTGCCAGAAGAGCCAGTTGAGCACCTCAGTCCGACCAGCCAAATCTGACGGAATAAGCTTTTCAAACTTCTCTGCCAGATAAAGCAGGATATTCGCCGACTCAAAGACAGGAATCGGCTTATCAGCTGACTGATCCAACAAGGCCGGAATCTTAGAGTTGGGATTGATTTTCACAAAATCTGAGCCAAATTGGTCGCCGTCCATGATGCTGATCTTATAGAGGTCATAGGCAGCCTCTGTCACACCTGCTGCAAGTAGTTCCTCTAGCATAATCGTCACCTTGACCCCATTAGGAGTCCCAAGTGAATAAAGCTGAAAAGGCTCTTTACCGACAGGAAGCTTCTGCTCAAAGCGCGCGCCAGCAGTAGGCTGATTGATACCTGAAAATTTTCCTTGTTCGCTATCCGCAGCAGACCAGACTTTTGGCAATTGATAGGTCATACTTTTCTCCTTTTTTATAAAACCAAGGGCCTGTCGTATCTAACAGGCCACTGTAAATCTAATAAAGTCAGTCCTTCCATAAATTCATGGCATTGAGGAAATCATCTGAAACTGTCACATTTTGAGGATTAGCTGCTTCACGTTCTTCCCGCTTGGCTTCTACCTGAGCAAGTGTGGTGATACCTTCTTTACGCCAATTGCGCAAGATAGCCTGAATATACTTCCAGTTGGCCTTGCCATTAAACACAGCCTCACGAAGGGCAGCCTTGACCAAGTCAGGATTGGTTTTGTCGTCTTGAACAGTCTTGGTCAAGTCCTCAATTTCAAAGGGTGTCAGGAGACGGCCCAACTCCTGCTGAAAGGTCTCAACCAAATCTTTCAAGACATTCTGAGGTGCCTTTGCCACAGTCTGATGACCACTTTTGGCTGCCAGCAGTTCATCCAGCTTTTCCAAAGCCGGTGAAGCATCAAAGATAACCTCTGTCTCTCCATTCAGCTCAATGGTCTTATACTGCAAGAGACCTTTCTCCGTCAAATGGGACATAGAGCGATTGACTTCTGACAGGGTCTTGCCAATATGCTCCGCAATCTGACTAGGCGCCAGCTCTTCCAAGGAAGTCGTATTTTGCAAATAGAAAAACTGCCAGACCAAAAAATCATCGCTGGAATCAAAGATGTCCTTAAAATGTAAAAGAAGAGCACTCGGGATTACAAGATTACCCGATTTAAAAGCTGATAAATAAGTCATGTCACCTCTTATAGATAAGCAAAAAACGATACATCATTTTCAGGACTCTCCCAGTCGAAAGGTGTCTCCTGATAGACAGCATAATTGACCCAATTGCTGAAAAAGAGTGCCGCGGCCGAACTCCAACGCAAGGCCGGTGTCGCATGGACATCATCGTTTTTGAAATAATTCTCTGGAATATGTGGATTCTTTCCTGCCTTCAAATCGCGGAAATACTCCTTGGATAGAGTATCACGGTCGTATTCCATGTGACCGAAGCTATACACCTCTCGCAAGTCCCGGCTAGCCAACACAGAGAGGCCAGTATCTTCACCATACGAGAGAATTTCCAGATTAGTCAGATTGACAATATCTTCCTTTAGAACTTCAGTATGACGGGAATGCGGCGCATAAAACTCATCGTCAAAGCCACGGAAAAGCAGGTTGCTGCTGTCAGCTGACTGGCTATAAACACCCGATAATTTGCGCGTCATCTGGTGCTTGACCACGCCGTAGCGAGCGTAAAGCCCAGCCTGAGCTCCCCAACAGATATGCAGAGTAGAAAAGACATGGGTCTTGGACCATTCAATCACTTGCTGGAACTCTTCCCAATAGTCCACCGCTTCAAAAGGCAGATGCTCTACCGGTGCACCAGTGATAATCAAGCCATCAAAATAGCGATTTTTAACCTCATCAAAAGTCTTATAAAAAGTCTCCATATGCTCTGCACGTGTCGTTTTAGACTGATGAGAGCTCATGTAGAGGAAGTCAATAGTCAACTGCAGCGGGGTATTAGCCAAATGGCGCAGTATCTGAGTTTCTGTCACCATTTTCTGGGGCATGAGATTGAGTACCAGAATATTCAGAGGGCGGATATCCTGATGGTCCGCCCTATCGTCATCCATGACAAAGATATTCTCAGAACTTAAAATGTCAACAGCTGGCAGTTTCTTATCAATCTTAATTGGCATGAAAATATCTCCTTCAATCGTTAGAAAGGCTTGGAAATACTTTTCCAGCCTATTCTTTGTTTATCCAATGTACTTTCATTATACTGAAAGGAGATATAGTTTTCAATTATACTTTTTCTCTAACTAGATATAGTTAGAAACTATGTATTAATAGTGCATCAGAACCTTGTAGTCGTAATCGCCGATAACTTCGCGACCCTTGAGCTCATCCAGCTCAATAAGGAAGGCACAGCCAGCTACTACACCACCAAGGCGCTCAATCATCTCAATCGTTGCCTTCACTGTTCCACCAGTCGCAAGAAGATCATCTACAATCAGAACGCGTTGACCTGGCTTGATAGCATCCGCATGCATAGTTAGGGTATCAACACCGTACTCTTTTTCATAGTCAGCTGAGATAACCTCACGAGGAAGCTTACCAGGCTTGCGGACTGGAGCAAAGCCGATTCCTAACTCAAAGGCAACTGGACAGCCCACGATAAAGCCACGAGCTTCCGGTCCAACGATCATGTCAATCTTCTTATCTGTCGCATATTGAACAATCTCACGAACAGCGTAACTGTAAGCATTTCCGTCTGCCATCAGCGGGCTGATATCACGGAATGTCACGCCTTCCTTTGGATAATTTTCGATTGTTGCAATGTAGTCTTTTAAATTCATGATATACTTTCTTTCAAAAAAATTTTTTACTCTCTATTATATCACTTTTTCCTCCAAATGGTAATAGAAAACTTACTTTTTAAGGGGATAGGTTATTTAATTTAAAAAAGTATGTTTCATTCATTTATAGACCATCACATTGAGGCCGGGATTGAGTTGGTTAATCTTTATAATCACTTCTTCTACTAGCTCCAAGAACGAAACTTACTTTTCCCTAACATGCTGAGCCATAGATCCAAGACACTCACTTTTTAACGATATTACCTACACAATTTTCAGTCTGATGCCATCAAATAATCATAAATCTCCTGCACGGTGCCCAGTGCCATGAGTTCTTGTTCCTTGACTAGGCGCTTGAGGTTTTGGTATATAAGACTGCTGTCAATTTCTTTCTTTTCTGCTTCCTTATTGACCGTCATGACGCCTTCTGTGATGCTAACAAAGCCCAGCTCTTCAAAAATCTGAATCATTTTGACCAAGAGAATAGGATCTATTTTCAGATAAGCTGCTAGGTCCTTGAGCTTATAGCGAACATCAAACTCGGGGAACTGATAGATTGTCTTATATAGTTTGGCAAACTGCTCACGGGTACCATAACCTGTCAGATAGTATGGCTTGGCAATCTCATTCTTAAAGTAAATCGCTTCGAAATCCTGAGATTGAAGAATCTTCTTCAAGACCTGTAAATCATCAGGCAGGTCATAAACCACAACTGCTCTGCTATTTGTCAAATCCGGCAATTCCTCTGTGAAACGCAAGACAGGAACCTTGTCAGGCAGCGTCGCATTTTTGCTACGAATATTGAAAAGCTGAACACCGTCCACTCGGGCATCTACCAGCATGAGCTGGAGACTGGTCTGTCCATTCCATTTATTGACAGAGAGGCTGACAGCTAGCTCCAGATTCTTGGTTTGGGCAAACTCAGTCACTAGGCCTCCTTGCCCAAAAGCTACCACTTCAAAAGATGCATCTTGCTGGGAAATTTTTAGCTTGAGATGGCTATTGCCAGCCCCCATAGTCCGAGCATTGTCCACTTTAAAGTCCTTGAGGTAAAAAAGCGGCTTCTTATTGTCCATACCAAAAGGTGCCAGTTTTTCAAAGCTTTTGAGTGTGTCCAGGGTCAGTTCTGGCAGATGCAGCTCCTCATCCAAATACAGAGCTGTTTTGCCAGTCAAATCCAAATCATTGTCTAAGATGTAGGCTGTCAGGATATCTGCAAGCTCCGCCAACTTATCTGCTTCAAGAGTCATTCCAGCTGCTCCAGCATGGCCACCAAAAGCTACAAAGAGATCACGATGACTGTCCAAGGCATCAAAAATATTGACCGCTTCAATACTGCGGGCGCTGCCCTTAGCGATGCCATCCTCGATATTAAGCACTATGACTGGCTGGTGCAACTCTTCCAGCAAGCGCCCAGCGACAATCCCTAGCACACCAGGGTTCCAACCTTCCTTAGCCAACACCTGCACCGGTCTCTTAGAGTCCAGCATGGTTTGTGCTTCTTCATAAATCTGCTGGACGATTTCCTTGCGCTCGTCATTTTTCTGGTTGATCATAAGAGCAATGTCACGAGCTTCTTCGTCATCAAAGCCAGTCAAAAACTCAACTGCTGGATTTGGATCATCCAGCCGTCCCAAGGCGTTGAGTCGAGGAGCAAGCTGGAAGCCAACCGTTTCTTCATCCAGTTCGTCTGGCTGAATGCCTGCAATTTTGAAGAGTTCCTGAAGACCCACCCGCTGGGTATTTTTGAGGACGGAAAGGCCATATTTAACCAAAATCCGATTTTCCCCCGTCAGACTGACCATATCAGCAATGGTACCAATGGCAACTAAGTCCAAAAGTTCGACTTGTACTTCTTCCAACAAGGCTGTTGCAAGCTTAAAAGCCACCCCACAGCCAGCCAAATGCTTGAAAGGATAATCCGCACCGCTATGTTCCGGATGGACGATCGCATAAGCATTTGGCAACTCCTCAGGCATGGAGTGGTGATCCGTCACGATGACATCCACACCCAGAGACTGGGCCAGCTCGATAGCTTCGAGGCCGGCCACTCCATTATCTACTGTAATAATGAGCGAGATGCCTTGATTTTCAATAAAATACTTGTAAACACTGCTATTAGGACCATAGCCGTCCGTAAAGCGATTGGGCAGATAGACCTGACACTCAGCCCCCAGCTGCTCCAAGGCTTCCTTGACAATAGATGCCGAGGTCATACCATCAGCATCGTAATCGCCATAGATCAAAATCTGTTCGTAATTCTCAATCGCTGAGCGAATGCGCTCCACTGCCCGCTCCATATCATGCAGATCATAAGGGTCGTGAAGCTGGTCTAAACTAGGCTCCAAAAATTCCTGTAAAGCCTCTTCAGTCTGAACACCTCTTTGGTAAAGAAGACTGGCAGCGGCAGGTTCCAATCCGGCTTTCTTGGCCTTTTTTAAAAATTTTTCGTCTGTAAAATTTGTGGCAAACTGCCAGTCGTATTTTGAGCTAATCATGATAAGTGAAACACTTTCTCCGTTCAATCTTGTCTGAATATTATAACATGAAAAGACTGGTTCAACCAGTCTCAAACTTTCTATCTGCGAGCAAGTTCCTAAGCCTCATTCATCCAGGTAAAGTCCCTTAGCAACACTTCTATCAATAACTTCCTGGGCTAATTCCCAAAGAGTTTCGGAGGTTTCTTGTATAAAGGATTTTTTCGCAACAACCTGCGACTTGGTCAGGCCATGAGGGTTATCATGAGGCTGAGCAACTTCCAAGTGATTGAGCAGGGGAACCAGAGCATCCAGCACTCGAGCATATTTAGCCTCTATGCTAATACCGGTCTCAAATTCCTGCCAAAGCTCTAAAAAGGAATCCTGCTGATCTGACGGCAACTTGCCCAAACTGATTTTCAAGGACTCAAACTCTCTATCGTAAGAATCGCTCTTGCCCACATCGTCAAAGATAAAGGTATCGCCAGCATATATTTCGCCCAAATCATGAATCAGTAACATAGACATGACCTTTTCCAGATTAACTTCTTCAGGGATATATTCTCGAAAGACTAGCGCCATGAGCGCTCCCTGCCAACTATGCTCTGCAGAATTCTCAAAACGATAGGCATCCAAGGTCCGATTGTTGCGATGAGTGGCTTTCAGCTTTTCCAGCTCATTGGTAAAAGCTAACTGCTGCTGTAGACGTTCAAGCATGTGGAACTCCTTTGAAATGTTTTATAGTTAATTCTATTCAAAATTGATAGTTGCTCTTAACGCTCTATATGATTTTCTTCAAAAACTAAACTTTCACTTCTTTTCTGTTTTTTTCCCTCGCCATCGAATTACCAATTCTGAAGTCAGGTGGGTCAGGATAATCGTCAGAAGGAAGGCCCAACGGCCATTTTCACACTTACTCAGCTGCTGGGATTTGAGCAGAAAGAAAGATAACTCAATAAAGATAGGATGGAGAAAGAAATAAAGGATACTTAGATCTTTTAAATGTCGCCAGTTTTTTTTACGCTTCCACTGAGTTTTTAACAGCCAATTGAATAAGAAGAGCGTAAAGGGAATGAGAGCAAAGAAAAAATTTTTATCCAGTCCCTGCCTGATGTAAACCAGAACTCCTTCACCTACTAGGAAAAGACTTGCCAACAGAAGAAACAGCCAGCGTTTTTTCTGAAATAAGGCTATCTACCCGTAATCAGCTAGAAAGTAGCCTAAATAGATAAAACCGGGCGTAGAGAAGAGGCCATTCCTGCTAGTGAAAAAGATCTTGGCATAGGCATCATACCAGTCAGTTAGCAGACTAGGCGCCAGATAGGCGTGATAAGACTCAATAGCACCTAAAGCATAGAGAAGTAGTAAAAGAACAAATGTTTTCTTGGTACCCAACCTCCTATACAAAAAAAGGACCAGCAGCAAACCTGAGAGTAAGGCGGGAATGTACCCCAGAGCTGGTAGCTCATTCCGATGTAGAAGAGCGCTGCTAGAATAGCCAGCGGAGCTAGGTAGAGAGGCAAGTGCAGAGATTGGAAGTAAGTCAAAGCATAGGGGAGATAGACCAAGCTCCAAAAGCCATAGACCTTTAAAATACCTTTAATATACAGAGTCAGTTTCACGTCTTGAGGCTCTTGCTTCCAGCGTACTCGGAAAAAATAGGCTGAAGAAATTAAAAAGAACGGCACTGCCATGCGACCAAACATACTCTTTTGAACAAAATGCAGGGTTTCATGTTCAAAAAGCCTCTGGCAATGGACCATAATCACTAAAACTGAAGCAATATATTGAAAAAGGCTGAGCAGGGCATAATTGACAGGTTGCTCTGGCTCTATGACTCCTCTCCTTTGCATCAAGCTTTCTCCTTACGAGGTTTGTTTAAGATGTAAATGAACACTTTTTCATTCAATTTAGGACTTGACTAGCCAAACATGCTGAAAGGCAGCGATGTCCCGATAAGGAGATTGGTTGCAGACAGCCAGCTCCATTTCAAGCATCTTTTCAGCCCAGTCAGGGGCAGTTTTGTAGTCATTGGATTGCAGCCCGTAAAAAATTCGTACTCCCTGATAATCCTCAACTTCTAATGAAAGACCTGAAATCACTTCTTTAATCTGATAGACCTTTGCAGCTCCCATGCTGTGGGTTTGATATTCCTGACCCGCCAAAAGCTGCTGGGCCTTTTCTGGGTCATTTTCAAAAACCACTGTATGCATAATGCGCCCAACCTCGTGATGCTTGACCAGAGAAATTTTGCCGTCCTTTTTTAAGAGACGGGAAAATTCTGCTAAATAAAGAGCAGGGTCAGATACATACTCTAAGACATTATGACAAACGATGACATCAAAAGATTGGTCTTGTAATGTTTGCAGAAGGTCCAAGCTGCCTTGCAATTGCTCATAGGAAAAGTCCTGCTTGCGCTCAGCAATCATTTCTGAACTAGGCTCGATTGCGGTCACTTGGTTCTTTTCCGCTAGAAAATCAGCCACAATTCCAAAACCGCTGCCGAAATCAAGAATTTTCTGGCCCTTCAGCGACTCTAGAAAGGCAAAAACAATATCATACTGAAGCTTGCCCCAAGGCGCCTGCAGATGAGCTTTGTAGGCTTGTAGATTAGCTGTCATAAAACCTCACTTGTAGTTAAACATATTGGCTGCCATCTTGTCGGCAATTCTTGGAAAAAGGGTATAAAGCTTGTGTGCAAGATTGAGAATCCTAGGTAGATTCATTTCCCGCTTCTTTTTGCCAAAGGAGCTGACGATTTTTCCTGCTACAAAGTCAGGTTCCAAGATATACTTATCGACTGCTTTTACATAGGAACCGTCAGGATCTGCTTGATCGAAAAAGGAAGTTTTGATAGGACCTGGGTTCACTGTCGTGACATAAATACCAAAAGGCAGGAGTTCCAAACGCAGAGCATTGGAAAAACCAATAGCTGCAAACTTAGTCGCCGAATACAGACTTGACTTGCTACTTGCAATGAGGCCGGCCATACTAACGATATTGACGATATGTCCTTGACCTGCCTGCTTCATGCGAGTTCCAAAGATCCGGGACAAATTCATCAGGGCAAAGGTATTGACTTCAAACATGGCCTCGATATCGCTTGAGCTGATTTTTTCAAATTCTTCAAAAATCCCATAGCCAGCGTTATTGACCAGGACATCCACGCGGCCGTACTGGCTGTCAATTCGCTCAGCAAATCTCTCCAAAGCTGAGCTGTCAGTGATATCTAGTTCTACTAGGTCAAGATTTTCCCTTTCTCCATATAGTTTTTCCAGCTTAGCCTTGCTCCGTCCGACCAAAATCAGTCGGTCATGAGGCAAGAGCTTAACCATTTCCTGAGCCAGCCCACCGCTAGCCCCTGTGATGATGATGGTTCTCATATCTCCACCTCTTCCAAGTCTTTGACCACATGGACCTTTTCAAAGACAGCGCTGGCATCGCGGCGCATTTGGCTGATGTCCTTAGCCAAAAAGCGGGCACTGATATGATTAAGGAGAAGGCGCTTAGCACCGGCTTCCTTGGCTACTTCTGCGGCTTGCATATTAGTAGAGTGACCGTGATTGCGGGCCAATTTTTCGTCTCCCTTGCCATAGGTCGCTTCATGGACCAACACATCTGCTGCCACAGCCAAGCGAACGCTGGCAGATGTCTTCCTAGTATCACCCAAAATAGCAATGGTTTTGCCCGGACGAGGAGCTGAGATATAGTCTGCTGCAATAATTTTGGTCCCATCTTCTAGGACGATATCCTGACCGTTTTTGACCTTGCCAAAGAGGGGACCAAAAGGTACGCCCGCTGCCCGTAGTTTGTCTGCATCCAGCGTTCCTTCCAAATCTTTCTGCATCACCCGATAACCCACACAGAAAATCGTGTGATCCAGCTTATCCGCATAAACAGTGAACTTGTCCGTTTCAAGAATCTTGCCCAGACTATTTTCATCAAACTCATGAAAATCAATCCGATAAGGCAGACGAGAACCAGACACGCGCAGGCTAGACAGGACAAAGTTTTTAATGCCTTTGGGACCATAAATCTCTAGGTCCGTCTGCTCTTCATTAGCCTGAAAAGAACGACTGGATAGAAAGCCCGGCAGACCAAAAATATGGTCGCCATGCAGATGCGTGATGAAAATCTTGCTGATTTTGCGCGGTTTAATCGTCGTCTCCAAAATCTGGTGCTGGGTACCTTCACCGCAGTCAAACATCCAGACTTCATTGATTTCCTCTAACAGCTTGAGGACGAGACTGGACACATTGCGAGCCTTTGATGGCTGACCGGCTCCGGTTCCTAAAAATTGTAATTGCATGTTTTTCTTTCTAAATGATATAAATCATGGCAGAGCGATTCTGCGAGTGGTAGTATTTTTTTCCAGCATAGGACTGAGCCAGCTGACTGACTTCATCTTGATTGTAGCCCAGAACTCTCTGGCTGCCATCCGCTAGCTGCTGCCAATCTGTCAAAGCAGTAAGTGCCTGACTATCCACGACTTGAGATTCAACTTTGAGAGGTACCATTTTTATTCTCCCTGCTTCTTCGTAGACCAAGTATTGTGGAAAGACTTGGGCGATTTCAAAGAGCAAGTCGTCTGTTACCGACTCTGGCTTTTCAGGAAAGACCAAGCCGACTTCCTCGCTCTCATAGCAAAATCCATAGGACTTGCCAGAAAGATTAAGCCGTACAAAAGGTTTATTTTCTACAAAGCTAGGCTCCTCATTCCACAAGTCCAGCGCCTGGCTAATCTCTAAAAAATAGGCTGTCGCGGCTTCCGGACTTTTCTTTTGATAAAGCTCAGCAAAGTAAGCATTGATAACACTGGGGGGCGGAGTGATAAAGCTCCGCTTCTGCTCCTCTGTCAGGCCAGCCAACACTTGCTCTAAGTAGACCCTGTCTAGGCTTGTAAAACCGCCGTATTTGAGGGCCAGGTCAATATAATCAGTCATAAAATTCTTCCAGTTTCCATTTGTTTTTCTCGGCAATCCAGCCTGAAACGACTTCGACATCGTCTATGTATTCTCGATTCCCCATAATCGCGACTTTCTCTAAATCATGAATCTTGTAGGCTTTAGCAGGCGCTACCTTGATTGTAAAAGGCAAAAATAACTCTTTCATCCGCTCCAGCAGGACTTGCTGCAAAAGAGCTCTGCTATTTTCCGCCTTAGCCGAAATCAAAGAATAAGGAGTCAAGGTCGGAGTAAAATCCTCAGCCTTGTCCGCTTTGTTATAGAGAGTCAGACGAGGAATATCCAGCATGTCCAGCTCTTTCATGATGTTCAGGACGGTCTTTTCATGTTCCTCATGATGAGGGTCGCTAGCGTCAATGACATGAACCAGCAAATCGACATTTTTACTCTCTTCCAGCGTGGATTTAAAGCTGGATACCAGCTCTGTCGGCAAATCCTGAATGAAGCCAACTGTGTCCGTCAGAGTAACATTGAGCTGGCCACTGAGGTTGATGTTCTTAGTCGTGGCGTCCAGCGTCGCAAAAAGCTCGTCTGCTTCATACTGGCTCTTACTGGTCAAACAGTTCATGATAGTAGACTTGCCAGCATTGGTATAACCGATGAGACCGATTTTGAAAATGCTGGATTCCAGCCGTTTTTCACGAACGGTAGCCCGATTTTTCTCGACAGCCTTGAGCTGGCGCTCAATATCATGAATCTGATTGCGGACACTGCGTCGATTGAGCTCCAGCTGGCTTTCACCAGGCCCGCGGGAGCCAATTCCACCTGCCTGACGGCTGAGCATAATACCCTGCCCAACCAAGCGAGGCAGGAGGTACTTGAGCTGGGCCAGATACACCTGCAACTTGCCCTCATGACTCCTAGCCCTCATGGCAAAAATATCCAAAATCAGCTGCATACGATCAATAACCTTGACACCCAAGCTTTCCTCCAGATTGACATTCTGGCGGGGCGTTAGGCGGTTATTAACAATGACAGTCGAAATCTCTTCGGCATCAACCATCTGCCGGATTTCTTCTAACTTACCAGAACCGACAAAGGTCTTGCTGTCATACTTTTCCCGCTTCTGGCTATAGGAACCGACTACCTCAGCCCCTGCGGTCTTAGCTAGACTTTGCAGTTCCTCCATGGATAGGTCAAAATTCTCCGTGTCTGCCAGCTCCACACCGACCAAAAAGACACGCTCTGTTTTTTTCTCTGTTTCTATCATCTCATATCCTTACTAAGACTTGGTCAGCCAGCTACTTGTCCAGAAAATTCTTGATGTCCTCCATGACCTGATTTTTATAGTCTGGATTTCCCACCTGATAGAAGGTCACGGACATCCGGTTGCGAAACCAAGTCAGCTGGCGCTTGGCAAAACGGCGAGTATTCTGCTTGAGCTTGTCCACGGCCTCTTCAAGGATCATCTGCCCTTCAAAGTAGGGGAAAAGTTCCTTGTAGCCGATACCCTTGCTGGCTTGACTGGTCGGAGCTTTCTCAAACAGCCAGCAAGCTTCTTCTAAAAGCCCGGCTTCTAGCATCAGATCTACTCGCTGATTGATTCGATCATAAAGTCGCTCTCGCTCATCATCTAGGCAAATCAGCAGGGCTTCATAGTCTGGTTGATTGTTTTCTAGTTGACCGCCCAGATGGGCAATCTCTAGCGCCCTCATAGCCCTGCGTCTATTTATCTGTGGAATCTCGATACCCAGCTCTGCTATTTTTTCAAACAAATCCTCATCTGACCAACTGTCCAGCTGCGCCCGATAGGCCAGAATCTCCTCGTGAGGGACGGTTCCGCCCAGATGGTAGCCCTCAAGCAAGCTCTGGATATAGAGCCCTGTGCCGCCGCAAATGATGGGCAGCTGACCTTGAGCCGCAATCTCGCGAATAGCCTGAGCCGCCTCAGTCACAAAATCATAGGCCGAGTAGCTTTCTCCAACCTCCCGCACATCCAGCAGATGATGGGGAATGCCCTCTTTCTCTTCAGGACGAATCTTGGCCGTGCCAATATCCAAGCCACGATAGACCTGCTGACTGTCACCACTGATGATTTGCCCATTGAAGCGCTTGGCTGCCTCAATACTCAGAGCTGTTTTTCCAACTGCCGTAGGCCCCACTATCACAATTATCTTGGTTTTCATCTTTTTTCCTTGAAAAAATTTTGATTTTTCGTTACTATTAATTATAACATAAATAATAAAAGTTCAGAAAAGGAGAAATCACATGGCTAAAGGATTTGGAAAAGGCGTTCTTACAGGAGTTGCAGCTACTGTTGCTGCTGTGGCAGGCGCAGTATATGCAGTCAAGAAAAAAGTCATCGAACCTGAAGAACAAAAAGCGGCTTTCATCGAAGAAAACCGTAAAAAAGCAGCTCGCAAACGTGTAGCACACTAAGCCTGCACATTTCACTAAAAAGCCTGGAAAAATCCAGGCTTTTTTCTTTTTTGAAAAAACAGCAGTCAAATCAACTGCTGCAAACAAAGCAATTAGACTTTAAAAGCTCTCTCTTTCTTGGGCGGTTGAATGCCCTGAGAGCTAAAGATATAATTGCTTAAGAGCAAAAATACTAATAACTCAAGCACAAAAAACAAATCGAAAGCAGGATTGGAAGACAGTGAAACGAAAGGAATCGCAAGACACACAAGTGTGACATAAAAGATTTTCAAGCGTTTGATATAAAGCCAGAAGAGGTCAAGGCTTTGCCTGCCGTTAATCTGCGACTTAGACTTACTTCCAGAGTACCAGATGATAAATACTTCCGCAAAAAAGAATAGACCTAGCAAAATGATCATTCTCCAAAAATGAACCTGCAGTAGAACTCCCGTTGCTAACAATAACAAAACACCCAAGCTCAGTGCTAGCACTGCTCGCCTAGTATTAGTCATAAAATCAACTCCTTTAAAAGATAAATTCAAAGAATTTCTTTTGCAGTTTTTTTCTTTTTATTCTCAAGTAATTCAAAAAATCAATTCCTATTTCTATGATGAGAACTAAAAAAAATAAGCGAAACAATTAAAAACGAGACAATTAAACCTACCGTAGTTTGGTTTAAAAACGGATAATTAAAAAAGAAATAATTATAGAGTGTTAATAATAGACCTCCTACCGTTAGCACAAAAGATATAAGCATAGAAATCTTAAAAAACAAATTTTTTCCATGTTAGTGACCTCTTTTTTCCTTGTATAATTGTCATAAGATAATCAAATTTATTTTTTCTAGAGAATAATGTAAAGTTAGAATGTTACTAATAACCTTAGCTAGGGTTCATTAAGTCTCATAGCTCTTTTATTATCACTCACTGAGTTCTATATAGGGAATACTATGCTCAATTAGTAACAGTAGTTTAGATTCTATCATCCATCATATCAAACTGCGACCTTACATTTATATCCATAATAAATACCGGCTACTTTTTCTTTGATTTTGATATCATACCTACAGTATAGCACATGTAAAGAATCTAAGCATAAAAATCATAAACAGTCTTTATTTTGTCGTAAATGGTTATTTTAATAAAATACAGCACCTGATAAAATCAAATGCTGTATTATTTCTGTATCTCTTAATAGTGCAAGTCTAGAACATTTTTAGTTCCGGCCTCATTTAATAAATATATTATTTTAATGCACTTATCCCTTAAATCTGATTTGACATAATAAAAGCAAAAAGTCATTTATCCTTTCTAAAATATAACAAAAAATTAGCTATCATAAGAAGCATAAAATAAGCAATAGCTACTATTTTAGAAAACTCCCATAAATGAACGGAAAATATAAATGCAAACACAGTCATTGTTAGCGCTATTAATTTATTATATTTCATACGAAAAATCCTTTTAAACTTGTATTCATGCCATGATTTTAACTGACAAAAGTTTTCTTTCCTATCAGTATCAAATCTCAGCAGCAAACGACACTGCCCCATAACCTAAGCAAGCATAGCCAAATCCGCCGCCTTCAACTGCAGCTAACATGTTTTCGTCCATCACATCAAATTGTGAAATTGTTTGTGTAGTCATTACATGACTCCTTTTGTGAAATGCGAGGGATTAAAGAAAATATCCCTTGGAGCTTTTCTTTAGTCCAAGTTTAAGTGAATATTTTTGTCCTGTTGCAACTCGACACCTAGAGTATAACACTTTCTTCCAGGTATGTGGGGCAAAATTCATAGATGGAAGCTATTTACTCCTGAATAGTCATTTTTAATCAAAAACAGCACTTGATAGAATCAAATGCTGTATGCAATTTTGTATTGTTATAATGTCTTTATTCAGCCATCCCAATAATATCAAGAGGTTATTGCTATTTTACAGTTATAAGTTTGAAATCTCAATCTAAAATAGACCAAAATATTAGCTAAAATGACAGATATAAAGTAAATAACAGCTATGATTTTAAAAAGGATTCATAAGTTGGAAGCAGAAGACAAAGTCAAATATAGTCATCTCGCTGGCGATTAATTATCTTTGTCATGTTTCATGACTCCTCAATGGCTCAATCGAACTAATATTATGATGGTATTTAAAAATATATGCAAGGCTAATGAACAGTAAACTGTTTTACTCATCCTAAATAGGAGAACATAGACCAAACCCATGCCAAAGTATGCTAAAAAATCCGTCCATACCCAGCTGTAAAGATGCAACGAAGAAAAAAAGGCTGCAGCTAAAAGGATATCCATACCGTATTTTTTGAACCTTTTCCAGCAATTCAGAGCAAATACACGAGTAATTATTTCCTCATTTATCGGTCCCCCAAGGCTCACGGAAAAAACCAGAAATGCTCTTGTAATTCCTTGAACTGAGGTAAGATTGTGATTCAGGCCTGCTTGATTATGAGTGACTGGAAAATTGTCACGAACATAACTAAGCCAGAAGTAAAGAAGGAGAAATCCTAAAACAGTTAATCCTATCAACTTAAGCTTAGGCCGTCCCAATCGAAACACAGACAACTGATCAAAATGCTTCAAATATAGAACACAGACTATTGCCAATAGGAGATTGACAAAAAACCATATTACCAAATTTGTCCCCTCATTAAAATGCAGCAGTCTTAGCAAAATCCGAGCAGCATTAAAATATAGAAAAACTAAAGCTGGAAGCAACCAATCAATCTTGCGAATTCTTTCAAACATATACCCCACCTCTTATTATAAATACTAATTGCCAAGCCAGCCGTTAATAAACCCTCCTATACTATCTCCAATATTTTTGAAGCTTTTTTGGATATCACGAAGCCAATCACCGCCTCCTATGATATTTTCCAAATGTTCTTGTGATATTTCTTCAAATTGTTGATCTTTCATTTTCTTTTTCCTTTCTATTTACAAATGAAATCGCTCGGTAAAACGGGCTGATGGTAGAGAGCTTTGCGCAACAGCCGCCCTGCAATTAATCCGTTACAGTAACTATTGCGATCCCCACCTTCAATAGCAGCAAGCATATTTTCGTCTATCACATCAAACTGTGACATTGTTTTTGTATACATAAGAATAGCTCCTATTATTTTTTCTTTTGTGTCGCGAACACACCAATACTATAGCACTTTTAAAGATTGATAGATACAAAAATCATAAATAGCTTTTATTTCGTCCTAAATAGTCATTTAAATAAAATACACTCTCTATTAAATAGAGAATGTATTTTATATCATTTATAAATCGGTCTTTTAGGAATTCTTGTAGAAAACGGATTCATTTCTTCTTAGATTCTATTTGTTTAGGAGATAAGCAAATATATGCCAAATCTTAATTGAAAAAGCAAGCACCATTTATTTAAGGCAAATCATTTTTGCTCATCACTTTGTAAAACATGACTTATGCTCCTTTTCTGCTTTTTAAATTAATTAGTGGAACTAAATTAAGCCTTTTTATCTTTTTGAGAAAAAGCCATAAGAGTTGCTGCTAGTGAAATAAAGCCTAGAAGTGCGAAGAATTCAGTTGTCTTTTCACCTGTCTGCGGCAATGTCCTTAACATTGATTGTTTCGCCACATCCTCCCTCTTTTGATTTTTAAAATCACTATCAATTAAAATAGGACATTGGCCACTCTTAACTTCTCTCTTGTCCTGCAGATCTGACTTAGAAAATCTTATTTGACTTTCATCGGAAGTTGACGTAGTCGCTTGATAAACAGCAGTAGGATCATTTTCACCACTTGTTACGTTCGATTGTTCCCTTGCTTTCTCTTGTTTATCTGTTGTACTGGTGTACAAGTGTTCATATAATTGTTGAGCTGTTGCTCCTCCTCCGGCCCAACCAGAAATAAGTTTTCCATTTTTTAGATACAGGACTGTAGGAGTTCCTGGGATTCCAACGGTTTCAAATAAAAATTTCTTTGCCTTGCCATCAAGGTCTTTTCCATCAATATCATAATATTCAAGATGATTATCAATTAATCGATTAAACTCTTTCAGCACGGGAGAAAACTGCCGACAATAATAGCAAGTTGGACGACCAACATAGATTGTATGCTCCTGACCATCTTCTGTAAAAGATTGGTACACTTGATCAATCGAAACTTTTTGAAAATCAGCTACATTTTCTAAATAACTGTCTTGAGTCACTTCTGCCTGAGTAGCCTCAGTATGTTCGGAGCGATCCGAATTCTGCTCTGTAGGCTGGCTTGCTTCTGCCCTCCCATTAGATTCAGGCACAGCATCTGATACAGTAGACAAAGCTATATCGGTACTTCTACTGACTTCTGCTTCTTCTTGACCACCTTGCACATCTATACTACCCGTATCAGCTGAAACCGATACAGCACCTAGGCCAAGCAAAAGCGGACAAAGCAATATCGAAATAACCATTTTATTTTTCATAATAAGCTCCTTCTTTTTTTATAAATCTAGTTTAACTTATTCTGATAGCAATAAAACAAGAAAATCCTAAATAGACTTTATTTACTCTTTAATGGTTGTTTTAAAAAATCAGCCTGTTTCTGAATCTTTATGAAGCAGTAACAGGCTTTTAGATTATTTCATAACCAACTAGACTCCTCTTTTGCGGATTATCCGATAAGAAATCAGACAGCATAGTAGCATGAGGATCAAGCGTATAATAATAATGGTAATACCATTTGCAGTAAAATCGTTAAAGAAGAAACCTTTGCTACTAGAGAGCTTTAACAAAAGTCCTTCTGTTTCACCAGTTGAAACAGAAAAAATAGTCAGTATTTTATTTATCACACCATCTCTAAAAATATTCATCAAAAAATCTGGAGCCAAGAAGAATCCTACAGAAGTTGCGAACGTAGCCAAGGGTGACTTTGTCAAACTGGATATGAGAATCGTCGTTCCCATGATAAAGAGCATACCTACAAACTGGAATAAGATAAGGCGAATTAACAATTCTAATAAGTTCATCCTTACAGGAAATTGCAAAATGTTATGAGCTATATTAATCCAATACAAGTTCATTTGAACGCTGGTATCTGCTCCACTCCATCCAAAATACCAAGTAAAGACAGACAAAATAATTGTATGAACTATTAAAAATATAAGTATACCTATCCCAAAAACAGCGAAGATTTTTGAAACTGTCAATTTGCTTCTACCATATTTTGTTGTTAGGAGCAGAGAATTCATCTTTTTTGCAGTATCTCCCGAAAATACTGAGGAACAGATATACATAAATAAAACAAGTATCAATGAAAAAGCATTACTTAACATTGTATATAATTGATTCCATGAAGCATAATTACCTAATTTTAAACTATTCAATGGCAGCGCCGAATCTAACTCATCTTGTGATTTGAGTTTGGCATTTTCATAATGTAATACCTCATCTGACTGATAAGTTTGAAGTAAGATTTCTTTCCCATTTGATACAAGTCGATCAATACTATCCCATGAAAATATATCATATATATCAGTACTTTTGAGATAAGGCATCCTTTCTGCATAATCATTGACAATTTTACCTATCAAATTATCAGATAAATAACCAGTGTGTTCTTCTGCTATCTTTTCTTGTATGCGAACCGCCTCTATACCATGAATACGATCAGTGGAAATACCGCTTAGCTGACCATCGTAAAAAAAAGTAGGATAAAATAATCCAGATAAAACTAGAATACTAGCCAAAACTGCACCTAAAACAGACTTCTTTTTTATTAGTTTTTTCAACTCAAAAGTAACTAACGCTTTCATCAAACAGTCTCCTCTCTAAAGTGATAAATATAAAGGTCTTCCAAACTAGGCACTACCTGGTTTGCCCTTTCGACCGGTCTTGACATACTAATAACCCTCAAGATTATACCGTCAGGCTCTATCCGCTCATTAACAATCACATAATCCCTTGCAAAATATTGCCAATCACTCTCTGAAACTTGAAACTCCCAAACTTGTCCTTCAATAAGCGAAAGAAGCTCCTTAGCACTACCTCTCTCAATAAAATTTCCATCTTTTAGGATTAAGATTTCCTTGGCAATCGCTTCTATATCGGATACGATATGGGTTGATAAAAGGATAATTTTTTCGGCCGATAGCTCACTGATAATATTTCTGAATTTCACCCTTTCTTTGGGATCTAGTCCCACAGTTGGTTCATCTAAAATCAAAATCTGGGGATCATTTAGAAGAGCTTGCGCAATTCCTAATCTTTGCTTCATTCCACCCGAATAGGAAGCAATTTTCTTTTCCCGGACATCAGATAAACCAGTAAGTTTTAGAACTTTATCACTCTCTGCTCTGGCTTGTTTTTTAGTCATTCCCTTAAGAGTAGCCATATATAAGAGAAAATCTATCCCTGAAAAATTAGGGTAGTAAGAAAAATTTTGAGGTAAGAACCCAATATATTGGATATAATCCTCTGCAGGCGAGGAACTATCAAATCTAATTCTTCCTTGGCTTGGCTTAATAAGATCACAAATAATATTCATTAAGGTTGTCTTACCTGTACCATTTGCTCCAAGCAAGCCATAAACTCCTTCTGTAAATTTACAGGAAATATTACTGAGCACAGTCTTAGAACCGTAACTCTTGCTAATGCCTATCATTTCTAATTTCATAAAGGCCCTCCATTCCAAAAAACAATACAGGGGACAGAAAATCGTCATTTTCTTCCCCCAACTATATATAAGACTAACAAACTAATCAGCCAACTAATCATGTTATGATATAAAAGATAATGCTGGAATAAACGCCTACAATTGCTATATAAGACTTCATAGATGAGAGTATCTTTTGGAAATTTATATGTAAGCTACCCAGATCTCTTCTTCGAACTTATGTAATTGATATGTTAGGCATTAAATACTGCACAAACTACTCCACGATGGATTCTCATATATGCATTAGCATTTTCTTGAGCTGTCCGACGTTGAGCATGCCACGCGCTTTTATATTTATTTGAACATTGCCATACATAGCCCCAACCACCTTCGACAGTAGCAAGCGTATTTTCATCCAGCACATCAAACTGTGACATTACTTTTGTATCCATAATAGATACCTCCTATTATTTTTCTTGTGCATCGCGACCACACCTAAAGTATAACATTTTTCCTAAAAATTGTAAGGTCAAAATCATGAATAGCTATTATTTACTCCTAAACGGTAATTGATAAAATTTTTTTAAAATTTTACCATTTAGGATAACATAACAACCATTTGAGATTTTTGAGACCGTTTTACTCTAAATCGTGCGATAATATGAATGCATATATAGTAGGAGAAAGGAAGATTATTTTATGTTCAAATATCGTAAAAGTTTTGTCCCTCAGATAGATGCTAGAGACTGCGGCATTGCTGCCTTAGCTTCTATTGCAAAATATTATGGTTCCAACTACTCCTTAGCACATCTGCGAGAGCTTGCCAAAACTGACAAGGAAGGCACTACAGCTCTGGGAATTGTCAAGGCCGCAAAGGAGATGGGGTTCGAGACACGAGCGATTAAAGCGGATATGTCGCTCTTTGAACTATCTGATATGCCCTATCCATTTATTGCTCATGTCAATAAAAATGGTAAACTTCAACACTACTATGTCGTCTACAAAAAAGAAAAGAAGCACCTTATCATCGGAGATCCAGATCCAACGGTCAAAATAACGAGGATGGGCCTAAAACGTTTTGCATCTGAGTGGACTGGAGTGTCAATCTTTCTAGCTCCTGAACCCAGTTACCAGATTCACCGAGACAAAAAAATTGGATTAATGAGTTTTATACCGCTCATTCTAAGACAGAAGTTTTTGATATTCTATATTATTTTATCCAGCCTTCTTGTAACATTGATGAATATAGTGGGTTCTTACTACCTTCAGGGAATTCTAGATGAGTACATTCCCAATCAGATGAAAACAACTCTAGGCATTATTTCTATAGGCCTAATTATCACCTATGTCTTACAGCAATTCATGTCTTTTTCTAGAGACTACCTATTGACTATCCTTAGCCAACGATTGAGTATTGATGTAATTTTATCCTATATCCGCCATATTTTCGAGCTCCCTATGTCCTTCTTTGCAACTAGGCGGACTGGCGAGGTTATTTCCCGATTTACGGATGCTAACTCTATCATTGACGCTCTAGCATCCACTATATTATCTCTCTTTTTAGATTTATCTATCTTAATCATTGTCGGTTGCACTTTATTCCTACAAAATGCTAATTTATTTCTAATGACCTTGCTGGCAATTCCTATTTATATCATCATTATTTTTAGTTTTATGAAATTCTTCGAAAAAATGAATAACGAAGTGATGCAAGCGAACTCCATGGTCAGCTCTGCTATTATTGAAGATATTAATGGTATTGAAACGATTAAATCTTTAACTAGCGAAGAGGTCCGTTACCAAAAAATTGATGGAGAATTTGTAGATTATCTTGATAAGTCCTTTCGGCTCAATAAGTTTTCGATTATACAAAGTTCTTTAAAACAAGGAGCACATCTGATTTTAAATGTATCAATTCTTTGGTTAGGAGCTCAGCTCGTTATGAACAATCATATTTCTATCGGTCAGCTAATTACTTTCAATACCTTGCTTTCCTATTTTACAAATCCGTTAGAAAATATTATCAACCTTCAAACTAAACTCCAATCAGCTAGAGTTGCTAATAATCGACTAAACGAAGTATATCTAGTAGAATCTGAATTCGCAAAAAACCAGCCCATTACAAATACAAGTGCTTTAGCAGGTGACCTTAGTTTTGATAATGTATCCTACAAGTATGGTTTTGGACGAGATACTTTATCTGATATCCAGCTAACTATCAAAGAAGGGAGCAAGGTTAGCTTAGTCGGCATTAGCGGTTCAGGCAAGACAACTCTCGCTAAACTAATCGTCAACTTTTACGAACCCTATCAAGGTGAAGTTCGCATCAACGGCCATAACCTTAAGACTATTGATAAAAAAATCCTGCGTCAGTATATCAATTACCTTCCTCAACAACCCTATATCTTTAGTGGTTCTATTCTAGAAAATCTAACCCTCGGAGCCAATGAAACTATCAATCAATCTGACATTATTCAGGCTTGTGAGATTGCAGAAATTCGCTCCGATATAGAACAAATGCCTATGGGCTATCAGACAGAGCTATCAGATGGAGCTGGATTATCTGGCGGTCAAAAACAACGAATTGCTCTGGCACGCGCACTTTTAACTAAATCTCCTGTTCTTATCCTTGATGAAGCAACTAGCGGACTTGATGTCCTAACTGAGAAGAAAGTTATTGACAATCTAATGGCCATGAAAGAAAAAACTATCATCTTTGTAGCTCACCGGCTTAGTATTTCTGAGCGAACCGATCAAGTGATTATCCTTGACCGCGGCAAAATCATTGAAATCGGCTCTCATAAAGATTTAATGGAACAGGGCGGATTCTATCAACATTTATTTAATAAATAAAAAGGAGGTACACTATGAATCCTAATCTCTTTAAAAGTACTGAGTTTTACAAGAGACGGTACCATAATTTTGCAACGGTTCTGACAATTCCGTTAACCTTATTAATCATATTCCTAGTTCTATTTTCTTTATTTGCTACAAAAGAGGTGACTGTAACTTCTGTTGGTCAGATTACCCCTACCAATATTGTCGCTTCCATCCAATCAACCAGTGATCACACTGTTAAAGTCAACAATCTCACCGAAAACCAAACTGTAAAAAAGGGAGAACTTCTGATTAGCTACACTGAAACCTTAGAGGCTTCTCAAAAACAAGCCATTGAAACACAGCTCGAACGCTATAAACACCAGAAAGAAGGCTTGGAAACTCTAAAAACTAGCCTGAAGCAGGGAAATAATCTCTTTGGCGATAATGATGAGTTTGGTTATGGTAATATCTATAACAACTTTGTCAACCAAGTCAATGATATCAACCTTGGAATCTCTAAAGCAAATACAGAGGTAAGCAATCAAACCGCTATTGCTAGCAATGTTGCCACTGCCATTGATAATCAAATATCTAAACTACAAGCCCAAATAAAAGATTATAATGACCTTTACAACGCTATTTCCAATAACTCGTCCAGCTTACCTGAAGGAAACTCTTATCAGGATATGTTTAATTCTTATCTTAATCAGTATAAAGCAAACCAAGATACCAGCATCACCAGCCAATATCTAACACAAATAGGCTCAAACATATCAAGTTTAGAATCCTCTATTTCAAATCTAGAGATACAAAAGGCAGGTACAGGCAGTCCAAGTGTATATGATGGTAGTGCAACAACTAAGATAGAAGTTTTGCGAACTCAGTTTATTCAAAATGCAGATCAACAACTAGTAACTACTCAGGCACAAATTACCGATTTAGAGAATCAGCTTAACCAAACAGATGACCAACTTCAAAATAATCAACTAATATCTCCTGAAAATGGTGTTATTCATCTAAATGAATCTTATAAAGGGAAGAACTTATTACCTAAAGGAACCGAAATAGCCCAACTCTATCCACAAATCAAGGAAAATCAAGAAGTCTTTATCAGCTACTATGTAACTTCAGCCTACTTACCTAATCTGAAAAAAGGACAAACTGTCCGCCTCAGTCTGGAAAAAATAGGAAACCAACCCCTAGTTATCACTGGAAAAATCAAGAGCATTGACCAAACAGCCACCGAAACCAAGGAAGGTAGCGTATTCAAAGTAATAGCGAAAGCTAAGCTCTCCAAGGAAAATAGCAAACTAGTCCGATATGGACTTCAAGGACGCGTAACCAGTGTCATAGCAAAAAAAAGTTATTTTAACTACTATAAAGACAAAATTCTTGACCATAACGAATAAAATTAAATTGATATAATAAATAACCTACCACTCAGGAATAAATAAAAACTGATTAGGATTTTCTCTGCAAAAACATCAATATTTTTGTTACACTAATTTTATTAAAATCAAGGAGGTTCATATTATGAACAAAAAGAGATTATTTGAGCAATTCAATGCACTATCGCCTGAAGAATTAGAAAATATTTCAGGAGGGGGACAAAATTGGTCAAGAGTTATTTCCAACTGGTTTGAAGCTGTTTTTGGTAGATAATAAAAAATCCAGCCATCTAATCTAATTATAAATAATAAAAGCCAATTTCATTAACAAATTGAAATTGGCTTTTTATTAGATAGAGCTATAAAAAAACATTTAACAGTTTTACTTCTATCTCCTGTTTAAATTTGTTATCATGACTAATGGTACGAAGAGAAACATTGGGATAACGACTGATGATATTTTGAACGTTATAAAGGCCAATCCCTCTATTTTCTCCTTTGCTACTAAAGCCCTTTTTAAAAATATTATTGGAATTCACTGAGAAATCTTTTATTGAGTTTTCTACGATAAAAACCTGTTTACCTTCTTGCTCAAGAAAGGCAAAAGAAACTACTGGATGACTAGTTTCAATAGCTGCTTCTATAGCGTTATCAGCCAGTATGGAAACAATGGTAACGAAATCAAGCAATTCAATTCCTCTAAGCTCAATTTCCTGCGGAACTTCTAATCCGGTCTCTATGTGCTTACTCTGAGCTTCGAGAAATTTTGCGGATAAGACACTTTTGAGAGCATCGTTATGGATATTAGACAAACGTCCCAAATCGTACTTAGATTGGTTGAGCGATTGACCAGAGTTCTTTAGGACTTGATTATAGATCTTTTCAATTGCTGGTAAATCCTTAGTATCAATTCCTAATTTTATACTCTTTAAAATATTGACATAATCATGACGAAAACTTCTTAACTCACTATAAAGCTCCTCAATGTGCTTACTGTAGTCGGACATGTTCCTCAATTGTAATTCTCTTTGCTCACTTAATTGCTGTTGAATTCGTTCCCGCAAATTCCGGTCTAAAATATTAACTGAACTTAGAAAGAGAATAATGTAAATAACTACTATCAGTTCACGATTATACAAGTTAGAAGACTGGTGATACTTTTCTAAATAAGTAAAATATTGAACAAATGTATAATAGAAAATCATGGAAATATTTAGAAAAAAAATTAATTTTATATCTTTTTTATTTAATTTATATTCCCTCAATCGTTTAAAATTATAGTGCAATAACTGAGGCAGGAATAAGGATAGTAAACTAGCTAAAATTGCTGAAATATATAGAATATATTTATCAGGATTTAACTGGGCCTGGGCATGGGAATGCATTATATTTTTTAAAAAAAAAGAAAAAAGACGGTGTAAAAGATTCCAAAGAACAACTGGAAAGAAACCATAAAATATAGCTAGAACTTTTGGTGTATATTTGTTTATTAGCAATGAAAAAATTAAAAAATATATAGGAATGGTTAAAAAATTAACATATGAAAAAATATTATTCTCAGTAACCAACCCTATTATTGCAAGTAAAATCCCTATAAAATTCAATCCTAAAGTTGCTAATATATATTTTTTCCAATCCATTTTAGCGCCACTGATATTCGAAAAAAGAATAAATAAAGCTAAAGACTGAAATATCAATGCTACAATTTGCAATCCTATGAACATAAATCCCTCTCCTACTTCTAGTATACTACTTCCCTTCTGCTTTTAAGGCTGCCCGCAATCCTTTCATCTTAAGTCGAGAAATATAGCAGCTAGCGCCATTGGGGAAATAAGCTATGTTTTCCAATTTATCTATTTGAACGATATTGGCTGGATTAACCACATAAGATCGGTGGCAACGATAGAAGCGCTTGTCCTGCTTGACAATCTCAGAAAGCTGTCCATAAAATTCAATGCGCTCTTTCTTCGTATAGAGGATAAGTCTATGTGGAACATCCGATGTTTCAAAAAAATAAATTTCATTAAAAGGAACTTGAATTTCAGATTTGGAATTTTCAAATAGAAAGGTTTCCTCAGCTTGGAAACTATCCTTTCTCTCGTATAGATAGGCTAGATCCTTTTCAACCTGCTTAATAAAGGCTTCTTCAGACTGCCCTTTATCAATAAAATCAAAAGCTGATACCTGATATCGAAAAGTCAAAGGCATAAACTCTGAGTGAGTTGTCACAAAAACAATCAAAGCATAGGGATCTAACTTACGAATTCGACCAGCTACTTCCAAGCCCTTCTGTGTCTCTTTTTTTATCTCAATATCCAAAAAGAAAATCTGGTGGCTTCCGCGTTCCCGAACAGCATCAAGTAACTTTTGGGGATTGCTGTAGATTTCTAAAAACTGACATTGCCAGCTGTTTTTTTTCAAAATATTCAGAATGGTTGACTCCATATAGAATTGTTGATTGATATCATCTTCTAACACAAAGATTTTCATCTTATTTTCCTCCTTCCTGAGACCAATGCTTAATAAGACTGGCAAAACTTCGTCTAGAGCAGACAAGTTCTCCTAAGCTAGATTGCTCAAAGAACAAGGTTTTATGCTCCCTGTCAAAACCCTTAACTTTAGCTAGATTAACAAGAGTTTGACGATTGCAACGAAACAGATCTTTAGGATAGCTTTCTGCTAGTTCAGTCAGAGAAGCCCTGAGATTGTAATTTCTTTTTCCGGTCACAATAAGGACAAAATGCGGCTTTTGAGGATGGGACTGGATATAGAAAATTGATGAGAGATCCAACTTCCGAAGAGTGCTGCCGTCTTTAATAACGATTGTAGCCATTTGTCTACCTCCTTTGCTCTAGCATACCACAAGCAAGATTCCAAAAAGATATAAAATCCTCAATGGTACCTGGAAAGTCTTAAACGGTAGACAGAAAAGATTCTGATGATAGGAATGGAGCACCAAAGGGTCCATCATTCCTTCTTTTATTTTATCACAAATAAAGGAAAAATTACATTAATATCATAAGTTTAAAAGAGGAAAAAAGACAGTCAAGAGACTGCTCTTCTTCTTATTACAATCGGCACAGCATCAAATAATCATCTTCCCTCTCTTCAACCGTTACAAAGCCCAGTCTTTGATAAAAGGCAACGGCGGGATTGTCTTTGGAAACGGATAGGGAGACACTTGGGTAGCCTTTGGCCTTGAGCAAGTCCTTGATATACATCTCTAGTTCTGGTTCCTTCAAGATACTTCTGGGCAGCGGCTCTAGACCTGAGGGAATAAAAATAGCTTGGTAAAGAAATTCTTCTAAGAGCGGGATTTCCTCTTTTTTTAAGGGCCTAATCTCGGTCATGATTTCTCTTTCTAGATCAACTGCTCTTCGCCTATTCCAGCCTCAGCTAAGATTTTGGCAACTCGGTCAAATTGCAATCGGAAATGATCTAGCTTGTGGCCATCTGAACCCACTGAAAAGCGCTGACCGCCCAGCTCCTTAACTAGAGAGAGAGCATAGATATAGAGTTCCTCGTGACCATATAGATACATGGACTTGCAGTTGAGCTCAAAGGCCAGACCATGATCAATCATCTTCTGGAAAAGCTGTCGCAGCTCTGGTTCAAAATTTTTTAACTCCTCTACGGTAAGCGCAAATTTTCGAAAACCATAGTCAAAGTGAGCTAGTACATCTGCTGGCACAGCCTCGATAGCCTCTTCTAACTCTCTCAAGTAGCGGGGAATCAGCTCCATCTTATCCAGCTGCAAGACTGGCTCTTCCAGATAGTCAAAACAGCCATTGTGGTGGACAGACAATAGTTTGAGGTCGTATTCCTTTTCCGTTAGGAAAGCTAGGATATCCTCCTTACGCGGAGCGTAATAGCCAATTTCAATGCCCTTTTTGATGCGGTTGCCATATTGCTGGTTCAGCTCTGCTATTTTTGCTGAATAGGCCACATAGTCAGGTACATCATCATGGGGTGAGGCAGCTTCGTAAGGGTAGGGATTGGACAAATCATAGTGCTCTGTGGTGACAATCTCGCCCTCGTAATGGTCCAGATAGTCACAGAAATCTGCCTCAGAATCATAGGAAAAATAGGTATGAAGATGGTTGTCGCGCATGCTGGACCGCCTTTCTGCAAATCTTGTGTCCCTTTAGTAATGGTCAATTTCAGGTCGGTCGTGAATCCGGCTCTGCTTGCCCTGACGGGCCTGGAGGACGGCCTCTACCTCTTCCAGACTGACGCCAGTCTCGACGAGAGCGACCGCCAGATGGTAGAGCAGATCAGCTGTCTCATTGGCCATCTCGTCCTTGTCAACATTTTTAGCCGCAATGACCACTTCTGTCGCTTCTTCACCGACTTTTTTGAGAATCTTGTCTAGCCCCTTGTCATAGAGATAGCTGGTATAAGAGCCTTCCTTGGGCTCTTTTTTGCGTTTGAGGGCTTCTTGATAGAGGGTTTCTAGCATAGTATCTCCTTGTTACTGTCCTTATTTTACTATAAAATACAATTCTTTCCAATGGCGGGCTGGTGGCTTGATACTAACTTCTTAGTTTTATTTTTGTATTAACCAAGTACAAAAGTAAAGCAAAGGAGCTTTAGTCAGTTTTGCCGTCTTCTTCATCCCAGATTGAATGGAAAAAGCAGGATTTGGCACCGGTGTGGCAGGCTGCTCCCAGCTGGTCTACCTCGATCAGCAGGGTATCTAGGTCGCAATCAGCTGTGATTTTTTTGACAGTCTGGTAGTGGCCGCTGGTGGCTCCCTTATGCCAAAGCTCCTGACGTGACCGGCTCCAGTACCACATCTGACCGCTGGTGCGGGTCAGATGGTAGGCTTCTTCATTGAGATAGGCCAGCATAAGGACTTCTTTGCTGGTGTGGTCTAGGATAATGGCAGGTATGAGACCGCCTTGCTTTTGAAAATCTAACTTTACTTCTGTCATCAGATGCGCACCTCCAATCCAGCTTCCAGCATGGCTTTTTTGGTCTCTGCGATGGAGACCTGACCATAATGGAAAATCGAAGCGGCCAAGGCACCTGTCGCTGCAGTCTTTTCAAAAACTTCTAGGATATGCTGGCTACTGCCAGCACCACCAGAGGCGATGATAGGAACGGAAACCACTTGGGAGACAGATTCCAGCATTGGCAAGTCAAAACCAGACTTGGTCCCATCCTTGTCCATACTGGTCAAAAGAATTTCCCCCGCTCCAAGACCGACAGCTTCTTGGACCCAGTCTAATAGATTGCGACCGCTGTCCTTGCGGCCACCAGCTAGATAGACATGCCAGCTGCCATCCGCTTCTTTCTTAGCATCCACAGCCAGTACCACGCATTGGCTGCCGAATTTCTCAGCGCAGTCAGCCAAAAGCTGAGGATTTGCCAGTGCTGAGGAATTAACTGCAACCTTATCCGCACCAGCCTGCAGCATCCGCTTCATGTCCTCAACCGTGCGAATGCCGCCCCCGACGGTAAAGGGAATGAAAACCTGCTCCGCCACGCGCCGGACCATCTCGACCGTCGTGTCCCGCTCCTCATGGGTGGCGGTGATGTCCAGAAAGATCAACTCATCGCAGCCAGCTTCATAGTAAGCCTTGGCCGCATCGACTGGATCGCCCACATCAGTCAGATTGACAAAGTTGATGCCCTTGACCACCCGACCGTCCTTGACATCCAGACAGGGAATGATTCGTTTTTTCAGCATGTCTATCCCCTTTCTGCTTTCTTGATCTGATCTAGGCTAATTCGTCCACTGTAATAGGCCTTGCCCACAATGGCTCCAGCCAAACCCAGTTTTTTCAGCTCTTCTAAATCGTCCGCTGACTGGATGCCACCAGAGGCAATGACTTGAGCATGCTTGAGAGCTGCTAGCAATTTTTGATAATGCTGGATATTGGGGCCAGTCAGAGTCCCGTCTCGGTTCACATCCGTATAGACGAAGAGGCGGACGCCGATTTTTTCCATGGCCAATGCCAGACTGATATAGTCCTGATTGCTGGTTTCCAACCAACCCTCAGTTGCAACCAGCTCTGCTTTCGCATCAATGCCAATTACGATTTTTCTGCTTCCAAAGCGCTCTAGCGCGGCCTCAACAAATTCAGGATTCTTAACAGCCATAGAGCCAATAATGACACGGTCAATGCCAACTGCCAGGTAATCTTCAATCTGCTCCAAACTGCGGATGCCGCCCCCGACTTGGATGGCTAGGCCAGTCTCCGCTTTAATCCGAGCAATCAAATCTCGATTGGCCGCCCGACCTTCTAAGGCTCCGTCCAAGTCAACCACATGAATCATGGTAACGCCGGCTTCTTTGAAAACTTTAGCTTGCTCCAAAACATCGGGATTGACTACCGTCTTCTGGCTAAAATCCCCTTTAAAAAGGCGGACGGCCTGGCCGTCTTTGATATCAATAGCGGGCAGTATTTTCATAGACATACTCCTTAAACTTCTCTAGGATACCAAGGCCAACAGCACCAGACTTTTCTGGGTGAAACTGGCAGCCAAAGACCGATCCTCGGTGAATCATTGCTGGGATAGGTCTCCCATAATCAGCCGTCACATCCAAGTACTCCTCCGAAACATCTGTGTAGTAGCTATGGACGAAATAGACTGACTGGCCCTCAAGACCAGCTGTCAAAGCAGACGACTGACGGATTTGTAAGTCATTCCAGCCCATGTGAGGCACAGGCAGACCAGCCTGGTCCGGAATCCGACGGCAAACACCAGGAATCAAACCCAGTCCAGAGCTTTGACCATTCTCCAATCCATACTCCAGCAGGAGCTGCATGCCTAAGCAAATGCCCAAGAGAGGCTTGCCATCGGCCACAGCCTGTTGAATAACGGAAACCAACCCTCGCTTTTCCAACTCCTGCATGGCAGTAGGAAAAGCACCGACTCCTGGTAAAATCAAACCATCTGCGTCCAAAATTTCCTGCGGATCAGCTGACAGGCGCGCTTCTACTCCGACATGAGCTAGAGCACGGAGAACATTGGCAGTATTTCCCGCGTCATAATCAATAACAATCATCATCTCTACATCAACTCCTTTCACTCAGAAGGGCAAGCTAGAGCAAGCCCTTGGTGGAGTTAACTCCATGAATCTCTGGATTTATCGTAATAGCCTCCCGTAGAGCTCGGCCAGTCGCTTTAAAGAGGCTTTCCGCCTTATGGTGACTGTTCTTGCCATGAAGGATTTTCAGGTGCAGATTCATCTGCAAATTAAAGGCTAGGGCTTGGAAAAATTCCTCTACCAGCTCGGTGTCAAAATTCCCAAGTTTGGGATTATCAAAATCCGCCTCAAAGACCAGATAGGAGCGGCCGGATAGGTCCAGACTGGCCATACCCAGCGTTTCGTCCATAGGCACAAAGCTAGTGCCGTAGCGGTTGATGCCGGTCTTGTCTCCCAAGGTCTGACACAGAGCCTGCCCCAGCACGATACCCACATCCTCAACCGTATGGTGGCTGTCCACCCAAAGGTCGCCTTCAGCCTTGACCGTCAGAGAAATCCGACTGTGGCGGGCAAAAAGGGTCAGCATATGGTCAAAGAATCCGACACCGGTCTCGATAGCTACCGGCTCCTGTTGGTCCAGATTCACAGCCAGCTCAATATCAGTCTCCTGTGTTTTTCGCTTGATTTCAGCTTGTCTCATGGCAACTCCTTTTATTTTTCCTGTCTGCGGGCTTCGATGGCCTTGGCATGTCCCTGCAGGCCTTCTGCATAGGCCAGACTGGTAATATCCTTGTCAGCCGCCCCTACAGCAGCGCGGCTGTACTGGGTGTACTGGATGCGCTTGATGAAGTCATAGACTCCCAGAGCTGATGAAAAGCGGCTGGTGCTGGTAGTCGGCAAAACGTGATTGGCTCCCGCATAGTAGTCACCAATCGGCTCGCTGGTATAGTGTCCCAGAAAGACAGAGCCAGCATTTTCAACCTGATCCAGATAGCTGTAAGCATCATCCATGGCAATTTCCAAATGCTCCGGTGCCACCTGATTCATAAGCTCAAACATGGCTTCCTTAGAAGGGGCAAGGATGATGCGACCATTGTTCTCAATCGAAGCACGCGCGATTTCCTCCCGCGGCAGCTCTTTCAGCTGTCTGTCTAGCTCTGCTTCGACTTGGTCCGCCAGCTCCTCCGAGTCAGTCACCAGAATAGCCCGAGCCAGCTTGTCGTGCTCGGCTTGAGACAGAAGATCAGCTGCCACATAGACTGGACTGGCTGAACGATCCGCAATGACTCCAATCTCAGAAGGTCCGGCAATCATGTCAATTCCCACGACACCATAAACCATCTTCTTGGCCGTAGCCACAAAGATATTGCCTGGTCCCGTTATCTTATCTACCTTGGGAATGGTCTCAGTACCATAAGCCAGAGCTGCTACACCTTGGGCTCCACCAATTTGGAAAATCCGATCCACACCAGCTAGCTTGGCGGCTACCAAAATCGCTGGGGTAAAGTGCTCCTGGGGTGGTGTAATCATGATGATTTCTTTGACACCGGCAATCTTAGCCGGGATAACATTCATGAGGACGGAGGATGGATAAGCTGCGGTGCCGCCAGGTACATAGGTGCCGACCCGCTCAATCGGCCTAATCAACTGACCACGGACAACGCCCTCACTGGGACTGTCCTCAAAACCAGTCTCCAACTGCTGGCGGTGGTAGGATTCGATATTAGCTTGGGCATTTTTCAGGGCGGCCAAGACCTCTGGATCAATCTCCTCAAAAGCCTGATCAATCAGCTCCTGCCCAATCTCAAAGTCTGCCACCTCAACCTTATCAAAAAGCATGGTATAGTCTCTTAAAGCTTGGTCACCGTCTTGTTTGACCGTTTCTATAATCTCAGCCACCGCTTCTTCCACATCTAAGTTCTGCTGACTAAGCTGCAGCTGCTCTTCGTATAAAATCCGTGAAATTTCTTCGTTACTTCCGCTTAAACGTTTGATAATTGTCATTTAAAAGCCACCTCTCTTCTTCCTACTAGGGATTCAATCTTTGCCACAAAAGGCATGATATCCGGGTTATTTTTCAGGGAAGCCTGATTAGCAATGAGCCGGGCTGACACCCGACAAATGTCTTCAAAAACCAGCAGGCCGTTAGCTGACAGGGTATGCCCTGTCTCCACAATATCGACAATGGCATCCGCCAGACCCAGCACCGGTGAAATCTCCACGCTACCTTGGATGGAGATGATTTCCACATCTTCCCCCTTTTGATTAAAATAATCAGTCGCCACTGTCGGATACTTGGTCGCAATCCGCTTGCGCTTGTGATCATGAGGGTCATAGCTGGGCACCGAGGCCAGTGAGAATTTACAAAGGCCAAAGTTCAGATCCAGCAGCTCCAGATAGCCAGTCGGATGCTCAAAGAGAATATCCTTGCCGACAATGCCTAGATCAGCAACTCCGTGGCGCACATAGGTCGTCACGTCAGGCCCTTTGACCAAGAGAAAGCGAAAGCGACTGTCTGGACTTTCAAAAATCAAGCTGCGCCCCTTGTCTGCCATGAAGGACATATCAAAGCCAGCCTGGGTCAAGAGCTTGACCGTATCTTCCTCAATCCGCCCCTTGGTCAGGGCAATGGTAATCTGACTCATCTGCCATCACCTTCCTTTCCACCCTCGTCCGGTAGGTCATCATGAATGGCCTGATAGACACTGTCAATGTCTAGGGACCAGCCGATAGCTGTCAGCTCTGCTGCCCCGAAGCGCTTGAAAAGCTGATCATAGCGACCACCAGATAGAAAAGCATCTGGTACTCGGTCGCCAAAGACCTTGAAGGTCAGGCCGGTATAGTAAGGCATGGTCGCTACCTGCCCCAAGTCCATGGTCGTCTGATCCAGCAAGCCTGATAGACTCTGCAGAACCTGCTCCACATCATCTAGAGCCGTCAATATCTGCTCGTTGTCAACTATTTCTCTAGCCCTAGCTAAAACCTGTTGGCTAGGACCAAACAAATAGGGCAGCTCCTGCAAAAAATCATCAAATTCACTAGGTCTGGTCTGGGTGAATTCAAAGAGTCCCGTCCTGTTTTTCTTGCGAATATAATCAAGCAGCTGGGCCTCCTCCTGCGAATCCAAGGCCAGACTCTCTAGGATTGTCTGCAGGATTGCTGCATGGGAAAACTCAAACTGATAAGACTTAACCTGCGCTAAATCCAGCGACTGCTTGGCTGTCTTGATAGCCTCAAGCACCGCCTTGCGAGCTGGATAGCCGATAATCTCAATACCAGCTTGGCTGAGCTCGTTGGCAAGACCGCGCAGCTCTTCTTGATAGTGAAAGACCTTGCCCGAATAGGAAAACTTGGTAGGCGTATGCACCCTGGTCGAAGCAATAACCCGACCAATCTGGCTGGTCACATCTGGCCGTAGAACCAGTAGCTCGCCTTTTTTATCGAAAAGATGATAATGATGGGGCTCCACATAGTCACTGAAGACCTCGAAGTGCTCCAAAGTCGGTGTGTCAATCCGATTGAAGCCCTGAGCCATCAGGAAATCACTGATGTCCCGCTCAATCTCGTAAGTCACACGCGCCCTCTTGAAAAGCTTGTCATGCATGCCAATCGGAAGGGTGATTTTATTCATAGGCTGCTTTCCTTTCTTACTCTATTCTTACATTGGTTGGCTCTGAGTCAAACTCTCAGCTGCTGCAAATTTCCTCGATAGCTGCCAGGACTGTTTCCATCTCCTCTCGCCGTCCGATAGAGATGCGCAGAAAGTCTTTGATTCGTTCTGCTTTTGGAAAATACCGCACATAAATCCGACGCTCCTCTAACTGCTGGAAAAGCTCTGCTGCAGAAATTCCACTAGGCTGGGCTAGGACAAAGTTAGTCTGACTTGTCAGGACTTGGAAATCCAGCGCAGCCAATTCTCCAGCGAACCAATCTCGGGTCTCTTGAATGGCTCTACCGGTCTCCAGATAATAATCCCAGTCTTGCACCGCAGCAAGAGCCAAGCTCTCTGCTAACAGATCCACCGAGTAAGGATTGATAGAATCCTTGACAGCTTTCATGACAGCTATTAAGTCTGGATGGCCAAGGCCGTAGCCCACCCGCAGACCAGCCAAGGCCGCATCCTTGGAAAAGGTCCGTGTGATAAAGAGGTTGGGATAGGTTTCTAGAAGAGGCAGGGCAGATTGACCGCCAAAGTGAATATAGGCCTCGTCCACCACCACGACCACATCTTGATTGGACGCCAGAATTTCCTCCAACTGTTCCAGCGGCAGATAAATCCCTGTCGGAGCATTAGGATTAGCTAGGATAATGCCGCCGTTGTCTCCAAAATAATCTGACGGATGGACCTCAAAATCATCTGTCAGAGGGATTTCGCGAAAAGGCACGTGATAGAGGTCAGCCCAGACCTTGTAAAAACCATAGGTCAAGTCTGGAAATAAGACCGACTCGCCACTGTTAAAGAAGGCCAGAAAAGCCATGGACAAGATGTCGTCACTTCCGTTTCCGATAATGAGCTGATCGGGCGATACACCCAAGTTGGCCGCCAAAGCCTGACAAAGCTCCGTCTGGTCCAAACTGGAATACTTTCGCAACTCCTGGTCATCAAAGTTCTGCAGGGCCTCTGCCACCTTAGGACTTGGCCCATAAGCATTTTCATTGGTATTGAGCTTAATCATGTCTGGATCATTGGGTTGCTGCCCTGCTACATAGGGATTGATCTGCCTGAGACCTTTTAGCTTAACCATCTTGCCACCTCTCTTTCACGCACTAGCCATTATCTGACTCTGATTATCTTTTAGAACTTCTAATAAATGAAAGACGAACTTTACCGCTTTGCTAAAGGAAAATAGGGGAATCTTCTGATTTAAATATAATAAAAAGCCCTCGCAAAAAAACTTTGCAAGGACGTTGACACGCGGTTCCACCTTTATTCAGCCCTCAGTCGCCTGAGGACTCTCTGGGAGTACGGGACTCCAGATTGATAACGGCAATCAGCCGTCGGACACTAGTCTCAGACTGCTGACTGATTTCGCATCCGCACTCAAGAATGTGTCGTCTAAGGATTGCATGCCATCTCACCATTAGGCACTCTCTGTTTCTTGTCTTAGACTTTTTCTCTCATTGCTTTCAATTTATTGTTGAATATTCTACATGAATTTTTATTAAAAAGCAAGAGGAAAATTGAAAAAAAATTAAATATTTTTTTCTTTCTAAATGTATTAACGTTCTTTCAGCATGGCACTAGACAAATCCAACAGATTAATCGCTGTTTCAAAATGCTCCCCCATCAGGTCATAGACAGCATCTTCACTTAAGACACCGCAAGCTATATTTTCAGGGAAATCCGGTCCATTCGAGAATTCTAAATCATCAAAAAATTCCTGACCAGTATAGTAGTCCCTCAACTGGATATAATCTGACTGGCAGCGCTCCAGCTCAGCTAAAGCTTCCTGAGCACTTGCTAAGACCTGAGAATATTTATTCAGGTGCTTTTCCATTTTTTGAATACGTTCTAACTGTTCCACAGGCTTCCTTCCTTTCTGGACACGACAAAATAATCAATTCACCTTAACCACCTGCAGCTGCTCACCGCCTAGCAAAATCAAATATTTTTCAATCTGCGAAATGCCATAAGAACGGCTGAGAGCTTGAGCATATAAGTCTAGCTGGCCACAGTAGCGAGCAATCAACTCAGACGAATCCTTGTATTTATCCGTCTTGTAGTCAAAGAGAATTATCCGGTCTTCAAATAGCAGGTAACCATCCAAAATCCCCCGCAAAACAAATTCCTGACCACTGATTTCGTCCCTCTTGAGCATGGCAAAAGGTGCTTCTCGACGAACTCTGTCACTGTTCTCAATCAAGAGTCGTCCCAAATCCGTCTCGAAGAAAGATGAAATCTTAGGCAGCTGAATCTGCTTTTTAACCGCTTCATCGGCCTGAACCTGAGCTAAAGCAGAACGAAGTACAGCCATGCTGGGACTGCTATCCAAAGGAATCCGCTGCATGAGTTCATGAACAGCACTGCCTACTTGCGCTCCAGTCACTTTGGCTTTCTTGCCAAAATCAGGCAAGTCAAAGTTAGGCTGAGGCCGAAAAGCTGCTCGCTCATCCATGATATCCAGGCCATCCGTATCCATGATCGGCTCATAAAACTTCTTAATCTGGCTTGGAGTTCGCACACTAGGCAGCTCAATGGCAGAGCGATACTGGCTATTCAGTCGATCCACACTTTCTAAAATATCCAGAGCCCGACGGATATCGTCCGACTGCCGATTATCCGCCAAATCATCCGCTGGAAAGAGCACAGGTTCATTAATTCGCCCTATCTCTTCGGAAGTTAGCTCCTCATCAGTGACAAAACGGGTCTCGTAGGCGAGATTCTCATCGGAAAAAACAGCCTGAATGGCATAGAGCCAGTCTTGGAAATTACTGAGCTGGCTGCGCAGACTGACAGACAAACGCCCTTGTTGGCTCTTGCCCCACTGACGCTTATCCAAGGCTTCTTGACTGCCCTTGCCGACCAGATAGAGCTTGGTTTCAGCCCGCGTCATGGCCACATAAAGCAAACGCATCTGCTCAGACAGACTGGCCAACTGCAGCTCCGCTAGATTCTGCTGATAAGGCAGCGTATCCATGGAAATGCGCAGCTGATTCGGCGCATAGGGGTCTTCCACAGACACCGATACATCCGCTACATACTTGATACCAACTCCATTGGTCCGGCTAAGGATAATAGCAGAGCTGCTATCCTGACGGTTGAAGGCCTTGTCCATATTGAGCAGGAAGACATACTTGAACTCCAGCCCCTTACTCTTATGAATGGTCATGAGACGAACAGCGTCCTTAGGTGCCGCCACTGGCACACTGGCTAGATCATGCTGATTTTCCAAGATACGGTCAATCATCCCGATAAAGCGAGACAGGCCTTTAAAGCTAGACTTTTCATACTCATTGGCCCGCAAAGAGAGGGCATAGAGATTGGCCTGTCTCTGGGCACCATTGGCCAGAGTCCCCACCATGTCATAGTAGAAACGATCCTGATAGATCTTCCAAATCAAATCATACAGGGAGTGCGTCTTGGAATAGGTCCGCCAGCTTTGTAGGGTCTCATGGAAATGCTGTAGCTTTTTCTGCAGTTTCTGGGTGACTAAAGTAGGGTTCAAACCTCTTCCTTCAAGGGCATTGAGCAATTTTTCATAAAGATTTTCTTGAGAACGTTCTTGACTGGCCTGCAAGGACAGCCGAGCTAGCTCGTCCTCACCAAAGTCAAACATGGGAGACTTGAGAAGGGCGGTCAGGGCATAGTCATTCAGCGGATTATTGATGGTCCGCAGGGTATCCAGCATAACCAATACCTCAACCGACTGCAGATAGTTTGCTGCGCCGTCATCTGGTACCAGCGGAATCTGGTGCTGCTCAAAGGCAGCTAAAATCAAATCATTGCGGGTTCTGGAAGCCGTCAGCAGCGTAATATCTTTAAAAGCCACTCCATCTTCATTATGCAGGCGGATGATTTCCTTGATGACTAGGTCCACTTCCCCAGCTGATACTGCCTGTGGCAAGCCTTCATCACCCTCTTCTTCCGGACTCTCCTTAGAGCCTTCATAGATTAAGAAGGAAGCGCGGTTAGCTAGATTAGGCTCACGTTTAGCTGGATTGCCAGCCACCAGATAGTGGGTTTCATTATAGTCAATTTCCCCGACTTCTTCATCCATTAGGCGTTTAAAAACATCATTGGTCGCTTCCAGCACCTCAAGATGACTCCGGAAATTTTCCTTAAGGACGATTAGCTTGCCCTGACTGCTATCCTCTTGGTAGGCCTTAAACTTATCACTGAAAATCTGCGGGTCAGCTTGACGGAAACGGTAGATAGACTGCTTTATATCGCCCACCATAAAGCGATTTTGCCCTCTGGAAAGCAAGTCCAGCATGCACTCCTGCGTATGGTTGGTATCCTGATACTCATCCACCATGACCTCGTGGTAGCGTTCCTGATAAAAGCGACGCACCTCTGGGAATCTCTCTAAAATCTCAATAGCAAAATGGCTGATGTCACCAAATTCAAAGGCATTTTCTGCTTTCTTACGCTCCAAATAAGCCTGTGCAAAGTCCGCCACAAAATCCCGCAGAAGCTCAACTAGAGGCAGGCACTCAGCCTGGTGTTGCTCAATAAAGTCCAGTTGATAAAGCTGCTGGTCAAAGCTTCGCAGCCGCTCAATCATAGGCTTCCTGGCTTCATTGTAATCCTTGGCCATTTCTTTTTTGAGCTCGTCTGCATTCTTACCAACCCGAGCTGTAAAGGCCTGGCTATTGGACAGTTGAGAAAGTGCCACGATCTGCTTGAGAATCTGAGCGGTTTCGTCTATTGAGGACAGTTCATTCAGGCCTGCCAAGACGGTCAAAGCATCTTGGACATTTTCCTGATATTTAGCACCTGCAAATTCTCTTCCTTCATGCTCCAGATGGGCAGAAAAGAAAGCTTCCAGCTCCCAAAGGGCTGATTTGATTTGACCGAATACACACACTCTCTCTGCTGCAAAGTCGCTGTGCTCATAGCCATAGAGGAAGGTTTCTTCCAGCCAGCGCTGAGGACTGCTGGTTGACTGCAGAAAGCTGTAAATCCGATAAACTTGATCCCGGAAGCCTGATAAATCCTTGCGCTTACCAGTAAAGTTCTTTACCAAACGGCTAAACAAAGCCTGACGCTCGCTGTCATAGTAACGGTCAAACACTTGACTGAAAACTTCATTTTGCAGAATCAGCTGCTCACTGGCAGACTGGAGAATCCGAAAGTTCGGTGCCAAACCAAGCAGGTAACCATAGCGACTAAACACTTTCTGGGTAAAGGCGTCCATGGTACCAATATCGGCATTGGGCAGATCAGCTAATTGCTGGGCCAAATGTTGCTTGAGTTCAGGACTCTCGGCCTCTTTCAAGGCCTGCCCCAGTTCCTTCTCCAACCTCTCTTTTAGCTCGCCTGCCGCCTTGACGGTAAAGGTTGAGATAAAGAGCTGACTGACAGCAACACCTCTTAGAATCTGGTCGATAATCCGCTGGACCATGACAAAAGTCTTACCCGAGCCGGCCGATGCGGAGACCAGAATATTCTGGCCAGAGGAGTAGATGGCCTCAATCTGCTCTGCAGTCTTTTTCTGTGGCTTGTCCGAAGCAGCTTCTTGGGCTTGCTTAAGAGCAATTTCTTCTGCAGTTAAAAAAGGAATTCTCTTCATTTTTCCATCTCCTCCCTCATCTTTTCTAGCCAGGCCTGGCGTAACTTCTCACCAGTCGGCCGTCTATCAAACTTGCTTGCATCCAGCTTTTCTAGCTGCCGTGCCTGTCCTAGATGGAGATTGGCTTCAAAGCCAGTAATGGCCTTAAACTGCTCTACATAAGGAGCAATGCTTCGCCCATTCTCTGTATAAGGATTGACTGCAAAATGGCCTGATAGAATGCCTTCTGCAGCTTTTTTGTAGAGATAAGTATTGTAGGCCAGCAGCAAGTCCAAGTCTCCCTGACTCAGCAAGTTGGTCTTATTTTTTTCATAGAGCGGACCAAGCTCCTTGACAGCATCAGCCACAAATAGCCCCTTGTACTGCAATGGCTTCATAGACTGATTGACTGCATCCGCCAAGGTCTTGGTATCTTTAAGCGCCACAATCGGATCGGTCATCTGCAAATACATGGCACCAAATGTTCCCTTATCCTCTTGATAGTCTGCTAACTCTTCAATCGCTGCCAGATAGGTCGGCAGCTGAGAATTCAGTCCATTAAAGAACTTTTCAAAGCTGAACTTAATATCGCCAGACTTATAGTCCACCACTCCCAGACTCTCGGTCTTGGTCAAACGGTCAATCCGGTCCACCTTACCGCTCACGGTCACTGCTCTGCCATTTTCCAAGGTCAGGAAAGGCTTAGAAGCTGAGCCAAAGCCTGTCTCCTCACCAATGGTCTCAATCCCAGTCGGATGAGCCAGCACCCGGCCGGTCGCCCGCGCCGTATCTAGCAAGAGCTGGCGGGCAAAACGAGTCTGTCCCGACTCACTGTAGATGCTCTCAAACTCGGTCTCTCGGCTGGTCTCCTCCATAGCCTGCGCTAAACGTCGGTCAAAATCAGCCGACGAATCATCCTGCAGGACCTTTTCAAAGATCCGATGAAGGAAAATCCCATGACTGCGAGCATCGGGATGAATGGTCCACTCTTCCTGCAGGCGCAGAACATACTTGAGAAAATAAGCATACTGATGCCGGAAATATTCGTTTAGAGCTGACGCAGAAAGTCGGAGAGGCTGATCTTTTGGATAAAGGACTTGCAGAGTTTCCGGCTGCAGCGTCTCCGTTTTCAGTTCCTTGCTGATTTGCGGAATGCTGATGCCTTCTGCTGCCAATTTCTTGCGGAGAACCCGCACAGCCACCGCCCAAAAAGTCTGCTCCTCCGCTGTCCACTCTCGATCAATCTCCTCTTGGTAGAGCTCGATGATTTGAGAAAGCAGAGCTCGGTAGCTGCCAATATCATCACTGGAAGCTTGAGGCTTTTTGACAATGATAGGCAAAGAAAGCGGAGCTGCAGTCAATTCCAGTAGATAGGTCGACATGCTGTCCTCTACTTCATTGACTAAGGCTGGCGCAGACAAGATCAGCTCTCTGGTAGCAGAATTCATCAGCGACAGAGCCGTATAGCGATTCTTCTTGAGATTTTCTGAGCTGGCAATCTGGAGTTCCGCCTGAGAATCCGTTGCATCATTGAGCCGAGCCCGGTCTTCATCACTAAGCAGACTCTTGTTTTGCGCGATTTTCGGGAAACGCTCTTGGGTCAGTCCAATCGCGTAGACGTAAGGAGCTGCTAAAGGCTCTATCAGGTCATAAGACTGGACCTTGACCACATCTACTGTCGCCGGTACCGTCCGGTAGTTGGACAAAAGCATACCTGACAAGACCAAGGCCAGAAAATCATCCAGTTTGACCTTGCTATCTGCAAAGACCTGAGCAAACTGCTCTAAGACATGACTGAAAGCCTTCCAGACTTCCTCATGGCGCTCCTGCTCCTGCTGACTTTCTCCCTGTAGTAGAGCCGTCAAATTGTCAGACAAACGGGCTGCTTGGACGAACTCCGTAAACTTAGCTAAGAGACCAGACGCCGTCTGACTACGGGATTTGAAAAAGTCTTGCAGCGGAGTCATAACCCGACGACGAATATGATTAAGAAGGTCTAGGTCAAATTTCCCTTGGCTATTGGCCGTGAAATCCTTGGCTAGCTTGCCTGCCCCCTTAATGTCCGCAAAGCGCAGATATTGCTCAAAATGATCCAGCTCTTCTTGAGTCAAATCGCCATAGAGCCCCGTCTTTAAGAGATTGAGCAGGTCTTCCAGTTGGAAATTATAGCGTTTTAGCCGCTCCAAAGATTCGACAAACTGGACCAGCGGATGCTGCGCCATCGACTCACTCCGACCCAGATAGTAGGGAATCTGATATTGGTCAAAAATAGTCTTGAGCTGAAGCTGGTAGGCTTCCACATCTCCCAAAAGCAGACGAATATCCTTATAGCGCACACCATCATGAACCCGCTTCCGAATGGACTTAGCCACATACTCAAGCTCTTCTTTCTGGTTCATAGTAGCCCAAATCTGAAGCTGCGAGCGGTCTGTCTCACTAAGACTAACCGTTGATTCTGAAAAGTCATAACGACTTTCCAAGACCTTAGAAATCCGTCCAAAGGCATCTTCTGCTTCTGCATGAGAGATATAGTCAGGCTTGGCCTGATAGTCCTCGGCTAGCTTTCTCAAAAAATCCACGCTGGCCTGATAGAGATTGCCCTCACGAAAGGCTGCTCGATAAGCCTTCTGGCTGGCATAAGTCCCAATAACAATCTCCACACCTTTTCGATGCAGGAGACCGACCAGGTATTCCTCTTCGGCAGAAAAACGAGTAAAGCCATCAATGACCAGGGCCAAATCTGCCAGCTCCTCATCAGTGTCGCCAGCCAGAATATGCTGGGCAAAAGCGGCAATCTGAGAAGACGAATCAAAATCGCCCTTATTCAGAGCAGCAGTTACCGCTGTAAAAATCTTGACCAGATCCTCCCGCTTCTCAGGCTCCTCAAGAAATTCCAGATCCGCAAAGGACATCTGGGCCGTCTGCAGTTCATGGTATAGATCCATCAGCTGCTGGATAAACTGGGCATCCTTCTTAATCCGGCCATAGACCTTAAGATCTCCATCATCCAGCTCTGTCAAGGTCCGATAAATCAGCATTCCCAGACCAATATCGTCCAAGCTCTGCCCTTTCCGAATATCATTAAGGACAAAATATCTCGCCATCTGGGCAAAGCGCGTCACCGTAATGGCAAAGGAAGCCTTGTTCTCTAGGAACTCCAAAACCGCCCGCTCCTTCTCAAAAGAAAGCGAATTTGGCGCAATATAAAAGACTCGCTTACCAGCCGCCACCAAGCTCTCAGCCTCAGCCACTAAAACCTTGGTCAAAGAATGGCGAATATCTGTATAAAGTAATTTCATAGCCTGCCTTTTCCTCTAGAAAATATAGGAACATTATACCATTTTTAACGATAATTCTCATGGAGAATAGTCCCAAAGCCCAATTAGAACTCAACGTCCAAATAGAGCTTTAATAACTAGCCTCATCATGTCTATAAAAAACGAAAAAGCCACTGCTTCCAGTGGCTTTCTAAAGCTTCTTACTTCTTTCAAAGTAAGAACTCATTTAATCTTATGCTTATTCATCTTTTCTTCAAAAATGCTTGTCATAATCACGCGCAATTCCTCTCTTTCCTTGTCAGGAAGTTCGCCTTGCTGCTTAGCAACAGCGAATAGTTCAGGATATTGCTTAGCAACTCTCTCAACCGTCTTGGTCGTCGCATGCCCTCTCACGAAGAAAGGAATCCTCTTAATCCATTCTTTAGGCACAAGTGCAAGAATCTTTTTGGCTGCTTCCTTATCGGAAATTTCTGCGGTGCTGAGTCCTTGATTAATCTGCTCTTGCTCTTTTTCTGTAAAATCTTTTAATTCCATACCCTAAATCTCCCAGTTCTATTTTCTTAATACTAACTGAAGCACACTACTTACCCTCTACCCACTTATCATTGTCCATGATAAAGGGTTTGGCCAAACCTTCCCCTGTATAGTCTTTATACTTGGTCTGCAAATACTTATAGCAGTCTTCTTTGCTGGCAAATTTGATTGCCTGGTAAGGCTCTTCAAAGGTCAGCTTTTCGATAAATAAATAGCCATCTTTATCTGGAACCAAGACGCCGACATGCCCTACAAAGAGAGAATCACCATCAAGATTATCGTGGACAATGACTGAAAGCATTCGAGCCTTTTCATTAAACTTGAACTGTTTGAAGTATTCCTCCATCTTCTTAGCATGGACTTTGACATCTTGAGTCGCTTCAGTCTTGACTCTTGAAAACAGAATATTAAAATCTTCCTTATCTTTTGCATCAAAGAGCTTGCCCTTGTCAATCGAATCATTATCTATGAACAAAAGTTCGTCATCTTTTTCTATTTGAGGGATGTCGATGCTATTTTTCAGCAAAGTATAAGTATTAATCCGACAATTTGTCCCGATAAAATCCCCTTTTTTTGCCTGCCATAGAGGATTGATTTTTTCTACGTCATATTCGGTTTTGGTGAATTTAGTGAAATCACCCCTTAATCCAGTAGAGCCGACAAGGCCATTGTAGTCATTGACTAGATTGAGAAAGTTATCGACACTGTCTTTATCCAAGTTCGCAGCTAACAAATTCTTAACTTCTTCGACACTCTTTTTACTGTTTAGATTTGAATAAGTCGATGTAGTTTGACTTGTTTGATTATTTTTCTGGGAACTAGCGCATGCCGCCAGTCCAAAAGCCAAAGTCAGGCAGGCGCAGGACATGATTATTTTGCTGTATTTCTTCATTCTTATTTCTCTCCAATTCTTGTCTTCTACATACTATTTTGCCTTACAATTTTTTTGATGTGCCTTCAATTTTTTCAGAGCCCAGTCATAATGGCTAGAAGTTGCACTTACAAAATAGGAACCTAGTACAGTCCCTCCGACCCATTTATAGACATCTTTTGAAAATAATTCTTCATTTGTAAATGTGTCAGCTAAGTCCAAAACATCTTGATGGGACTGATGAAAGATCTCAGTTGCCTCTTTTAGAGAAGTATTTTGATGCTTCTGCCAAAATTCCAGATTCAGCTCTCCATAAGTCTTCCAGTTATAGGGTGCAGGAAGAAAGGGCTGCTCTTGCCCCTTTTGATTGGAATGCACCCAATTCAACAAGAGCTGATGCCATTCATAGAGGTGAATCAAAACATCTCTTAGATTTTTATCTCGTCTCCAATGGGCTTCTTTCTTCTTTTCATCCCAAGAAAAATCAAAAGGCGTATTTAACTCTTGATCAGACAATTTGGAAATGAGAGTCTGTAACTTCTCAAAGTTTTCCTTAGCAGCTAGCATCAAATCTTCTTTAGTTTTCGGTCTGGGCATAAGATTGCACTCCTTTGCATCTTTCGGTTCTTGGAAATCATTTTGCAAATCATCAGCGTTTATAAGATTTTCTCAATTTCCTTTGCTATTTTACTCTTTTTCAATTTCCTATTTCTAATGTATCTCCATAAAACAGCAGGATTCAAGCTGTATGACAATTGCAATAGAAAGTAATTTACCCACTCTATAAGAGCAAACATCCAAATCGAAAAAGAAATGATAAACGTAGAAAACTCTCCGTGATTAAATAATATCACAAAAATTCCCGTAGCTAGTAAAATAAAATCCAATTTCTTCAATATCTTGTAAATCTTTCCCGTATACTTTTCAGCAAATCCTGGATTGGAAATCCTCTTGATTAAAATCCACCAAAAAACGGAGCCTTGTATCAAGATAAAAGTTAGCAGAAACAAAGAGAAAGAAAGAGAAATGAAGGCTTTAGTAGTAAGAATCCACTTTTTAAGCAAGAAAAAATTCATCCAAAATACTAAAACAGCTGCCAATTCCCCACTAGCTAGATTAATCAACTTTTTCTTCAGAAGTTCTTTTGATTTCATCTTACACCACCATGAAAAAATTCTACCACTTTAAAAAAGAAGGTTCAAAGAGCCTGTTTGTCCGAGTTCCTTTGTTTCTACTCCATTACTTTTTAGACTCATCACAGTAAACTACAAACCCCTTTGGTAAGATGACAAGTTGCTGGTCATCAGTTTGGCAATGACTCACCAAATCAGCTGAATCTCTGTCTAATAGATAATTCTCTTTGGACTGATTAAAAACAGCTCGGATTACTTGATGATTGTGTTCCCACTCTAAAGCCAGCACATCAGGAGCGATTTCTTCTAGGGTAAATTTCCCATGCTGAATAATGTCCGCAGTTTCCTTGCGAAGCTGAATCAAGTTCTTCATAAAATTAAACATATCATTGTCATTGGAAACCTGGTCCCAAGGCATGACCCGTCTACAATCCGGGTCCATACCTCCGCCCAATTCTAGCTCAGTCCCATAATAAATACAAGGCGTCCCCCTTTGTAAAAAAAGAAAGGCGAGTGCGGATTTGACAAGCTGGATATCACCCTTGGCAGTCGCCAAAATCCGCTCTGTATCATGCGAATCCAAGAGATTGAACATGACCTCAGAAATCTGCTGCTTGTAGTACATGGACTGGCAGTTAATCTCAGATATGAATTGACTGATCTTCTTGCTCCTGCTCAAAAAGTAGTACTTGATACTATCGGATAGAGGATAGTTCATGACCGCGTGAAACTCATCTCCATTTAACCAAGGCTGAGAGGTATGCCAAACTTCTCCAAGAATATAAAGGTCAGGCTTTTTGGCCAAAACTGCCTTCCGAAAATCACGCCAAAATTGGTGATCGACCTCATTGGCCACGTCCAGCCGCCAAGCATCAATATCAAAATGTTCAATCCAATAGGTCGCAACGCTTAAGAGATAGTCTTTCACCTCAGGATTTGCCGTATTTAACTTAGGCATATAGCTGGCAAAGGCAAAGGTATGATAAGGCAGTTCTTTGGGATTCACAAGTTTGTCATTCGTCACTGGGAACTCCTGAATGTGGAACCAGTCTTGGTAAGCTGAATTTTCACCATGCTTGAGAACATCCTGCCATTGAGTGGATTGATCGCCAATATGATTGAAAACTGCATCCAGCATGACCTTCATGCCACGCAGATGAGCTTGCTCCACCAGTTGACGGAAAGTCTCCTTGTCCCCAAAGTGTTGATCAATTTCAAAGTAATCTGTCGTATTGTACTTGTGATTACTTGGAGATTCAAAGATAGGGCAAAGATAAAGTCCTGTAATCCCTAAGCCTTGCAAATAATCCAGATGGTCAATAATCCCCTGTAAATCTCCACCAAAGAAATCCGTAGTTTTAGGCGTGATAGACGAATCCCAATCTAGAGCTCCTTCTGGTGTAAGTTCAGCATTTCCATTAGCAAATCGTTCTGGAAAAATCTGATACCAGACCGTTTTTGAAACCCATTCAGGAATCTGGCAACCATCAATCTCATGAATATAAGGAAGTTTAAAACCATTGCCCTCCAAAGTAAGGTTTTCTGGACTATTGTCAGTGAAACCTTTATCTCCATACAAGATGCTTTGACCTTCTTTATCCTCAAGCTCAAAAAGATACTGGAGCCTAGCAAAGCGCACAGAGACAGCTACTTGCCAATAATCAAATAAGGCATCAGAGGTCACCTTGACCATCTCTTTCACATCTTCATAAGAATCCTCAAGAAAAATAAAAGGATCCCCATAGTGCAAAACGATTTTCTCTACATCCTCTTTCTTAGTCCTAATTCTGATATGCACTTTACCTTCTTTATAAAGGTAGGCATACTCCGACTCCGGTCTGTGATAAATAGCTGTTAATTCCATACTTTTCAACTCCTAGATTTCACTGTTTAAACTCATCGCAACTTTATGCAAACGATTCCATAGTTAGCCCTAGTATACTATTTTAAAAAAATGATTGCAAGCTATTGTTCAAGTTTGGGAATAGGAGGTATAGCAGGGAATATTAAAAAGCCTTGGAGACAAGGCTTAATAGTAGTTTCAATTTTGAGATTTCATTTAATTCTTTTCTTTTTCCAAATTGATATTCCAATGTTTAAATTATTCAGTATTATTCTTGTTCTTATACCAACTTGGGACTAATTGGTTCATATAATCATACCATTCTAAAATTTCCTTAGCTTGATTTTGCATTACTGATACTTCTTCTTCTCCATAAGAAATAGCCCATGGAAGAGCACCAACTAGGTTACTTAGAATGTAAACGGCAAGAAGTTTCCAAAATAAATCTGGAACCTTGTCATCAAAATATCCATCTATCATACCTGATGCAAAAGAGGGAGATACTTGAGCTGACCACACAATACGATTGAACTCCTCCCAAGGATCTCCAACATCAAAACGATCAAAGTCAATTACATAAATCTCAAGATCTTCTCCAATCATGAAATTCCCAATATGATAATCTCCATGTTGGAAAACTTGGGGTCTGTTCTTTAGCAGTTCACGATTTTCATTCAAAAAATCAATAAAGATTTGACCACTTTCATATTGGACGGGACATTCTTTGTATTTGGAGATTTTATTATCAATTTTTCTATTAAAAAAGATTTCCCAGTCTTCACAAACTTCTGTAGCAGGAATTGTATGAATCTTTCTAAGCATTCTTCCTGCTTCTACACCGTATGTGTATTGTTGGTTTTCTGAATAAGTTAAAATGGTATCCATTGCATCTCTTCCGTCTATCCACTCGTGTATAGAATGCACTTCGTCACCACAGAGTTCAAATTTAATCGGTTTACACATACGAACTCCAAGAGAAGCAACTTTCTCCATCATATCAAATTCAATTTTCTTAGAATCAAACTTCTCTTTATCAGAAACACGCAATAAATATTTTTGATTGTTCTGGTCTGTAACACAATATTTTTTATCATCTGACCATCCTTTATTTATGGCTATCTTACCAATAAAATCCATCAATAACTCCTCGATTAACTTTACAACATTACTATATTCTTAACTAATGAAAAGTAATTCGTAGTCCGTCCATTCTTTCACACTTCCTAAAGATACATAAATTTTGACCACGTTCTGAAATTATAATTTCTTCTTAAAATGAATAATTCTATTTGCCTCCTGAAATCCAATATTGAGATGAAATCTTATAGAATCCGTATTCGTTAAAGTACAGTCACTTGCAAATTCCTTACATCCTTTATTTTTCGCCCATTCCTCACATTTTGTACAGAGATTTTTAGCAATATCCTTTAAACGATATTCCTCGTCGACAATAATCCCTTCTAAGAATCCAACAGGACTATATCTACAACCTTCAACATAATCAAATCTGAGTGAACATAGTGCTAGACCAACAATTGTGTCACCTTCAACTTCAGTAAAGATTACAGTATTTTTGCCATTCGTATATTCTTTTACTTCATCAATAGCTTCTTTATCGGTCAATTCGGGCCATAATTGTTTTATTAGTTTAGCCGTTTTTATAGTATCTTTTGTTATTCCATCCATATTGATGTTCCTCCGCAAATTACAAGCAAATGTTTCGAATCATGCTGTTACTTTGTTACTCATTGATTGATACCAATACCATCCCCTTCTACTTTTCGACTGTCTCAGATCGAAAGAGCAGAGCCACGCACTCAGCAGTTTAGACTTACCGTATCATTTCGTCGGTTTCCCTCCTCATTCTACTAGTCCTATCCCATGGGCGGAGCATCTACTTCTACTTCGCTGATGCCTCAGCTCGTACAAGCAGAGCTACACACTCAACATGTCTTGACTGTTATTCCCAATACTATGAAACAAAATGATATCCCTCTGAAGATTTGAATTAAACTATTAAACGTAAGTGTTAATTTCGAAGTCTGTTTAAAAATCTTTATGAGGCTCAAGCTGCCTTCAGAATAACAGTTCTTCCAATTCAAAATTTCGCATTTTTTTATGAACTACATAGATTTTTCTTGGCAAGTTATCTCTTGTAAGATAAAGTTTCTGATTTTCTCTAATCCCTTCATCAAGCTTCTCAAGTGCACCCTCAAAAGATTCCACTTTATAAAATAACAGTCTTTCATAGTGTTCTATACCATCATCATTAAATTCAGCGGTGTTATTGAGGAAGTCATATATTACTTTCTGTTTTTTGCCATCATCATATTCAAAAATAAAATTCTCACTGTAATGTTTGAATCCACGAATTTTCCTGCAAAGATTGTCAAATTCATCATATTCCAGGATTGCTAACTCATATTTTTTCTCTTCAGGAATTATGCAAGATCCTAAAAGAGTGAAATATAGATAAATAGCATTCTGTCGCGTTTTATCAACCAAATTCCAATCATTAAGATTATGCGTGTGGAAGAAACCGTTACGACATTCAATTCTAAAGCAACTAATCATATCAGCAATCAATTTTGCTTTTTGTGGGTTTGAAAAAATATTCTTATTATTTCGTAAGAAGTGTTCAAATGCCCCAATTGAACTATCCATATATTCTTTCTGAAGACTAGTAAAGTCTATATAAGGATATTGCGTAAATTCATAACCTTTACCATTTCTTTTTACTAAAAGCTTCTTAAAACCTTTACCAGTTGACTCATAAGCTGTGATATTCTTATTATATACCTTTTTTAGTAAATTATTTTTAATGGCTATCTTACAATTGTTATCGATGTTCAGCATTACAATCTGATACAATAACTGTTCAATGGATTTCAAATATCCACTGATAACCGACGTATAATCAAAGTTCTTTTTTTCTTTTAGGGAATAATAAAGCCATTCTGATGTAATAAAACTCTCGGCATATTCATTAGCACCAACCATTGTCCTATACAGTTCACCTGCTACATAAGCTTTTTCCATATCTTCAAAATTATCATTAATAGTGTTATCATGTGAAATATATAAATAGTTTCGAACTAATTCATTGTTCACGTCAATAATCTGGTATCTGTAGTTTTTATAATCCCACTCAGCAAGAATCTTTTCCTCAAATAGCTTTAGGGAAGCAAGATTCATAGTAGAAAGAAAACTTATAGACTGATAACCTGTAATCTCTCTCGTAGCCTTTAAATAATCATCTATTGAAGCAATGAATGCTCTGTATTCTTCTTCTCCAAATTGGTTTTTATAAAAGTCATGAATGGATACTGCTCTTAATTTTAGTCCATCCTCCTCGTACTGTTTGTTCTCATGTGATATCCAGTCAACCGATCTATCAGAAACTTTCCAAGTTCTAAGTATTACAGCCCCATCAAGATTAAGTTCCTCAACAATTTTGTTAACATCTCCATAGTCGTAAAAATCGTTAAATCTAAACCCAATTTTTTTATTATTATAGTAGAGTATGAAGTTAAAAGGAGAATTTCCAGAATCCTCAATAGCTACCTCATATTCTATCATTACCCGACAAATTATATTAATCAATAACTGCTCGGTGGTATTTTCTTGTCTGTCAACACAAAAACGATAAAAATAGTAATCATCATCCGCATATTGAAAAAGTTCTTCATTCCAGTTTGAATGTGAGCTCATCCACGCTTCTCTGAAACGTTTAAGTGATTTTATGAATCTTTCAGTTTCTTCTTTATAAATATCTCTACAATTAATTCTTTTCATTTTATTTCTCACCATTAAATATTTATATCAAACTAAAAAGGCATATAATCATAAGATTATGTGCCCTTTTTAAGTATAGGAGTCAACAATTACTGTTAATAGAAACTGCGTACTCCTTACTAGCTTCAATCGCATGAATCGAAACTCTCTCAACTGCAGACTCATCAATTTTCATAGCGAAAATTATGCCAACTGCAGTTGCACCAAGGGCAACAACGAACTTCCAGTCAATCAAGACAGTCAAGTTCATAGCTCTCACCTCCTTTCTGGTTTTAAGACCAAGAATATATAGGTGGCTATTAGTTACCCTTGAAAACGTCCTAATTGGACAGTTTTAGTATACTGCTAAGATTATAATCTGTCAACAAATTTTTAAAGTATATTATCCCATAAATTGTTCACTAAACAGAAAAAAAGCTAATCATCTTATTTTCCAATCCACAAAAAGAGCGGCCTCTGCCACTCCTTTTTGAAATCTATGCCTCCACCTATCTATCCAGTTTTATCACCTTATCATAGCACTTCAAGTCCTCTTCGCTATAGTGATGAATCACTTCTACGATTGCTTGTGGGAGAGAGAAGAGAAGTTGATTGATTTTCTCTTGGTTTTTAAGGTCCAGATTGGCTTTGACTTCATCAGCTAGGATAAATTGGCGATTGTGATAGAGAGCACGGGCAATTTCCAAGCGCTGCTTCTCACCACCTGACAGGGTTTGATTACTGGATGTTTTGCCTTGGAGAGCTTTCAGACCGGTTTGCTGCAGGATTTCCTCCATCCTAACGGAATCCAATTCTTGTCCCAAAGCGATATTTTCCTCTAGTGTCAATCCATCAAAGACATGACTGGACTGGAGAATGTAGGCTCCTGCCTGATAAAGTTCATCCGAGCTTAGCTCTTGTCCATGGTAGCGAATCCGACCTTGACTAGGCTTGATTTCTCCATAGATTAGGTTCAATAAGGTTGTTTTCCCAGACCCACTTTCTCCGATAATGGCAATCTTTTCTCCTTCCTCAATGGTAAAGTCGCAAGGGGCTAGGATTTCTTGACCATCACGCTCTACACTAACCTGCTCTAGCTGGATAGGAAAGATGGAACCTTCAAGAACAGAAAGCATTGTCAACTCCTCTCCCAGCAGTTTTTGATATTTATCACAGAGAGACTTGGCTGATTTTCTAGTATTGATAAAATAAGATAGCTCCTGAAATTGGTAGCCGATATTGTGCGATACTAGGTAAATCCCAACAAAGCTGGCTGCAGATAGGTAGTTATAATAGGTCATGAAACCACCAATGACAATCGGCGCAACCGAACAAAAAGCATCAATCCCATTGATAAGGAGACTGTTTAGCGTCCGCTGCTTTTCATAGGCGACTTCTTGCTCTAAAGCCTTGTGTAAATCTTTGGAAAACAGTTTGTAAAACATGCTTTGTCCCTGATAATGCCGTATGGAACGAGCACCCGCAATCATGTTGGTCACTTGGGAGACATAGCCTTGGTTAGCTAGGGACTTCTGCTTAGTAATCGCATCCAAGCGCTTGGAACCTATGCTACTACAAAGAACAGGTATCGAATAAAAAATGATAAAGAGCAAGCCGAGATAGAAATTTGTCCAGAGAGCATAAGAGATGGAGACGGTTGTAAATCCCAAAGAAGAAATGATAATGACAGTCGGCTCAATATAGTTATCTTCTAGCTGTTTCACATCATTTTCCAGGTCGGACAAAACCTCTTCATCTGCTATCCGACGGCTATATAAGAAAGTTTGAAAGATAGCCTGCTTAATCCCCAACTTGAAGTCCGTCAGCACTCGTGCATAGTAATAGCGTTTCCCCGCCAAACCTAGCAAGAGAATCAAATTCCCCACAATCCCCCAAGTCAAGACCTGCCACAGCAAATGCAACTGGTGATTGGTAAAACTAGAGACAATATACTGAATCAAAGCTGGTGTAATGACAGCCTCCAGCCAAGTAATCATAATCGCAACAAAATAGAAGAATAAATACTTTTTAGTCACATAGGATCTAAGCATAGTGTATAAACCTCCTGAAGTTATTTACCAACTTAGATGGTCTTTTTTTATCTAAACGGGGATAAAATAGGAGCCTGAATATTTGAATGAAACCATTAAACGTAGGGCTGCTACTTTATAATCTTTCGAAAAAGACTTAAATAACTAGTTCTAAACATATCAATTTACTTTTATTTTTTATTCAAAAATATATCCAACACATCTGCATAGCTAACAAAGGGAGCAGGAAATACTAGTCCAGAATAAAATAACATTATGGTATTAAATAAATTCAATAGGACGGATACTCGTTTAAAGCGTTCTGTTAACTTAATTGCCATGGTATATAAGACAAAAAATACAGCATAATTAAGTATTGACATCAAAATCAAATCCACTAAATGTAATGAGGGCATAAAAAATTTTCCATTAAAAAACAGATGCGATAGAATGATTGAAATCAAAAAAATGAGTGTCGACCAAATAAAATAAGTTGTTGATCTAGCAATATAAATCATCATTGGTGTCCGTCTAGTTGTTTTGATATTTGTATATTGATTAGTGCGAATTTCAAATTCCAACTCCTCATTAGCAAGCAATATCACATTAGTTATAGAATAATAAATAAAAAAATAGAGTAGATTTATCGGTTTATCACTATTGAAAATAATAATGATTCCTGTAATAAAAATCATGGAATAAATCACTTCGCAAATACTATCAAACGTGTATCGAACTCTATAATTGAAATATCTTCTTAATTCACTAAACATGGAAAAGGCTCCCTCTTTTTTTAGCAATGTTCAATAAAGTGAAAAATAGGAAAGTTCCAGCTGACCAATATACTGCACAATAGACTATAATAAAAAAGATACTCTGGTAGGACGGAGAAATAATAAAATTTCTCAAGGCATAGTAAGGGAAAAGCTTTCCTATAAAGCCAAATAAACCACCTAGCGGTGTTAGTATGCCAGTAAAATACAGCATGAAATAAGAAATTAACGATGTAATGCTAGAAGTACGATTAAAAATGAAGCAGAGACTTGATAGGAAAAAACCCAAACCATATATGCTAATAACAGTTAGCATACATGCAGCCAGGTTTCCAACTAACTTTAAAATACTATCCGGAAAATCAATATCATTAAGCGTGGATAAAACGATAAATATAGGTATGGCTTTAACTAGATCCACCAATATCTGAACAATAATTTTAAACATTAAGACATGAAAAACACTCTTACTGCTCTGGATTACACTTATCAAAGTTCTATCATAAAGGTCATCCTCAATAAAAAAAGTTGGGTGCGTAATACTATGACTCGTAAAATACCAAGTAAATAATAAACATAACAATAAAAATTTACTTTGCGTATCTTTAAAGTATTGAAGATAAGCTGAAACCATTATCAAAATTCCAAAATTTGAAAAAAATAAATTGAATTTAAACTGCATCATCTCTTGCAGCTGTCTCTTTAACTCCCTTCTTATTTCTTTAATCATCATTGATAACCTCATACAATATTTCTTCGATGCTTTCTTCAACTTCTTCAAAAAATATCATCTCAAAATTATTAAAGATATTATTTTTTACCTGACTATCTTTCACTTCAACAATCAATCTTTTATTTTCTACTTGATAAGATAAATCAGGAAACAATCTCTCAAAAGCATCTTTATCAGAGTTTGAAATACCAATTCTATATTTAACCCACCTAGTATTTTTCCCAAAGATTTCTGAGAAACTACCTTGCTGTATTATTCTCCCGCTACGCATGATACAAATTCTTGTTGATATTTCTTTTGCAAAATAGATATCATGAGTCGTCATGAGAACAATGGTTCCTTTTTCTTGGCTGAGAGTTAGTAACAATTTCGCAAACTGCTTTTTGGCAATGACATCCAGACCATTGGTTGGCTCATCTAAACACAATACTTTTGGCTTACAAAGTAATGCAATAATCAAAGACAATTTTTGTCTCGTTCCTTGTGACAATTCGGACACCAAGACATCAACATAGGGATGGAAAGCTAGTTTATTAAATAAATCCTCCAATTCATCCTTAACCTGATCACGCGAACTTTTATTCAGATGTAAAAAGTAATCAATATTTTGATTTGCCGTCAGATATTCATAGTAGCCTCTACCGCTTTCTAGTACAAGCTTGACATTGTTATGAATATCTTTCGAAGTATTCTTACTGCCAAAAACAAATACATCACCTGCGTCTTGTAACATTAAGCCAGAGATAATTTTTATGAAAGTTGATTTACCTGCACCATTGGTGCCCACTATAGAAACAATCTCTCCTGAATGCGATTCAAAGCTAGGAATGTCCAATACAACTTTACCACGAAAATTTTTCTTTAGATTGCTTATAATAATTTCATTCATACTCGCATTAACCTATTTCGATTACTAATACTTTGAACTGTCAAAAATTTACAAACAAGGATTTTTGAATTACTTTCTCTAAAATGTTCCTACGTTTTCACCAGCAAAGCTACACACTCAGCGGTTCAGATTTTCCGTATCATCTCGTCGGTTTCCCTCCTCATTCTACGAGTCCTATCCCATGGGCGGAGCATCTACTTCTACTTCGCTGATACCTCAGCTCGTACAAGCAGCGATACCGCCTCAACATGATGCGTTTGAGGAAATAAGTCCACCGGCTGTACTTTCTTCAACTCATATCCTAATTCTTGATAGAGTTTGATATCACGCGCCATGGTGGCGACATTGCAGGAGATATAAGTGATTTTCTTGGGCTCCATGCTAACGCTGGCTTTGATGAAGCTCTCGGTCAGGCCTTTTCGTGGTGGATCGACTACGATGACATCCGCTTGGATGCCCTCTTTAAGCCAGTTTTGGATGGCTTCTTCAGCAGGAGCGCAGACATAGCTGGCGTTGGTAATGCCGTTGATTGCCGCATTCTTTTGGCTATTTTCGACCGCTTCTGGGATCACTTCCACACCATAGACTTGCTTGACATGCTTGGCAACTGATAGACCGATAGTCCCGATACCCGAGTATGCATCAAGCACCACATCATCAGCGGTTAGTTCGGAAAAGTCAATAGCTGTCTGATAGAGCTTTTCTGCCATCTCTGTATTGACCTGGTAAAAGGCGGGCGCAGCAATCTGGAAGTCATGTCCCAGCATCTGGTCGGTGATATAGTCTTGACCATAAAGCGTTCGCCAGTCTTTTCCGAAAATCGCATTGCCCGGCTGGTCGTTAATATTTTGCATGATGGACTTGATAGCTGGAAAAGCCTCTGTCAAGCACTCCATCAGTTGCTCTACTCGGAAAATTTTAGGTCGGGTTGTGACCAGAATTACCATGATTTCCCCTGAATAATGGCCACGGCGAACAACTAGATTGCGAATGAGTCCCGTCTTTTCCTGCTCATCATAAGGTTTGAGGTCAAAGCGACGCAGCAGGTCGCGTGTAAAGAGGATAACTTGGTCAATGACTGGGTCCTGAATATAGAAATCTTCAATCGGTAGGAGGTCATGGGAATTTTTCCGGAAAAATCCTGTTTCCAGCTGGCCATTGACACGGCGGACAGGCACTTGAGCCTTATTGCGGTAACCCAGCGGCTGCTCCATACCAAGTGTCAGCGGCACCTCAATATTGGACAAGCCAGCAATCTTATAGAGACTGTCCTTGACCTGCTTACGTTTGAAGTCTAACTGGGCTGGGTAGTTCAAATGCCCCAAGTCAGCAATCCCCGTACGCAGATAGGCCATATCAAGATTTTCATTGCGCTGGTCTGAAGTACGGAGAAATTCCTCCACTTTGCCAAAGCCAATTTTTTTGTTGACTTTGAGCACACGCATACGGATGAGCTCACCCGGCAGGGCATTTTCCACAAAGAAAACCAGGCCTTCTGCCTTGGCCACCCCTGCTCCCTCGTGGCTCAAATCCACTATTTCAACTTCAATCATATCATTCTTTTTTAACATATTTTTCTCTTTCTGCTTTATCGCTCTGCTATTTCCCAAAAGAAAAGGCAGGACATCGTCCTACCTTTCATTATATCATATATCTTATCTAAGACCCATTTGCTGCAGTCTTTCTTTATAGGCTTCAAAGTCAATCAAGAGCCCTTGGCCACCGTACATGTCATAGGTATCCACCCAGTCGCCATTTTCCGGAATCGTCAGGCGCTCAACCCCGTTGCGGGAATCTCCAGCCATAGAGAGACCATTGGTCAAAAGGAAGCTGTATGGCACATTGGTCGAAGTCAAGGCAAAGACCTTACCAAGGGCCTCTGATCCAGTAAAGAGCTTGGTCGGATCCTTGACCTGCTGGAAGACCGCTGTCAATACTTCCTGCTGGCGTCGGGTTCGGCCAAAGTCGCCCTCATCATCCTTACGGAAGCGAGCGTAGTTGAGCAAGGTCCGACCGTCCATCTGCTGCTGACCGACCTTGATTGTTTGATTAGGCACCACACCGTCTTTCATGTTCAGGTCATCTGGCACTTCAACTTCAGTCACTTTCTCCCCATCGATCGTTGAGAACTGGGCATTCATGCTGACGCCATTTGGGAAAAGGGTGTCAATAGCTGTCGCAAAGGTCTGGAAATCCACCAGTGCATAATATTTGATGTCCAAATCGAAGTTATCTTTGAGCATCTGGCGGACATAGTCTGCACCGCGGTTGTGGTTTTGCTCCCCAATCGTATAGGCAGAATTGAGCTTTTGGTCATAGTAATCGGCCTGCGACGGATCGGTGTACTCATTGCTGACGCCGTCAATGTGAATAAGAGTATCACGCATAAAGCTGACCAATTTTACCTTGTGGTCCTTATTACCAACATTCAAGACCATAATAGAGTCAGTCCGCGTCTCAGTCGAGTCGTCACCAACCCGGCCATCTGTTCCGAGAATGAGGATATTCACTCCGTCCTTAGTATCCTTGCCGTCAAAGAATTCCGTTTCTGCTGGCTTAGAATTGCCAGTGTGAGCTGTCGTCAAGCCTTTGACAAACATGAAAATCATGCCGCCCAAGACCATCAGCAGGAAAATCCCTGCCCAAAGCAGAATCCGTTTCAAGCGGATTTTTTTGCGGGGTTTCTTGGGCTTGTCTTGTCCCAGACCAGCTCCTGCCAGAGCTTCCGGCTCCTTCTTTTGCTTTCTGCTGCGAGAAGAACGCTCAGGGTACTTGGGCAAGAGGCCAGAAGAATCCATTTCCACTGGCTCTTGTTCATAGGCGTCACTAACTGTATGCGGCTGCTCTTCATGGCTAGGCACACTGGCTGAACTGCCAATCCCCTTGGACTTCTGTCTCAGATAGTCAAATTCTTTCTTTTCTTTATCGTTTAGATAATAATAATTTTTATAAAGATAATCTAAGCGGAGCTGTTCATGATGGCTAAGATTTTCTGGTTTCTTCATCTCTTCTCCAATCTACTGCTACTGGTCCTGAATCAGAAACACACTGTAGCTACCAAAAATTTTATAAGTAATTCCAAGACTTGTCAACTCTTGATAGGCAAAATCCGCCAATTTTTTCTGCTCGTTGTCAATGTCAATAATGAAAAAATACTCTCCCAGAGCCGTTTTTAGAGGTCGGCTCTCAATCTTGGTCAGGTCAATCCCACGCCAAGCGAAGGTCGACAAAGCCTTATAGAGGGCACCTGGCAAATTGTCCGGCAAGGTTAAAGCCAGTGTCTGCTTGTCTCCCGTCTTGGTCAGTTGAAGCTTAGGAACCTCATGACCTAGAATCCAGAAGCGGGTATAATTTTCTTCCATTTCCTGAATATCACTGGCTGCTACTTTGAGCCCGTATTCTGCTGCAGCCGTGCGCGGGGCAATAGCCGCAAAATTCTTTTCAGGATGCTCTGCCACAAAACGAGCTGCATAGGCCGTACTAGCCGTCACCTCAATGGCAGCCTGCGGATAATGCTGGCGGATGTATTTTTTCCCTTGGGCAATAGCCTGCGGATGAGAAAATATCTTCTCGATCGGCTTCTCTAAATCCGTCACCAAGAGCTGCTGCTTGATGGGCTGGACGATCTCAGCCACCGCCTGAATGTCCGCCTGATGAAAGAGATAGTCCAGCGTCTCATGGACACTGCCCTCAATGGAATTTTCCACCGGAACAACCGAGTAATCCACTTCTCTAGCCTCATAAGCCTTCATGACCTCAGTGATATTCTGATAAGGCACCAAGTCCTGGCTTGGAAAGGCAGCTTGGGCTACATGGTGAGAAAAGGAGCCTCTGGGACCTAAAAATGCTATTTTCATTGAATTTCCTCAATAATTTCCTGCGGGCTTTTGAGCCTCGTATCGACAATCTGGGTCGCCACTTCCTCATACCAGGCCTGACGCTGCTCAAAAATCTGTTGCAAGTCTGACTTGCTCTGGTTTAAGAACAGGGGCCGCTCCTGCTCAGCATCTTGCTGGATTCGCTGATAGAGCGTTTCAAAATCTGCTTTCAGGTAGATATTGTCAGCATTCTGAGCCAGCAATCTGCGATTTTCTGGGCTGACGATTACACCACCGCCAGTTGAAACGACCAAGTCCGTATCAATCAACTCAGCCAAGAGCTGGGCTTCAGCAGACCGAAAGGCCGCTTCACCATGCTGGTCAAAATAGCTCTTGATAGACATGCCCAACCGCTGACAGAGCAGTTCATCCATATCGACAAAGTCTTGGGCTAAGGCTCTGGCCACTGTGGATTTTCCGGCTCCCATAAAGCCCAGCAATATCTTAGCCATGCATCAAGCCCTCCAAGTCGCTGAAGAAGCTTGGATAGCTAGTCTTAATAGCTTCAGATCGTTCTAGTTCCGCCTGACCACTTTGAGCCAACAAAGCAGCAATTGCCGTCATCATCCCAATACGATGGTCACCAAAGGTATTGACTTGAGCACCGTGTAAAGGTGTTTTCCCTTCGATAATCATGCCGTCTTCCGTCGGGGTAATAGCTGCGCCCATGCTATTGAGAGCGTCTGCTACTACCTGGATCCGGTCGGTTTCCTTGACTTTGAGCTCCTCTGCATCACGAATGACAGTCCGTCCCTGAGCCTGCGTCGCAAGAAGAGCAATAATCGGCAGCTCATCGATCAAGCGCGGGATAATCTCGCCGCCAATCTCAGTGCCCTTAAGCTCAGAAGTCTCAACGGTAATGGTTGCAGACTTGGCTACTGGATCAACATCTGACAGCGTCATCTGTCCGCCCATGGCCTCTATCACTTCTAGAATCCCTGTACGAGTTTCATTGATGCCGACATTCTCTAAGACAATCTTAGAGTCCGGTACAATCAATCCAGCCACCAGCCAGAAAGCTGCGCTGGAAATGTCTCCTGGGACCGTCACTTCTTGGGCAGTGAATTCCTGGCCACCCTGAATGCGAATTTCCTTGCCCTTGACCTCAATCTGTCCACCAAACTGGACAATCATATCTTCTGTATGATTACGGGTGATTTCCTTTTCTATAATGACTGACTCTCCCTGAGCCTGTATGGCAGCAAAAATCAAGGCAGACTTAACCTGAGCAGAAGCCACTGGCAACTGATAATGAATAGGCTGCAGTTCCCTGCTGCCCTTCATCTTGAGCGGTGGTAAATCACGCTCAGTCCGACCAGCAATCTCGACTCCCATCTGCCGCAGAGGAATGGTCACCCGATCCATAGGCCGCTTGGATAGACTGTCGTCACCAAACATCTCCGCTTCGAAATCCTGACCAGCCAAAACACCAGAAATCAAACGGATAGACGTTCCAGAATTGCCCATATCCAGCTTATTTTTCGGTGCTTGCAGACTTTCAAATCCTACGCCATGTATCTTGACTAGATTTCCATCGTCCTCAATCTGCACGCCTAAGTCGCGAAAAACCTGCATGGTAGACAGCACATCTTCCCCACGCAGAATGTCACGAACTGTAGTAACTCCCTTGGCCAAACTGCCAAAAATAATGGAACGGTGACTGATAGACTTATCTCCAGGTACGCGGATACGCCCTTTCAGGCCTCTTACATTGGTTGATAATTTCATAGGTGACCTCGTACTTTCCTTTGTTGCTTCTTATTTTATCATAAAAAGACCAGAAATTCTTAAAATTTCTGGAATCCTAGCTGAAGCAAAAAGAATCCAAGTATTCAGCCCAGATTCTTCTTTTTTTATTAGCTTACTTAAGCAAATCCTGCACCGGATCAAAGATGATACGCTCAATGTCCGCCAGATAGATGGACAGTTGCTGCTGCTTATTGAAGAATTCAGAAAGAACAGCATTGCCCTGAATCTTCTCACCAAAGGAAGTCATCTTATCCTGCACTTCCTGAGTCGGTACCTGACCAGTCTGAGCCAGCTGTTGCAACTCCTGCTGGAAAGCCAGATAATCTGTAAAAATAGCCTTCGCTTCGCTATCAGCATCCACTGCTTCCTTGCTTTCTGCAACTGCCTTATACTCAGGCAAATCGCGCAGATTTCTGCTCAGTTCATTGGCTAAATCATAAATATTTGACATAGAGTTCTCCAATCTATATTAGTCTTCGGACACTAGGTAATCCGTATTTTCTCTTACTATTTTAGCAGATTTTTCCAAATCTTGGTGATTTTTAAAGGTGATTTGCAGAATACCGTTAATATCTTCACGGTTTTCCTCGTTGATACGAATGTTGACGACTGAAATTCCGCGCAGAAGCTCTAAAATACCCAAAATCGCATCTTCTTCGTCAGGCACCTCAATAAAGAGGTCGTAAAAGCTGTCCACACCGGCTCGCTTATGAATTTCCATCTGCTTACGGCTTTGCCGTCCTCGGTCGAAAAATTCCCAGATAGCTGTCTCGTCCTTTGCCTCAATCGCTGCGGCAACCTTGTCTAACTGGTTTTTAAAATCTTCCAGCCGCTCCAAGATAGCTTGAGGATTTGTCAAGAGAATAGAGGTCCACATACCAGGCTCGCTCTCCGCAATCCGTGTCATATCTCGAAAACCACCGGCTGCAAAAGATTGGGTCAGCTCGTGCTCTTGGCTATAAGCTGCCGCTTGCTCCATCAGGCTGGAGGCTAGGATATGCGGAAAATGGCTGATTTGACTGGTCACTCGGTCGTGCTCGGCTGCGTCCACCTGGATAAAGCGGGCGTGAAGACCACTCAGCAAGTCTTGCATTTCCTCAAGCGTACCAGGCTTGGTCAGGCTAGAGGGCGTGAAAATATAATAGGCATTTTCAAAGAGAGTGACATGGGCTGCCTTGGCTCCGGTCTTGTGACTTCCAGCCATCGGGTGAGCTCCGACAAAGCGGACGGGCTTATTCTTCAGATACTTTTCTGCTGCTACCACAATCTCAGCCTTGGTCGATCCAGCATCTGAGATGATAACATTTTCCTTCAGGTTCAGCTCCGCTAGATTCTTGATAAATGCTATGGTCTGCTTGATGGGCACAGCCAGAATAATCACATCAGCCAATGGAGCAAAGGCGGCAAAATCATCCGTTACCCGGTCTACCATTCCACGTTCCAAGGCAACTCTACGCGATTCTTCACTTCTGTTATAGCCGAGAATTTCAATCTCAGGATGAGCTCGCCTGATGCCCAGAGCCAAAGAAGCTCCAATCAGTCCCAGACCTGCGATATAGACTGTTTTTCTCTCCATGCCCACTCCTTTCTTCTAAAAGTTCTTGACAAATTCCCGATGGCGGGCTACCGCATCCTTTAGTTCTTCCAGATTGTCCGAAGAGAACTTCTCCAGAACTTCGGTGGCTAAAACTGTTGCCACCACGCTTTCCATGACAACACCCGCCGCTGGCAGAGCCGTAGGATCGCTCCGCTCTACTGTCGCCTTATAAGGCTCATGGGTCTCAATATCCACGCTCATCAGAGGCTTGTAAAGGGTTGGAATGGGCTTCATAACACCTCGCACCACGATTGGCTGACCATTGGTCATACCGCCCTCAAAGCCGCCTAGATTATTGGTCCTGCGAGTGAAGCCATCTTCCTCAGACCAGAGGATTTCATCCATGACTTGACTGCCCTTGAGACGGCCGGCTTCAAAGCCCACACCAAACTCGACTCCCTTGAAAGCATTGATGGACACGACTCCTTGAGCAATCTTGGCATCCAGCTTCTTGTCCCACTGGACATAGGAGCCCAGACCGACCGGCACACCACCAACGACAGTCTCAATGACACCACCGATGGTATCCCCGTCTTTCTTAATCTGGTCAATGTAGGCCTTGATTTCTTCTTCGCGATCGGGATTGACAATGGAAACCTCTGACTGGGCAGCTCTTTCCTTGATTTCTCCTACAGTCAGATTGTTCGGCACATCAATATCAATACCACCAAAGGTTACGATATGGCTGGCTACCTCCACACCGATTTCTTCCAGCAAACGCTTGGCTACTGCTCCAACTGCTACACGCATGGTCGTTTCGCGGGCAGAAGAACGCTCAAGGGAATTTCGTAAATCGTCAAAGCGGTATTTCATACCACCAATCAAGTCCGCATGTCCAGGGCGTGGTTTGGTAATCTTGCGCAGCCCTTTTTTCTTTTCATCCACATCTGCCGCGCTCATAATCTCCAGCCACTTCTGATGATCCAGATTTGTAACATTGAGGGTAATCGGGCCGCCCATGGTCAAGCCATGACGAACCCCAGACGTAATCTCGACTTGATCGCTTTCAATCTTCATGCGGGCACCGCGTCCGTACCCACCCTGGCGTCGCTTGAGCTCAGCATTGATATAATCAGCGGTCAGAGGAAGACCAGCCGGCACTCCCTCAATAATAGCTGTCAGACGTGGTCCGTGGGATTCTCCTGCTGTTAAGTATCTCATACATTTTCTCCTATTTCTGGGACGGAAAGATATGGACAACCTGTCTATTTTTATTCAAACTGTCCAATCGTCTTAAACTCCATCTGGCACTCATTTCTTCAGAAATTCTTTCATCTCTTCCAACGGAATCTGGTGAATACTAGCCGACCCTAGCTCGGGCACCAGTACTAGCTTGATAGAGTTGCCTCTAGCCTTCTTATCATGGGTTACGGCCTGATAAAGAGCATTCTCATTCCAAGGCTGGTAATCCACCGGCAAGCCAAACTTCTGACACATATGGATGATGTTTTCTGTGATTCCGGCTGGCATAAGGCCTTTCTTTTCAGCGACACGGGAAACCTGTACCATGCCAATCGCCACGGCTTCACCGTGCATGACTTTTCCATAGCCCGCTATCGCTTCAATAGCGTGCCCAATAGTATGGCCGAAGTTCAGGTAAAGGCGAACACCATTATCCAGCTCGTCCTCGACCACAATCTTACGCTTGACATCACAGGAATGGTAAATGATGCTCTCCGCATGCTCCAAAATAGACTCTGGACTGCCATCCATTTCTGACAGCTCATCCCAGAGTTCCTTATCCTCAATCAAGCCGTACTTGACCACCTCGCCCATGCCTTCGATTAGTTCCCGCTGACCCAAAGTATACAAGACCTCTGGGTCAATCAGAACTCCGTCAGGCTGGGTAAAAGTTCCTACCATATTCTTGGCCCAAGGTGTATTGACACCTGTCTTACCACCGATAGAGGAGTCCACTTGAGCAGTCAGGCTGGTCGGAATCTGCACGAAATGAACGCCCCGCATGTAGGTCGAAGCAACAAATCCTGCCAAATCACCAACAACGCCGCCTCCCAAGGCTACAATGCCGTCACTGCGGGTCAGACCAACCTTAACCAAAAACTCATAGACTTTGTTGACCGTCTTTAAGTTCTTGCTGGCTTCACCCTCCAAAAAGTCAAAGACAAAAGTCTCAAACCCAGCCGCTTCCAAGCTCAGCTTGACCTTTTCCGCATAGAGTCGAGCCACTCGATTGTCCGTGACGATAACTACCTTCTGAGGCTGCCAAAGCTGACTCAGCCAACTTCCAGCCTGAGATAAAGACCCCTTTTTGATGAGAATATCATAGGGATGATGCGGGAGATTCACATTCAGTTTCATAAGCGCCTCCTTATTTATACAATTCTTCTAAACACTGCCAAATTTCCTGACTGGGCATGGTTTTACCAGTCCAAAGCTCAAAGGCTTCTGCTCCTTGATAAAGCAGCATACCAAGTCCATTGATTGTTGTGACATTTTGATTTCTGGCCCATTTGAGAAAGGGCGTTTCAAAAGGTTGGTAGATAACATCCGCAACTAAAATCTGGCAAGGCAACTCAATCTGTTTAGGTAGGGGCATGCTGATGCCATCCATGCCTAGACTGGTCCCATTTACCAGAAGGTCTGATTGGTTAATTCTATCCTGCAAGCTATCCGTATCTTCCAAAGTTAGTACCTGGATACGACTCTTGGTTTGGCGGCTAATAGCTGCTATCTTTCTGACAATCTTCTCATAGGAAGCCTGTCGAGTGAAAACAAAAATTTCCTCTGCATTGTCCAAAGCTGCTTGAGCAATAATCGCTGTCGCTGCTCCACCTGCCCCCAAAATCGTCATTTTTTTGCCCCGAATAGCAAAAGAAGGCAAGCTCTTAAAAAATCCCTTGCCATCTGTGTTATAACCAACTAAAATTCCATTTTTATTCACAACCGTATTGACCGCTCCGATAAGGCGGGAACTGACATCCAGCTCGTCCAGATAAGGTATCACTTCCTGCTTATAGGGCATGGAAAGATTGACACCAAACATATCGTATCTGCGGATATTTTCTATACTGGCCTGCAGATCCTTCGCTTCTACTTCCCAAGCTAGATAGACACCATTGACACCAGTCTTTTCAAAAGCCATATTGTGAATAAGAGGAGAAATACTGTGCTTAATTGGCTTGGCAACCACAGCAGCCATGCGGGTGTGGCCATTAATTCTCATTCAAAATCTCCTGGATTTTCTTCATATTGCTCAGAGAAATCTGACCAGGTGCTGACGCTATCTCCTGACTGGCAAAAGACCAGCTGGAACCTGTCAAGTCAGCCGCAATGCGTGAAATTTTGCCGACTTTTCCCATGGAAATGGTGACAAAATCCTGCTCAGGATTCAAAGTCTTGAAACCGCGAGTATAGTTCATCAAGTCCAGCACATCCTGCTCATTGTGAGCCATGACAGAAACCTTGACTACCTTAGGGGTCAGAGAAGTCAGCTCAGACAGGATTTCCATCATATTTTCAGGCGTTTCCTCGAAGTTGTGGTAGCTTAGCACCAGATTAGGAAACTCGAGCATTTCTTCAAATTTCCCCTTGTGAGAGAAATATTCAAAGTCGATATAATCCGGCTGGTAAAAACCGGCCACTTCCTTGATAAGAGCTACATATTCATCATCGGACAGTTCGATTTCTCCGCCTTCCTGACGGGTCCGCAGCGTGAAAATCAACTCACGTCCGGCAAATTTTTCAAAAATAGCTGGCGCAACATTTAAAATGTCATCCTTGGCCAGAAAATCTGCCCGCCACTCAATAATATCCGCATCTTCATAGCGTGATACATCAATTTCTTGAGCTTCTTCTAAACTCTTGGGCATTACAGAAACGACTAATTTCATTGGTCCACCTTTATTGTAAATACCTTGAGGTAATTACTGCTCCCGTCTTTTTTATTATAGACAAAGTCTGCTGGCAGACCATACTCCGCAAGATAGCGGTGCTTTCTGCCGGCAAGACCTTTTTCAATTTCTTGTTTAAACTTACTTTTGGAAAGATTGGCTGCATTGGTACTTAAAATCATGATTCCCTGAGGATTCAGGATTTCCAAAGCTTGTGCAACCAAACGATGATAATCTTTAGCAACTGAGAATGTCCGCTTCTTATTTCTAGCAAAGCTAGGCGGGTCTATCACAATGACATCAAAGCTTAGAACGTGACGCTTAGCGTATTTAAAATAATCAAAGACATCCATCACCTGAAAGCGATGCTGATCCAGTGTCAGACCATTGGCCATAAAATGAGCTTCAGACAGCTCACGGCTGCGCTTGGCCAAATCAACTGATATTGTCTGACTGGCACCGCCCATGGCTGCTGCAACTGAAAAAGCAGCTGTATAGGAAAACATATTGAGTAAACTTTTACCAGTAGCCAGACCATCTACCAGACTAGCACGCACATCGTGCTGATCCAGAAAGATACCGGTCATGAGACCGTCATTCAGAAAAACCTGATAGCGAACACCGTTCTCCAAGATTGTGAAGGTTTCTGGCGCTTCCGCTCCGTAGAGATGAGCCGATTCGTAGTTCAAACCCTTGAAACGAATCTTTTCATAAGCTCCCTGAATCTCTGGAAAAACCTTAACAAAGGCTGTTAGAATCCGCTCCTTGATAGCAAAGACAAAGTCATTGTACCAAGAAAAAAGCGCAAAATCATTGTAGAAATCCACTGTAAAGCCACCGAAGCCATCCCCCTCTTGATTAAAGAGTCGAAAGGCTGTCGTGTCAGCCGAATGGAAATAAGTAGAACGTCTGCCCTTAGCCTGCTCAAAGAGGCCTTGAAAAAAATCCGAGTTCAGCTCTACCTTCTTCTGGGAAATCAGCCAGCCAACTCCCTTATTCTGCGGAGAGAGATAGGCTGTGCCTAAAAACTTTCCCTGATGGTTTTGTAGCTCCACACATTGATTCTGAAGCGAGAGAGCGCCAAAATCCTTTTTATCTAATAAAAGAATGCCCTTTCTCAGTTTTTCTTCTGCCTGTTGAGTAACAGTAAGTTTATTCATAAATTATATTATACCAAAGATTGTGAAAATTCTCAAAACATATTTTACATTTGAGTTAATAAAAGATTTCACAAACGAGTACAAAACGACTATAAACCTCTCCATAGAGAGGATAAGGCTTTTATAGAAATATTACAATTTCGCCGATTTAAAATATCTCAAATGCGGCTCAAATTTTCCTTAACTGGAGAAATTATGTTATACTTAGAGGAGAAAATTTTTAGGAAATAAGACAAGGAAGTAACTTTTTGTGAAAAAAATAACCAAGAATTTACTCAATTTCATGAGTACGAGACTAGGTTTTGTCTTGACTTTACTGGTCCTCTATTGGATAAAAACCATGTGGGCCTACACGATTGATTTCAACCTTGATATTCAAGGTTTCTATCAAGTATTTTTAGCTATTATCAACCCTTTCCCTATCAGCCTTTTGCTGCTGGGGCTGGCACTTTATGTAAAACGAACCAAATTATTCTACAGCCTAGCCTTCGGAATCTATCTGCTCCTCTTTGCTTGGCTGGTATCTAACTCCATTTACTACCGCGAGTTCAGTGACTTTGTCACTGTAAACACTATGCTGGCTTCTAGCAGCGTTTCAGCTGGACTTGGTGAGGCAGCACTTGAGCTCTTCCGCCCTTGGGATATTCTTTATCTGATTGATTTTCCGATTTTGGCCTTCTTATTCTTTAAGAAATACATCCGAATGGATGACCGACCTTTCAATAAACGCGCCAGCTTTGCTGTAACCTCCCTGTCTGCCATGCTTTTCTCAGCCAACCTTTTCTTGGCTGAAATTGACCGACCTGAGCTCTTGTCACGTGGATTTTCCAACTATTATGTCGTTCGGGCTCTGGGCTTGCCAGCCTTTCTAGGTTACAGTGCTAACCAGACATATACCGCCAATCGTGAGCGTTCCAAAGCTTCTGAAAAAGACTTGGAACCAGTAACAGAATATATCCAATCCCATTATGCGGAACCAAATCCAGAATATTACGGGATTGCCAAAGGCCGCAATGTTATCTATGTCCATCTGGAAAGCTTCCAGCAGTTCCTGATTGACTATAAGCTGCAGGCAGATGGGAAAGAGTACGAGGTGACACCTTTCCTTAATTCCCTCTACCACTCCAATTCGACTCTGGCTTTCTCTAATGTCTTCAACCAGGTCAAGGCTGGTAAGACTTCTGATGCTGAAACCATGATTGAAACTGGACTCTTCGGTCTCAACCAAGGATCCTTTATGGTTAACTACGGTGGTACTAATACCCAGCAAGCTGCACCTTTTATTCTTTCCAAAAACGGCGGCTACACTTCCGCTGTTTTCCACGGAAACACTGGAAGCTTCTGGAACCGCAATACAGCTTACAAGCAATGGGGTTATAACTATTTCTTCGATGCGTCTTACTTTACCAAGCAGGACGACACCAACTCTTTCCAGTATGGTTTGAACGACAAGATTATGCTGAAAGATTCCATCAAATATCTGGAACACCTGCAGCAGCCTTTCTATGCTAAATATATCACGGTTTCCAATCACTATCCTTACACGACTAGCTTGATTGGTGACGAGATTGGCTTCCCTCTGGCTAAGACCAAGGATGAAACCATCAACGGCTACTTTGCCACTGCCAACTATCTAGATTCTTCTGTCAAGGCCTTGTTTGATTATCTTAAAGAATCTGGCCTCTATGACAACTCTATTATCGTTCTCTATGGAGACCATTTTGGAATTTCCCAAACCCGTAATCCTAACTTGGCCCCTCTTGTAGGCAAGACTTCTGAGACTTGGTCCAACTACGACAATGCCATGATGCAGCGCGTGCCTTACATGGTTGTAGTCCCTGGCATGGACAAAGGAAAGATAATTGATACCTACGCCGGTCAAGTAGATATGCTGCCAACATTGGAGCATTTACTGGGCATTGACTCTAAAAACTACCTTCAGGTCGGTCAAGATATGTTATCAACTCAGCATCAGCAAATCACAGCTTTCCGATCCAGCAATAACTTTGTTACTCCAAAATACACTAGCTTCAACGGACGGACCTACTACACCCAAACCGGTGAAGAAATTACCAATCCTGACGAAACCATCAAGAAAGAACTGGATGAAATTCGTAATGCTGCCAATACCCAGCTTAAGATGAGTGACGCTATTCAGACCGGCGACTTGATTCGCTTCTACAAGGGAAATGACTTAGGCAAAGTCAACCCTAAAGACTATTCTTACCTAAATTCAATGAAGGCCTTGTTGGCTATTGAAAAGGAAAAAGGCGACCAATCAACCAGTCTTTACTCTAAGCGAGGCAATGTCTCCACTGTGGACCTCTTTAATTCGCCAAGCTATCGTGCACTGCATCCAGAGCAGTTCCAAACTAGCAGCAGCGACGAAGACAGCAGTCAAGAAAACTCAAGCTCTTCCAGCTCTAGCTCCACAGCCAATCCATAGATAGCAAAAGCCTTAAGTCCATTGGACTTAAGGCTTTTCAGGCTCTATAATTTCTGTAGTGGGTAAAACCGCTGTAGGAATGATGGAGCCTCTTTTGTTGTAGAAAAAAAAGTCCCATAAGTCCTATAATGAAAAGCGATGAAACTATCATTAGAAAGACTCTTATGGAACAGTTCAATTTTATCACAAACTTACTGGGAATAAAAGACCCTAACATCACTATCTTGGATGTTCTAGATGCTGGAACTCATAAAGAAATCATCGCTAAGCTGGATTATCCTGCTCCTAAATGCCCTCACTGCCAAGGACAAATGGCTAAATATGACTTCCAGAAAGAAGCAAAAATTCCCTATCTAGAGTGTGCGGGATATAAAACGCTGATTCGCTTAAAGAAACGACGTTTTCGCTGTAAAGTCTGTAGGAAAATGGCTGTCGCAGAGACTTCCTTAGTCAAGAAGAATCACCAAATCGCAGCCATCGTCAACCAGAAAATCGCTCAAAAACTAATCGAGAAAGTCCCTATGACAGCCTTCGCTGAAAGCTTAGCTGTCTCTACTTCCACCGTCATTCGTAAATTGAAAGAATTCAAGTTCAAGACTGACCTTAACTGCCTTCCAGAATACATGAGCTGGGATGTGGAAACAGTCAGGGAAGTGACTGTTTCAATCGGCAGATAGAGATGAGCTTCATTGCACAGGATTTTGATTCAAGAAGGATTATAGCTATCTTAGACGGACGGACTCAAGCAACGATTCGCAATCACTTTCTGCGCTATTCCAGACAGGTCCGAAACCAAGTCAAAATCATTACCATGGACATGTTTAGTCCCTACTACGATATTGCCAGAAAACTATTTCCAAACACTAAAATCGTTCTGGATCGTTTTCGCATTGTACAACATCTAAGTCGAGCTATGAACCGCCTTCGCATCCAAATCATGAATCCGTTTGATAGGAAATCACACGAATATAAGGCCATCAAACGCTACTGGAAACTCATTCAACAGGATAGCCGTAAACTAAGCCATAAACGATTTTATCGCCCGACTTTTCGCATGCACTTGACCAATAGAGAGATTCTAGAAAAGCTTCTCTATTGCTCCCAAGAACTCCAAGAACACTATAAACTCTACCAACTCCTGCTTTTTCATTTTCAAGAGAAAAAAACTGAGCATTTCTTTGGACTCATTGAAGATACCATTTCTTATGTAAATCCTATTTTTCAAACTGTTTTTAAGACTTTCTTGAAAAACAAGGATAAGATCCTGAACGCACTGGAACTGCCCTACTCAAACGCAAAACTAGAAGCTACTAACAACCTCATCAACCTCATCAAAGTCATCAAGCGAAACGCTTTCGGCTTTCGGAACTTTGACAATTTTAAAACTAGAATCCTCATCGCTTTGAACATCAAAAAGGAGAGGACTGATTTAGTCCTCTCCAGATTATAACTTTTCATTAACCCACTACAGTTGACAAAGAGCCCGAAAAAGAGGGATAAGTTGCAGATAAGTGAAAACCTCTAAAGTTGGAAAACTTTAGAGGTTCATGCTAAGTTTGAAAATGCTGGTGCAAGATAGCAAAGTAGTCTTCTGGATTGTGGAGAAATGGGAAGTGGCCGCTGTTTTTAATGGTGAACACCTGAGCGCTGGGATAGCGGCTGATGACAAAGTGCATGCTAGCACCAAAAATATCATTGTCACCGAAAGTCACGGTAATAGGAAAAGCAGGATCTTCTAGTCGGGGCAAGAGAGGATAGGCCATAATTTCCTTTCTTGTCTGATTGCCTGCTTGGACTGAAACATTGCTCATGTCTAGTTTCACATCATGAAAGGCTGGATAGTCGGCATTGTAATTGCGAGCAACCTGACGATAGAGAGCCTGCGAAGCCTTGGAACTGCCAAGACCTCCCAGCAGAGAATAGATTCCCATTTTCAGCCATTCGATAGTCGTGCAGTGATTTTTATTGTAATTCATCATTTCCTTTTCCATTTGTTTCCACTGCTTGCCCGTGCCTGTTCCCGGCGAGGAAAGAAAGAGACTAAGGAGCCGCTCAGGGATTTTGCTGGCGTAGATTTGCGCGTACAATCCACCCCAGGAATGCCCCAAAAGGTGAAATTTATCTACATTGAAGTGGTCGGCGATTGTGTTGATGTCTGCAATGTAGGCCTCCATGCTGTAGTCGCCACTCGGACAGGGCGATTTCCTCGTTCCCCGCTGGTGAAAGACAATCAGTTGATAATCTTTTTCGAGCTTAGGGATAAAGAGCTTGAAGTCATCAGGCGTTCCCGGTCCACCGTGCAGCAGGATAATCGTTTCCTTGTCAGGATTGGGGTAGCAGATGGTGTAGAGCTGGTCGGAGCCATTTCGGATCATCGTTTCGATTTTTTGAGAATGAGTCATCGTTTTCCTTTCTTTTAATAGAGCGTCCACCACTGATAAAGAGACCAGTAGAGGAGATTGAGTATTGTAATAAGCGAAGCGCTGCTGGTTAAGTAGGTCAAGACCTTTTTACTCTTGCTCACTTGGAATTTGGAGCGCATGAAAAATGGGGCAATCAAGCTAATCAGAAGGCTAGCACCTATTGCCGCAAAGCCCATAGAAAACCAAACACGGTCGCTTTGTGAGCTACTAAGTTTTAAGACGCTTTGGATAAAGAAGAAAAGTAGCAGCATGGTAGACAAAATAAGCTCACAAGTCAGGTGTTGCCAGAGCGACCAAGCAAAGGGAGCAGACTGACTGTTTTTTCGTGTTCCTTGTGGAAATTTTCAATTTTCTGACCGATTTGGTCATAAGGCGTGCCCGACGGCAATTTTTGCTGGTCAGCTCGAACTTGCGCTGCTCCAAAAGCCACCAAGCCACATGTTACCAGCGCCACAGCGCTTTTCAAAAATGATGGTTTCATGATATCCTCCTTAAGATGTATTTTCCCCTTTGCACCCTTATCCTAACAAATGGACAATAGCAAATCTACCCCTTTTCGGTAAGTGGTAAGATTTCCTAAGTAAGTGGTAGAAAAAGTAGCTCTATAATTTCTGTAGTGGGTAAAACCACTGTAGGAATGAGCGAAATGCTTTCGGATTTCGGAACTTTGAAAACTTTAAAACTAGAATCCTCATCGCTTTGAATATCAAAAAGGAGAGGACTGATTTAGTCCTCTCCAGATTATAACTTTTCATCAACCCACTACAGTTGACAAAGAGCCGCTTTTCATGTAGCTAATAACTTATTGAATAACTTCAAAAACAGAAACCGTCAGATTTTCAACATAGAAAGGCTTCTTATGACGGCTATTGCCAACTACGAGGCGCAGCTTATCTGCATTCGGCAGATAGTAAGGCAGGCCGCTGGCATTAAAAATGACTTGATAGTGCTTGTCATCCTTGATTTCAAAGATAATCAAGCCACTGCCCTGCTCTGCTGATTGGACAAAGACATGCTTATAAATATCTTCATAGGTCTGATAAGAAAAGGCTTTGCAGCTTGTCTTGAGGCGAATGATGTTCTTGATAAAATCAATACTCTCTTGATGGTCCTGCAAAATATCCCAATTCACCTGATTGACTGGATCTGGCGCATTGTAGCTGTTCATAGCCCTTTCGCGATCGCTATGCAGGACTTGGTCGTCTTCCCCCGTAGCTACAAGCTTAGTACGAGAAAATTCCTGTCCGACCTCCATGAAAGCCATACCCTGCATGAGCAGGTTCATGGCAGTTGCCAGCTCAATCCGCTTGGTGCGAGTCAGAACATCATCGTCGGGATGCAGCTCCGCAAGCAAATCATGTAAATTGAAATTGTCGTGAGCCTCCACGTAGTTAAGAACTTGATCAGGACTGAGATAGCTGCCTAGCTCACTGCTGCCAAGGATAGACTTAGCGACAATATCCTCCGTCGCCTGACCACTGACAAAGCCAGCCTTGATGCCGCCGTAAACCTCGGCTCCTTTGACCGCATCCCGCTCTGTATCATTGAAAAATCCAATTCGCGGTAACTGATAAGCATTGTCCTTCTTAGCCTTGTCTTCTGGTCTCAGGCCCGTCCCCATATCCCAGCCTTCTCCATAGAGCAGGATTCGCGGGTCCACCTCATCCATGGCTTGGCGGATAGCATTCATCGTTTCTACGTCATGAATTCCCATCAGGTCGAAGCGGAAGCCATCTACATTAAACTCCTTCACCCAGTAAAGCAGAGAGTCAATCATAAACTTGCGAAACATTTCGTGCTCGCTGGCCGTCTCACTCCCCACTCCAGTTCCATTTTGGAAAGAGCCGTTAGGATTCATCCGATAGTAATAATCCGGTACTGTAGCCTGAAAAGCAGAATCATAGGTCGAGTAGATGTGATTGTAGACAACATCCAGTGTCACAGAAATCCCCGCATCATGGTAGGCCTGAATCATCGTTTTCAAATCACGGATGGCCTGCGCTGGGTCAGCAGGATTGCTCGAAAAGCTAGTCTCCGGAGCATGATAGTTCTGTGGGTCATAGCCCCAGTTGTAGATTAGCTCTCCATTTTCATCATAGTCCTTTTGACGATCAGACACAGGCTGAAGCTGGACGACATTAACGCCTAAATCACTGATATAGTCAAAGCCTGTCTTTTGCCCTTGATGATTGGTAGTGCCTTTTTGACAGGCTCCCAAGAAGGTCCCGCGCATCTGACTATCCACGCCAGAAGTTTCCGACTTGGTCAAATCCCGAATGTGCATCTCATAAATCACTGCTTGATTTGGATTATCCAAGCGCCAGAAAGCTTCTTTGCCTTGTCGGACCTGAAAACCAGCTACCTCTGTCTCATCCGCTCCAAGAATCGCTGAGCGTTTGCCATCTGGACTGGTCGCAATGGTATAAGGATCTCGAGTATAAAAATTTCGGTATTCAAAGCTAACATGGTAGTGATAAGTTTTGCCGGTCAAGTCTTCTGCTATTTCAACTGACCAGACACCGATGGTGTTTTCCTTATGGTCGTGAGAATATCGGTCTCCTTTTTTCATTGGGAAAATTTTATAAACAGGAGCTTGATTGTCAGCCGATTCATAGACTACTAGTTCTACCTTCCTAGCTGTCGGTGCCCAAACTTTGAAAGTGTGTGCGCCGTCCGTCTGACGGTGTCCCAACCAGCCTTGATAGCCCCAGCATTCATCAAAGTAGTCTGTTCTCAAGGCCATATCAAAGTTATGCGGACGCCGGCGTGAATACTGGTGACTTGTCGTTGCAGCCTGCAGGGAATAATAAACCTGCGTATCTCCCTCAATCAGCCAAATTTCCGTAACCAGATGAGGAGGTAACAGATCAATATGATAGTCACAGGACTGGCTAGACCAGTCTGAACGTTTGATTATCACATGAGCATGATCTAAGGGCTCCCAGGTTTGAAATGATAATTCCCCCTGAATACCAAAATAATCAAGTTTGGAAAAAGCTACTTCCTTTCCCCATTGGTTTATTTGCCACTGCCACATATCATAGGAGAAATAATCCCCAGTCGGATTGTGATAATGGACTAAGACTTTATAGTCTAGCATGTTCTTTCATCTCTTATCTAAAATTATTCTATTGAAAGGGCTGTCTGACTGATTTCATCAATATTGGCAAAAAATTCCAAATGACCGTGCAGCACTTCCAGTTCAACAGGCGTATCGCCGCCGTATTCTCCATCCAAATTTAGCATAAATGGACCTTTTTTATCTAAAACTTCCAGCTGCAGCTTGCTTGTTTTGAGGTATTCTACATTGATATCGCCAACGTGCTGACCGCCATTGATAGCCTGCATCATCAGACTCAGCATGTCAAAGAGATTGGCTGTCTTGACCAAAATCAAGGTAAAATTTCCATCGTCTAATTTAGTGTCTGGCGCTAGCTTTTCAAAACCACCGATAGAATTGGTCAAAGCCGCAAACATAAGCGAAATCTTCCCTTCAAAGACACCGTGGTCGTGCTTGATACGGACCTTGCGGAACTTAGAGCGAGGGAGTTTTTTGGCTCCTTCTGCGACATAAGCAAAGTAGCCTAGGCGAGATTTGACCTCGCTAGGTACGCTATAAGTCAGCTCTGTCAAGGTTCCAGCCGCTGCAATATTGATAAAATACTTGTTACCATAGGCCCGGCCAATATCCATCTTAATGGTCTGATTCTTTTCGATAATGCGAGCCGCCGCTACTGGGTCTCCCATGGGAATCTTGAGAGCACGCGCATAATCGTTGGTTGTGCCAGTTGGAATAAAGGCCAGTTTAGGCCGTTCATCCAGATTCGCCACACCATTAACTACCTCATTGATGGTACCGTCGCCGCCTGCCGCAATAATCAAATCAAATCCTGCTTTTGCTGCTCTTTCAGCTTCTTTTTGAGCAGAAAGGGGGGCCGGAGTGGTTTGGTAGGCGCTGGTTTCATAGCCCACATCCTCCAAAACATCCAGCACTTCCGCAATATTTTTCTTAATAATTTCCTGTCCCGAAGTCGGGTTATAAATCAATCGTGCTCGTTTAATCTTTTCCTTCATACTTCAGCCTCATAAGCTATCAAGCCAATCTTCATCCCGAATTTCAATTCCCAACTCCTGAGCCTTGGCAAGCTTGCTGCCAGCATCTTGGCCAGCTACTATCAGATCCGTTTTTTTAGAAACAGATCCAGAAACATTAGCACCTAGACTCTGCAATTTTTCTTTAGCTTGATTGCGTGTCAATTTTTGTAATTTACCAGTCAAAACAACCGTCATACCTGATAGGGCTGCATCAGCCGCTGCCTTTTGTCCCAGATAGTCCAGATTCACACCTGCTTCCTGCAGTTCCGCCAAAAGAATCTGAGAGCCTTCCTGCTCAAAATAGGTATGCAGGCTTTGGGCAATCACCGTCCCAAGACTGTCGATAGCCGCAATCTCTTCTTGGCTGGCCTGAGACAACCTAGGAATATCATGGAATTTCTCCAGCAAAATCCGACTGGCCTTGCTTCCCACATGGCGAATCCCCAAGCCAAACAAGAGGCGTTCAGCTGAGTTTTTCTTGGAAGCTTGAATAGCAGTATACAACTTATTTGCTGATTTTTCCTTAAAGTTCTCTAGTTCTAGTAAATTTTCTATCGTTAGCCGATAGATTCCAGCCACATCCTTGACTAGATTTTGAGCAAAGAGCTTCTCTACCACTGCTGGACCAAGACCGGTAATGTTCATGGCATCCCGGCTAGCAAAGTGAATCAAGCCCTCCTTGATCTGGGCTGGACAGAGCGGGTTAATGCAGCGCAGAGCCACTTCGTCTTCAAAGTGCACTAGCTCACTCTCGCAGCTTGGACAATGGCTTGGCACTTCCAAAGTCTCTTCTGACACCCGCTTGGACTCAACCACTCGCAAGACAGCAGGAATAATATCCCCCGCCTTATAGACGATAACGGTGTCTTTCTGACGAATATCCTTCTCTGCAATATAGTCCACATTGTGCAAGGTTGCTCGGCTGACAGTCGTTCCCGCTAGCTGCACTGGCGTCAGATTGGCTGTCGGAGTCACCACTCCCGTCCGCCCCACTGTCCAGTCAACAGACAGAAGCTGGGCTTCCTTTTCCTCAGCCGGAAACTTATAGGCGATAGCCCACTTAGGTGCCTTGACAGTAAAGCCAAGCTCCTCTTGCACCGCCAAGTCATTAACCTTGATGACAATACCGTCAATTTCATAAGGCAGGCTATCCCGCTCCTCAGCGATCTTTTCGATAAACTCCCAAACTGATTCAATAGAGTCCGCCAGAATATGAGTAGGATTGACTGAGAAGTCCAAATCTGCCAGCTTGTTTAAGACCTCTTCTTGGCTGCCAACCTGAGTAGGACTGGCTTCTTGGTATAGGAAAGTCGCTAGATTGCGCTTAGCCACAACTGCTGTGTCCAGCTGGCGCAAGGTTCCCGCTGCTGCATTACGTGGATTGGCAAACTCAGGCTCACCATTTTCCTGTCGCAGCTGATTGACCGCATCAAAGGATGCCTTGGGCATATAGCACTCTCCGCGAACCGTAATGTCCAGCGGTTCTTTCAAAGTCAGTGGAATATCCTTGACTCGCTTGAGATTTTCAGTAATGTTTTCACCAACAGAACCATCCCCCCGAGTCGCTCCTGCTACCAAGATTCCATTTTCATAGGTCAGGGAAATAGAGAGCCCATCAATCTTGAGTTCACAAAGATAAGAAACTTGTGGAAATTCCTTGCGAACCCGCTGGTCAAAGGCTAGTAATTCTTCACGTGAAAAAGCATCCTGCAAACTAAAGAGAGGATACTGGTGTGGATATTTTTCAAATCCTTCTAAAATCTTCCCTCCCACCCGATGTGTCGGACTGTCAGGCAGGATATCGGTTGAGTACTTTTCTTCTAACTCCACTAACTCACGATAGAGTCTGTCATACTCGCTATCCGATACACTTGGCCTGTCTGCCGTATAATACTCATGGGCATATCGGTTGAGCAATTCTACTAATTCTGACATTCTTTCTTTCATACTTCTATTTTATCACAAATACACAAAATCTTCCTCTATTTGTTCCGAATTCTTCCTAAAAAACAAGAGGATATAAAAAGAGCGGAAATTCCGCTCTCTGCTGTCTTATTTTGTCAAATCAATACTTTTTGCGATCTGGTTAATAAGGATAGCTCCAGCAATCAAAGAGGCAAATTCTCCAATGGCCGTTGTAAACCAAGTCAGGAAGAATGGCAGGCCTTGCAAGAAGTGCAATTCTGCAGCAATGGTCACCATTGAGATAGAAAAGAATACTGCAAAATAGAAATGATCCAAACGAATCAAGCCTTTAATCAGATATTGATTCTTATAGCGACTGAAAAGATAGACACCCAGTGACAGGAAGACCAAGGTGGACCCACCACCGACAAAGACATCAACGATTCCAAAACTATAGAGATTGGCAATCATACAGCCAATGGTCACACCCATGATATATTTCCGATTATAAAAGGCCATAAAGTTCATCATTTCAGAAATTCTGAACTGGTAAGCACCATAGCTTATAGCATTTAAAGGGGGCGTAATCGTAAGAGCTACATAAATAGCAGCAACAATGGCAATCTGAGCCAAATCACGAACTGTCAGTTTTTCTTGTTTCATGTTTTCTCCTTTAGCGGCTTTACCGCGTGTAATATGCTTGGCGAAAGAAGCTAAGCGCCAAGGGTTGCGTCACATAAGAGGAGCATCATTCGTTGATTCCCCCACAGATTTGGCAACCCAACTAGTATAGCATAAATCCTAGAAATATGATAGACTATCTTTATGAAAACTTTAATCAAAAAATTCTTTGACAATGAGGTTCTGTCCTATCTTTTCTTTGGTGTGGCAACAACTGTCGTATCCGTTGTCAGTCGGATGCTCTGCTATGAATTGACGGGAAATGAACTACTGGCTACGATAATAGGTGATATTCTTGGCATTCTTTTTGCCTTTGTAACCAACGATACTATCGTTTTCAAGCAAGCAAGGAGTGGCTGGCCTTCTAGACTTATCAAATTTTTCACTGCACGTTTGGCTACTATGGGCTTAAATTTACTATTGACTTTTATCTTTGTCACTAGCTTCCCGCAGATCATAGGCCAGTTTGTCAATAACAATATCAAAATGGTCAATACCATCGAAACTTTCATTGCTCAAGTACTGATCATCGTTCTCAACTATGTCTTTAGTAAGATTTTTGTCTTTAAAAACAAGGAGAAATAACAACAAATCAGTCTATTTCACCCTATAAAAGCAAATCTGGACCAGATAATTCTGATCCAGATTTTTTTATTCCTAAATTTCCAAGCTTGGATTATCAAGCGTCAGATGGGTGATTTCACCTTTGACACCAAAATAGTCCTCAATCAGAGTCTGAAGCTCTATCATAGCTGCTTGAGCACGCACGGCCTGCTCTTCGTTGATGGACTCGATAACCAAGATGGCATTCTTGGTCTCCTCGGTCAGCATAGTTCGCTGGGCTTCTCGCCAGTTAAGGCAACGGCAGACAGCCCCTTCTTCATCATAGTAGATGATTTCTTCTGGAAGTGCCGGTGCGTCACTCTCAGCACCCAGCGGGAAAAAGGATTCCCCACCCTTGGCTTTACCTAAATAAAGACCTCCGACAATCTTATCCAAATCCTCACCGCCACATGGAACCGCATAAGACAGCGAGACACTGTTGTAGATATCGACCAAAGGATTGATTGGATGAAATTCACGCCCCTGACTGACCCGCTTGAGCAGAGCTTCGATAGAGGAACGCGCTCCTTTCTTGGTCTTGAATTGGCTGAAGGCCTGCCGCCACTCCTGAATGACTTCATTTTGAGTGAAGTTCTCGTCTGGGATAAAGTCATCAGCTCGCTTCGCTCCCTTATCCAGCAGGGATTTGAAATATGGGTCCTTACTTTCATCCACACTATTATCCAGCCCCTTGACCACTAAAACACTAATCTGAGCTTCCGGAAATACTCGCCAAAATTCATGTTCAACTGTAACTTTCATGATGTACCTCTTCAATCTTAATAGTTTCTTTTTTGTCCTTTTTTGACTGCTTCCCAGTCACCTGTGATGTTTTCACGCACTCGTACCAGCATTTTCTCCAAGGCTTGAACTTCCGCCTGAGAAAAGCCCCGCAGGGATGTCTCCTCAGAGTAGTCGTTCTCCGCTAGGATAAAAGGATAAAGTTTTTCCCCTTTTTCCGTCACAAACCATTCCTTGTTCTTCTTGTTGTCCTTGGCTGCCTTCTGCTGAACCAAGCCCTTGGCCTCTAGCTTCTTAACAGAACGAGCAACCGTTGAGCGATCCACCTTGAGCAGCTCCGACAGCTCCTCTTGGATGATTCCCGGATTCTCCGCGATTCGCACCAGATAAAGATATTGTCCCCGTGCCAGCTCTATATCACGGAACTCAATATTAGCAATAGAATCCAAAGCTCGGGCAATAATCCCAATTTCCCGCAATACTGACATATTCCCTCCTTTAATTTTTATTTGAATCTATTATATCATATTTTATTGCAAATGCAATAAAATCAACTAAAAAGAAAAAAGAGGATAAACCTCTTTAAATTTGACAAAAATATCTTTTTCTAGTTTTCTTCCTTATAGTATTTTTGTAATTCTTCCGCTGAATTAATGACATGTTCCTGCCCATCTACTGAATATTTAGCTGGGATAGTCACGTTCTCAAATACATTAGTCCCTGGCGGAAAGAAGAGTTCAGCAACTTTTTTAACTAACGCTACATCTGTTGTTTCATTTAGGAATGTAACCTGTCCACCATATCCTTGAATGATTTTATATAAATCTGGATAGTTTTTAGCAAGAACTGTTTTTTTGAGGTTTTCTGGAGGGTAGTCCTCACTCAGACCGGCATCAATATAGGACACAATTACCCCCTTTTTAATTAGATTATCATGAAAACTCGTATAAGAAACAAAATTGTTTTGGTTAGATACACCTTCCGTTTTCACCTCATTAGCTGGTAAAATCTTACCTTCGTCCAAATCAATAAAGTGAACCTTATAATCTTCATCTTTTTTAGAATGTTTAGGATGGAGGAGGATTCGAACATACTTCTTTTGATGAGAAATATCTATCCAAATTCCGGTTGATTCTATTTCAGAAGGAACAAGATTATCATCAAAAGAACGCACCATCTTAAAAACATCAAATTCTTTTCTTTCTAGTTTTTCTCCCACCAGCTTATAAACAGCTAACCTCCAATATTCTCCTTTTTCTGGTATATTCCGATTAAAATCATATAAACTTTGTTTTGGATTATTCTTCAACTTCATATAACTATTCACAAAATAACCATGACCAAATGTCATTATACTATCATAATTAGGAACAGCTTCTGACTCGACTGCAGTCATTTCCCTTTGTTCCTCAGACTTTACAACTTCCCAATTATAAAAGATGGCTTTTTCCCCTTCAAAAAATTTATAATTCGGTCTATACTCAGGCACATAGTAGGTGTATTGACCATAATTTTCTTGAAACTGTACCTTTTGACAATTATCCCAGATATAATAGCCTACAAATCCTAGAATCAAGACTAGAGCGATCACAATACTCTCCCATTTAGTTATTTTTTTACTTTTCATGCTTATTTATCCTTCTCCACTCTAAAACAACATCAGTCTTCTTCATCTACACCTTCTTCTTGAAAGTAAAGCGGCCTGTGCTTTCAACTTGAAATCCTGACTCACAGCAGCTCTGGATACTGGCATTAAGCACTGCGCCAACAATCAAAATTTTAGCAATTATGATAAACCAAAACATCATCACAACCATAATGATAGAGCTGAAAAAGCGAACATCAACCAGGTGATTTAAATAATTATCCATGTAGACAGAAAAGATATTCAGCAAAGACAGAATAGTTAAGAGCACGAAGGCGCTTCCGGGCAGAACATAGCGTTTCTTGCTGATTTTCACATTAGGAAGAAAATAATAGAGCATAACCAAAACCGCAAAGAGTGAGGCGTAAATCAGGGGCTCGGTAAAATGCTGCAAGTGCTGATAGAGCTGGCTATCTAGCTTCCAGTAAGTACGGAGGAAATCCAGCGACATATGGCCAAACATGGTCAGAAAGAGGGCCAAGGCAAAGAGAATCTGCAGACCAAGACTCACAAATAGACTCATGACGCGATGAGAAATCAGCCCCCGGCTCTTGGCTACCCCATAGGCTTTGTTAAAGGCAATCTGTAGGAAATTCATGGACTTGGAAAAAGTCCAAAGAGCCGACAAGACTGAGAAGCTCAGCAGGCCAGTCGAAGGCTGGGTCAGCACTTCACGCATGACTTTTGCTACAACATCATATAAAGTCTCTGGCAGCATGTCCTTGATGGCTGTCAGAAAATCCGCAATTGGAATATGGAAATAAGGCAGAATATTGACGACAATCAAGAGCAAAGGAAAAACGGAAATCAGCCAATAATAAGCAACTGCAACGCTGGTCAGCTCACTATCTGCCTCTTTATAAAAACGGAAAAATGCTCTTAAAAACTGATTGTTGCGAATCTTGGCAAAAAATTTCTTCACTCTCTTCTCCTTCAAAAAAGCTGAGACAACTGCCCAGCCTTTGATTTCTAATAAGTCCCTTCTTCTCCCTGGCTGGTCAGAATGACAGGTCCATCTTTTGTAATGACAAACTGATGCTCATACTGACAGGACAGGCCGCCATCCAGTGTTTTGTGTGCCCAGCCGGTCTCAAAGTCCGTATCAATTTCCCAGGTACCTGTATTGATCATGGGCTCGATAGTCAGAACCATTCCCTCACGCAAGCGCAAGCCGCGTCCTGCTCGACCATAATGCGGCACCATAGGCTCCTCATGCATGGTTGGGCCAACACCATGCCCCACCAAATCTCGCACAACGCCATAGCCATGACTTTCAGCGTATTCCTGAATAGCTGCGCCAATGTCACCAATACGATTGCCAACCTTAGCAGCCGCAATTCCACGATAGAGACATTCCTTAGTCACATCCATCAGCTGCTGAGCCTCTGGGCTAATCTTCCCTACTGCATAGGTCCAGCAAGAGTCTGCCACACCGCCCCGGAAGCTCTCTGTGTGCTGCTTCATCTGTGCTACATTGTCAAAGTCTAGCTTGGACACATCCAGCTCTGCCTTATCGACCAAGCCAACAACCATATCAACGCTGATGACATCGCCTTCTACCAGTTTCTGATGACGGGGAAAGGCATGGGCTACCTCGTCATTAAGAGAGCAGCAAGTCGCATAAGGATAGTCCATGACAGACCCTTCAACACCAATCTGCAGGGGCAGCGCATTGTCTTCTTTACAACGCTTGCGGACATACTCTTCGATGTCCCACATGTCAATGCCTGGCTTAATCAAGTCTCTCAAACCAATATGGACAGAAGCCAGAAAATCTCCACTCTTGTCCATCAAGTCAATTTCACGCTGTGATTTTAAAGTAATCATTCTTTCTCTAAATTCCTCTTCTTAATTAATTTTCACTGTAATCGTGGCTTTGGCAACCAGCATCGCTTCCAAATACATCTCAAAGTCAATAATGGCTGTCCGCCTAGTCTGACGGATAATACGCGGCTGGATATGCAGCAGGTCATCAATCTGGACCGCCTGAAAGAAATAAATCATCAGCTGGTCGATTATCAGGCTGCGGCCGCTGTTGACCATGAGCTGCTGGGTAATCCGAGTCAAAATTTCTGTCAGCACACCGTTGGCCAGCACACCATTTTGCTCCAGCATAAAAGGCTCAACAGTAAAGGAAAACAAATCATCCTGACGGCTAATCTTCTGTCCTACCTGCTCACTGAAAGTCGGCAAGCTGGAAATCTGAGAACGACTCATTTTTTCCATAATGTCCCGCCGCGTAATCACACCCAGCAAGGTCTGATTGCTGCGCACTACTGGTATCATTTCGAAATCTTCTGCAATCATGCGCTGGCTGATATTGGCAATATTAGCCGATAAGCCTGTCATAAAGACGTTTTTCGTCATGACCTTGTCCAAGGTTGTCAGAGGAGACTTATCCCCAGCATCCCGCATGGTTACTACCCCCACTAGCATCTGCTGCTGGTTGATAACCGGAAACCGGCTGGCGCGATTGCGACGAACCAAGTCTAGATAGTCACGAACAGTATCAGTATCATGCAAGAAGCCGTACTCGTGGCTAGAGCGATATACCTGCTCCACTGTTAAAATATCGGTCTTGATTTGCATATTAGACAGGGCACGATTAATCATGGTTGCAACGGTGTAGGTATCGTGCTTGGTCCTGAGAACCGGTATATTAAGCAAATTAGCCATCTTTAGAACTTCCGAGCTGACTTCAAAACCTCCAGTAACCAACACCGCATTCTCATTTTCCAGAGCCAAGAGCTGAATTTTCGTCCGGTCTCCAACAATCAGGAGACCGCCCTCTGTCAGATAGCGTAGGATATTCTGCTCCGTCATGGCTCCGATGGAAAATTTATTGAATTCTTTTTCTAGACCATCTTCTCCAGCCAATACTTCTGAGCCAGTAATATCAACAATTTCCTTGTAGGTCAGATGCTCCAAGACAACTTTCTTGGACTTGACCCGAACCGTACCACTCCGAGGCCTGGTCTCAACAATACCGCGGTTCTCCGCTTCCTTGATCGCTCGATAGGCCGTCCCATCACTAACTCCCAGATAGTTTGAAATACTGCGGACACTGACCCTCTTGCCAATTGGAAGATTTTCAAGATAGGTTAAAATTTCCTGATGCTTACTCATTAAAATCTCCTCTCTCATAACGGTACTCCAGATAATCTCTCATCTTCCTCGTGTACCGATCGCTCCCTTTAAACTGCCGGTAGAGGCTGAAGCCAGATTTTTGAGCCACCTTTTGACTAGCTAGGTTCTCTGCATGAGTGATAATACTGAGGCGCTTGAAGTCAAAGCGGGTAAAAGATAGAAAAGCAATCTCTCGGACAATTTCTGTCATTAGTCCTTGGCCCCAGTAGTCTTGCCGCAGAAAATAACCTAACTCAGCCTCTTTCTTGATCTCGTCCATCTTTTCAAACTTGACAGAGCCAATCATTTCCTGCGTTTCCTTGTGACAAATGGCCCAAATCCCCAGAGGATTTTTCATAAAGAAATTGGCAATGACGTATTCACTTTCCTCTAGGCTTGCTTCTGTCGGAAAAATGAACTGAGTATTTTCCGGATTGGACGCAATCTTATATAGGGCCCCTGCATCTTCAAAGACAATAGGCCGCAAAAAAGCATGCTCTGTCTCAATAAATGAGCAGGCTGCTAAATGTGTCCACAAATTCATCTGCTACCTCTACAAAAAATAAGCGAAAAACGCTTATTCTTCTATCAACTGGATATCTGCACCCAGACTTGTTAATTTTTCAATAATATTAGAATAGCCGCGCAGGATAAACTCGATATTAGTAATCTCTGTCTTTCCTTGAGCCATTAAACCTGCAATAACCAAGGCAGCTCCTGCTCGTAAATCGGTCGCCTTGACCTGAGCTCCCTGCAGTTGATTTGGTCCCTCATAGACAATCTGATCGCTGCTGGTCGAAATCTTGCCTGCCATCTTAGCCAGCTCCGCCACATGGTTAACCCGCTTCTCATAGATGGTGTCCGTAATCTTACCATGGCCATTAGCCGTCAGCAAGAGCGGAGTGATGGGCTGTTGTAGGTCAGTTGCAAAGCCTGGATAAGGAGAAGTCTTAATGTTGATAGCTCGCAGGTTTTGCTGCTCTTCGACAAAAATGCTGTCTTCAGAAACCGTCATCCGAACACCCATTTCCTCAAGCTTGGCAATAAAACTCTCTAAATGCTCATAAAGGACATTATTAATCTGAATTCCCTGTCCAATAGCTGCAGCAAGAGCGATATAAGTCCCTGCCTCGATACGGTCTGGAATTACTTGATGACGAGTTCCATGGAGGTGTGGAACCCCCTCAATCGTGATAATATCAGTACCTGCTCCACGGATGTGCGCTCCCATATTATTCAAGAGAGTTGCCACATCAATGATTTCTGGCTCCCGCGCTGCATTTTCAATAATAGTCCGACCTTTGGCCTTGACAGCAGCTAACATCGTATTGATGGTAGCACCCACGCTGACCGTATCCATATAAATGCTAGCGCCTTTCAGCTGCTGACCTCCTGTGGATAGGTTCATGTAGTTGCCGTCCATGGTCATCTTAGCCCCCATGGCTTCAAAAGCCTTGAGATGCAAGTCAATAGGACGCGGCCCCAAGTCACAACCACCAGGCAGACCTACTGTTGCTTCACCATAGCGACCAAGCAAGCTTCCATAGAAATAATAAGAAGCCCTTAGACTGTTGATTTTCCCATAAGGCATAGGGACGTTTTGGATACCACGCGGATCAATCGTCAGACTGTCCTCAGAGCGAGTAACACTAGCCCCCATGGCAATCATGATATCAATCAGACTATCCACGTCCGAAATATCCGGAACGCCATCCAACGTTACAATATCATCCGCCAGAATCACAGCCGGAATCAAGGCAACGACACTGTTTTTAGCACCATTAATAGTCACCTCTCCTTTTAAGGGGCGACCACCATGTATTACAATTTTTTTCATGTTTAAAATAAAGCTCTTTCAAGGTATTGCCATTTATTATACCACAGATTCGGGAAATTTCCTATACTTTTGGATAAATAAGACAATTGAAATTAAAATGAAACAGGGAAAATTGCTTTTTCAACAGTTCTTTCAGAAAAATACAGTATTACCAAGACTGAGAGAAGCGCAAGGCTAGACTGCTTGCCTTGTAAAAACTGCCTATATAAAAAAGTTCTCAATCATTACAATTGAGAACTGTCATCTTACTGGACTGCTGCTTTCAAATCCTCTACCTTATCCAACTTTTCCCAAGGCAGGTCAATGTCTGTCCTACCCATGTGGCCATAAGCTGCTGTCTGACGATAGATTGGACGTTCCAGATCCAGCATTTGAATGATGCCGGCCGGACGCAAATCAAAAATCTGACGAACAGCTTCCTGCAACTTGCTTTCTGCAACAGTACCAGTGCCAAAAGTATCAATCCGTACAGAAACCGGCTGAGCCACACCAATGGCATAGGCTAGCTGCACTTCTGCTTTCTTGGCCAGTCCCGCCGCCACGATGTTTTTAGCAATGTAACGAGCTGCGTATGAAGCTGAGCGGTCGACCTTGGTTGCATCCTTACCAGAAAAGGCACCGCCACCATGACGAGCATAACCGCCGTAAGTATCCACAATAATCTTACGTCCAGTCAAGCCAGAGTCACCTTGCGGGCCGCCAATTACAAAGCGACCGGTTGGATTGATGAAGAATTTCGTCTTATCATCCAAATATTGGGCTGGGATAACTGCTTTAATTACCTTTTCAATCACATCACGATGAATCTCTTCATTAGTCGCTTCTGGGTCATGCTGGGTCGAAATAACTACCGTATCCACGCGCACTGGCTGGTCATTTTCATCGTACTCAACGGTCACCTGAGACTTAGCATCTGGTCGCAGATAGGCAATCTCTCCTGATTTGCGCAATTCCGCCAATCGACGGACTAGCTTGTGACTGAGCGAGATAGGCAGCGGCATGAGCTCCGGCGTTTCATCCACCGCAAAGCCAAACATAAGCCCCTGGTCTCCAGCACCAATCAAGTCCAATGGATCTTGATCCGCATTCCCACGAACTTCCAGAGCTTCGTTGACACCCTGAGCAATATCTGGCGACTGCTCCACTAAAGATGGATGCACACCGACCGTCTCTGCCGAAAAGCCATACTCTGTATTGGTGTAGCCAATCTCTGCAATGGTATCACGAACCACACGATTGATATCCACATAGGCTGTGGTCGAAATTTCACCAAAAACATGAACCGAGCCCGTATAAACGGCTGTTTCAGCAGCCACATGGGCATTTGGATCCTGACTCAAGACAGAATCCAAAATAGCATCGGAAATTTGGTCTGCAATCTTATCGGGATGTCCCTCCGATACAGATTCAGACGTGAAAAGTTTACGTTCTGACATAGAAATGTCCCCCCTTAAAAAATATTAAACAAATAAGCAAACTCCAAAATGATGAAAATCTTGTCACCTACGAGTTACGACGCAAAAGAAATAAAAACGATACCTTTTTATTTCTGAGCTAGTAAGGCGCATAGGGTGACCGCAGCATAGCGGCAACCGTAGAATGACGAGCGACTTTGGAGCCGTCATTGTTTGCGAGTTACAAAGTACTGATAGAAGTTTCCTACCACCTTATCGGGACTATATAACCTCCTCATTATACCACTTTTCGCTAAAAAATTCAGAATTTTTTAAATAGAAAAAGCTATAGCCGAAAACTATAGCTTTATTGCAATGATAAACTAAGGGCAGCTTGCTAACAACTCTTCAACTTCCGCCTTACCGATAGCATCACCAGCTTGGTCAAAAAGTCTGATAGCAGCCGCAAAGCTGGTTCTTGCTTCTTTGAGATTTCCCAAAGCTTGAGCAATTTCACCCAAGCCTCGGTAACTACATGCATGATTGATCACATCATCTGACTCCTTAGCACAGATATTCGCCTTTCGCATAAACTCCTGAGCTTGAGTCAATCGGCCTAATTTAAGATTTAGATAGCCTAACTCATAGAGATTAACTGATTGACGATAATGGTCATCTGGGAAGTACATCGCTAGGAAAGCAGCTTCTTTTTCTATCCACTCTAAAGCTTGATAAAAATCTCCCGCAACTCTAGCAACATAACCTAGCTGATGATAAGCGATATGCTCATTTTCAATATCACCATCATTCTGAGCCTGAATCAGATAAAGCTCCAAATTTGCAAAAGCATTCTGATAATCTTGCCTTTCTACAGCAAGATAAGCTCGCAAATTCCAGCGGCTAAAGGAATCTTTTTCCAGCTGCTGCTCTAGTTCTTCGGCCTTATTTAACTGTCCTTCAAAGAAATGCTGCCAAGCAGCTGCCAATTTATCATTCATCTGCCTTCTCCTTTTACCTCCAGAACTTCTCCTCTAAACTAAATCCGTTTGAGCAATGGCCTTCTTGACATCATCCAGCGGCAAATGAACTAATTCCACTTCTTTTTCCTTGTAGAGATACTGAGCATAGTCATCTATGCGATATTGGTTGATGTAGACTACCCGTTTGCAGCCGACCTGAAGTAGTTGCTTGGTACAGTTGAGGCAGGGAAAATGGGTCACATAAGCCGTAAATCCCCTAGGAACTCCCCGCTCGGCTCCCTGCAAGATAGCATTGACCTCAGCGTGCAAGGTCCGTACGCAGTGGTCGTCAATAACCAAACACTCATGGTCAATACAGTGCTCAGTCCCCGAAACAGAGCCATTGTAACCAGTTGAAATAACCTTATTATCCTTGACCAAGACAGCGCCAACTTTGGCTCGCTTGCAGGTTGAGCGATTAGCGATTAAGAGAGCCTGAGCCGCAAAATACTGATCCCAAGCCAAACGATTCTCTGACATAATTTCTCCATTCTACTGATTTTTTATTCACATAAGTATTTTTTCTATTATATCGTAAATTCCTATTTTTAACTAGCTTTATCATGAAAGCTGTCTTATCAGCAAACATGCCTTTATCTATAATATAAGTTGCATGGCAGACTATTTATCTCTTTATACTTTTCATTAAGAGTTATCGAAAAAGAACCAAGGAAATCCTCAGTTCTTATTTTAATTATTTACCAAGCTTAGCTTTAGCTGCATCTGCAAGAGCTGTGAAAGCTGCTGCATCGTTAACAGCCAAGTCAGCCAACATTTTACGGTTAACTTCAATCTCAGCCAATTTCAAACCATGCATCAATTGTGAGTATGAAAGTCCGTTCAAACGAGCTGCCGCATTGATACGAGTGATCCAAAGTTTGCGGAAGTCACGTTTTTTCTGACGACGGTCACGGTATGCATAGTAGTAAGAGTTCATTACTTGCTCTTTTGCAGTACGGAACAAGATATGTTTTGCTCCATAGTAACCTTTAGCTAATTTTAAAATACGTTTACGGCGTTTGCGTGATACAACGCCACCTTTAACACGTGCCATTTATATTTCCTCCAATATTTCCTAGATAATCATTACAGTAGTTCTTATTTCAGACCTGTAAGCATTGCTTTGATACGCTTGAAATCTCCTGCATGCACCATTCCTGCTTTGCGAAGATGACGGCGTTGTTTCTTAGTCTTTCCGTGGAAACGGTGAGAAGTGTAAGCACGGAAACGTTTCAAGCCACCAGAACCTGTACGTTTGAAACGCTTAGCTGATGCGCGGTGTGTTTTTTGTTTTGGCATAATGTTTTCTCCTTTTTCTATCTTTCTGACAATCTATTTTTTGTCAGGAATTGGCGCCATCTGCATGAACATCTGACGTCCATCCATCTTAGGCTTTTGCTCAATGATAGCAACATCTTGAGTCGCTTCAGCAAAATCTGCTAAAACTTTAGCCCCGATTTCTTTGTGGGTAATCATCCGGCCTTTGAAGCGGATAGATACCTTTATTTTATTTCCTTTTTCAAGGAACTTGCGTGCGTTGCGAAGTTTAGTGTCAAAGTCTCCCTTATCAATGGTTGGGCTGAGACGGACTTCCTTCACAGTAACAACACTTTGTTTCTTGCGTTGTTCTTTTTGTTTTTTCTGGTACTCAAATTTGAACTTGCCATAGTCCATAATTTTTGCAACAGGTGGTTTAGCTTGTGGCTGAATCAGGACCAAATCGACATTTGCTTCATCCGCAAGAGACTGCGCTTCGCTCAGCGGTTTAATACCTAATTGTTCGCCGTCAAGACCGATCAAGCGAACTTCACGCACACGAATTTCATCATTGATGAATAAGTCTTGTTTTGCTATGGTTTTCACCTCTTTTTTTATTTTTAGAGAAAAACAAGTGCGGACCTGCTAACGCAAACCCGCACTACACGATAATATTTCATTACTGAAACTGAATCCTGTAGAGCCAGACAACGTTAGTCGCAAGGCGAGAAGCTCTCACTTCTGCTTTTCTCAACTCTACTATCATACCAAGTTTCATTTTATTTGTCAATTATTTTTTTCGCTTTTTCTTCGATAAATGCAACAACTTCAGAAATACCAACACCCGTGGTATCAAAATGAATGGCATCGTCTGCAGGTCTCAATGGCGAAACCTCGCGGTGACTATCCTTATAATCCCGCTCTGCAATTTCTTCTTTCAGTTTCTCCAAGTCAGCAGGAATGCCTTTAGATAGATTTTCCTTATATCGGCGCTCAGCTCTTTCATCAACCGAGGCTACCAGATAAATCTTGAGCTCAGCCTGAGGCAAGACAACCGTTCCAATATCACGGCCATCCATGACAATCCCTCCCTGAGCTGCAATTTGCTGCTGCAAGGCAACCAGTTTCTCACGGACTTGAGGAATGGCAGATACCCAGGAAACATTATTGGTGACTTCATTTTCCCGAATTGGGTGAGTCACATCCACATCGCCGACAAAGACTAGCTGCTCGCCATCTTCTGCTCGACCAAAACTGACCGAATGATTATTGAGCAAGTCTACAATTTCAGTGGCATCTGCTTCCGTCAGATGATGCCGCAGAGCCAGATAGGTTGCAGCCCGGTACATGGCTCCTGTATCTAAATAAGTATAGCCAAAATCTTTAGCAATAATCTTGGCAACGGTCGATTTTCCACTGGAAGCTGGACCATCAATCGCAATTTGAATCTGTTTCATGGCTGGCTCCTACTCAATCTTCACAACATCACCTGGGTTGGCATACCAAGAACCAGTAGACATATGAGAAGGGTTAAGCTGTTCCAGCTTGGCAATGGAAATACCTGCACGCGCCGCAATAGCTGCCTCACCTTCACCAGGCTGAACAGTCAGAGTCCCTTCAGATGATTCTGTGGTATTTGCCGCTGGCTGCTCTGCTGTAGAAGACGCTTCACTGCTGGAACTTGCTGCTGAAGTGCCGTAGAAACCTTCCATTTGGGTTTGTCTATTACTCCCTCCAGTAGACAGATAGGTCAGGAAGCACACCACCGCAACTACTAAAATACAGAAAATAATGGTTAATATGGTCAACAAGCGGTCTGCATTCAAGGCGCTAAACTTCTTAGTTCGTTTCAACTTATCTTCTCCGTTATCGTATACATCTTCTTCCCATGGTTCTTTTTCCATGACTTCCTCCTTGAGTTTTTCTTAAAATCTTATTACAATATGGGTATGAAAGTATCACTCATTCCCGAACGGTGCATTGCCTGTGGGCTCTGTCAAACCTACTCTGATCTCTTTGACTATCATGACAATGGCATCGTCAAATTTTACCAGGACGACCAGCTCCTAGAAAAGGAAATAGCTGAGGATCCCGATGTCGTGGAAGCCATCAAAAACTGCCCAACCCGAGCTCTTTTGAAAGACTAGGATTTTTTGGACTGACTGCCATAGTATGCTTCAAAATAGTCAATATGGGTAAAATTATCTACTAATTCTACCTCACCCTTAAAATGCTCATTAAGGGCCAGGGCATTGACAAAATATTTTTTAGGCCACTTGCGCATACAAAAACTCCGGCTGCGGCTCTGCCCTTTAAAATATAAGGTAATTGACGTCTTAGTCACTTCGACTTTTTCAATATCTGAAATCTTGACCTTTATCGGAGTAAAGGGATTGGCTGTGATAATTCGCAAGGTTCCATCGTCATAAATGGTAAAATAACGATGGACTCCCATTCCCAGCAAAACCATGAATAAGAAGAAAGAAAACAGAACAAGAGTTGGCACTCGTGAGCTTTCATACATCAAAGCCAGGCCAACAAAAATCGGAATGACCGATAAAGACCAATATATTATCAGGATAGCTACATCTGGCTGCCAGTGATAGCGAACCTTACCGAAAATCTTTATCATGCTCACACCCCCATACTATTAGTTTAGCATAAATTAAGAAAAAATAGAACAGGTAGACTTGCCTATTCTATTTTTTTATTTATGATTTTGCTGTCTTAAAGAAGCTATCGGACAAGTAGCCCTTGCCTCTGACCATATCATACTCAATCAGTTTCAAATCATCTGCTATTTCTTGAGCTTCTTCGTCCAATTCCTTTTTATCGACACTGGCTTTATGCAATACTTCTGTTAATAAAGCATAGTAAGGTGATACTTTGGAATTGGTCTGCTCCAGTAAGAGAGCGGAGAAATCACTAGAATTGACTCTTGGATAATCGAGTTTAGGAGTTTCATAATTACTCCAAACGAAATAATCTGTCAGATATTGGCTTTCTGGATTTTCTTTAAAGGCTGACTGAGGATAGAGACCAGGCAAATGGTCACCGTAAAAGACGACTGTTACTTTTTTATCTACCTTTGAAAGCTTCTCCAAAAACTCCTTAGTCGCCTGATCTGTATGGTAAAGCATTCTGACATAGCTGGAAAGAGATTCGTTCCCTTCCTTACTAAAGTCAGGATAGCTGGCAGACATGTAGACAGGATTGGGCTCACTCCAAGGCATGTGGTTCTGCATGGTCATGACAGAGAAAAACTGTCCCTGCTTGCCATTCAAATGTTCCAAGACCTGATTATAAGTCGTTTTATCGCTGTAATTACCACCTATATTATCACCCTTTAGGCCTTTAGTACCATAGTGAATAAAGGTATCAAATCCCAAATCCTGGTAAATGACATTTCTGGCATAATTGCTAGGGGAGGCCAGATGGATTACTGTCCGATTCTTAGATGAATAAGCATCACTAATGGAAGGGAATCTATTCATCCTCGGGACAATTTCAGTATAGAGAACCGAAATAGACGGAGACAGATTATAAAAAGGTAAACCAGTCAGGGTCTGAAATTCCATGTTGGCCGTTCCTCCACCATAGCCGTCTGACTTCATCAGTCCACTGGTGGTGCGAGTTTTAACTTCCTGAATATAAGGAATTGGATTCTCAGACATAGTAACGCCGTCAACCCGAGCAGGGTCAGAAAAACTTTCACTCAGAATATAAATTACCGTTTGATCTTCGATTTTATTCTGGCGTTCTTTGTTAATAGCTTCCGCAAGATTCTTATACTTTTTTTCTATCTCTTGAATCTTTTCCTTAGAATAGCCACGCGGCTCAATCATGGTTGTATCCGACATCTGTGAAAACCAGACAAAAGAAAGGGAGCGCAGCTGTGAATTGACAGTATTTCCCATCCAAGTCAGGTCATGGAAATTATTTAAGATCGAAATAACTGGGATATTCTCTACTATTTTGCCATTCTTTTTAGTAGCAAATATATCCATGACTCCCAAGAAAAAGACCAGGGGCAGGACTAGCAAGAGGAGCTGGTATTTAAGAAGGGTAATGAGCTTTCCTGGCAAGATTTTCTTACGCAAATACCAATAAAGAGCGCCTAGAGCAGCTAGTCCCAAGATAGCATAAAATCCATAATTGCCTCCGAGAAAGTCAAAGAGAGTCTTGGGATTTCTCAGCCAGACCATATCACTAGGCAATATTGGCTCTTGGCGATACTGAAATTTCAGACTGCTGGCTATGGTAGCAACCACTACTAGCGCTGTTATCAGCATAGTTGGCAGGAGAAAATGATTGAAAATCAGGTAAAGAGCCATAAAAATCATGAAAAAAACAATGATTTGAAAGAGACTGGCTCCAGTGAAAAGATACTGATCCAAAACAATCACGTCTCCTCGGATACTATTTTGGATTGTATAGTTAAAGATAAGAGCAAACACTGCACTCAACACAAAAGCAACAGAAACACTGGCTTTATTCTGAGCGAGTTCACGCAATCCCTTAACAGCTAGAAAGCTGGGGAGAGAAAGCAGGATAAAGATTAGTGCGATAAGGCAGAGGAAAGTTAGCACAAAGTTCTGCGTTATATCCAACTTGCCTTCCTCAAGGAAATTCACTAAATAGCTTTGGTGATGCAGCAATTCCGGCATCTTATCGTCCATCAAAGCAAGAAATAGAAAGAATTGGGAGAGAAAAAGATTTTCCAGTACCTCTCTATTTTTCTTATTAACCTGCAAGAACTTACCTGGAAAGCGTTTTTTAAGCTTTGGAAAATGGATAAAAATATACGCAAATAAGAAAATCAAAAGCAAGCCAGGCAGGGAGTTAAACTGCCAAAAATGATTGCTGAAAACCCGTTCTGCTTTGAACTCAAAATCATTGACATGCTGCGTTACTGTCAGTAAGTAAGAAAATCCTGTATAAAGAGCGTAAATAATAGCTGACCATAGGAAAAATCTTTTGCTGAAGAGCTGAGACAAAAGCTTGCCCAAGCCAAACAAAAGAGGAAGCAACATCAGAAAGGCCAGCCACAAGGCTGGATAGCTCCGCAAATCTTCGCCTTCCTCCAATAATAAGACTGTCGTGACAGCGACTATATCTAAAAATAAAAAACTAATCAGCAGGTATGAGAACTGCTTATAGTGGTTGAGTAAAAATTTCATTTTTCTTTCTGGTAAATAGTTATATTCTCTAGCGAGATTTTTTGTAAACCAAGAATCTCACTTTTTCTTTAAAAGATTGGACAAACGATTTCTAATCTTTTGAGATAAATTTTTCTGACTTAATTTTTCTTTTTGCTCGGTCAACTCTTCCCTTTTCCTCTGCAAGTCCAGTAAAGAGGGGAGGGAAGATAAGGGCATAATCTTGAAATCATAATGACTGTCCCAAGCTATATAAACCAATAAATGCTCTAAAACATCAGACAACTCCTGCTCAGAGGATGGCAAGCTTTCTAAGCTCTTCATCTGGAACAAACTAGTCAAAGCAGAATATTTGAACCATAAGAAGCCGCCATAGACTCTCGTTAGAGAAGGGGCGGTCATAAAGTCAAAAGACTTATGCAAACCAGCTTCCTGCCAGACAGCAGTCAGACTTGGAAGCGGCGGTTCTGACTCAAACAAGCCATCTCTGACTAGGCGCGGCAAATCTGGAATAACCAGCCCTACAGCAGACTCCTGCTCTAGCGCTTCTATGCTTGCATCTGCATAATCAACCATCATATTTATCAAATCAGAGCGCATAGCTTGGTCAAAAACAGCCTGATTTTCCATTATTCTATGAGTAGATAGATGACCAATATAAACATAGTTTTGGAGAATCTCCTTCTGCTCTAGCATGGCAAGCAAGGCATGAGATTTCTGACTTAGGACAATCTGCACTTTATCGTCCAGATGAGCCAGCGCTGTCTGTAGCTGTTTCAGCATTTCTGGAAGATTTGTTGTCACCAAATACTGGTACTGAGACGCTAGAGAGAATAGCTTTTCCTGATACTGCTGAAAAATAGGAAAATTCGTTACATGGATATGCAGGAGGACAGACTGATTTGTCCGATAGCTTGAAGTCGATTGGGACAAATACTTGTCCTGCAGCAAACAAGGAAGGTCTGGGCCAAAATGATAGAACAGGTGTTCCCTAATCAGGGAAGTCGGATAGGATGAGTTGGTTTCAAGTTCTTCCAGCAAATATCTAGCCAAAAAAGGATTACCTGTGAGAGCCTTCACCTTTAGAAAAGGAACCTTCGCTTCCAGAATTCTAAGAGGCTTATAGTATGAAAAATCTGGATGAAGCAATTCTCTCGCTACTTCCTGACGGGTATCAAGGAGAGATTGATATCTGAATCCTGCCTCTACAAAACGCTTGGTAAACTGGGTCTCGTAATGGTCTATCACATCTTGAACGTCAGCAAAATCTTCTACCTGCGACCAAAATTCTCGGAAAGCCTTGTCTTTAAGAACTGACTGCTTAAAGATGACGAAGTAGCTCTGCAGGTGTTCTTCAAAGTATCTGGTCTTGCGAAAATTAGTCATTCCCCAAAAATCGACTTGCAAATCCTCCTCAAAGTGCTGATAAATGGGCGCCAAATCCCATAGTGGACCAAAGCAAGTGTCGTTCATGAGAGTCAGAGAGTCTGAGTTCTGCAAAGTATCAAAACCCAGCCAGTTCATACCGTCACGCCAAGCTGCAAAATCAAAGCCTTGATTATCCCGCTCAAGCAAGTCAGCAATCCCCAAATCTTCTCTCAGCCGGCATTTGTCCTCATCGCTCAAAGGACTATTTGAAATAAAAAGAATCTTAGAAAAAAGCGGCTTTAGCTGCTCCAATTGATAGAAGACATGACCGCTTATATGATTGCATTTATTGAAATGAACATAGAGTAATATTCGTTCCATGAAAATACCTTATTCTTTATGATTGAGAAATCTTCCAACTGCCATTACGCTGGATTAAGCCAGTGGCAGAATCCTTAGCAGAGACATCGTCATCCTTAATATCCTGACGATTGACTAAGATAACTGGGTTGTTCTGAGAGTCTGCAAAGGCTAGAATTTGTTCTTCCTGATCCCGCACTGAAACCTGCAGCTTTAACTTAGCGTTATTTATCTGTGACACATGGCACTTATAAGTCAAGCGCTTCTGTCCAGGTCCTTCTGTCGGCTGATCCATGGAATTATCATTGTAAAGCCAGATAGTTCGATCGATATCTGTCAGAGAAAAGGAAACATAGGTCGGTAGGTCTTGATTTACCTGATAAGAAATTTCAAATTCAATCTCTTGTTCAGGTGAAATCTGAGGCGAATGCAAGAGCTTAACCTTCAAATCAGAAACCGCTGCATTCTCAACCTGAAATCCTTCGTTCATGGCTTTTGTTTCAGTCGCATTGTCCAGACTATACTGGTTGGCCACATCATCTGGATTGCCGATAGCCTTGACCAAGCCATTTTCAATCAAGACAGCCTTATTACAATATTTTTTAACAGCTCCCATGTCATGGGTCACCAGAATGGTCGTCTTACCTGACTCCTTGCGATCTTTGAAATAGTCATTACACTTACGCTGAAAGGCTTCGTCCCCGACAGCCAAGACCTCGTCCAAAATCAGAATATCACCCTGAGCCTTGATGGCCACAGAAAAGGCCAAACGCACCTGCATACCGCTAGAATAGTTCTTGAGTTTTTGATTCATAAACTCTCCCAGCTCAGCAAACTCCACGATATCATCGTACATGTCGTCTACTTCTTCTGTTGAGAATCCCAGCATGGCACCATTCATATAGACATTTTCGCGGCCAGTTAGTTCTGGATTGAATCCGACACCCAGCTCAATAAAGGAAACCAACTTACCATCAATAGTTACCTTGCCCTTCTCCGGAATATAAATCTCAGAGATAATTTTAAGGAGGGTAGACTTACCAGAGCCATTGCGCCCGACAATCCCGTAGAAGTCACCCTTTTCGACCTCAAAGGAAATATCTTTCAAAACATGCTGTTCTTTGTAGCCTTTGATTCCCTTAAAACGATTGACTAGACTGGTTCTTAAACTCTGAGTAGCCTCAGTAGGCAATCGAAAGAATTTACTTACATGGTCGACTTTTACTGCAATATTATTTGACATTATAAAATCTCCGCAAATCTCTTAGCATTTTTATTAAAGAAGAACAAACCTAGAGCCAATATCACAAAAGGAATCAAGTAGGGAATAAGGGCGATTAGTTTGTTGTTCACGATATCCCAGCCTCTGACATTGACAGGAGCAACAATGAAATGGCGCATATCTTGCAGCATCTGGGCAATCGGATTGAGCATCATAATTTTAGCTACAAAAAGTTTTTTACCATCCAAAAGGAAGTTCAGAGAGTAGATAATCGGGCTGGCGTACATTCCTGCTTGAAGAGCCACTTCCCAAATCGGTCCAATATCCCGATACTTCACAAACAAGGAAGACAGCATGAGGGCACAGCCCATTGCCAAGACCAATACTTCCAGAAAAAGAGGAATAATTACTAGCGTATGCAAGCCGAATTCCACCTGATTGATCAAGGCGAAAAGGAAAACAACGACTAGATTAATCAGAAAATTGATAGCTGCTCCAAGAACCGATGAAAAGACGATGGTATGTTTTGGAAAGTTCAATTTACGAAGCAAATCTCCCCGAGAAACGATGGAAAGCATGCCCATGTTAGTGGCTTCAGTAAAGAAAGACCAGAAGACCATCCCCAGCAAGAGTCCTACTGTATAGTGAGGGGTCCCGTCATCAAAGCGCAAAAAACGGACAAAGACCAGATACATGATAGTAAACATCATCAATGGCTTCAAAATCGACCAAAGATAACCGACCAAGGACCCTTGATAACGCAATTTAAAATCCGTCTTGATTAATTCTTTCAAAAGAATTCGATTTTTTTTACTAAAAAAATCCATGAATATTACTCCTTATAAGCAAACTTTGTGAGAATGAGGCTCGTAAAAACAAGCGTATGAAAAGTGCGGTTTTTACGGTAACCATATCGGCGAATCCTGCGCCAGCGCTCTTTAAAAGGCACCTCCATAATGGTCACAAAGTTCTCAATTAACTCTCTATTTTCAGCAGTCAGCGGCAGGACTAGCAAATTTCTAGCCTGGATCTGACTGTCTTTTATCAATTTCCAATATTTGGTAAAAAGAACATGGGGACGCACCCAGTTTTTTACTCGTTTTCTGAGCGTTCGAGCTCCCAGCACATTATTTGAATGCTGACGATAGAGCTCACCCGGCTTGTCAATATAGACTAGATTGCCAAAAGCCGCAGCCAGCAAGCCCAGATACCAGTCGTGCATGAGCAGTTCATGCTCTTCCTTCCCAGTCCAAAGTTGGGCCAAGGCGCGATTTATCATAGAAACTCCACCCGTCACCGTATTCTCCGTCAACTCTTGGACTAGTTCTGTATTAGCGTGATCTGACTGAGTGCGAATCATGCTTTCGTGAACAACCTGTAGCTCTTGATCCACGACCTTCAAGTCAGTATACACCAGCAAGGGCTGACTGCTATCATACTTGTCTGCCTCAGCCAATTGCATGGCAATCTTGTCTGGCAGCCAAACATCATCTTGGTCGCTAAAGAGATAGAAATCCGAATCTTGGTATTGAAGCAGGCTATGAAAACTCTGAATGACACCTAGATTTTGTGGATTTTCCCGATTGATAAAGGCAATGCGGTCATCCTTGCAGCAAAAGTCTTCGATGACAGCCCGCGTCCCATCTGTAGAGCCATCATCACGAATCAGCAGCTGCCAGTCCCTATATGTCTGCTCTTGAATACTCTTAATCTGCTCGGCCAGAAACTGCTCCCCATTATAGGTGGACAGAAGAATGGTCACTTTCATGATAAAAATAAATCCTCGTATTCACCCACAATTTTTTCCCAGGTGTAGTTTTCTTTCATATTTTCTTTGGCGGCTTGACCTAGCTCCGTAAAATCAGTTTGAGCATCTACTTGGTCAATGAGCTGGGCCAGCTGGCCTTCTTCTTTTTGCCAGTACAGAGCCGTTTCTTTTGCTACCTTACGGTTAAAGTCCACATCCAGCACCAGATTGGCATCTGTCTGAGCCAGTGCTTCCAAGAGTCCCGGATTGGTCCCACCAACCTCATGCCCATGTATGTATGCAAAAGCATGATTACGGATATATTTGAGCAGATTCTGATCATAGACCGTCCCAACAAATTTAATGCGAGAATCATGGTCAAAGCCTGTTTTCTGCTTGAGTTCTTCAAAATAGGGATTGCCCTCATGATTGCAGATAATCAGCAAATCACGTTGGGTTTTGGATTTCATGAACTCTTGAATGATGGTTTCATAGTTGTTTTCAGGAACGAAGCGTCCGACAATCAGGTAATAGTCTTTTTCCTTACTGGTCCACTTTTCAAAGAAGACCCTGACCTTGCCTTCGTTTTCCGTCAGATTGGACAGATAAAGGTCGGTTCCATAAGCTATACAGGTCGTTGTAGACCAAGGATAAGCTTTTTGAATATAGCTTTCGATGCCTTGATTATCCGCAATAACCAAGTCTGCATGCTTAGTCATGACCTTTTCAGAATACTTGAGATAGGCTTGAACTGGCTTAGACCATTTGGCCCGCTTCCACTCCAACCCGTCAGGATTGATAAAGAATTTACCGCCTGCCTGATGGATACGATGAGCAAAGGGAAAGATAAAAGCACCAATCGTATTTCCAAGAATATAGAAAATAGGCTGTTCAATCCGCTCTTTTTTAGCAAACTTGAGGGCATAGGAGACAGCCATCATATCATAGGCAATTACGCGGGCTGGGCCAAGCTTAGGTGGCTTGACTGTAAAACAGTCAACTCCCTTGTAGTCAAAATGATGAAAAGCTTCATCATCTGATAAGCAAGCCACATGATACTGGATTTGAGAAGAGATTTGATGCTCTGTCAATTTTTCGACAAAGGTTTCAAATCCTCCATATTTGGCAGGAAGTCCCCGACTCCCAATGATGAAGACATGTTTCATGATTTCCCTCAATTCAAGATTTTACAATCCATTCTATTATACCACTTTCTAGTGTGTTTGTATAATACAAAAAGGACAGGTAGAGCCACGGCTGCACTTGTCCTTTTCTTTCTTTAACCTCTTCTACCAGAAAACAGCTTATTTTTCACTTTGCGTAAGAAAGAGCTGGCTTGTTGAGAAGGTAAATTTGTATCCAATAAGCATTTGACATGACGCAAGGAGTTAACCTGGTACATTTCAGTGTTTTCAATCTTATCCAATAAGGTTTGGTAAACACTCTGAACTGTGTAACACTCTTGAATCTTGTCAAGATTGGCCACCGACTGGTCTTTTAATCTCTCAAAATTTGCCAAGGCAGCGTTTATCTTATCTGTTAGCTGTTCGATATTGCCAGATGAATACAGCTGACCTTCTTCAAAGATTTCATAGGCGGATAGATGACCAGGATTGTCCGACAAAATGGTCGGAAGGCCATTCATAATCGCTTCAATATAGACTAAGCCAAAGGTTTCCATTGCAGACGGAAATACCGCTAGGTCTGCTGCCGTCACCTCTGCCCAAGGATTGTCCTTGTGTCCCAAGAAACTAATATTTTTGACCTGATGTTCAGAGATATAAGTATCGCATCTTTTTTTGTACTCCTCATCCCAGGCTCCGATCAGAACTAAGGGCGGTTTTGGCTGAGATAACTGGTTATAGGCTTTTATCAATTCTAATTGATTTTTCCGCTCTGTCAAACGTCCAACTGACACAATACGCCTTTCGGCTCTATCCTTTTCTTCTGTATCAGTAGGCTGAATTTTCGTAAAAGGGGCAAAAGACAAGACTTTTCTGTCTGGTAGCAGCTCCTGTAACTGTCTCTGCAAGGCACCTCTAACTGCAAATATTTCCTGCGAATAATCACTGATAAAATCTAGCTTTCCCTTATAGTAACCAAACTCTCCGTCAGGAAATTCATGAATCAGCCAGAAATGCGGAACATTCTCGCAGGCCGCTGCCACTGCACCTTGAAACATATTGACCGTGTTGGTAATAACCAAATCAATCTTTCGCTCCGTTAGTATCTTTCTGAGCACTGAGGTATTTTCTTGATAAGAGCGAGACCTAGACTCAGGACTGTCTGGTAGGCCACCAGGAGCGTCCTCCCACCACCATTTAACTGACGGCAAGGCTATAGTCTCAATACCCAAGGCTGCCAAGCTGGATATATAGTCCTGCTGAACGGCTACATGATAATCCGGAATCGCATTGATAACCTGATGGCCCGTCTGGACCAAGTATTCCATCAAATTGACAATAGAGATTTCAGCTCCATTATCCAGCGTTCCAGTCGGCGAAATGAATAATATCTTTTTTTTCATAGCTTATCCTAATACATTCCAATAAAAGGGCACCATCAAGTAAAGGGAGACCAAGAAGTTAGCTAACAGAGTCCCAACCATCATTCGATTCACCACCCTGTCTTTAATGTCCAAGGTCCCTAGATTAGCAACAGTTGGTAGCAGTAAGATCAAGAAGGGTGTAAAATAACGTCCCTGAGCACCAACAGATATCATGGCACCTTTACCTAGAACGATGGGCGTCCACTGCAGATACATAATCGACACAACAGCAATCACTTGAACCAGAAACAGATAACGCGACATGACTGTATAGCCCTTGGTCATAAAATCTTTCTGCGACTGCAAGAAGATAAGCGCCAAGACTGCCACATCAATAAAAATCAACCAAAGCGGCAGCTGGATAGTAAAATTCCCCAAAAAGCCAAACATACCGATTGTCAAAATCGTATTCAAGTCGCCATTAACACTTTGCTTAAAGAGCGTATTCAGCAAAACTTGGCCATAGTGCAAGAGCCCACCCTGATTTCGAAAGGCTAGATGCAGGGCAAGAAAGAAAGCTAAAAAGCCAAGTAGATAGAAGATAGAGCGATAACGAGCTACAAAAGCTTTGGTTGCCGCAAAAGGCTTGTTCAGAACCGCAAGGAATCCTTCAAACTCAAAGTCAACAAAAGGCAGCAAGCCTAACAAAAGAACATTATTCGGTTTGGTGACAAAGAGGCCTATAGAAATCACCAAAAGCTCAAGTACATTTCTGTTGGTAAATTTCTTATGGTAGGCAATATTGGTCAAAAAGCCAACCGCCAACATAATCTCCAGATAGCTCATCACATCGTAAGAGAGAGAAGCAGCCTGCTGGACCATAATAGGCAAAAGAGATAGGAAAAGCAGAGCTTTTTTGCCATATTTGAAGTATTTAATCAGCAGATAAACCCCGATGATATATGCCAAAGCATTAAAGAGCCTCCCCATCATCACGATGAAGCCTACTGACGGATAAAGCATGCTTCCCAAGGTCATACCTAGTAGCTGAGGCAGAAAAGAGATAGCCTTGAGATTAAAGCCAAAGGTAAACTCTTCTTGCGCCAGATCTATCTTCTCTGAGAACAGCTGCTTGTACTCTGCCGGAGAAACATTCGGAGCGGATGGGATTTTATCCATCCATTTATATGTTCGACTAGTCGGTTTATGGAAGATTTCCCATGTCATACGAGCATGATTGGTCTCATCAGGCACTCGATTAATCGGTTGTGCAATCATAAAAGTCAAGACAAAGACACTTGCCAATAATAAGAAAATATTCTCAACTTTTACTTCTTTATTTCTTTTCAAAATAAGTCACCATTTCATCTTTTTTATCTAAACTGCAATTTTCTAATACAAAAGCGTAGGCGTTCTCTGCCAGTTCTCTACGTAAATCAGCAGAAAGAATCAAGCTCTCCAGCTTTTCTTTCCATTCACTATCTTTAGCCAAAAGTCCCGTCTGACCGTCAATCACCATGTCAGAAAAAGCACCAATATGACTGGCAATCGTTGGTACCTTGACCAGAGCTGCTTCTATCCACTTGATTTCTGACTTAGCCCGATTAAAGACTGAGTCAACCAACGGAGCTAGATTAATATCAACCTGACTAATCAGCTGAGGCAAGGCCTTCCAGTCCACATACTCATGGACGATAATACGCCGCGAATATTGTTTCATATCCTGAGGGATATCCAAGTGCCCTACAATATGAAGCTCCACGGATGGGTAGTTGTCAAGCACTTCTTTGATAGCCGGCTTGATAAGTTCAAAATTTTCATTGTGGCTGATAGAACCAGAGAAATAACCGATTTTGATTCTGTCGTCTGCACCAAAGTCTTCCTTCAAGAACTGCGAGCTAACCGCAATCAATTCGCTGGACGCCAGATTACGATTCAGCAGAACTGAGTCCTTGTATTTGAGCAATTCCTCTTTTAGCTGATTAGTGGAGGTAATCGCCCCATCACAAGCCGCCAGCATTTTCCCGTAATTCTTGACACTAGCATCGTAATTGCCCTTTTCCTTCTCAGACAAGCCTTGGGTATAGCTTAGCTGGTCCGTATAAAGGGTATCAAAGACCAAATCATCAATATCAAAATAAACTGGCTTATGCTCTTCCCGAGCCAAATCGCATAAAAGCTGGAGCTGGGCGGACCAAGGAGCGCGGTAGATAATGATGTGGCTGGCATACAGGGCTTGAGTCAGACTAAACTCAGACGCATTGACCACTTTCACAGCAAATCCATTCTTTCTAAGCTGCTCTGCCTTATTGAGAACACGGTAGCGCGTACACTGCGGAATGATGTTCTCTACACCGTCAATGATGAGGATATATTGATCACGAGGCACATCTTTGAATTTTTGAACGATATTCTCAAGAATCTCCACTGGGTAGTCTGTCTTCTCCCGAACATAGTCCAATACATCAGGAACCTCTGACTCTCTTTCCAGACCTTGCCATAAAAACTGCTGATCATCATAATTCTTCAAAGAAGTATACTTAATCAGAGGACTGCCCGCCTTTAACATCCTTAATGGATGAATATACATAGCCGAATCCCGATTTTCGTGAACCAAGGCATCGTAACGATAGCCCAAGTCAGCAAAGTACTTGGTAAAAGTCGTTTCATGCTTTCCGATAGCTTCTTCCCGTGAATCCGTGTCAGTCAGCACTTCCCAATAGTCGTAAAATTCTTCGGACTGAAGCAGCAAAGGCTCAATCACCAAAAAATAAGACTGTAGGTGATTGGGAATGTAACCATAGCGGTTAAATCCAGTAATATCTTCCTGGGTCTCACCATAGGAAATTCCCCAAAAATCAAGATTTCGGCCAGCCATAGTTTGAAAGACAGCCGCCAAATCACTCATAGGGCCGATATTGGTGTCATTGACGAGCATCAGCTGAGAACAATGCTGCAGCGTTTCCTTTCCTAAGGAAAGAATGCCTTCACGAAAAGCTGCCGTATCATAGCCGGTATTATCCCGCACCAAGACTTGACCATACTGTCCTAAGATTTCTAAATCCTCTGCAGCCAGTCCACCATTAACGACGATGAGAGTATTATCAGCCAAAACTGCTAACTTTTCTAAAAAGATAGTCTTATACTGCTGCAAGCGTGGCTCAGATTCAAAAATGACATAAATTAAGACTTTTTCGCCACTTGAAACTGAAGCTAAAGCTTTTTCTCGTTGAGAGTTCCGTAGCCATTGATAATAATAAACCTTAGGAGACTTAACTTGGCGTTTCAAACGAACCAGCTGTTGCTTAATCCGACTTAAAGCAGCTTTGATACTGCGAGGATTTTTGACTAATCGAGCCAGACGTTTCAATGGCGTAATCATGCCATTCCCCAGTCGATAGGAAATAGATCGGCGAATACGAAATTGCTCCTGAATAGCCTCATCTCGCTGTTCTTTTATCGTTCTCAGCCTGAATTTCAAGGAGTCTAGATTTTTATATAACTGTCGCTGATCCTCCTGCAGTTCAAGAACATAGTCGTTCACTTTATCCATATGCTGAATCAACTCATCCAAACGACCTTCCAGTGTAAATATGTTCTTGCCCAGAGCTTGGTAAATTTCATCTGGTATCTGTCTCACATACTTACGCAGGATTTTCAGATACATTTCGTAATGATATCTCGTAGAATCCCGTTTAGAGATTGACTCCTTATCAAAGACCCGGTAATTCAGCTTTGTCTTTACATTATAAACTGGTTTCGCACCTTGATTGATAATTAAGTTTAAAAGAAAATCATAGTCTTCCAGTTTTTCACGATTCAGCGCTTCATCATAATAAATACCATCAGCAACCGAACGACGAATGAGAGAACAGTTGGAAATATAATTCTCCGTTAAGAAAGCTAGCTTGTCAAATGGCCGTGATTTAAGGTAGAACTCCTTTTTATCAGGATTATACAAATCACCATAGACAATATCTGCCTCCTCTTGCACCATGCTTGTATAGAAGCTCTCAATATAGTCTGAATCCAGAAAATCGTCACTATCCACAAAAATAAAATAAGTGCCTTGAATTTGCTGCAAAGCCTTGTTTCTTGTCTTGACAACCCCCATATTTTCATGGCTTTCAAACCGCGTCGAAAAAGGGGAATCCACCAAGACAGACTCTATGATTTCAGCAGAATGGTCAGAGGAGCCATCATCCAATACCAGTAACTCAATATTTCGATAGGTCTGCTCAAAAATACTGCGCAAACACTGTTCAATGTAATCTTGATGGTTGTAACAAGTTACAACAACAGATATTAAATCTTTCATATACTTTCCTTGTAAATAACTCTATTAGTTTGAGTTAGCATCTTGACTCTTCATGTATGCTTTATTTATCAGATTTGCCACCCACTTTGGCCAGAAAAGCTGATACATGAACAAATCTTCTTTAGTCCGAGTGTTATCTGAAATGGTCTTGGTTGTTTCAGACTCTCCATGAATTCGGTGGCACATAAGCTTCTCAGAAATATAAGCAAAGCGACCCTTATAGGCGCTAATCTTGTACCAAGCATACCAATCCAGACTCACGCGCATTTCCTCATCAAATCGAAAATCCTTTAATGCCTCTAAGTTGTAAGTTACCGCCGGACAGGAAATAGGATTTCCAAAAGCCAGGACACGATTTCTCCAAAAACGGCTGGCCGGCATCAGATTCAAGGTTTTAAGCATGAGAGTCTTGATTTTCAGATTAGTATTAGCCGGAATTTTGACTCCATTTTTCTCTTCAAAATAGTCTGTATAGGCAATGAGAATGTCCTTCGACTGCTCTATTTTTTGCATCACTGCTTCTAGATAAGTTGGCTCATAGTAGTCATCCTGATGAGCAATGGTAGCATAAGAAGTCTCAACAAAGGAAAGGGCATTATTCCAGTCCTTACCGATACCACCGCCTTCTTTCGTGTAAAAAGGAATACCGTACTTCTGGCACAGCTGCTTGATTGAATCCAACGGTGTTGAGCTATAGCAGATAATCTTTGATGGCAAGGTTTGAGCTTGCAAAGACAGGATACAAGCTTCTAAAAATTCACTCTCGCCATAGGCGCAAATCACCCAGGTATGGTTATTTTTCATCTTTTTCACTCTCTAACTTGGACATTCTTTGCTTCATGATAGACAATTCTTGCACCAACTGCTTGATTTGCTCCTTTTGCTTGGAAATGGAAATAGTATGTAAAAAAACAATAATCAGTAGGAAAAAGATGGCCAAGGACATGACAAAGTTTGAGGTCAGCTCAAAGCCCAACAATTTGGCAATCGAAACTGGAATCCAATCAAAAATAGAGATAACAATCATTACAAAGCCAATAATAATCCACATAAAGGCTTGCTCAAATAAAATATTGTTTTGATTGATATTCCGAAAGACAAAATACAGGAATAGAACTGAAGCCACTAGCATAACAATAGACAAAATGGACATTATTCACTCTCTTTCATAAAAGCAGCAATCAAGATCGAAGAGCAAACTTCAATCATATAGCGAATGGACTTAATAGGAGTAATCGAAGAGACTCCTCCTGCACGTTCAAACATATTGGCTGGTGATTCCACCACTTTATATTTCCGCTTCAAGATATGGACGATTGATTCTGGCTCAGGATACTTGATAGGATAGCGCGCAGCGAATTGTCTAATAATGTCTTGATTGGCCAAACGATAGCCTGATGTGGTATCCAGAATCCTTTTGCCAGTTGTTAATTTAATAAAAGCTGAAATAATGGTAATGCCAAAACGCCGCATAAAAGTCGTCTGAAATTCCGAAGACTTGTCACCGATAAAACGAGAACCAACAACCAAATCAGCCTGCTGACGACGAATAGGATCCAGCAAAGCATCCAGCGACTCAATATCATGCTGACCATCTCCATCAAACTGTACGGCCACATCATAATCCTTCTCAAGAGCATACTTATAGCCCGTCTGAACAGCTCCGCCAATCCCTAAATTCATAACCAAATGAATAGCATTCAGATGATGGCTGTCCAAAATCTCCTTAGTTCTGTCAACGGATCCATCATTGATAACTACGTAGTCTAAGTCAAAATCAACTTTCTTCCGATATTCTACAATGCTCATAACCGTATTTAAAATACTTTCTTCCTCATTATAAGCAGGAATTATCATTAAAACTTTCATTAATTTAATCTATTCTTTCTATAACATGTCATCACATTATTTTTTGTTTTTCTGCAACTGTTTTTTTCTATATTTCATAAAGCTCGGAATTAGGGAATTGATAATCTTATATCTTAGCATTGGAAAAGGCTTCATAACAATATTAAAGATTCTAAAACAAACAAAATACAGCTGCCAACCTTCTTCCATTGGTGTATCCTTCCATGGAGTTTTGTGTAGATAATAGAGGTACTCCTTTTTAAACCTATGTGTATTCCCCTTCCGCCAAGGTCTCTCTTCACCTAGATAGTGAATAATTGTAGGTGCTTTCCGAAAATGATTAAAATCTTCCTGTGACATAAACTTAGTTGGCTTACTTAATTCACTCAACGTTTTATAAGGATAGACATCATAAATATTAAAATAATTAAAGGAAATTGGCAAGGTAAAAATTTGCTCTTTCAAGGCTCCATTTAAGGCATCTTGGTCTGGTGCGAATAGCTTTCCTTCATGAAATTGATAAAATTCTATGACCTTTTTACCAATCTCTTCCCTACGCCATTTTTTTAGATCGATCAATAGGACACCCGAATTATGATAGGGGTGCTCTTTCAAAGCTAGAAATTCCTTTCTTGACTTATCCACAGTTGGTTCGGGACACATACCTATTACCTTATCTCCTAAGTCGCTATAAAAAAGAGAACCTATATCTTCTAGAACTAGTGTATCTCCGTCGAGATATAAAATCCTATCAACTTCTTGTGGAAGAAGTTTATCTAAAAAAAGACGTGCCAAAATAATTGAAGACCAACCGTTTGTATCAAAATCAAAATCAATATAGTCTGCGATATTATTTATAGAAATAATACAAACTTTTCTATCGTAACTTTTAGCAAATCCTTTTAATTTGTTTTGATTCTCTTGGCTTATCCTCTCGCCAATTAAATATACTGTAATATTCTCAGCAGATTTATTATTCTCAAATATAGAACACATACAGGTTGCAACTTGAGGTACGAACGCATCATTTAATGTAAATAAGATATTCATAAAATTCTACTTCTTTCTTTTTTCCTGATTTTTAGCAATGCCATAAATAATCAGACTTGTTGCATAAAAGACGCACATGGAGATTAAAAAGGAATTAGCAGCTCCCAGCAATTTTTGATCACGAATAAATGGTAAAGTAATAAATTTTGAAACAGCAAATGTCAATAAATAGGCTATCATCAGATAATGCTGTTTTCTAAAGATGGTCATAATGATATCAACCACTAGAGCAAAAACATTCAAAATACCGCCTATAAGTAATATAGTGAAAGGAAGCTTATACTCCTGTAATTTGATACCATAGACAGCACTAAGCACTTCTGTACCAATCAGATAGCCCAAAATAACAATAACAAGTCCTAAAACAGTCATTACTAGATTTAGAGTATTGACCTGTTTGAAAAATAGTGTAAATTTCTTCTCGTTCCAATAAATAGAAAGCTGTGTAGTCAACGGTCTCAGGACGAAGAATAAAAGGGATAGGACAAAGACAGGCATGAATAGAACATTAAAGTCTCTTTGAACCCCAGATGAAAAATAGCCATTTGTCAAAAGGTAATCAATATCAATTTTTGGCTCGTTATAGATATACGTTATCAAAAATCCATTTAAAAACAAGGGAAAACTATTTTTCAAAATAGAATACACATTTTTTCTATCATCATGGAGTTTAGGCGAAAACTTTTCCTGAGAAAAATGTAATCTACAGTTTCTGAAATCTAAGGGGAAGGTCAGAATAAAATTCGCACAACAAATAACAATACTAGCTACCATCAATGATTTTGTAAGCAACAGGACTATCGCAAATATTAACATACAAATCCAGCTCCTATAGAATTGCACCTTTCCGGCTAAATCTGATCTATTTTTTTGCTGAAATAATCCTTGAAAAACATCTGAATACGCATCTATAGCCCGATAAACAACAAGCAATAAAATAATACTAGATTTGTAAACATCATACCCTTGCCATAGAGTATAGATAAACGATGTTAAAATCATCAAAAAGACCGTAAAAAGTCTCGTATTATGATAAGAACCAAATTGGTATCTTTCTTTTACATCCGTAGATTGCAGATTTCTAACTTGAAAATAACCTAGAACAAAGAACTGCTGACCAAGAGCATAAGCAATACTAAAAATATCAGAATCTCTTGAATCTAGAAATCTAGAAGCTAGTAGAAGCAAGACGACTGATATCAATGAAGATGAGACTGTCCCCAACATGTTCCATATATAGTTATTTTTCAGTCCTTCTTTTGAGATTATTTTTTCTATTTCTTTATTACCGTCATTATTTTTAGCATAAGGTGATGATCCTGATTTTGAGGGCATTTTTCTTCTCCAAATGTATTCTATTTCTTATTATACTATACTTTCAGTGAAAAGTGAAAATCCTTCTTGAAAGAATCTCTCTTTTAAATGATACTTTCTTCCCCAACCTAATTAAAAAGGACAAAACTTCTATCAAGCTTATATCTATACTTCTTCTCTTTCCGTTTCCTAAATCATCTTAAAGGTGGTTCTGCAAAATCAAGCTATCTATTCTGGAGATTACCGACTACCTTTTATTCTTCTGTATACTAAAAAACCTCGTTTTCACGAGGTTTAGTGTCTGATTATAATTGTTATCTGGGAACGGAATCGAATTAAGCTTCGATTTCTGTAACCATACCTGAACCAACGGTACGTCCACCTTCACGGATAGAGAAAGTAGTACCTTGTTCAACGGCGATTGGGTGGATCAACTCAACGTCGATTGTTACGTTATCACCAGGCATTACCATTTCAGTACCTGCTGGAAGTTCGATTGAACCTGTAACGTCAGTTGTACGGAAGTAGAACTGTGGACGGTAGTTGTTGAAGAATGGAGTGTGACGTCCACCTTCTTCTTTAGTAAGGATATAAACTTCACCCTTGAATTTAGTGTGTGGGTTGATTGAACCTGGTTTAGCGATAACTTGTCCACGTTCGATTTCATCACGTTGGATACCACGGAGAAGCACACCTACGTTGTCCCCTGCAAGACCTTCGTCAAGCTGTTTACGGAACATTTCAACACCAGTAACAACTGCTTTTTGGATTTCTTCTTTGATACCAACGATTTCGATTTCGTCGTTGACTTTAACGATACCACGGTCGATACGTCCTGAAGCAACTGTACCACGACCAGTGATTGAGAATACGTCTTCGACTGGAAGAAGCAATGGCTTGTCAGTATCGCGTTCTGGTTCTGGGATGTACTCATCAACAGTGTCCATCAATTCCATGATGATGTCTTCATATTTAGAGTCACCTTCAAGAGCTTTAAGAGCTGAACCTTGGATAACTGGAAGATCGTCACCTGGGAAGTCGTATTCTGACAAGAGGTCACGGATTTCCATTTCAACCAATTCAAGCAATTCTTCATCGTCAACCAAGTCAACTTTGTTCATGAAGACGATCAAGTGTTTAACACCAACCTGACGTGAAAGCAAGATGTGCTCACGAGTTTGTGGCATTGGTCCGTCAGTTGAAGCTACTACAAGGATTGCTCCGTCCATTTGAGCGGCACCAGTGATCATGTTTTTAACGTAGTCCGCGTGTCCTGGAGCGTCGATGTGAGCGTAGTGACGCTTAGCAGTTTCATACTCAACGTGCGCAGTGTTGATAGTGATTCCGCGTTCGCGTTCTTCTGGAGCAGCATCGATAGACGCATAGTCTTTAGGTTGGTTAACTGCTGAAGGCAAGCGACGTGCCAATACAGTTGTGATAGCTGCTGTCAAAGTAGTTTTACCGTGGTCAACGTGTCCGATAGTACCAATGTTAACGTGTGGTTTACTACGATCGTATTTTTCTTTTGCCATTTGAGTAAAAGCCTCCAATAAAATATATTTTATAGATAGACAGTAGGCAATACAGTCTAACTTTCCTTACTATTTTATCAAATTTAAATGAAAATGCAAGTCTTTTAGCATTTTTTTGTGAATTATTCCTTGTCTAACTGATAGTAAGGCTGATTGGAAACGGAAGCACCAATACTCGAAGCAGCAATCCATTCTTTCCCTTCTAATTGGCTGAAATTCTCAGCTTTCCCAGTCAGAATAATACCAGAAAAGGTCAATTGATCCCGATTTTCTGCTTCACGAATATCTAGCTGACCAAATTTCTTGAGATAGGACTCAACCTCATTGTACATGTTGTACCCACTAACACTTGGGAAAAGATTTTTATCTGCCTTTTTCAGATAATCCAAGAAAGTCTGCTGCTCTTTCTTAGCCTCTTTTGCCTTCTTCCTAACATCTGAATCATAAGTAAAGAGAAGACTAGCGTTAGCTCCATAGGTCAGCTTGGGATCAGAATACAGTTCAATACCATTTTCACTATCTTCTGACTGACTGCCAATCCAGTACCAGTTGATTTTGAGATTGTTCGGTATCATCTGCTGGATTTCCTTATAGGTATAAGGCTTATCAAAAGTCAAAGCTACTTCCACCAATTGATTCGGCATTTCTTTGACAGAAGCCAACTCTTTAGGCATAGAATTACTATCCTTTGTCCCTTTGGCATTGATATTATAGAAGACAGGATATTTTTGACGCAAGGTTCGCGTATAGGTTCCTGAGAGAGACAAATAAGTCCCTTCCGCAGTCGGATCTCTAAAAGCACCTATGAGTGAATAGTTTCCCTCATAGGAAGGATAAGCCACCTTCACTCCATCTAAATCCTTGAAACGATCGGAACGTAAGGTCCCTGAAAAAAAGGAAGTTTGAGTGTGGTAAAGACTATCATAGTCAACATTAGGATAGGCGATTTCGGACATAACTTCGTACTGTTTTTGTAAGTCTCGTCCGTTACCAGAGGTTAATTCTGCCAGCCCCTTTCCTAGAAGACCTAAGAGAACTAAAGATACAACGGAGCTAATAGCGACTGTCTTCCAGATTCTTTTTCTTCTGCTTTTCTTTGCAACATTTTCAAATGTTTCCATTTCGATATCCTTTCTTTTCCAGCTCCTTTCGGAGTTTAGCACGACTGCGCATCAGCTGAATCTTGACCTTGCTAACTGAGTAAGACATGATTTGGGCAATCTCCTTGACCGTGAAATCTTGAAAATAATAGAGTTCTAAAAGCGTGGCTTCCTTGAGTGGCAGATCTTCTATCATACTTCTTAGCAGCTCATAATCTTCATTTTCAAAGGGATTGACAAGATCTTTTCCAAAAAATTCTTTTCGCAAAATCTCCAAATAATGCTTATCTCTCCTATATCTGTCGATATAGCGCCGGATGGAAACTCGATACATCCAAGCTCGCATCTTTTCCGCCGGAATAATAACCTCTGTTTCCAACATCTTGACAAAAACGTCCTGAACTACATCTTCTGCTTCCACTTTAGAAGCCCCTGACTTCTGCAGATAGGAGACAATCTCGCGAGCAAAGCCTATCAAGATTGTTTCATATTCATCTAGTTTGATAAGCTCACCCCCTCCTTCACTAGTATAACGAATTAAGTAGCCCTTTGGTTACAAAAATAGAAAAAACCGGAACAATTCCGATTTTCTCTTTGTATTAGCCAGAGTTTCTCAGACCAGTCGCAATACCGTTGATGGTGATGTGAATCAGCTTTTCTTGATCAGGTGTGAGCTGGCCATTTCGCTGACGCTTGATCAGTTCTAGCTGGATATAGTTCAAAACATTAAAGTAAGGCATACGATAGTGCAAGCTATCTCTCAGATATGTGTTTTCTGCTAGGAGCTCATCATGACCTTCAATCTCTAGAATGACATCCTTAGTTAGCTGCCACTCATCCAAGATAATATTGAAAATATCTCGCACATTCTGATCTTCACAAAGCTGCGCATACTCAAAAGCGATATTCATATTTGACTTAGACAGAACCATGTCTACATTTGATAAGAGTGACTTGAAGAACGGCCATCTCTTATACATAAATTGCAGAAAGGCTAAGTTATTTTCTGGGTCTTCATCAATGAATTCCTTGAAACTCGACCCGACACCATACCAGCCTGGGAACATAACCCGACTTTGAGACCATGAGAAGACCCATGGAATCGCCCTGAGGCCACCGATTTCAGTGATGGTTTTACGGGCAGCTGGACGAGAACCGATATTAAAGCTAGAGATAGCCTTGATAGGGCTGGATTCAAAGAAATAATCGTAAAAACGCTCGTCACCAAAGACCAAATCACGGTAAATCTGATAACTGCGATTGACTACTTGGTCCATGATTCGCTCATATTTATCAGAAGTATGGCTATCGCTCTTCTTATGAGTTACCATGCGGTTAATGGCAGCAGACACCAGCATTTCCAAGTTATAGTAGGCTGCGTCTTTGTTTCCATATTTATTTCCAATAACTTCGCCTTGCTCAGTCAGACGGATCCGGTCATTGATACTGCGGAGTGGCTGAGATGTGATTGCTTCATAGGTTGGGCCGCCACCGCGTCCCACCGTACCACCCCGGCCATGGAAGAAGGTGATTTTCACGCCAAACTTATCACCGATAGCTGTCAGCTGCTGTTGAGCCTTATAGAGAGTCCAGCAAGAAGATAGGTAGCCACCGTCCTTATTACTGTCTGAATAGCCCAGCATGATTTCCTGGTAATTATCCTTAGAGGCAATCCACTTCTGCGCAATTGGCAGAGATAGGTATTTCTCCATAGTATCGCAGGAATTGTCCAAATCCTCAATGGTTTCAAAGAGCGGAACAATCTGGACACGTGCTCCGTTTTCATCAATCAGCCCTACTTCCTTAAGCATAATAGCCAACTCAAGTAGATCTGATACACTGGTCGAGTGAGAGATAATATTCTGCTTAATAACTTCCTCACCAATGGCATCTTTTAGCTGACGAGCTGTTTTGAAAATCTCCAGTTCTTTTTGAAGGAGTTCGGATTTAGGCTCATGAGTAGCTGACAGGATACGAGGATCTTCTAGCAGCTGTTTGAGGAGAACCTGGCATTTTTCTTCTTCCGATAGATTGCTATAATCCTGGACAATATTAGCTGAAGCCAAGAGCTCAGCCACACAAGCCTCATGAACGCTGGAATCCTGACGCATATCAATGCTGGCCAAGAAGAAGCCGAAAACATCAACCGCTTGGAGAAGTTCAGTCAAGTCGCCACTTACCAAAGCTTCCCCATGATGTTCAATAAGAGAATCATAAATGACCTGCAAGTCTTTTTTAAATTCCTGAGCTGTTTTGTAAGAAGGTGTCTCCTCCTTCTTCAGCTCAGTCAGGGTCTCGCTGATACGAGACTGGATATAATTAGGAATGATTTCTCTTCCCTTATTGCTGACAGAAAGGTTAGCCTTCGCAGAAAATTTTTCCTCAGCTCGGTCAGTCAATCGCTGACCATCATTTGAGAAATTGCCTTCTTTTAGGTAAAGCAAGGTTTGAATCAGCTTGGACTGGATATAGTGAAAAGCACGGCGGTAAGGCTCATTTTCCCGATAAACAGACTTGTCTGTAGACAGAGCTGCCATTTCTGCTACTGCCTGACTGGTTTCTGAGAGGTTGGTCGAGAGCGAAAAGGTGCGATAGAGTGTATAAACCTTGTCAATGTAATAGTTGAGGATGACTTCACTCTGGAGGGTGGCTGACAGTTTCAGAGTTTCTGCGGTTACAAAAGGATTGCCATCTCGATCTCCGCCAATCCACATTCCCATGGTAATAGGCTTAGGATTATCCAGCTTGATACCCCGCTCTTCTGCCAAGCGTCTGTATTCAACCATAAAGTTGGTAATTGCTTGTAGGAAAGAGCTGTTATAGTATTCCATGACATTGGTAATCTCATTGGTCACTTTCAGCTTCTTCTCACGGATCATATCTGTCTGCATCATAAGCTCAATATAGCGGCGGAGATTTCCTAGCCACTTCTTCTCATTGACTAGTCCTGCTTTAACATCTCGATGCTGACGCAGTAAACTATGAATATGATTGGTTAAGTCCAGAATAGTCTTGCGCTGGACCTGGGTCGGGTGAGCTGTCAGTACTGGCACAACATTCAAATTCTCCAGAATCTCCTGAGCATTTTCCCGCGTTGAAATCAGGTCAATGGTTGTTGACAGCTTCCCAAGATAATCTTGATTAATATTGTTCTGGTGGTTGATTTCATAAGCTAGGTCAACATCTTCTGAGATATTAATCAAAAGCGGCAAAATAGAGAAATAACGAGAAATATAAACCATTTCATCCGTCGTTAGCTCTTCTACAATCGCTTTTAACTCATGATATTTGGAGTTAACAGCCAGCTCTTCCATGAGGGAGATTTTTTCAAAGGTCTCAGGGCTGAGAAGATTCCGAGTAATATCGGCAAGCAAGTCTGTCAAAATAGCGACTTCTTCTCGAATTACTTCTTTATTACTGTAGCTTTCTAATTTGTTAAACGACATAATCTGCACCTTTCATTTTTGCAACAACTGTTCACACAAACTGCGATTAAGATTCCTCAGACTGATCTTGTGCCTCCGCTTCCATCTGCTCATACAGGGCATCACGGCGCTCGTTGGCATCAATATTGAGTACCAAGGCGATGGCTACTGACAAGACCAGAAGACTGTTCCCCCCCTGCGATAGGAAGGGGAAGGTTACTCCTGTAGAAGGAATGAGACCTGAAATTCCACCGATATTGATGAAGGTCTGCATGAGTATCATACCGCCAATTCCCAAAGCCATCATGGAGTTAAATGGATTCTTTGCCCGAATCCCTACCAAGATAATTCTCAGAATCAGGAAAAAGAGTAAGGCCAGAATCAGACTGGCACCAAAGAAACCAAATTCTTCTATCACGATAGAAAAAACAAAGTCTGTATGAGCTTCCGGCAAATAGCCGCGCTTCTCAATAGAGTTCCCCAAGCCTAGACCAAACCAGCCGCCGTTACTCATAGCATAGTAGGAATTAGCCAATTGGTGGCCTGAGCCAGACAGGTCCTTGAAGGGATTGAAGAAAGCACTGAAACGCTTGGCCACATACCCAAAGACTGGAATCTTGGCCACGCGCTCAACCCCAATCAACCAAATGCTCGCCAGAACCAATCCCGAAACACTGACAATGGCTCCCAGCATCGTAGAAAACCATCGATAGCCAATCCCGCTGACAGCAATCATTATCACGACGGTCAAAAATAGAATAGTCGCATTTCCAAGGTCTGGCATAATCGCTACAATCCCAATCAGAATAGCCACCATGGTCCGCCAGTCGTTAAAGGCTTTAGGAAACCAATGGTTATGGGTCAGGGCTTGGTAGTCATAGACCTTTATCTCCTCCTGCCTCTTAGTGAAGCGAAAAGCTAGATACCAGACCAGAATAATCTTCAAATACTCAGCAGGCTGAACACTGAAAGCTCCGATTCTCAACCAACCATGAGCGCCGTTAATAGTCCCCGTTATAAAACGAGATAAGAGCAAAAGGATTATTTCAGCAAAGATAACTATAGTCAGGATGCCTCCTTTTTTCAGGAAACCCAAGCGGATTCTATATAGGAGCGCAATTATAAAGAGACTTATTACCCAAAAAATCCCCTGATTCAAGACCATGCCAAAACCATTTCCTCCGGCCTGAATCGAGGTAGGACTCGTCGTTGAATAGACCACAATCAATCCCAAAACAGATAAAATCAAATAGGGAATCAAGATGGAATAATTCAACAAGTGCTTCTTGTCAATTTTCATATTTCACCATTAAACTTCTAAAAATTCAATTCTCATTATACCACCTTTTGGATTGAAAAAAAAGCATTAGTGCAGAGACTGGGACAATAAGACCTTGCTTTCTCTCTTTTACATAAAATTGTGATAAGATAGGAAGCAAACAAAGGAGGATAACATGACAGACATTTATGATATCGAAATCCAAAAACAAGATGGAAGTCCGCAAAAAATGAGTGATTATAAAGGAAAGATTCTGCTGATTGTCAATACAGCGACCGGCTGTGGCTTCACTCCTCAGTACCAAGAACTGCAGGAACTCTATGAACGCTATCAGAAAGACGGATTTGAAATCCTGGATTTCCCCTGCAATCAGTTTGGCCAGCAGACCCCTGGAGACGCTGCAGACATCAATAGCTTTTGCAGCCTTAACTACGGAACGATCTTTCCCCGATTTGCTAAGATCGATGTCAATGGTCCTCATACTGCTCCACTCTTTGACTGGCTCAAAAAAGAAAAGTGCGGTCTTCTGGGTGAGAAGATCAAATGGAATTTCACAAAGTTTCTGGTCAGTCGAGACGGGACAGTCATCAAACGCTTCTCTCCACAAACCTCTCCCCAAAAGATAGAAGAACTCATTCAAAAGCTATTATAAAAGGTAGGAAAAAGCAAAACGATTTATCCAACGGTAACTCATCTTCCACAGCTTGGCTAAGGTCTTTAAAAACAAGACATTTTGGGCTTTCAAAACATCTTGTTTTTGCTTTATAATATTTCAATTATATTACATTTCATTCATTTTCCAGCAATTCTGGGGATATTTTTTGCTTTTTTATTTGTTTTAAGTTAAAATAAACCAGTATGAGGAAGAGGATTAAACCGCTTGCAATCCTAATTTTCTTTGCTTCTTTTATCGCTTTTATTTTGATAAGCAAGCAAATTACTGACTCTCAGGAAAAGCAAGCACAGGCAAAAATTTCACAAACTAAACAAACTCCAAGTTCCTCAAAAAAAGAGGAAACATCTGACGATTCGTCCTTGGATGAAGAGTTTATTTCCAGACCAATCATTGACATTTCTGGCTGGCAGCTGCCAAGTGAGATTAATTACGACTTACTCGCCCAGAATGTTTCGGGAGTAATTGTCCGTGTTCATAGTGGAGCGCAGGCAAAAAAAGAAAACGCAGCAACCCATCTGAATGGTCTGGACAAGTCTTATGAAAGACATATCAAAGAATTTCAAAAGCGCAATATCCCTGTCGCTGTCTATGCCTATGTGGCCGCCAATAGCAAAAAGGAAATGGAAAAAGAAGCTGAAAGTTTCTACAAGGCCTCTGCCAAGTACCATCCAACCTATTATTGGCTAGACGTCGAAGAAAAGACCATGTCTGACATGAATGCGGGAGTTGAAGCTTTCCGAGCCAAGCTAGAGTCACTTGGTGTAAAAAATATTGGTATCTATATTGGAACTTATTTTATGGAGGAGCATAGCATCTCTACCGATAAGTTCACAGCAATTTGGATTCCGACTTATGGTAATGACGACGGCTACTACAATGCCGCACCAAATACTGAGCAAGATTACGACTTGCATCAGTACACATCACAAGGTCAGCTGACTGGTTTCTCTCATTATCTTGATTTGAACCAGCTGTCAACCTTGAAAGACCAGACAGCTACTTATCAAAAGCTATTTACAGTTCCTAAAGAAAGCCAATAGCTCAGAACGACAGCTCAAATCTCAAAGACTGCTGTCGTTTTTTATTGTCAAAAAATAGGAAATTTCCAGCTGTTCCCTCTTAATAAAGCCTATATTTTATGATATAATGATTTGATAAATGAAATTAGAAAAGGGAAATACAATGATTTCTTGGTTGAATAGAATTTTCAAAGGAATGGTCATTGCACTTGGCTTTATTTTGCCAGGAGTTTCAGGCGGTGTTTTAGCAGCTATCTTAGGTATTTACGAGCGCCTGATTCATTTTTTAGCACATTTAAAAGAAAACTTCGTCGAAAATGTTCTCTATTTCATACCAGTTGGAATCGGAATGATTTTAGGAATTGCCGCTTTCTCCTATCCTGTCAATCTGCTGCTGGATAACTACAAAGTGATTGTCCTTTGGGGATTTGCTGGAGCTATCATCGGGACTGTTCCCAGTCTTATTAAAGAGTCTGTCGCTAAAAGTGAGCGCGATCGGACTGATATTCTCGTTTTCTGGGTCAGCCTCATTCTTTCAGGAATCTTTCTTTATTCCTTAAATGGCATGGTCGGCACCTTGCCAGCTAACTTTCTCTCTTTCATCTTAGCAGGAGCTTTGATTGCACTAGGCATTTTAATTCCCGGACTCAGTCCGTCCAACCTTCTCCTGATTTTAGGACTCTATGCCCCTATGCTGAATGGCTTTCGCAAACTGGATCTCTTGGGCACCTTTCTTCCTATCGGAATCGGTGGTGCCTTAGCACTGATTCTCTTCTCTAAGCTCATGGATCATATTTTGAAAAACTACTACTCTCGTGTCTATCACTTTATTATTGGCATTGTCCTATCCAGTACACTTCTCATTGTAGTGCCACAAGCAGGAAACATTGAAAGCATTAGCTATCAGGGAGTTTCTATATTGACACTTGTTCTTGCAGCCTTTTTCTTCGGTCTAGGAACCTGGCTGGGACTCTGGATGTCGCAATTAGAAGAGAGATATACAAATGGCTAAAAAAACAAAAATCAAAAAAACATTGGTTGAGCAAATTTTAAGCAAGGCTAAGATTGAACATCTAGGTCTGCAGCTAAATGCCTTAGCTGAACAGCCAGCCGATGGTTTGGACCGTTCGCAGATTTATAAAACCTTGGCCTTGACAGGAGACAAGACTGGCACACTGATCGGTATTCTGCCTATCACAGAACATCTATCCGAAAAGAAAATGGCCAAGATTTCCGGCAATAAAAAAGTAAGCATGATTCCTCAGAAAGACTTGGAAAAGACAACGGGCTATGTCCACGGAGCCAACAATCCTGTCGGTATCCGTCAAAAGCACAACTTTCCAATCTATATCGACCAGTCAGCTTTAGAGCGAGATAGCATTATCGTTTCTGCCGGCGAAGTCGGCCGCAGTATCGAAATCAAGGCTCAAGATTTGGCGGATTTTGTTCAAGCTGACTTTGCAGACCTCAAAGAAAATACTAGCTCATAATTCTTCAATACTGCACCTAATATCTCAATAAACTCTAATAAGAAAGAAACATCAACCACTATGAAATTATACTTTGTCCGACACGGAAGAACGGAATGGAATCAGGAAGGCCGCTTTCAGGGAGCCAGCGGTGATTCGCCACTGCTGCCAACCGCCGTTGAAGAACTGCATAACCTAGGAAAACATCTGGCTCAGACACAATTTGACAAGATTTACAGCAGCGATCTCCCACGTGCCGTTCGCTCTGCTGAAATTATTCAAGAAGAAAGCCAGTTTCCGACTAAAATCGTATCAGTACCTGAACTGCGAGAATGGCAGTTGGGAAAACTGGAAGGCGCAAAAATCTCTACCATAGAAGCCATCTATCCGCACCAGATGACTGCCTTCCGCCACAACCTTTCGCAATTTAATCATACGTTTTTTGACGCTGAGTCAGTCTACCATACGACCCACCGGACCATTTCCTTTATCAAGACCTTAAAGGACAAGAACTACGAACAAGTGCTCATTGTCGGGCACGGTGCTAACTTAACCGCCAGCATTCGAACCATGCTGGGCTATGACACACCTCTCCTGCGCAAGAATGGCGGTCTGACCAACGCCAGCATCACCATCCTTGAAACAGAAGACTTTGAGAATTTTGAGCTGATCACTTGGAATAATACGGATTACTTGCTTGAAAAGGCAGAAAATTAAGGCTGGATTTCTAGCTTTTTTTCTTACTTTATAGCCAAATATAGATGAATTTCCCTATCTTTTGTGATAAAATAGGTAGGAAAACTTTTGGAGGAAAAACATGACTACTGAACATATTGAGGAATTAAACGACCAGCAGATTATCCGTCGTGAAAAAATGGCTGCGCTGGCTGAGCAGGGAATTGACCCTTTTGGCAAACGCTTTGAGCGGACTGCTAACTCTGCTCAACTGAAAGAAAAATACAACGATAAAGATAAAGAAGAATTAAACGAACTCAATGAAACAGCTATTATAGCTGGCCGTCTCATGACCAAGCGCGGCAAAGGAAAGGTTGGCTTTGCCCACATCCAAGACCGTGAAGGCCAAATCCAGATTTATGTTCGTAAAGATGCTGTTGGTGAAGAAAATTATGAAATCTTCAAAAAGGCGGACTTAGGGGATTTCCTCGGTATCGAAGGTGAGATTATGCGGACGGATATGGGGGAGCTTTCTATCAAGGCAACCCACCTTACTCATTTGTCTAAGGCTCTGCGTCCCCTACCTGAAAAATTCCACGGCCTGACAGATGTCGAAACCATCTACCGCAAGCGTTATTTGGATTTAATTTCCAACCGTGAAAGCTTTGAACGCTTTGTGACTCGTTCAAAAATCATCTCAGAAATCCGCCGTTACTTAGATGGGCAAGGTTTCCTTGAAGTTGAAACTCCTGTTCTCCACAACGAAGCAGGCGGTGCTGCTGCCCGTCCATTTATTACCCACCACAATGCCCAAAATATTGACATGGTGCTACGGATTGCAACCGAGCTTCACCTTAAACGTCTTATCGTTGGCGGTATGGAGCGAGTTTATGAGATTGGCCGTATTTTCCGTAACGAAGGGATGGACGCAACTCACAATCCAGAGTTCACTTCCATCGAGGTTTACCAAGCCTATGCAGATTTCCAAGATATCATGGACTTGACTGAAGGCATTATCCAACACGCTGCTGTTTCTGTCAATGGAGATGGACCGGTCAACTACCAAGGAACTGAAATCAAGATCAATGAACCATTTAAACGCGTTCACATGGTTGACGCCATCAAGGAAATTACTGGTGTTGACTTCTGGCAAGATATGAGTTTTGAAGAAGCTGTTGCCTTGGCTCAGGAAAAGAAAGTTCCGCTTGAAAAGCACTTCACCGAAGTTGGTCATGTTATCAATGCTTTCTTTGAAGAATTTGTGGAAGAAACCTTGATTCAGCCAACCTTTGTCTACGGTCACCCTGTAGCAGTATCACCTCTGGCTAAGAAAAATCCAGAAGATCCACGCTTCACGGACCGTTTCGAGCTCTTCATCATGACCAAAGAATATGCCAATGCCTTCACCGAGTTGAACGATCCAATCGATCAATTATCTCGTTTTGAAGCACAGGCAAAAGCCAAAGAACTGGGCGATGACGAAGCAACTGGCATTGACTATGACTTTGTCGAAGCTCTGGAATACGGTATGCCACCAACTGGAGGCCTAGGAATCGGTATCGATCGTCTGGTTATGTTACTAACAGATGTAACTACCATTCGAGATGTCCTGCTCTTCCCAACGATGAAATAATCTGTATTTTATACAATCTTAAGAAAACAAATCCTGCTGGAATTCCAGCGGGATTTTTTACATCATAAAAAAGTCTGGGAAACCAGACTTTTTGTTGTACTATTCATACCTCAGTGCTTCAATTGGATCCAGTTTAGAGGCTTTATTGGCAGGTAAAATTCCGAAGAGAACACCAATGGTTGCTGAGAAAAGAAGGCTAACGATGCTGACCGGTAGAGATACCGTTACTGGTGTTCCTTCCAGCATTTGACTCATAGCCGAGCCCAGTACAGACGCAAGTCCTGCAGCTAGAACCAGTCCAATCAACCCACCAATCAGTGTCAAAATCATAGACTCAATCAAAAATTGCATCAGTATGTTGCCACGTGTTGCTCCCAGAGCTTTTCGCAGACCGATTTCACGAGTTCGCTCAGTGACCGATACCAGCATGATATTCATAACGCCGATACCACCAACAAAGAGAGAGATTCCGGCGATGGCTCCGATAACACCCGTCATTGCACCATAAATATTTTGTACTTCCTGATAGAGGGCACTATCATCTGTCACTTGATATTCGCCCTGTTGCAGACCAGCAATTTCTGTTAATTTCTTGGCAACCTTAGGGCCAAGTTCTGGAACTAAGCTTGTATCATTCACTCGAAGAACAATCTCTGAAATTTCATCGACTCCAAAGTTTGCAGCTATGAGAGTATTGGTCGTAATGGCATTACCACCATAGACCTGCATGGAGCCAGATGCAGCAGCAGTTTCAGGATCTCTATAAACCCCAATCACCCGATAGTTACTGGCCCCCACTGTAACAATCTTATTGATGGCCTCTTCAGCGGAAGAAAAGAGGTTCGCAGCCAGATCTTCGTCCAGCAGCACAACACTGGCAAAGCCTTGATAGTCTTGCTGCCTCAAAGCGCGACCAGCAATGATTTTGTATTTTTTCACTTGAATATAGGTCATGTTTGCTCCGACAAAGTTGACGCGCTCAGCCTGCTTATTTTCGTAGCTAAAGGTTTCCATAGCTGAGTTGGTCACATAGTAGCCGTCCACTCCCTTGATATGAGTCAATTCCTTAACCCATGCTTCCTGGGCCTTGGGTGGTTCCACCACTTCCTCGCTTTCATCTTCTACATTTACTGAATAGAGATCAGCCGTCTGTGTGTAGGAGCCGTCCTTGCTCTTTTTAGGAGAAAAAACGAGACGCATGTTTTTCTGACTTTTGGTAAAACTCTCATTGACCCGCCGGGTAATAGAATCTCCTAAGGCCATGATAACCACAACCGAAGCCACTCCGATAATAATCCCAATCATGGTCAGGAAAGACCGCATCTTGTGTCCAAGAATGGAGCTAATGGCAAATTTCCAGTTTTGCATTAGGCTAGCCCTCCTTCCTTAGCGCTATCAGATGAGATAATACCGTCACGAATGACAATCTGCCGTTTGGCATAGGCAGCAATCTCAGGCTCGTGGGTCACCATGATAATGGTTTTCCCTTCTCGATTGAGCTCAGTTAAGAGCTCCATAATCTGCTCACCAGTCTTAGTATCCAAGGCTCCTGTTGGTTCGTCAGCCAGAATCAAAGAGGGATTATTGACCAAAGCACGCGCAATGGCTACCCGCTGCTTCTGTCCTCCGGAAAGCTCTGAAGGCAGGTGATGCATCCGCGTGTCCAGCTCCACCTTGGTCAGAAACTGCTCGGCCAAGGACTTGCGCTTAGATAGACCGACACCTGCATAGATCAAGGGCAGTTCCACATTTTGCAAGGCATTAAGCTTAGACAAGAGAAAGAACTGCTGAAAGACAAAGCCGATTTGCTTATTTCGAACCTTGGCCAGCTTCTTATCACCTAGCTTAGCGACTTCTTCGCTTCCTAGATGGTATTCACCAGTGGTCGGACGATCCAGCATCCCAATGATATTCATCAAAGTAGACTTACCAGATCCAGACGGTCCCATGATGGCAACAAACTCGCCCTCTTCAACCTCCAAACTGATGTCTTTTAATACCTGCAGTTCCTGGTCTCCATTGCGATAGTTCTTATTAATATTTTTTAACTCAATTAGCTTCTTCATAAGATTTCACCTCTTGACCGTCTTTCAAGCTATCTGTCGGATTGATGATAACTTTACTATCCTTTGTCAAACCAGATGAGATTTCTTGATTTTCAGCATCAGCATTTCCGAGCGTTACTTCTGTCTTCTTAGCAACTCCTTTTTCCAGAACCCAAACATAGTTTTTATCTCCGTCCATTACCACACTGCTGACTGGTACAATGAGTCCCTGAGTATTGTTTTTAACTTCAATATTGACAGAGAAACCTTGCTTGAGTTCGCCAATCTCGCTGGTAATGTCAATTGTAAATGGATATTTAGAACCTGAAGCTGTTCCGCTGCCACCTGTTCCAGATGGCTGAGCTGCTGCCTGCTGGCCGTCTTTTGGATAGTTGGAAATGTAGCTAATTTTACCAGTCCATTTCTTATCTGGGTAAACCTTTGATGTAATGGTCACTTCTTGACCTACAGACAAGTTAGCCAGGTTGTATTCGGATAATTCACCCTTAATCTGCAGATTACCATTGCTGACGATGTGAACCAAGGTTTGAGTAGCACCTGTTGTTGATTTTGAAACATCGCGGTTGACTTCTACGACCGTACCATCTGCTGTACTGGTCACTGTTAAAGCATTGAGAGTAGCTTGTGCTTTGTTCATATTATCCACTGCATCAGCTCGAGCATCGCGCAGGTCAGCTGCTTGAGACTCTACAGAACGCTGAGCCTGAGCTTCAGACGCACCATCTGCTTCTTCGTCGCCAGTCGTATTTACAGTCACACCATTGGTTTGCAAGTCATGCAATTGACGATCGGCTTTGCTAACCGCCCGAGCAGCTGCATCATAAGCAGCCTGAGCCTCTGCACTTTTATAAGTAACCAATGCTTGACCGGCTGTCACTTGGTCACCGACATTGACCAGTACATTTTCCAAGTCACCCTTGGTGCTGTCATAGTAGATGTACTGCTCATTGCTGGCTGTGACATTTCCTGTCAGTAAGACTGAAGAAGCCACTGAGCCTTCCTTGGCCTTTTGAACTAAGGGAGTCGTATCGATTGGTGCCTCAGAAGGATTCCCTCCATTTAGAAACATGAAGAGAATTGCTCCTGCAACAACTGCAATCGCAGCTCCAATAATACTAAATAATTGCCATTTCTTTAACTTTTTCATCTCTTTTCCTCCTCTTGATGAAAACGATTTTCTTTTGTTATATTATATCACAAGGCTATCATAATTCTTCTAAAAAAATTTACAGTTTTTCACAAATGGTTGCTATTTTATCTCAGATAGTCACTCCACTAAAATCCGTAGCAGATTATTGCATTCACCTGCTAAAAAAGGTACAATTACCTCATATAATAGAAGGAGATTCTAACAAAATGAAAGAATTTGATATGATTGCTATTGGCGGTGGCAGCGGGGGAATTGCTACCATGAATCGGGCCGGCGAATACGGTGCCAAGGTTGCCGTTATTGAAGAAAAGAAACTAGGTGGCACCTGTGTCAATGTTGGCTGTGTTCCAAAGAAGATTATGTGGTATGGTGCTCAAATCGCTGAAGCTATCCAGCATTATGGACCGGACTACGGTTTTACCTCTGATAATCAAGCTTTTGATTTTGCTACCCTTCGGAAAAATCGCGAAGCTTATATTGACCGAGCACGTTCGTCCTATGACGGTAGCTTCAAGCGGAATGGGGTTGAGCTGATTGAAGGCCGTGCCCGCTTTGTGGATGCAAACACTGTCCAAGTCAACGGTGAGCTTATTCGCGCCAAGCACATTGTCATCGCGACGGGTGCTCATGCTGCTATTCCAAATATCCCTGGCGCAGGCTACGGAGAGAATTCCGACGATGTCTTCGCTTGGGAAGAATTACCTGAATCTGTTGCCATTGTCGGAGCAGGCTATATAGCAGTCGAGCTAGCCGGCGTGCTCCATGCTCTGGGAGTTAAAACAGACCTTTTTGTCCGTAAGGATCGACCACTGCGCAACTTTGACAGCTATCTGATTGACGGTTTACTCCAAGAAATGGAAAACTCTGGACTCCAGCTTCATACCCATAAGATTCCACAAAAGCTGGAAAAACTTCCTGATGGTCAGCTCAAACTCTACTTTGAAGATGGCAGCAGTCACACAGCCCAGCATGTTATCTGGGCAATTGGTCGTAAGCCAAACGTTCAAGACCTTAATCTAGACGCAGCTGGCGTCACTCTCAATGAACGTGGCTTCATCGCTGTAGATGAGTATCAAAACACTATTGTACCAGGTATCTATGCTCTTGGCGATGTAACAGGTGAAAAAGAATTAACTCCTGTTGCTATCAAGGCTGGACGAACTCTGTCTGAGCGTCTTTTCAATGGTAAAACAAATGCTAAGATGGACTACTCAACTATTCCAACTGTTGTCTTCTCCCATCCTGCTATTGGGACAGTCGGCCTGACTGAGGTAGAGGCTATCAAGACTTACGGAGCAGAAAATATTCACGTTTACACATCTAGCTTCACATCCATGTATTCAGCTGTCACCCAGCATCGCCAACAGGCCAAGTTCAAGCTCATCACTGCCGGTGAGGATGAAAAGGTCGTTGGCCTGCACGGTATTGGCTACGGAGTAGACGAGATGATTCAAGGTTTCGCTGTTGCTATCAAGATGGGTGCTACCAAGGCTGACTTTGATGCTACAGTTGCTATTCACCCGACTGGCTCAGAAGAATTCGTGACCATGCGATAAAAAATTCAAAATCAGAAGAGGTTTGGTATTCCAGCCTCTTTTTGACTTCTGCTACCATTTTATAATAAAGATGATGACCGTTCCATAACCTAATCTTTCATTTTACAGACGAATCTTACATTTTTGTAAGATTGTAAATTTTAGCTATTTCAGCTTCATTTGATATTCCTTTGAAATATCCATCAAGAAATTCCAAAGATTATAAAAAGCGATTTTTTTATTAGTTATTATATGAGACAAGGAGCCTGAAATGAAATCTCAGACTCCTTTTTCTTTATGGTAAAATAGCTACAGCTCTAACTGGTGAACCGCTGGCTTGATGCCAGTTGGGAAAACTAATCGAGATGAGAGCACCTTTAGCCGGCAGCTGATCCAGATTGGTCATAACTTCTAGCTGATAAATGTCCTGCTCCAAAAGATAGTATTCATTGAGCAGCCCATGCTCCGCTGTAGGAATACCCGCATCTGTATCAAAAGTTTCGTGACCTACCGCCTTGACACCACGCTCATGGATAAGGAACTCTAGAGCATCTCGTCCCCACCCAGGAGTATGCTGAATCTCCTGATCATCCAGATTGCGCATAGCTGATTGACTCGGCCAACGCTTGGACCAGTCTGAGCGAAAAGCAACAAACGTTCCTGTCTCAATCTGCCCGTGCTCCGCTTCAAAATCTAAAATATCCTGCTTGGCCAGAATAAAGTCTGGATTTTCTGCTACTTCCTTAGACTTATCAATAACCACCAAAGGCAGGAAAAGATCTTTTAGTTCAATCTCTTCCAACCAGCGACCACCCTCCACAAAGTGAATCGGAGCATCAATATGAGTCCCGTATTGGCCAACTACAGAAAACTGCTGAACATGAAAACCGTCTTTCAAAGTGAAAATGTCCTTCTTCTCCAAGGCAGGCAGAGCTGGAAAATGCGGACTGTCTTCCCTAATCTGATGGGACAAGTTAACCCATTTTTTCTCCTGTAATTCCTGATAAATTTTTAATAAATCTGTCATAGCCTTCTCCAATCTAGTCAGTCTTGCTTTGGGAAGATGTTGATTACGCACCCACACCTCTAGCAAAAACTCTTATTTACTTTTGCATTATTATATCAATCAAAGTGTGCTGCTGCAATTCTTTATAGCTCTTTTAGATAATCCTTTTTTATTGAAAATAATATAGTTTAAAGCTATAGCTAATTTTTCTAATGAAGCCTATTCAAACATTGAAAATTTTGATATGATAGTACAAAGCAATCCAGAAATGAGGAAAACTGATGAGTAAAACAAAAAAACTTCTTGCGGCCTTGGGCATCCTTTTCTTTAATATTTTTGGTCTTATCGCCTTCTTCATCTTGCTCATCAGAAGCAAGAAACGAAAATAAGAATCTGTCTGTATAATTGTCTCGTCCGATTAAGAAGGACTTGACTTTTTTTTATTTAGCTTTTAAAATAGTTACCATAAAATTAAAAAGAGGTTTACTATTTATGAACAAGAACAAAGCATTTCTTCTTGCCCTCCCAGCTATCGGAGCTGCCTTCCTAGCTGTCCTATCCCAATTAACTATTTCCATTGGCCCCGTTCCTATCACGCTGCAGACTTTTGCTGTCGGTTTGATTGCAACGATTTTCAAACCTCGCGAAGCTGTTTTGTCAGTCTTTATTTATCTACTGCTGGGAGCTATTGGTCTGCCGGTCTTTGCTGGAGGAAGCGGTGGTTTTCAGGCTCTCTTTGGCCCTAGCGCCGGCTATCTCTGGTTCTACTTACTCTTTGCGCTTGTGACATCCAGTCTGACTCATAAGGACAGTCCTTTCTATATGATTTTTATAGCCAATGTATTGGGTGACGCTCTCGTCTTTGTCGGTGGTATCCTAGGACTGCATTTCTTGGGAGGATTTGATTTCTCTAAGTCGGTCGCGGTTGGCCTAACTCCTTTTATCCTGCCTGACTTGCTAAAAATGGTTGCCATCACCATTATCAGCATTCCTATTTTTAAGAGTCTGAAATTTCATCCCTACTTTTCAGAGAAATAGAAAAAACTGATAAAGCTTTCTCTATCAGTTTTTAAATGCATCCACGAGAACTTGGAATTCTTCATTAGAAAGTGTAATTCCCTTGCCCATTTTGCTGTGGTCTGGACTCCAAGTCCGAATATCATACTTAGCTGGCGCTCCGTTAAAGCTAACGCGATTAAGTTCCTTGGTCCAGCCCTTGTCATTTTCAGACAAGACCAGAAGTTTTTCTTCGATTTCGAATGTAAATTCAGCCATATTTCACCTCTTGTTTTATTTTCCAATTAATAATTCGTAAAAGAATTTACAATTTAGGGAATTTTGTTATATAATATATTGTAACAAGTTATGGAGATTTTAGCTATGAAAAAATATCTCGAAATGATTTTGCAAAGAGCCAACGAATTTATCAGTGGCAAAAAGAATGAACAAGGACCAGAGGACAGCGGCCGCATCCTGCGTACCATCGAGTTAGCTCTGCGTAAACAATCTGGTGTCCACGTTATCTTTCTGGATAAAAGCTTCACCGGCGATATTGTCAAATACGATCGCGAGCGCCTGCAGCTGATTATCAAGAATTTCAAGAAAAGTATGACCACTATTATCCGCGTGCAGGACATAAAGCGAATCAGTCTCGTACCCAATAATATCCGTGAAGCCCAAAAGAAAGACATTCGCATCACCAATCGTCGTTTCAAAAGATAGCTCTTCCATCCAGCTGGATGGAAGAGTTATTTATTTGTCTGAAAATAAATTGATCGATGCTTCTTGCATCCAGGATTAAAAGAATGAGCGCAGAAAGGGCAGGTATCCTCACAGCCAAGGTACTGAGAAATAGTCAGCTCAGTCCTGCAATGGCCGCAAAGGACTACTCGATCTTCTGACCGACTCACAGGATAGGCCATAAAAGAATGGTCTTCGTAGCGGTCATGACAGAGAAAGCAAGGATAGTATTTCTGACAAGCAAAGCACTTAAGAGCTATGATATCTCTCTCACTGTGATAATGCTGGCAGCGAGTCTCCTCATCAAGAATATCTCCGTAAACCTGAATCATGCTATTTCCTCTCTGATAACCTCTATTCATAAAAATGGCTTTTAGATTAAAAAGCCATCTATGAATATAAGATTAAGCTCGGATGGTCACGCTAGTACCATCTTCCTTATAAAGATTAATCAAGCCTTCCTTTCGAGCCCGCACCATATCGCCAGCCTCTACTGGCTGCTCCAAGTGAATGGTCAGAAGCTCCATCGGATTAGGAGCCCGATCAATTTTGTTACCATCAGCATCACGAAGGTCTGTGATAAAGGTTTCAAAATGACGGAAGCCTGGTCCGTAAAACTCAACCTGATCCCCTTCATGAATAACATTACGCTGACGAATAGTCGCTGTCTGACTGTCTGCGTCATAGGCTACTACTTCTGCCACAAATTTGTATTCTGGAATCTTACGACGCGCCCCGAACAGCTGCTCATTCTCTGTTGGAGTATGATAGTAAAATCCTGTGGCCAATTCACGTTGAGCAACCTTCCACATCTCATCTACCAGATCCTGCTTGATAGCTTCAAACTTTTCAGGACTTTCTAGATAAGCATTAACTGCCGCTTTATAGCAGTTAGTCACCGTAGAAACGTAATGAATAGACTTCATCCGTCCCTCAATCTTCAAGCTATCCACTCCATTTTCAATCATATCTGGTATGCGATCAATCATGGACATATCAACTGCGGACATAGAAAATTCTTCTGGAACTTCCCCCTTCAAACTCTTACGTTCTTGTCCAAAAGGCATATCGTAGAGATCGTATTTCCAACGGCAGGATTGCGAGCAGCCTCCACGATTGGCATCGCGCATACTCATGTGGTTGGATAATGTACAGCGTCCAGAGTAGGAAATACACATTGCTCCATGAACAAAGGCTTCTATTTCAACGTCAGTCCGTCGGCGAATTTCAGCCAGCTCAGCCATAGAAACTTCGCGAGCTAGGACAACGCGAGTTAGTCCTAAGTTCTTCCAAAACTCAAGCGTTTCATAGTTAGTCGCACTAGCCTGAGTCGATAGGTGGATTTCTAGACCAGGTGCTTCTGATGCTGCGATAGCAATCAAAGCTGGATCTGAAACAATGACAGCCGCAATCCCGATGTCTCGCAAACGGCGGAACCACTCACCAGCCCCCTCTTCATTTCCCTCGTGCATGACCATATTGGCCGCGACATAGACCTTAGCACCATAACGAGCCGCAAACTGAACCCCTTCTTCCATCTGTTCAAAGGTAAAATTGCCAGCTCGGCTGCGCAGACCATAGGCTTGTCCGCCAATAAAAACAGCATCTGCTCCATATCGAACAGCTACTTTTAGCTTTTCCAAAGTACCAGCAGGTGACAACACCTCTGGTCGTTTCAATTTTCTTGCCATCATTTTCTCCTATTTGCAATATAAAAGTGTTGATGTCTAATCCTTATTATTTTATAGTAATTTACCCCTAAAAGCAAGGTTCTTTGAATTATTTTCACAATTCTAATTTTCGGATTTTTCGAATTAATTCAAAAAATAGTTTGAAACATCTATTTTTTACTCATGTTTTAGAAATATTATTTTTGTTTTCAAAAAAGAACTCCTAAAAGGAGCTCTAGTTTCAATGTTTATTTTACCATATCGGGATCATAGTCATAAAATCCTGTATCGAGAATACGATTTTTCGGATGCAGTTTATGAATCTCCTCATCCAGCACAAATGCTTGGTCTGAGCTAAACTTGCCTGCTTCAATCAAATCTCTCGCCTCTACAAAAATCTTAGCAATCTCGACAAAGTTGTGACCAGGTGTGTAGAGCCCTTCCAACTTCCAGTGGCAGAATCCATGGTCAACCAATTCTATCAGCTTGGTCATCAAATCCAAGTCATTATTGGCAAAAATATGAGTACCATGATTGTCCTCAAAAATCGAGTAATGGCTCTGCGGATCGCTTGGTTCCGCCAGAAAGAGGTCTCGCTCCCGTGTCTTTTCATCATCGATATGAGTAAAATTATAGTAATTCTGCAAAAGAGGACGCTTGGAGTGATGGATGACACTAGCTCCGTATACCAAGACTTCAGCAGGAATTTCCAGAATTTCTGGCATCTTAAAAAGCTCAGCAGAAGGAATCTCACGCGCTAGGACAGCTTCTGAAACTCCTGCGTTCTTAGCCCAAAAGTTAATCTGACGGCTGCTGGTAACCATGGTCGAGGCATCGTAAATGGTCTTTAATTTATAACCATCGCGCTGCAGCACATAGAAAACACCAGCGTCTCCAACGGTAATATAATCTGCCCCAATTTCCTGCAGAAAATCAAGATAGGGCTTGATCTTATCCATCATTTCTTGATGCATGAGAGCGTTCACCGCAACGGTCAACTCTTTTCCTGCTTGGTGAACCAAATCAGAAATTCGATTTAATTCGTCTAAACTAAAATTATGAGGCAAACGAAGGCCGTAATTTTTCTCACCGACATAAATTCGATCGACATTTGCCTCCAAAAGTTCCTCAACTTGTTCTATACTTTCAGCTGTTGCTGTAATAATTATCTTTTTCATAAAACCATTATAGCAAAAAAATATAAAGGAGTGGTTTTTCATTCGAATTTATTCGTTTTGTAACTCTTTTGTAATATTTAAAACTGCAAAAAAATGGTAGAATTAGAGGGTACTGTAAGGAGAGAGAATTATGCACGTAAGAAAATACCAACAATATGATGACCCAACTGACTACTACTACCAAGAAATTGAATCTGAACAAACACCACTCTATCAAGAGTACTTACCTGAAGCAGAAACATCACCAAGATTAAGTGAACTCTTTTTCTTCTTAAATATTGCTGTTTTCTGTGTCTTGACAGTTTTGTTTAGCTTTGTATTTTTGAGTTTAAAAATGAATACATTTATGTCCTTCACTTTGGCCATTGCTTCCAGCCTGATTAGCATTCAATCTTATCGCCTGTTCGCAAAGAAACGCCAAACTAACAAATAAACCAACCTTGTGATTCTACGATTTTAAAATATAAGAAAAACCGACGACGCTTTAAGTCCTCGGTTCTTTTTTTCATTCTTGTAAACAAAGAAGACTAGCAATTTTGCTAGTCTTCTTTGTTTTATTTTTCTTCTTGACTGTCTATTTCAACAGCCTTTTCTTCTTGTCCTTCTGTCGCTTCTGCTCCGAAGTCAATGATGATTTCTTCTGAAGGTTCTTCTCCCTCTTCGAAGATCACAGGTTCTTCCTCAGCTAAGCTGCTTTCTTCTTTATCAAATTTTTCTTTGATTTCGTTAAACTTATCTTGTGAGTAGTCAACGACAGATTTTGTCGTTTCTTTGACAGATTCGATGACTGTTTCAGTTGTAATCTCGCCTTTCTCAACCTTTTCTTTGGTTTGTTGAATTGCGCTAACAGCTTGATTTGAAAAGTCTTTAGCAGACTGAACGACAGCTTCATGGATATCATCAGGATTTTCTTGATATTCCTTTACAAAGTCCCGAACCTTATCTGTCGTTTCCTTTCCTTTCTTACTGGTCAGGAAATAGGCAGCAGCTGCACCAGTGACAGCTCCCAATAACAGTGATGAAAATTTTCCCATAATAGACCTTCTTTCTTATTTTTTAAACAATTTTGAAGCAAAACGCAAAGCAGATAAACCAGCTGTAGTTTTGACTGTTCCCTTACCAGCAGACACTGCTTTTTTACTCAGCGTACGCGCCTGAACGTTTAAATCTGAAACAGATTCAGATAAGTCCGCCACAGCTGTAAACAAAGGATCAATGGTTGCGACTTTTTGATTGATGTCGTCAGTTAAGACATTGACCTTGGCCAGCAAATCATTGGTTTGGTGAAGGGTCACGTTGACATCAGAAGTCAAGACCTTAATGGTATTTTCTGTTTCATCTAGCATCTTACCAGCTTTTTCGCCCAGATTTTTGACAGTAATCGTCAAGTAAATCACGAAGATAATGAGGGCAACCGCCAGTAAAGCATAAGCAATTTCAATTATCATATTTCTCTCCTTTCATTGCAGACATCTCTTACAAGAGTCAGCGGCTCTAAGCATTTCTTATTCTTGATAATAAGGGGCTTTCTTTTTTCTTTGGTAAATGATGATGCCGATTCCAACAAAAATAAGAATCAGCGACAGCCATTGGGAAACACGCAGACCAGCAAACATGAGACTGTCCGTCCGCATACCCTCAATAATCATCCGGCCAAATCCATACCAAATCAGATAGAAGGCGGCGATTTCTCCTTGTCTCAGCAACTTAGGCCGACGGCGGAGAACAATAATCAAAATAAAACCAATCAGATTCCATACAGATTCATAGAGGAAGGTTGGCTGTCTGTAGCTGCCTTCGATATACATATTTTCACGAATAAAGCTAGGCAGATAGTCCAAACTCTTAACTGCCGCACCATAGGCCTCATGGTTGGCAAAATTTCCCCAGCGACCAATACTCTGGGCAATCATCACACTTGGTGCTGCAATATCCAGAAAATCAACTGGGTGAATCAGCCTTCTCCTACAAAAAAAGTAGAGAACGATAGCACCAGCTATCAGCCCGCCGTAAATAGCAATACCTGCTATTCCGCCATTCCAGAAATCAATGATTTTTATCAGATTCTTACCGTAATAATCCCACTCGAAGGCCACGTAATAAAGCCGGGCACCCACGATGGCTACGGGAAAAGCCACTAGGATAAAATCCAAAATATCATCAGGAATAATCTTCCGACGCGGAGCCTCTTTCATGGCAAGATAAACGGCTAATACTAAGCCTGTGACAATACAGATGGCATACCAGCGAATACTGATAGGTCCTAGTTGGATAGCTACTGGATCAATCATGTTTCACCTCATTCCGGCTAATTAAATCGGTGAGGCGCTCTTCAAAGATCTTTGTAGCATCATAGCCCATTTGCTTTGCTCGATAGTTCATCGCCGCAGCCTCAATCACGACAGAGATATTGCGACCAGTCTTTACAGGAATCCGAATACGTGGAATTCTGACACTGGCAACCTCCAGCTCCTCTGTATCATTACCTAGACGGTCAAAAGTTTTTTGAGTATCGTAATTCTCTAAATAAACAGCTATCTGAACTTGAGAAGAATCTTTGACTGCACTGGCTCCGTATAAGCTCATGACATCAATGATACCAACACCACGAATTTCCAATAGGTGGCGCAGAATTTCAGCTGGCTCTCCCCAAAGGGTCATTTCATCCTTGGCATAGATATCCACTCGGTCATCCGCAACCAAACGATGGCCACGCTTAACCAATTCAAGTCCTGTCTCACTTTTACCAATTCCACTGTCCCCTTGGATGAGAACTCCCATGCCATAGATATCCATCAGAACCCCATGAACACTGGTCCTCTCAGCCAGACGAGAATCAAGATAACTGGAAATTTCTCCAGACAAGCGGCTAGTAGAGGCTTTGCTTCTAAGAATAGCAACCTGCTTCTCATCAGCCGCATCAATCATTTCTTTAGGAATCTCTAAATTTCGAGCAATGATAACCACCGGCGTCTCAGGCTGGAACATTTTCAGCAGTACTTGATGGCGATTATGAGAGCTCATCTTCATCAGATAAGACCACTCTTTCATCCCAATCAGCTGTATCCGCTCGGGTGTATAAAAATCAAAATATCCAGTCATTTCAAGTCCAGGCCGAGAAATATCTGAAGTTTTAATTTCTTTCTCCAGTAAAACTTTATCTCCGTACTCCTGAGACAGACGAGACATTTTTAAGAGGTCTTTGACCTTTACTGACATTGTCTTCTCCCTTCAAATTTGTCTGCTTCTATTATAGCAAATTTTTACCTCAAAAGAATCTTTAAGATTGATTTTAGAGCGAAAAAATATTTTGATTTAAATCAACTTTTTAGTAAAAATAGAAAAACAGCCATGGTCTTAGTCAAGCAGGCTGTTAAGAATCTTCTTTTGGTTATTAAAACAGGGATGGTTTTCTACAAAATCTGGGACCTCTTTCAGAGGCAACCAGACATGAGCATCTGTTTCGCCTTCCTGATAGCGGACTTGACTCTTATCGCCAGACACAAGCACTTCATAATAGTCGAAATGGCACTGATCTTTGACAGAGCACACCTGCTCCAAAAGTCTTATGCTGTCAGGAACCAAGCCTGTTTCCTCTTTTAATTCACGTAAGGCGGCTGTCTGGCTATCCTCTCCAGCCAGCACACTCCCTCCTGCTCCGAACTCATAATAGCCAGGATAAAGGCTTTTATTGGCTGACCGCCGCATAAAGAGAATATCACCATCCTGATGGCGAACCAAGACATTGACGCAGAGATGAAACTGTCCTTCAGGAATTTTTTCTCCTCGAACTAAGAGATGAGGGAGTTGATTTCGATTTAAGTCATAGGCATTCCAAACTTCTGTCATATTTCCTCCTTGAATAAATGCTTAGGATTTCGTTGAATTTTCCAGGTTTAGTCTATTTCAGTTTGAGATATAGATCGCTTTTTATAGTTAGAAAGATTGATTGAATGAGCTATAGAGTAGAGGATTGTATTTGAAACTAGCATACCAAAAATATAAAATAGGCTGTTAGGAAGGGAGTTTATAATTATTTGGATACCTCCAACAAAACCATAAATTATGAGAGTTAGAACTGGCAGAAATAAGATAGATACAAATCCTACTAAACGATTTGAGCTTTGATCCGGAGGTAATACTTTCAAGAAAAAGAATAAATTCCACAGGCCAAATGGAAAAGCTAGAATACCTATAAAGAAAACAAACAAGCCAGCATATCCTCCTACTACCATGCCAGCAGCAAAAATAAGAACTATATGTAGAATTAAACTAATAATCAAGTACAGGAAAAATTTCCATAAATACACCGGTAAAGAGAATTGTTTCATAATACTGCCTTTCTAATCTTCAAAATGATCTGATAAATCAAGGGACTCAGCCTTTTCCATTTGTTTAGCTATATGTAGCTGCTCACGTGCTTTTTTAATAGAATAGGCTAAGAAATAAAGGGAAGTATTAACTAGAAGACAAATGAATAATATTGGAATCATGCTTTTAAAACTATTGAGCCAATTACTTAGACCATTTTCATGAGAAATATTCAAAAAGAAAACAGAAACTGCAATAAAAAGCGGATGCATGAAAATAGATAGTAGCAAAACACTTTTTTTCAGAGATTGACTAATTGGCGGTGTAAACAGAAAGAAGAAAAAATTTAAAAAACCATAGCTAAAAATCATCATCCCTAGAAAAGACACTGTCAGACTAGTACCATAGTTAAACTTAAGGAGAAAAGCCAGAAGACCAAGTCCTCCAAAACTAACAATATATGACAGAATAATATAAAGCAAGAACTTGAATGCATACCGTATGATTGAAAATTTTTTCATAAAATCATTCTCTCCTCTTCATCTAGTAAAAAATCGGGAGTGCATCCCGAAATTTTCTATTTTATTAAGAATTACCAAAACCAGCCGTCTTTATCGTCTTTGATAGCTTCCGCTTCTTTTCGTTTGCGCGGGCCGGTTCCATACATTTCTTCTTCTATGTCTTCTTTATAGGGCATAACCATAGCCAGCAGGATATAGATGAGAATTCCCAAGCCGAAATTGACCACAGTAAAGATAATAAAGAGGAAGCGCACCAGGCTCAGATCAAAATCAAATTTATCACACAGACCGGACAAGACACCGGAAATCAGTCGATTCTTTTTCAACTTATAGAATTTCACGTTCATGATAGAGACCTCAATGATCATATTTACTTTATTCTACCATATTTCATGAGAAAACAATCGGGCCAAAGGCTGATTATAGTTTAGAAAATTCATTCTTTTAAAAAAGAGAGTTCTTTAATGAACTCTCTTACTAATTATCAAGCTTTCTCTGACAAACGAAGCTTACCCATACAGCGTCCGCAACGGTATTTTTGAAGATTGACTCTACGTCTACGACGGATAAGTGCTCCGCAGCTCAGGCATTCATAGACGAGAAAAGATTGCGAATCGGACAAGGATGGAGCGTAGCGCAGACCATCAACTCGCTTGAGCAGATCTTTAAAATCTCTATCCCCATGGCGGTAACCTTTACCCTGATAATAGAGGTGATAATGAGCTAACTCATGGCGGACAATTTTTCGAAAGATCTCCAACCCAAAAGTTTCATAGATTTTTGGGTTGAAATCTAGATGGCCATCTTTTGGAAAGAAGCGTCCTCCTGTAGTGCGGAGGCGCTTGTTCCAATAAGCTTGGTGGCGGAATTCCCAGCCAAAATCTTCAACCGAAACCTGCTTGACATAGTTAGTTAGATTCATTTGGTGCTATCAAAGAGAGGTTGACCTTCTCCCGCTCCACATCCAGCTTATCCACCCAGACAGTGACCAAGTCACCAACAGATAGGACTTGACTAGGATGCTTAATATAGTCTGTGCTCAGCTTGGAGATATGGATAAGACCATCTTCGTGGATACCGATATCCACAAAGGCTCCGAAATCGACGACATTCCGGACGACCCCTTCCAGCTTTTGACCGATGCGCAAGTCCTTGATATCCAAGACATCCTGCCGTAAAACTGGCGCGTCAAAGGAATCTCGCAAATCTCGGCCAGGCTTGAGCAAATCAGCAATAATATCTTTTAGGGTTTCTTCTCCCAAGCCTAGCTCTGCAGCCAAACTAGCAGTCTGAACTGCTTTTAATTTGGCTTGGGCTGCTTCATCCAAACTGCTAATTTCAAGACGCTTAAAGAGCTCCTCCACTGCCTTATAAGACTCTGGGTGAACGCCTGTATTATCCAGCAAGTTATCACTTTCAGGAATACGCAGGAAGCCGGCTGCCTGTTCAAAAGCCTTTGCGCCCAGACGCGGCACTTTCTTGATGGCTTCGCGAGACCGAATCAAACCTTCCGTTTCCCGGTACTTAACAATATTTTCTGAAATAGTCTTATTGAGACCAGCTACATGAGCCAGCAAGGCAGGACTGGCGGTGTTGATATTAACTCCGACTTGGTTAACCACTGTATCAACGACAAAGTCCAGACTTTCAGACAGCTTTTTCTGGCTGACATCATGCTGGTACTGACCAACTCCGATGGACTTAGGATCTATCTTGACCAACTCAGCTAAAGGATCTTGCAATCGGCGGGCAATGGAAATAGCTGAGCGCTTTTCAACCGTCAAATCTGGAAACTCATGACGAGCCAGTTCACTAGCAGAGTATACAGATGCTCCGCTCTCATTGACGATGACATAGCTGACATTCGGATGAGATTTCAAAACTTCTGCTACAAAGGCTTCGCTTTCTCGGCTTGCCGTGCCGTTTCCGATGGCAATGATTTCCACGCCAAACTGCTCAATCAGCTCTGACAACTCCTTCTTAGAAGCTTCAATCTGAGCTGGCTTTGCTGGCGCTACTGGATAGATAACATGAGTCGTCAGCATCTTACCTGTCGCATCGACAACAGCCAACTTAGCCCCTGTCCGAAAGGCTGGGTCAAAGCCCAGTACTACGTGGCCTTTGAGAGGAGCAATTAGAAGGAGATGGCGGAGATTTTCTGAGAAGAGCTGAATCGCACCATCCTCAGCAGCTTCAGTCAGCTCGGTCCGAATACGGCGCTCCATGGCTGGAATGATTTTCTTTTTGACTGCTTGCTGAACTGCTTCAATAATATAGGCATTTTTCACCTTGAAACGTACTTCAAAAAAGCGCAGGATTTTATCAAGATTGTGCTCAAAACCAACCTTGAGAATACCTAGCTTCTCACCACGGTTAAGAGCCAAGGTACGGTAGCCTTGCATGGTCGCTACTTTTTCGGAAAAATCATAATAAATCTGGAAGACCTGCTTTTCATCCAAATCACCGTCTTTGAGACTGGATACGATAGAAGAATTGGTCTGCATCTCATGGTAGGTCCAAGCTCGCAGCTTGGTATCTTCAGAAATTGCTTCAGTCAGAATATCCACTGCTCCAGCTAGAACAGCTTCTGCTGTCGGAAAGGCTTCACTAGTAAGTTTCTCTGCTTCTTCCTGTAGATTAGCCGCATCCTGTAGGATGAAGCGGGCCAAAGGAAAGAGACCTGCTTCACGCGCAATAGTAGCCCTGGTACGACGCTTCTCCTTGTAGGGCAGATAGAGTTCTTCCACATCAGCCAGCTTTTCAGCAGCTTCAATCTCAGAGCGAAGAGCATCCGTAAGTTTTCCCTGCTCCTCAATCTTAGCTAAGACCGTCGCTTTACGCTCCGCCAAAGCAGTCATGCTCTTATCTAGGTCAATGATTGTCTTAATCTCGACCTCATCCAGATTTCCCGTCATTTCCTTACGGTAACGAGCAATAAAAGGAATCGTATTTCCCTCAACGGTCAGATCTAGGACCTGTGATACTTGGCTTTCTTTAAGGCCCAATTTCTGGGCAATTTTTTCAATATTTATATTTTCCATAACAATCCTATTATATCACAAGTGCTTTGAAAGATAGGCTATTTTAGAACTATTTAGTACTATTTGTACAAAAAAATTTAGGGTAAATCAGCGACAAGAAGTCCCTTATGTTTCAAAATTTCATTTTTTGATGATTGGTAGTATAATAGAATTATTATTTTAGAAATGAGGTGCCTTTATGGCTGTTAAATTTACTAGATCAGACGATTTGGACAAGATGTTCGAGGAGTTTGCGACCCTGCCCAAGATGAAAAAGGTAGAGTTCCCTGAGGAAGACAAGAAAAAATCTAAAAACGAGAAGGATAAGAAAGAATGAGCTTCTTCTCTCAGCTACCGGCCAGTGTCCTGCAAGCTGGTGCCATCTTTCTCTCTATTATCATTGAAGCCCTGCCTTTTGTCTTGATTGGAAGTATCATTTCTGGCTTTATCGAGGTGTATGTCACGCCAGACAAGGTTTATCGTTTCCTACCCAAGAACAAATGGGCTCGGATTTTCTTTGGAAGCTTGATTGGTTTTGTCTTCCCTTCTTGCGAGTGCGGAATCGTCCCTATTATCAATCGGTTTCTGGAAAAGAAAGTTCCCAGTTACACGGCTGTGCCTTTTCTGGTAACGGCTCCAGTCATCAACCCCATCGTGCTCTTTGCGACCTACTCAGCCTTTGGTAATTCCTTCCGAATGGCTCTGCTTCGTGCTTTAGGTTCTATGGTCGTGGCTATTCTTTTAGGGATTTTTCTGGGCTTCTTTGCAGACAGCAATATCCAAAAAGAAAATCGCAAGGCTGTTCATGAGCATGACTTTTCACATCTCAGCAAGGGACAAAAGCTTTTTCAAGTCTTCGTTCAAGCCATTGATGAATTTTTCGATACAGGTCGCTATCTGGTCTTTGGCTGTCTCTTTGCCAGCCTAGTCCAGGTCTATGTGCCAACCAGAATCTTGACCTCCATCAGCTCAACACCGGCTGTTGCTATTCTCCTGCTCATGCTGCTGTCCTTCCTGCTCTCACTTTGCAGCGAAGCTGATGCTTTCATCGGGAGCTCCTTGATTGCTAGCTTCGGCTTATCGCCAGTCTTAGCTTTCTTGGTCATTGGGCCTATGCTAGATGTCAAGAATCTGCTGATGATGAAAAACTACTTTAAGACACGCTTTATCTGGCAATTTATCAGCCTGGTTACTGTCGTCGTCTTTCTTTACTCTTGGCTTGTGGGGGTAGTGCTATGATCCGATTTCTAATCTTAGTCGGCTACTTTGAGATCACCATGTACCTACAGCTGACAGGCAAGCTCAACCAATATATCAATCTCCACTACTCCTATCTGGCCTACTTGTCTATGATTCTATCTTTTATCTTGGCAGTTGTGCAGCTCATCATCTGGATGAAGAAGATGGAGGTCCACAGTCATTTAAATACTCGCTGGGCCAAGTTAGGCAGCGTGATGCTCCTTGTCATTCCGCTTTTTGTGGGAATTTTCTTTCCAACTGTTACCTTGGATTCGACAACAGTTTCGGCCAAAGGTTTTCATTTCCCACTGGCTGAGGGAACTTCAACTGCTATTCAGCAGGACGAAGGCACTACCAGTCAATACCTGAAGCCTGACACTAGCACCTACTTTACCAAAGGAGCTTACGAAAAAGAAATGCGGGCAGCCGCCAAGAAATATGTCAAGCAAGATACCATTCAGGTCACAACTGAGAACTACATGGAAATCATGGAGGTCATCTATGATTATCCCGACGAGTTTGTAGGCAAAACGCTGGAGTTCACCGGCTTTGTCTACAATGACCCCAGCGACCAGAAGAGCCAATTTCTCTTTCGTTTCGGTATTATCCATTGTATCGCCGACTCAGGTGTCTATGGCCTCTTGACGACTGGAAATACCCAGCATTTCGAGAATAATACCTGGATTCATGCCAAGGGAAAAATTACCATGCACTACCATAAAAGTCTGGGACAAAGCCTGCCAACTCTAGAAGTTGAAAGCTTTGATAAGGTAGAAAAACCGGACAATCCTTACGTTTATCGGGTATTTGAATAAAGAAAACGAGGCTGGCACAATTTTGTCTTAGCCTCATTTTTTGTATTTGAATATGTTTCAAGCAGTGGTCAATTTCTTTCTATTTATCTCCCTTTTCAGAAACCGAATTTCTGAATACAATCTTTAGAAAAATTGTGATAAAATAGAGACATCATTTAGAAAATAGGTATCAGGATGTCTTCAAAAGTTATTGTTACAATTTTCGGAGCCAGCGGTGACTTGGCCAAAAGAAAACTCTATCCATCCCTCTTCAGGCTCTATAAGTCTGGCAATCTTTCCAAGCATTTTGCAGTTATTGGAACAGCCCGCCGGCCTTGGAGCAAGGAGTATTTTGAGTCTGTCGTTGTCGAGGCAATCGCTGATTTAGCTGACAGTCCAGAGCAAGCCCAAGAGTTTGCCAGTCACTTCTACTATCAAAGTCATGATGTGCAGGATACTGAGCACTACATTGAGCTGCGTAAGCTTCAAAACCGACTCAATGAGCAGTACCAAGCCGAGCACAATAAACTCTTCTTCCTGTCCATGGCTCCGCAATTTTTCGGTACCATTGCCAAACATCTCAAGTCAGAAAATATCGTAGATGGCAAAGGATTTGAACGTCTGATTGTCGAAAAGCCTTTCGGAACAGATTTGGCAACCGCCAGCCAACTTAACGAAGAACTCTTGGCGGCCTTTGATGAAGAGCAGATTTTCCGTATTGACCATTATCTAGGCAAGGAAATGATTCAGAGCATCTTCGCTATTCGCTTTGCCAATCTTCTCTTTGAAAATATCTGGAATCGTGACTACATTGACAATGTCCAGATTACCTTTGCCGAAAAGCTAGGTGTCGAAGAACGTGGTGGCTACTATGACCAGTCCGGTGCTCTACGCGATATGGTTCAGAATCATACCTTGCAGCTCCTGTCACTCTTAGCTATGGACAAGCCGAAAAGCTTCAGCAAAGAGGACATTCGGGCAGAGAAAGTCAAAGTTTTTGAACGCTTGGTACAGCCCGACAAAGATGACTTAAAACGCTTCTTTATCCGCGGTCAATATAAGTCAGGCACGGTCAAAGGTAAGAAATACATCTCCTACCGGAGTGAGCCTAATGTCAATCCTGACTCCATGACTGAAACCTTTGCTTCAGGAGCTTTCTTCGTAAATAGCGAGCATTTCCGTGATGTTCCATTTTTCTTCCGGACTGGTAAACGCCTCACTGAAAAAGGCACTCTTGTCAATATCGTCTTTAAGCAAATGGAGTCCATCTTTGGCGAGGAATTAGCACCAAATGTTCTGACCATTCACATCCAGCCAACTGAGGGCTTCTCACTTAGCATGAATGGCAAAGAGGTCGGCGAGCGCTTCAGCTTAGCTCCTCTCTCTCTGGACTATCGAACAGACGCAACAGCTAGTGGTGCATCCCCTGATCCTTACGAAAAATTAATCTTTGACGTCCTTAACAATGACTCAACCAACTTCAGCCACTGGGATGAAGTGCGCTCCAGCTGGGAGCTGATCGATCAGATTGAAGAGCTCTGGCGTAGCAATGAAGTGCCTCTCCATGAGTATCCTGTCGGTTCTATGGGACCGGATGCCGCCTTTGAACTCCTTAGAGAATTTGGAGCTGACTGGCAGTGGTCTCCAAACAAATAAAATTTAAAAATTGTTCATAAAAAAGCCAGTATGTGTACTGGCTTTTTTGCTTTATACTAAGCCTTCAAGCAGGCCTTTCATAAAGTTCTCTGAGTTAAACTCACCGATATCATCAATCTTTTCTCCAAAGCCAATCAGCTTGACCGGAATATCCAATTCCTGACGAATAGCTAGCACAACCCCGCCTCGAGCTGTTCCATCAATTTTCGTCAGTACAATTCCTGTGACTGGGGTGATTTTAGAAAATTCCTTGGCCTGAACCAGAGCATTCTGACCAGTTGAAGCATCGAGAGCTAGGAAAGTTTCATGCGGTGCTTCTGGATCCACCCGCTTAATAATGCGGCCAATTTTCTCTAGCTCTGCCATGAGATTGTCTTTATTTTGCAGGCGTCCCGCCGTGTCAATCATAAGAACATCAACCTGCTCTGCTTGAGCACGCTCCATACCGTCATAAACCACGCTGGCAGGGTCACTCTTTTCAGGCCCCGTTACTACTGGAACATCTACGCGCCGACCCCATTCAGCCAGCTGAGCCACTGCTCCAGCTCGGAATGTATCTGCAGCTACCAACATGACTTTCTTACCTTGTTGTTTGTACTTATAGGCTAGTTTACCGATAGAGGTAGTCTTACCGACTCCGTTGACCCCAACAAAGAGCATGACAGTAAGCCCATTTTGGAAATTGATTTTTTCATTAAAGCGGCCATCTTTCTCATAAATGTCCACCAGTTTTTCTATAATCAGTTGACGCAGAGCAGCTGGTTTTTTAGCATTTTCCAGACGGGCTTCATAGCGTAATTCCTCAGTCAGACTGGAAGCCACTTGAACCCCTACATCACTAGTGATGAGCAGCTCTTCCAAGTCTTCGAAGAACTCTTCATCTACTGAGCGGAAATTAGCAAAGAAGGCATTGAGTCGTGCTCCAAATCCTGTCCGAGTCTTCTTTAGGCTGCGGTCATATTTTTCCTGAGTGGATTCCTCTTGAGGAAGTTCAGCAGGTTCTTCTGTAGCTGCTACTTCTGATTCTTCAGCAACATCAGCTGCTTGGTCGACCTGTTCTGATTCTGTTAGTGACTCAGCTTCTGTTTCGAGCTCGAACTCATTATTTGAATCAGTTCCCACCTCGTCATAAGAAACTGCTTCATGCTCAGTATAAGATGATGCTTCATCTGACAGGTCTGTTTGTTCAATAAGTTCTTCTACCGTTTCGTCACTGCTTTCAGGCTGATGCTCTTCTAGAGTTTCTTCAGTCTGAGTTGCTCTTTGAGCCACTTCTTGATTTTCTGCAATAATTTCTCTTTCATGCTCTGGCTCCTTGCTTTCTTCTTGGATAGCTTGAGATGCTGGCTCTTCAACATCAGCCAAACTATCTTTTGTATCCGAAATTTGGTCATCAAGTTGCTGCTCGCCTTGGTAGGACTGAACAGCTTTCGCTTCAAGATTTTCTCCTGCTTCTGGAGCAGGCGCTGTTTCTTCTTCAATCTCGCCAATATTTTCCAATGCTTCCTTGACAACTTCTTCGATCGGCGGTTCTTGCTTTTTTCGGCCAAAAAGGCGATCAAATAATCCCATCGGCTAATCCTCCTTTAGTACATATTCTTCAATAGCCCAAGCCACTGCATCCTCATCATTAGTCATAGGTGTCACCACATTGGCTGCTTCTTTAACAATGGCTACTGCATTCTGCATGGCCACTCCCAGACCAGCCCACTCAATCATAGACAGATCGTTGGCTTCATCACCACAGGCCATGACTTGACTTCTCTCAATACCTAAATGGGCAATCAGTTTCTCCAAACCATTAGCCTTATGGACATTTTTAGGGGACCACTCCAGCAAGCATTCTCTAGATTTAAAAATCTCATAGCGCTCAAATAATTCCGGTGAAATTTGCTCAATAGCCGCATCCAGTGGTTCTTGAGCATAAGCAGTGACACATTTATTGTAAGTCTGCTGGCTGGATAAATCACTAAAATCAATGGGCTCAAAGGTTAGAGCTGGATTGAACTGAGCATAAAGCGAATCTTGATCGGATTGAATCTGATAGACCAGCCCTTCGCAGATAGCATCAAGGGGGATATGGAGCTTGTCTGTCTCCTCATAAATCCGGGCTACATCATCATAAGAAAAGACTGTTTTATCGAGGATTTCTCCAGTGTTGCGCTGAACAAGACCACCATTAAAAGTAATGGTGTACTCATCCTCTCGACCGTCTGTTCCCAGCTCATGCAGGAAAAAGTCCATGGCCTTAAGGGGACGACCAGTAGTCAGAACTACCTTAACTCCCTTATCCTGAGCTGCTTTTAGAGCTGCCAAATTGCGGTCAGAAATCTTCTTGTCTGAAGTCAGAAGAGTTCCATCCAAGTCCAGAGCAATCAGTTTTATATCTGCCATTATAATCCCTCCATGTAAGTGATAACCGACTGAGCATCATGGTGGCCAATGACTTCCTTGGCGACTTCTAAAATCTCAGGGCGAGCATTTTCAGTCGCAATCGGATAGCCAGCCACCTGCATCATGTGCAAATCGTTGAGATTATCACCAAAAACCATAACCTGAGAAAGATCTATGTCTAGCTTCTTGGCCAGCTCAACAATGGCAACCCCCTTATCCACATGGTCCAGAACGATGTCAATGGACTTGTAGCCAGTTGTCATGGCCTTAACTCCATCGATATTCTCATTGACCCAAGCTTCACCAGCTGCGACTTGGTCCTCAGCAAAATTGGTCGTAAACTTGAAAATTTCATCGTCGATATCAGCCAAGCTAGCCACTTTTTGAATGTTTTCATTATAATGAGCACTGAAGGAAAGATAGGTTGGATCCACTGTCTCCAAGACATAGCAGGCACGTTTGCCTGTCAAAAGAAGCTCATTGACATTGACATAGGGAGATTCCTGCAGCTTATCAAAAACCTTGAGATAAAAGTTCCGTGGCATGGTTGCTTCATAGAGGTCCTCACCATGAAACTCAACTAAGCTACCGTTTTCAGCAATAAAAATAATCTCATTGCGCACTTCCTCAAACAGCTTTTCCAGCGACAAGAGGCCGCGCCCGCTGGCTACGGCAAAATACATGCCTTTTTCTTTGAAGCGAGCCAAAACTTGCTTGAGACGGTCCATATCAAACTGACCTTTACTGTCTAAAAAGGTGCCGTCCATATCCGTTGCTACTAATTTTATACTCATTTTACATACTTTCTAAATCTTTTAACTTGACCGAGACAATCTTGGAAACGCCAGACTCCTGCATGGTAACTCCGTAAATAGAGTCTGCAGCTGACATGGTTCCCTTACGGTGAGTGACCACGATGAACTGGCTGTCCTTGTCAAATCGATTGAGATAATCCCCAAAGCGTTTAACATTCGCCTCGTCCAGCGCTGCTTCCACCTCGTCCAAGATGACAAAAGGAATGGTCTTAACGCGGATGATAGAGAAGAGCAGAGCCAAAGCTGACAAGGCCTTCTCACCACCGCTCATCAGATTGAGCGACTGGATTTTCTTGCCAGGTGGCTGAACAGAGATTTCTACACCAGCCGTCAGCAAGTCTCCCTCCGTCAATATCAGGTCTGCAGAACCACCGCCAAACATCTGACGGAAAGTCACCTTGAAGCTTTCACGAATGGCTTCAAAGGTTGATTTAAAGCGTTCCTTAACTTCGTCATTCATCTCTTCAATCGTCTCTAATAGCAGATTTTTAGCTGATAGGACGTCGTCTCGTTGCTCATTGAGGAAGTTCAAACGGTTGCTGACTTCTTCAAACTGCTCGACTGCTTCCAGATTGACCGGACCTAAAGCTCGAATGGCTTTTTCCAAATCCTTCACCTGGCTTTCAGCAGCTGGTAAACTTTCTAACGGACGAGCCTGGCTGCTCGCTTCTTCGAAACTCATCTGATAGTCATCTGTCAGATTGCTTGCCAGACGGCGCATGACATCCATGAGCTTATCCTTTTCTGCCTCTGCCTTGGCTTGCCGGCGAATCAATTCTTCATTTTGATGACGGGCTTGCTCCAATCGACTAGCAATATCATCAGACTGACCTTCTAAATCTTCAAGCTCAAATTTCAGACGAATCAGTCTTTGATTCAGGTCAGTCTTTTCTTGCTTGGCAGTGTCTAATTGCTCTTCCAAAATCGTAATGTCCACCTTTTGCAGGCTGGACTGCTCCTTTTGCTCCATCAAAAGCTCCAAGGTCGCCTGCTCTTTTTCAAGGCTGGCTTTTTCCTCGGACAGACGTTCCAAGTCATTCTTTTCAAAGCGTTGGTTGGAGGTCAGCTCTGTACGCTGGAGCTTGAGTTCAGCTAAACGAGAGGAAAGCTTGTCAAAACGAGCCTGAACTGCATCTTTGTTTGACTTAACCTGCTCTATTTCCGCAGTGATGTCCGTTTTTTCTTGCTCAATCTCAGTCAAGCGGGTCTGCAGTCGCTCTTTCTCTTCCGAAATATCCAAAGCAGACTGACCAGCCAACTCCTGTTCCTGTAGATTTTTCAGGCTTGTGAGTTCTTCTACGCGCTTGGCTAACTGTTCATAGGCTAGATTAGCCTTTTGCTCAGCTAAACGAGCCTGCTCACCATCTGTCTTGATTTGTTCCAATACCTGCTTAGCCTGACTTAGCTGGTTTTGCAGAATTTGCACTGCTTCTTCCTGCTCTTTCAAGCTGACATTTTTCTGCTTTATCTCCTCAAGCAAAGCATCTAGCTCCGGCTTGATAAAGATAGTATTGTTATTGCGGTTGGCACCACCAGCATAAGAACCTCCAGTCCGAAGCTCTGTTCCATCCAGAGTCACCATGCGAACCTGATAGCGTACTTGACGAGCTGCCGCTCGGGCATGCTCCACTGTATCAAAAATAGCGGTCGTTCCCAGCAGATTTTGAAAAATGCTGTCTAACGATGAATCATAGCTGACCAGAGAAGAAGCCAGTCCCAGAAAACCAGCACTTTTTTCAATCGTAGCACGGTTATGGTCAGGCAGCTGACGCGGCTTGATGGTTGTTAAAGGCAGGAAGGTTGCCCGGCCAGCCCGATTTTTCTTCAGAAATTCGATAGCCCGAGTCGCAGCCGCCTCATCTTCTACGATGATATTCTGACTGCTGGCTCCCAAGGCAATTTCCAGCGCTGTCTGATAGTGGGGATCAAAGCTAAGCTTTTCGCTAACAGCTCCAACAATGCCACCTAGACGGCCTGCCTCCTGCAGCACACTCTTAACCCCAGCATAGAAATTGCTGTGATTTTTGAGAATGGCTTCCAAACTATTAGAACGTGCCTGCTTGTTTTTGAGGTCGTCCAAAAGCTCAAACATCTTAGTCTGCTGATGCTTATAGTCAGCCTCTAGCTTCTCTACCAACTGGATCTGACTCTGGTAGTCAGCCAGTAGGCCCTTGAGGGCTTGGCGAGCAATTTCCAACTCTTCCAAACCAGCCTGCTCCTGAGTCTGACTAGCCTCCAAATCAACCTGCAGCTTAGCATAGTCTGCCTTCTTGCTCTCAGCTAATTTAAGCTCACTAGCCAGCTGACTCTCCAGAGAAGTCAAGTCATTAGAAAGATTTGCCTCTTCCTGCATGAGCTTGACATACTGCTCACGCAGATGCTCAATCAGCTGGTCTGGATCATCTGAAAAGTCTGCTAATTCTGCTTCCAAAGCAGAGATAGACTGCTCATTGTCACTCAGTTTGGCAGCTATTTGGCTCAATTCAGCCTGCTTGTCTTCTATGTTGCTTTCTATCTGAGCCAGTTTTTCTGACAAAGCGGCCAAACGTTCTTCATTTTCCCGACGGCTCGTCGCTGCCTGACTGGACTCCAACTTAGAAAGGTCAATCTGACGCTCCAAATCACTGATTAAGCGGGTCAATTCCAGCAAACTAGCTTGATCATCAGACAAAGTTTGATTGAGCTCATGGCGCTTGGCCTTCAAGGTTTGATTTTCAACTTCCAGCTCATCGCGCTTGCTGTAGTAGGCTACTAACTCCTGCTGGATATTCCTTAAATCTTCTTCAGCCTGAGTCAGCCTTTCCTTGTTAGCTGTCAGCTGAGCGACCAAAACATCCAAGTAAAGCTCTCGGCGCTGGCCATCCAGACTCAAGAAGCGCTTAGCAGTTTCAGCCTGCTTCTCCAAGGGCTTGACCTGGCTCTCCAGCTCGTAGATAATGTCTTCCAGTCGATCCAGATTATCCTGGGTTTGACTAAGCTTGCTTTCCGTTTCTTTGCGGCGTGTCTTATACTTAAGCACTCCAGCCGCTTCTTCAAAGATTGCCCGGCGTTCCTCCGGCTTGCTGTTGAAGATTTCCTCGACCTTCCCCTGGGAAATGATGGAGAAGGAATCTCGTCCCAGCCCAGTATCCATGAAAAGATCATGAACATCGCGCAGACGGACTTTTTTGCCGTCAATCTTATACTCACTGTCACCGCTGCGGTAAATGTGACGCTCCACCCGAATCTCATTGGCAGCATCCTTGATAAATTGGTCGCTGTTGTCCAGAACCACTACCACTGATGCGTAATTAAGGGGCTTGCGGGTTTCTGTTCCCGCAAAAATCACATCGGGCATCTTGCCGCCCCGCAGACTTTTCACACTGGACTCTCCCAAGGCCCAGCGCAGGCTCTCCGTAATATTGGACTTGCCGGAACCATTTGGCCCAACAACCGCTGTCACTCCCTGATCAAAGACAACTTTAGTCTTATCAGCAAATGACTTGAAGCCCTGAATTTCAATTTCCTTTAAAAACATGAAGAACTTTCCTTTTCAAATGCGTTTTTAGCAGCTTCCTGCTCGGCCAGCTTTTTAGAACGCCCCTGGCCTTGACCGGACTTGCGACCATTGATGAGAACGGCCACCTCGAAATTTTTGGCATGAGCCGGTCCTGTTTCAGAGACGACCTGATAGGCAATTTCCACATCACCATTAATCTGCAGCAACTCCTGCAGCTTGGTCTTATAGTCCGTCACCCGCTCAAAATCTCCCGCTTCCACCTTAGGAATCATGACTTGATAGAGAAAGCTTTTGACTGCTTCCACACCCTTATCCAAGAGCAAAGCGCCTAAAAAGGCCTCAAACAAATCTCCTAAAATCGTATCACGATTCCGGCCGCCAGACTTCTCCTCTCCGCGTCCCAGCTTGATAAATTGATCAAACTGACAATCACGGGCAAAGCCTGCTAGACTCTCCTCCCGAACAATCATAGAGCGCAGCTTGGACAAGTCGCCCTCTGGTCTCTTAGGATACTTGGTATAAAGATACTCCGAAATAATCAGTTGCAGAACAGCGTCTCCTAAAAATTCCAAGCGTTCATTGTGTGAAATTTTTAAGAGGCGGTGCTCATTGGCATAGCTCGTATGGGTAAAAGCTGTTTCCAACAAGGTCTCATCAGAGAAAACCAAGTCAAACTGCTCCAGCAATGCTTTTTTCAAATTTTCCATTACTATTTTACATCATGCTGGCTTCAGTCAGATAAGCAGCATGATACCTTTTCCTTTCCAAAGATATACAGTCTCTATTATAACAAAAAACAGGCGCAAACGCACCTGCTGACAGTGATTTCTATTCCTTATCTGGAATTACTTTAAACAAATAATAGGTGATAAAAATGGTCAGACCCAACAGTCCAATCTTAACCCAAATAATAGGCGCTAGAAAAATGGAAATCCCCATCAAGATATAGATGGAAACGATGATCTTTTTTTTACGCTCCTTGGCAATCGTTCCCGTCTCTCGAAAATCTGCCACATAGATCTGGTACATCTTTGTATGATAGAGCCAATTCTCAAAGCGCTTGGAACTGCGTGAAAAGCAGGCAATGGACAAGAGAAGAAATGGTGTCGTCGGCAGGAGAGGCAGAAAAATCCCCAAAACTCCTAACCCTAAAGATAAGAGACCTACCACAAAGTAAATTGGTCGCATACAAGCTCCTTTGCAAAATAAAACCGTTACTTTTTAAATATATAATGGATACCGCACTAGAGCAATAAAACCAAACCTTTCGGTCTGGTGTCTAAATACTCGTCAAAGGCGTTGCGGTATCAGGTGAGGTATCATAGACCTGAAAATCGTGGCCGACTGCCATATCGGCTTGAGCCAGTTGATTGACCATGGTCATATGAGCCAATTCCTTGATATTATTTTCCTTACTGAGATGCCCTAGATAGATCCGTTTGGTGCGATTGCCTAAAGTCCGAATCATGGTCTCTGCTCCATCTTCATTGGACAAGTGACCCATATCAGACAGAATCCGCTGCTTGAGACTCCATGGGTAGGCACCGCTGCGGAGAATTTCAATATCATGGTTGCTCTCAATCAGGTAAGCATCGGCATTTTCGATAATTCCAGCCATCCGGTCACTGACATAGCCCGTATCCGTCAGCATGGCAAAACTCTTGTCATCCTTCATAAAGCGGTAAAATTGTGGACAGGCTGCGTCATGACTGACACCAAAGCTCTCCACATCCAAGTCTCCAAAGGTCTTGGTCTTGCCTAACTCAAAGATATGCTTTTGACTAGCATCCAGTTTGCCCAAGTCCTTTTCCATAGCCTTCCATGTAGCCTCATTAGCATAAATATCTAAATTATACTTGCGAGCTAATACTCCAACACCATGAATGTGGTCCTTGTGCTCATGAGTCACTAAAATGGCATCCAAATCCTCAGGCTTGCGGCCAATTTCGCCCAACAAACTAGTAATTTTCTTGCCTGATAAGCCAGCATCAACCAGAATCCGCTTTTGGTCTGTTTCCAGATAGAAACAGTTACCGCTTGATCCCGACGCCAGAATACTGTATTGAAATCCTTTAGTCATGTTTACTTTCTATATATCATCTTCATTATCCCAGTCGTCATCCCGGACACCATCATTCTCATAAGGCAAAACAATGGTAAAGGTCGAGCCCACACCATACTCACTCTTAGCCCAGATAAAGCCCTGATGCTGCTTGATAATTTCCTTGGCAATAGCCAGTCCTAGACCCGTTCCGCCCTGAGCACGGCTACGTGCCTTGTCCACTCGATAAAAGCGGTCAAAAATCTTAGGCAGGTCCTGCTTGGGAATTCCCAGACCTTCATCCGCAATCGAGAGAATCAACTGCTCATCTGTTGTCTTGATGGAAACAGTAATGGTTCCACCATCTGGCGAATACTTGATGGCATTGTTCATGATATTATCAATGACCTGGGTCAGCTTATCTGTATCAATCTCCACCCAAATCGGTGTTATCGGATAATCACGGATAATCTCGTATTTCTTGGTCTCGTCTTGATTTTTTATCTTGTCAAAGCGATTGAGGATAAAGGTGATGAAGGCTGTAAAATTCGTCAGCTCCACTTCCAGATGACTGGTCTCGTTGTCAATACGGGACAGACTAAGCAAGTCCGTCACCATCCGCATCATGCGGTTGGTTTCATTGAGCGATACCTTGACAAAGTCCGGCGCTACTGGCTCAGACAAGGCTCCCTCATCCAGGGCTTCCAGATAGGACTTAACACTGGTCAGCGGAGTCCGCAACTCATGGCTGACGTTGGAGACAAAGAGGCGACGCTCCCGCTCTTCCTTGTCCTGCTCTGTCGTATCATGCAAGACAGCTACTAAACCAGAAATGAAGCCCGACTCCCGCCGTACCAAGGCAAAGCGAACCCGCAAGCTCAAGTACTCACCATTTTCATCCTGAGAGTCAATCGTCAGCTCAGGAACATTGGTAATCAGGTCACGCAAATCATACTCGTCTGAAATCGAAAGCAGATCCAAAATACTCATATTTTGGACCTCATCTCTCTTAACTCCCAACTGCTTGGTTGCCATATCGTTGATAGTGATAATCTGCCCCCGGCGGTTGGTCGCAAGCACGCCATCTGTCATATAGGACAGGATACTGGAAAGGCGTTTAGTTTCTTGCTCAAGGTTTTCATGTGTCAGTCGAATGACCTCTGAAAGATCATTGATACTGTTGGTCATATCTGTGATTTCTGGACTCCCTTGCATGTCCAGCACTTCAGAATAGTCACCTGCAATCAAATCTTTAACCTTTTGATTAAGCTGTACAAGCTTTTGGTTATCACGGCGATTTTCCAATAAAAGCAAGGCAACAACTACAATGAAGCCAATAATAATGATTGCAAAGACGAAATCCGCTGAAATCACAAATTGTTTAATTGCTTCAATCATTATTTCTCATATAATAGCCAACTCCGCGGCGAGTCAAGATATACTCAGGCCGGCTTGGCGTATCTTCGATCTTTTCACGCAGGCGGCGGATCGTCACATCCACTGTACGGACATCGCCAAAATAGTCATAGCCCCATACTGTTTCCAGTAAATGCTCACGTGTCATTACCTGGCCAATATGTGTCGCCAAATGGTGAAGCAACTCAAACTCACGGTGGGTCAGCTCCAGTTCCTTGCCATGCTTCTTAGCAACAAAAGCATCTGGCAAAATCTGCAGTTCCCCAATGGTCAGCTCGTTGGGGCCACTTTCTTCTACTTGGTTTTCCACAACAAGGTCTGCCCGACGAAGAAGTGCCTTGACACGCGCCTGCAGCTCACGATTTGAGAAAGGCTTGGTCACATAGTCATCTGCACCGATTTCAAGGCCGATAACCTTGTCAAACTCACTGTCTTTAGCAGACAATACAATAATCGGTACATTGCTGGTCTTCCGAATAGTCCGAGCCACTTCCAGTCCGTCCACTTCTGGCAGCATCAAGTCCAAAATCAAGATATCTGGCTGTTCTGCTTCAAACATTTCCAAGGCTTCCTTACCATCAAAAGCAGTCAAAACCTCATAGCCTTCTTTGGCCATATTAAACTTAATAATATCTGAGATTGGTTTCTCATCATCTACAACTAATATTTTCTTCATATGTTCACCTTAACATAAGATTGGGATTGAATCAACTCCATGATAGAAAAGTTGTGACATAGTCAGCTAAGTCGTCCTGCATCAAAACGTGCAAAAGGCAATCTAGTTTGTCTAGCTAGACTCCCAATCCAATTTTATTTATTTATATAGTCTTATTATACCAAAGTTTTCTTAAAAAACACTAATTCAAGCCATTTTTATTCCACATTTGTAGAAAATGGACAATTCTCATCCAAAAAAATTTTTCTCAGAATAAAAATAGTCATTTTTATTCAATTTGACAGTTTATTTATTCTATGGTAAAATCTATGTCATATTATCTAACACAAAGGAGAAAGATATGGCTTTAGTTGAATTTAAAAATGTCGAAAAGTATTACGGAGACTACCATGCTCTGCGCAATATCAATCTCAGTTTTGAAAAAGGGCAAGTGGTTGTACTGCTGGGACCATCCGGCTCAGGAAAATCTACTCTTATCCGTACAATCAACGCTTTAGAAGGCATTGACCAGGGAAGCTTGATCGTCAATGGCCATGAGGTCGCGAACACTGCTGCCAAAGATTTGGTCAACTTACGTAAAGAAGTCGGAATGGTCTTTCAACATTTTAATCTTTACCCCCACAAAACGGTGTTAGAAAATGTCACTTTGGCGCCTATTAAAGTTCTAGGAATGGATAAACAAGAAGCTAAAAAAATCGCTCAAAAATATCTAGAATTTGTCAACATGTGGGACAAGAAAGACTCTTACCCAGGTATGCTGTCCGGTGGACAAAAGCAAAGGATTGCCATTGCCCGCGGTTTAGCTATGCATCCTGAGCTCCTGCTCTTTGATGAACCGACTTCTGCCCTGGACCCTGAAACAATCGGGGATGTTCTGGCCGTTATGCAAAAATTAGCCAAAGACGGCATGAACATGATTGTGGTTACACACGAAATGGGCTTTGCCCGTGAGGTAGCTGACCGCATTATCTTCATGGCAGATGGTGAAGTGTTAGTGGATACTACTGATGTAGATGCTTTCTTTGACAATCCTACCGAACCCCGCGCTAAGCAGTTTCTCAGTAAAATTATCAACCATGAGAGTGATAACGTGCTTTCTTAAAAAGGAGAAGACCTATGAAATTACAAAAAATACTCATCAGCCTACTCTTACTCCTTCTGACTCTAGGCTTTATTAACGCTGTTCCTGCACAAGCCGATTCCAGTACCAGCCAACAGGTCAAGGCTATCCAGAAACGCGGTGTCCTCAATGTCGGTGTCAAACAGGATGTACCTAACTTTGGTTACCTCAATCCTGATAGCAATACTTACAGCGGCTTAGAAATCGATATTGCAAAGAAAATTGCTAAGGAACTAGGCGTCAAAATCAACTACGTCCCAGTTACCGCACAAACACGCGGACCCCTTCTGGACAATGGGCAAGTTGACATGGTCATTGCGACCTTTACCATCACAGATGAGCGTAAGGAAATCTATAATTTCACAACCCCTTACTACACAGATGCTTCTGGTTTTCTAGTTAATAAATCCAGCAAAATTACAGATGTCAAGGACTTGAATAACAAGACTATCGGCGTCGTTCAAGGCTCTATCACTCAAACCTTGCTGGAAGAAATCGCCCAAGAGAAAAAGCTCAACTTCAAATATGTGGAGTTAGGCTCCTACCCTGAACTTGCTGTTTCCTTAAGGGCTCATCGTATTGATGCCATTTCTGTTGACAAGTCCATCCTGACCGGCTATGTAAGTTCCAAGTCAAACATTCTGGATTACAGCTTCAAAAAAGCCGATTATGGTGTGGTAACAAAAAAATCCAATACTCAATTGAATGACTATGTAGATGGCCTAATCTCTAAATGGAAGGAAAACGGCAGTCTGCAGAAACTTTATGACAAATATGATTTAAAACCATCTACTTCAACAGATGATTAGAAAGGAAACCCCATGAGTTTTAGTATTTCTTCTTGGCAGGCCTACTTTGCGGACTTTGGCAAGTTTTTCCAAGGATTCCTCTTTACCTTAGCTATTTCTATCGGTGCTCTGGCCTTGGCTCTTTTACTAGGGATTTTCTTCGGAGCTATCAGCACAGGTAAGCATAAAGTTCTACGTGGCCTAGCTCGTGTTTTCGTTGAGTTTTACCAGAATACACCACTCTTAGTGCAATTTGTAATTGTCTTTTACGGTCTTCCGCTAGTCAGCAATTACACCATCATGCCCTCAATCTATTGGACTGCGGTCCTCTGTGTAGGATTATACCACGGTGCTTATATCGCCGAAGTTATCCGCTCAGGTATCCAGTCTATTCCTCGCGGACAGACCGAAGCTGCACTCTCTCAGGGCTTTACCTATGTAGAAACCATGCGATACATCATCCTGCCCCAAGCTTTTCGGATTATCCTGCCACCGTTAATCAATCAGGTTGTCAATCTGATAAAAAACACTTCTACCGTCGCTATTATCTCTGGTATGGATCTGATGTTCGTGACCAAGTCCTGGTCTGCTCTGAACTCCAACTACATCCCAGCCTTTGCTGGAGCAGCTTTGCTCTACTTCCTCCTTTGCTTCCCAATCGCTAGCTGGGGACGTAGGGTAGAGGAGGCCAATAAACAAGCTTACAGTATCTAAGGAGGTCTCTATGGAAAATATTTTAAAAGTCTTAACCGCAACCAACCTCCTCTTTATCCTTAAGGGGCTCTGGCTGACTCTGCAAATTTCTTTCATTTCCATTGTCCTATCCACGATTTTTGGAACTATTCTAGCCGTCATGCGAAATGGAAAAAATAAACTGCTCAAACTGATTGCCAGCATTTATATCGAATTTGTCCGTAATGTACCCAATCTACTCTGGATTTTCACTATCTTTTTAGTCTTTCAGATTAAGTCAACGCCAGCCGGTATCATCAGCTTCACTGTCTTTACTTCTGCTGCTTTGGCAGAAATTATCCGGGGCGGTCTCAATGCCATTGACCCAGGTCAGACTGAAGCTGGCTTATCTCAAGGATTTACTCAGTTTCAGATTCTGCGTTATATCATTCTACCTCAGGCTATTCGGAAAATGCTGCCAGCCATCATTTCTCAGTTTGTCACAGTGATTAAGGATACCAGCCTGCTCTATTCTGTTATTGCGCTCCAAGAACTTTTTGGTTCTGCTCAAATTCTGATGGGACGCTATTTTGAAGCTGAACAAGTCTTCGCTCTCTACCTACTAGTAGCAGCCATCTATTTCCTGATTAACTTCGCCATTTCCAGCTTCTCGCGCAAGCTATCCCAACGCTGGGCTCAAGCTGCAGAATAAGTAGCTCAGATACAGACCTACTGTGCAAAAGTTGAGTTTACCAACTCAACTTTTTTATTTTTAACATTTGTGGTAGAATAATATCAAAGGATAGACAAGGAGAACGATATGAAAAAACTGACATTGCTTTTCACCACTTTCTTAACACTAATCTTTCTCAGCGCTTGTGGTCATTACGCTAGCTTTCAAGGAAAATGGAAGGCTCAGAAAGCAAATGGAGAGGACATTGACATTGTCTTCAATGACAAGACCGGCAAGCTAGGTGATAAAGAATTTTACTATAAGATAGATAAGTCAGGCTATCAAGATAACACCAAATATTACAGTATCACTGTCAGCGATACCTATCACTACACCATCCTTTTCCCAGATGATGATATGAAAATAGCTACTCTTCTAGAACCTGATGACCCGTCTAGCGACCCTCTCTATGGGGAAATGCTCTATGCCATGAACCGAAATGAGTATCCTGATTTTGATGATTATGTGGATAAATACTTGAATTAAAACTAGAAAGACCACTGATGTAGTCAGTGGCTTTTTTATTATTCTTTTTTAAATAGTTTCTCAGCTAGAAAAACAGCATTTAGTACTCTAGGAAATCCAACATAAGGGATGCACTGCAAAAAGCATTCTATAATTTTTTCGGGGGTTAAGCCAACATTTAAAGCCGCTTGAATATGTACTTCCAGCTGTGCTTCACAACCTCCCTGTGTCAAAAGGCTAGCAAGAGTGACGATTTCTCGCTCCTGTAGATTCAGTCCCTCCCGATTGTAGATATCACCAAAAGCAAATTCTACAATATAGTCTCCTAGATCTGGAGCTATTTCTTTCAGAGAGGAAATGACCTTCTCACCGCCCTCACCATCAATCTGATTGAGTCTTTCCAATCCACGTTCAAATCGCTTATTTTTCATTTGCATTTACCTCCTTAAACGATTACAATGTCATTATAAATCTTAGACCATACTCTAAGTCAAGAAATCAAAGGAGTTTTTTTATGAAAATCGGTCTATTTGCCCAAAAAGTTAATTTATCAACGTATACGCTCCGATATTATGAGAAACGAGGATTGATTAAAGTTGATAGAGATCAAAGCGGTCAGCGTTCCTACGACGAGAATGATCTTGCCTGGGTTCAGTTTATTCAGCGTTTAAAAGATACGGGTATGCATTTGCAAGATATTCAGAGATATGCTGACTTACGCTACCAAGGTGATGGCAGCCTGAAAGAACGCTTAGAAATGCTGCAGAAGCACCGCAGTTTTGTTCAAGAACAAATTAAAAATTGGCAAATGTCACTAAAAAAATTAGATAATAAAATTGAATGGTATCAAGCAGAAATCAGGAATCTTCCTAAATAGAGCCTATAAACGAAACCCGAGCTAATTGCTCGGGTTTTATTGTTTTCTAATGAGTTCTACTTTTCAAGGCGTGATTTGTTGGCAATGTCTGCTAAGATTTGCTCTACAAATTCGTCTACTGGTATTGTATGTGTTTCTTTTTGACCGTAGCGGCGGACATTAACAGTACCGTCTTCAACTTCCTTGTCACCAACGATGAGCTGATAAGGAATCTTGCTAGTTTGTGAGGCACGAATCTTGTACTGCATCTTTTCATTGCGCTCATCCACATCAGCACGAACCCCCTTGTCGCGCAGCTTTTTAGCCACTTGCCAAGCATAGTCAATATGGGCTTCGTTAGAAACTGGAATCAAAGTCACTTGATGCGGAGCCAGCCAAGTAGGGAAGGCACCCTTGTAATTTTCAATCAAGATAGCTGTGAAGCGCTCCATGGTTGAGATAACCCCACGGTGAATCATAACTGGGCGATGCTCTTCACCGTCAGCTCCGACATACTTGAGGTCAAAACGCTCTGGCAAGAGGAAGTCCAGCTGGATAGTTGACAGGGTTTCTTCATTTCCTAGGGCTGTTTTAACCTGGATATCAAGTTTAGGGCCGTAGAAGGCTGCTTCTCCTTCTGCCTCAAAGTAGTCCACGTCCATTTCGTCCAAGGCTGCTCGCAGCATGGTTTGGGCATTTTCCCACATCTCATCGTTATCAAAATACTTATGCGTATCCTGAGGGTCACGAAGAGACAAGCGGAAACGATATTCTGTCAAGTTGAAGTCAGCATAAACATCGATAATCAACTGCAGCGCACGCTGGAATTCTTCTTGAATCTGCTCTGGCGTTACAAAGAGGTGACCATCATTCAAGGACATTTCACGTACACGTTGAAGACCAGTCAGGGCACCAGATTTTTCGTAACGGTGCATCATGCCAATCTCAGCAATACGGATTGGCAGCTCACGGTAAGAGTGAACATGGTGTTTGTAGACCTGGATGTGGTGAGGGCAGTTCATCGGACGCAAAACAAACTCTTCTCCATCACCCATATCCATGGTTGGGAACATATCCTCTTGGTAGTGCTCCCAGTGGCCAGAAGTCTTATAAAGCTCCACAGAAGCCAAAGGCGGAGTGTAGACGTGTTGGTAGCCAGAAGCCAACTCTTTGTCAACTATGTAGCGCTCCAACTCGCGACGGACCGTCGCACCATTTGGCAGCCAGAATGGCAAACCTTGACCAACTTCTTGAGAAATCATGAAGAGATCCAGCTCTTTCCCTAACTTACGATGGTCACGTTCTTTGGCTTCCTCCCGCATTTGCAGATATTTCTTCAGGTCTTTCTTGTCAAACCAAGCAGTACCATAGACCCGCTGCATCATAGCATTGTCGCTGTTCCCGCGCCAGTATGCTCCAGCCACGTTCAAGAGATGGAAGATTTGGATTCGACCTGTGGATGGAACGTGAGGCCCACGGCAGAGATCCACATATTCGCCTTGACGGTAGATGGTCAAACCGCCCTCATCTTCTGAGTGCTCTTCAATCAATTCCAACTTGTAAGGATCGTTTTTGAAAATTTCACGCGCCTCATCCTTGGTCACTTCCTCACGGATGGATGGGAAGTTTTCTTTGACGATTTTCTTCATTTCTTCTTCAATACGAGGCAGGTCTTCATTTGAAATTTGCCCAGCTTCATTATCTGTATCGTAGTAGAAACCATCCTGAATGGCAGGGCCAACGCCCAAGTGAATATCTGGGAAAAGACGACGAGCTGCTTGCGCAAACAAGTGGGCTGCAGAGTGACGCAAGATATCTAAAGCATCTTCGTGGTCAGGTGTCACGATTTCAATAGCACCATCTTCAGTGATGGCACGAGTTGTATCAATCAATTTGCCGTTGAATTTACCAGCCAAGGCTTTTTTAGCTAGGGAATTGCTGATAGATTGAGCAATTTCAAAAGTTGACACGCCAGATTCGAATTCACGAACAGCGCCATCTGGGAAAGTAATCTTAATCATGAGTTTTCTCCTTATCTATCATCCAAATATTTTAAGAATCTATTCTTTTATTGTAATAGTTGATTTCTAGGATTTCTTGTAGCTCAGTTTTATGCCAGCCTGCACCAATCATTACCTTATTAACATTAAATTCAAAACTCTGTTTATCATTCATCGAAAACTTAAGTTTATATCCCATGAACAAGCGCTTCTTAAATTGATATGCTTGGATATCTTCTGCTGAAAATTCTCCTACAATATCTCCTAATTTCCCCATAGGGGTAATAGAAATGATGTAGATTCCTGTCTCAGTAAAAACAATTAAAAAGTAGGCATTTGCAGTGCCTCCCAAACGCTGAGTTCCATAGACTGCATGCAGCGACTCAGCTATGCTAGAATCTAAGCCATGTTTCATTAAATAAGCCTTAATTTCTTCGAATTTGAATCCCATACAGATCTCCTTTATTCATTTTATTTTTTATAATATTGTAGCAAAGGAAAAGCCATCTCTCGCCACTCAAAAAGCAAGAAAAGAAAAATGAAAACAAAAAACGACATCCTCAAAAGGACGTCGCAACGTGGTTCCACCTTCATTTATGCAAGTCAAAAGACTTGCACCTCGAATCGGCTCTAACGTAGCCACCGTTTTATGTTTGCATAAAAGCTGATAGAGTAGTCCCAACTGCATCCTCTACGCGATTCCCAGCTCCACGCGCTCTCTACAAGATTTCCTGCAGGTGATATGTCTCTAGAAAACATTATAGCACGATTGGAGAAATTTGCAAGAGCTATTGACCATCAAAACCAGAAAAACGATTGAGAGTCTCTTGACTCAAGATAGCTGCTTGACGTTTTTTACAGTGTTGCTCTGCCAACAGCATTCCTCCCAAAGAAAGAAATAACAAGACATGAATATCCCTAGCATTATAAAGCGTGGCAGTGATTGGATTATAAATCTCGTCTCCTGAGTAAAAAAGTCCGTCAAAAAAATTTTTGAATAGGTAATAATACTGAACCCCTGGAACCAAAAAAAGAAAGGGCAGTGAAAAGCCTTGCATCCGAGTATTTATATAAACAATCACTGCACCAAACAAAGGAAGCAACAAAGCATAATAAAATAAATTAAGATTAGAAAGCCAGCTCAAATCCCTTCCCATACTCTCTGTATTATTTATAAAATATTGCCAAATTTGTTCCCAAATCAAGCCAGAACCAATGACAATGCCATAGAACAAAAGCAGCCACGGCAACTGTTTGAGATATTTTTTCATAAGATTTCTCCTCTACTTCTAAAGAAATCCTTGCCTACTAACATCACATGCTGCTAGGCAAGGATTATTTCTATTCCAAAAATTTAGTAATTTTCCTGATTTTTTTCACTTGTTTACTAGAAGCTTTGATGATACGAACAGAACCGTTGATGGGAAGAGAAATAACCTTACTGGGCAGATAGGCCACTGTCTTGGCCAGACGCTTGGCAGCACTTTCCTCTGGACTGAGCTCGTTATGGAAGTCCTTGGAAATAGTCAAATCTAGATAAAACTCATAGACTCTGCGACCAAAGTTCTCTGCTGAAATCTCGTAGAGCTTGTCTGCTAGCTTCTGCTCATCCATGTCAGGCGTCGCAATAATCGCCTCTAAAATAGCGCCTGATAAATCGCGCTCTTGGTAATAAAGGGTCCCAAAAATCTTGTCACTGATAACATTATCCAGATAAGGATTTCCATGGGCAATAATCGGCGTGCCGCTGGCTAAGCTTTCCAGATAAGTCAGACCTTGAGTCTCACTGGTTGAGGCAGAGATAAAGAAATCCGCAGCTTTATAGTAAAGGGCCGTATCACTAGGAGCAATCATCCCCGTAAAGATGACAGCTTCTTCAATCTGAAGCTTGGCAACCAGTTCTTTCAAGTCGTCCGCATAAGGACCGTCGCCGACAATGACTAGCTTGACTTTGTCATTTTCTTCAAGGACGGCAGGCATCGCCTCAACGATAGCCTGGATATTCTTTTCGTAGGAAATACGGGACAGACTGAGCAACATAATCTCATCTTCAGCAAGACCTAGCTTGAAACGCAGCTTCTTGATATCCTCACGCGAAATTTCTGGCCGCTCAAACTTCGCCAGCTCAATCCCTGTCGGAATCACCCGTTTTTCTGCCTCAATTTTATAATTAACCAAAAGGTCATAAACAATCTCGCTAGGGCAGATAACCCCATCCAAATCACTCATGAAGCCACGGACAATGTACTTAACCATGCTAGGACGGATGACCATCCCCTTGGCAATATAGTGCACATAATCTTCATACTGGGTATGATAGGTATGTACTACCGGAATCCGCAGCTCTTTGGCAATCCAAATCCCCAGCAGACCTAGTGAAAACTCAGTCTGGGTATGGATAATATCCAGCTGGTACTGACGAGCAATTTCTAAGGCATGAGAAAAGCCTCGGTAAGCCACTCTTCGGTCCTTAAAGGCAAAGAAAGGTACGCTGGGAATCCGAATAATTTGCCAATCCTCATAACGATTGACATCCTTGTCCGTCGTCGTAAAAATAAATACCGCATGACCTAATTTTTCCAGCTCCGTCTTCAAAGTCCGAATACTGGTAGCAACCCCAGAGACCTGAGGAAAATAGGTATCTGTAAAAAGACCAATACGCATCTTACATCTCCAAAACTGTTTGATAAGCCTTGACTAACTGATCTGCAACATCGTCAATAGACCGGCTTTTAGCCACCTGATAGCCTGCTTCGCGCTTGTCCACCTTTTTATCTAAGATATTTCTCAGAGACTGGACAAACTCGTCTACGTTATGACAGAGCTCGGCTGAACGCTCATCCACCCAGCCATGATAAACTGGAATATCGCGCAACACAACATTCTGCTCACTGGCCAAGGCTTCCAGGACAACAATTCCTTCAGTTTCCTCATAGGACGGGAAAAAGAAGGCATCTGCTCCAGACATGGCTCCCTGGAAAACCGCTCCCTTAAAATAGCCAGGAAATTCGACATTATCAGGATGGTCAAAGAGGACCAGATGGCGGATCTTGCGCGGAATCAACCAGAGATTGATAGAGCCCAGCCAAATGAAGCGCACATCAGGCATCCTGCGGGCAACCTCTACAAAATCCTCAATCCCCTTGCGGCGGAAATAAAGTCCAGCACAGACGACCACCTTCTGTCCTTCTTCAATCTTAAAATACTTTTTAAAAACTTCTTCCTTGCGAGCATCTTTCTTATACTTAGGCAGGTCAATACCGTTTGACACAGCCACCATAGGCGTAGTGACCCCATAAGACTGGATAAGCTGCTTGGAATACTCCGATGGCGTGATAATGAAATCCGCCTTTTTATACATGTGAGTCAGATATTTACCAAAAAGCGGAGCAAAGAGATTGGATCCAATAAAGGAATTTTCAAAGTCCTCCTTGGTCGAATGCCCATGCATAATCACTTTTTTATTGCCCCTCTTGGCAGCATGCAGAAGAAGCAAGCTACGGGGACCATAGGTATTGATGTGGACCACATCATAATCTCCTAAAACGTCCGTCGTATAAGGAATCCCAGCCAAATCCAAGGCGTGCATCTGGTGCTGGAGGGCTCGGCCGATTCCTGATTTCTCCAAAACGGACTTTCCTTCAAGGTACAGTAATACTTTCATACTTCCTATTATACCGAAAATCAAATAAAAAGGAAAACCACAAGGGCAAATGAGGTAAAAAATCCATCCAAAGCCTGATAAGACTTAGAAAAGTACCCCCTAGCTAAACGGAAACACAAAAAAGCTGAGGTACTACACCTCAGCCTCACTTCATAATCATGAAACTCCATTAAAGCAGTCATTGACCTAGTCTCTTCACTCACTTTTCAAGTCCAGAGAAGTTCCTAAGCAGACTTGCGGCTCACCGCTTATTTCCGAGTTGATTTACGCTCGCTAATGCTGTGAGCTAGGAGAACTTCGCGTTCTTCCAATTCTTCCTTATGCATAATCTTAGTCAGCATGCGCATACTGATAGCGCCGATGTCATAGAGGGGCTGACCGATTGTGGAAAGGTTAGGACGAGTGAAACGAGCTACTTGCGAATCATCACTGGTAATGATTTCAAAATCTTCTGGAACCTTGATGCCTTGATCAGATAGACCATTTAAGAGGCCTGCTGCCAGTTCATCTCCTGTGACAAAAGCCGCTGTTGCTTTGGAAGCAATAACACGCTCTGCCAAGTGGTAGCCATCATCATAAGAATATTTTGATTCAAAAACCAAGCCTTCGCTGTAAGAAAGTTTCTTGTTCTTCAAGCCATCTTTATAGCCTGATAGACGGATTTTCCCGTTGATATCATCTACAAGCGGCCCACTGACAAAGGCAATTTTCTTATTGCGCTTAGCCAGTAATTCTACAGCATCAACCGTTGCTTGCTTGTAGTCAATATTAACGCTCGGAAGCTGATGCTCCACATCGACAGTACCCGCCAAAACGACCGGTGTGCGTGAACGTGAAAACTCTGAGCGAATTTTCTCCGTCAGATGATAGCCCATGAAAATAATGCCATCCACCTGCTTAGAAAAGAGCGTATTGACAACGGAGACTTCCTTATCATCGTCCTCATCACTGTTAGCCAAGACAATATTGTATTTATACATTTCGGCAATATCATCAATCCCTTTTGCCAAGGTTGAGAAATAGCTATTGGTAATATTTGGAATGACAACGCCTACGGTTGTAGTCTTCTTACTGGCTAGTCCACGTGCCACTGCATTTGGACGATAGTCAAGACGATCAATGACCTCTAAAACTTTTTTACGTGTGTTTTCTTTGACGTTCTTGTTTCCATTCACTACTCGACTGACTGTCGCCATCGAAACTCCCGCTTCACGGGCGACATCATAAATCGTTACTGTGTCGTCTGTGTTCATATAGTTTCCTTTCTTCTATTGAAAATATCGTTTTCACTTTCCTACATTCACCATTTTATCACTTCTTGTAAACACTTTCAAGTATTTTGATAAGTTTTTGAAAAGTCTTGCTTTTTTTGACATTTTTTGCCAAAATAGAGGCATAGAAAGAAGGTTGTGACCATGACAAAAATCCAACAAATCACCCATTATCTCGAGAATGAGAAGCTAGATGCTGCTGTTCTGTCTGATCCAGTCACCATCAATTATCTGACTGGTTTCTACAGTGACCCGCATGAGCGGCAGATGTTTTTGTTTGTCTATCCTGACCATGAGCCCCTGCTCTTCGTGCCAGCTTTAGAAGTTGAGCGGGCTTCAGGTTCTGTTCCCTTTTCAGTCCTTGGCTATATGGACTCGGAAAATCCTTGGCAGAAGATTAAAGCAGCCCTTCCGGCTCACTCCTTCAAGACTGTTGCTCTTGAGTTTGATAACTTGATTTTGACCAAATATCATGGATTGAAAACTGTCTTTGAAACTGCAGAATTTGCCAACCTGACACCTTACGTCAACCGCTTGCGCCTGATTAAGTCTGCCGATGAAATCCAGAAAATGCTGGTAGCTGGCCAATATGCTGACAAGGCTGTCAATATCGGTTTTGACAATATCTCACTGGACAATACTGAAACAGATATCATCGCTCAGATTGACTTTGCAATCAAGCGAGAAGGTTATGAGATGAGCTTTGAAACCATGGTGCTGACGGGAAATAATGCGGCCAATCCGCACGGCATTCCCGGTGCCAATAAAGTCGAAAATAACGCCCTCCTGCTCTTTGACCTTGGCTGCATGGTTAATGGCTATGCCAGCGATATGACACGGACCGTTGCTGTTGGCCAGCCTGACCAGTTCAAAAAGGATATCTACCATCTGACATTGGAAGCCCAGCAAGCTGCTCTTGACTTTATCAAGCCAGGTGTCACAGCTCATGAAGTAGATCGCGCTGCTCGGCAAGTCATCGAAAAAGCGGGCTATGGTGAGTATTTCAACCACCGTCTTGGCCACGGCATCGGTATGGATGTTCACGAATTCCCATCCATTACGGAAGGCAACGACATGATCATCGAAGAAGGCATGTGCTTCTCTGTTGAGCCTGGCATCTACATCCCTGGCAAGGTTGGTGTCCGCATCGAAGACTGCGGCCATGTCACTAAGAATGGTTTTGAACTCTTCACCGAGACTAGCAAGGACTTGCTGTATTTTGAATAGAATAGCAGAAAAGCACCGAACGGTGCTTTTCTAGTTTAAATTACAATACATTCCCCTAATTAACGTCCAAAACCGATGTAAATAAACTCAAAAATAGGCTGGACTTCATAGCCCAAGAAAGTCAAGCATTTTTTTACAAAAAACCTAGTGATTTCAAATTGCTGAGTTTAACGAGTTATTGGTTAATCAAATTACAAAGTCTTTACTACATAATAGATCAACAGGGACGTTATTCTATCTCTTGTTATAACTTTATCATCTAAAGCACAGTAGCTAGCACTCAACATAACACTCTCCCTTAAATTGAGAATTTTCGTGATATTTTATACTAGCCTCCACTATTGAAAAATACTTGTATAGAAGTCTTATCTTGAAAATCTAACTTCATACCAAGCCACGTACACTAAAATTATCAACTTGCTTCAAATAGATCTAATTGACCAAAACTCTCTTCAAGTTCGTGCTGTTTTGCAACTGCATCGCTATTTCGCAAATCTGACACTAACTTTTCAGCTATATACCACATCATAACAGGAGGAATGGCATTCCCGAGCATTCTATACTGAGCGCCTTCTGAACCAATCAGTTCATAGTTTTCTGGAAAAGATTGAATACGTGCAACTTCTCTTGGAGTGTAACGACGATAACGACCATTTTCCAACAAAACAGGATCAGTACTATTTAAAGAAACTTTCGCTAAGTGAGAACTAACCGTATTACTTGGTCGCTCAATGTCCTGTGCTCGCCCTTTATTCATTTTTTTGCCAGACTTGCTATTTAGCATTCCTTTCACTGCCCTCTCACTAAAATAATATTTTTCATCAATATTTTTCTGAAGAATTGCTTTTAGTGGTGTGTAATCTTCTTCATTCTGAATAGGCTCTTCAGGAAATTCAAAAGTAAAATTCAAATCTTTTCGAATACCAACAATAAACACACGCTCTCTCTTTTGTGGAACACCGTATTTTGTAGCTACGCAAAGTTTATAGGAAACATTATAGCCAGCTTTTTCGAACTCCTCAATAATCAATGGAAAGGCTTCTTTGTTGTTTGCAGACAAAATTCCCTTAACATTTTCAGCAAAAAAAGCTTTCGGTTGATGTGCTTTCAACACTCGCACCATCTCAAAAAATAGCGTTCCTTTTTCGTCTTTTATCCCTAGACGTTTCGGATTTTGAGCACTAACAGAAAACGACTGACACGGAAATCCACCTGTTAAAATATCGAAAGATGGTATTTCATTCGATTTTACTTCTCGAACATTTCGATTGTCCGGAGTAATACCAAAATTCTTTTCAAACATTTTATTAGCACTATCATCAATATCATTCGCATAGACAATCTCAATTTGATTATCAGCATAATGTTGATCTAAAAAATCAAATCCACCAGCAAAACCAATATCTGTTCCACCCCCTCCACTAAAGAGAGAAGCAATTTTTAGTTTCTTCAAATTAAATTCTCCTCAAAGCCCACTGATGATGAAAAGCGAACATCATAACCATCCTTTCTCTCAATCAGTAGCATCTTCTCATTTTTTACTAAATCATACAAATTCTTGATAATAAACAACTTTTTGCTATGTTTTGAAATCTGCAAACGATATATATAGTATCTATCACGCACAGACTTTGCTGTTCGCCATTCATTTGGTGTGATATGAAACGAATTAAAAGTAATAGAAGTATTGCTGACCGTTGTCTTTACCTCAATATACTTTCTTAATTCAGAATCATCACACTCAAAAGATTGAACATCGTAGCCTACACCAAATTGTGTCGGGATAAAGTTAACAAGGTGAAGCAATTGCTCTTGTCCATTTTCTCGCAATTTTTGTTTCTCGTGATTAATAACAATCGCTTCTCCTGAACTTCCCACAATAGCAGTAGATATTTTCTCGCTATATTCGATATGTTCAGTTAGATGTCCGATAATATCCGAATTCTCTTCAGTAAAATCAATATCACTTGGAATATAAAGATTAAAGTTTGTTCTAAAATCAATATCTCCCAAATCACGATTGACATATTCGAACCAAGCACTTCTATATTCTCTAATCTCTTCAATCCTTGTTGAAGATTTACCAATGAATTGAGCATAGCCATCAAATACAGTATCTGATTGTAAAAATTCATTTATTGCTTGCTCTTCTATGGAATTTATTTTATACCTACCGCCTTGAACACTTAGCAGGCTTGCTATAACCATATAATCTAAAATATCTTTAGCATAGCGTATAACATCACCTGTAGTGTCGTAAACCATCTTGGACTCTCTGTTATCTTTAATGCGATTCCATACTTTCAAAACAGGCTCTTTATCCCGAGTGCACCTTAAGTCATTAAAAATACAATGTGCAACTTCCTCATCAGTGAGGTAAATAGCTTTTTCTTCAACCTGTGACGCTTCTGTAAGTAGTTCCAGTAAATACTGAGATGGCTTAAATTGAACTCCAATTTGACACAGCTTAACAATCTCATTATCTTTTAGATGCCCACCAGGATATTCGAAATTATACAAAAATGTTTTAAAAAAACGAATAAGGTCTTGGTCGTCAGTCAACTCCTTAGCTCTATTTCCTGAATAAACAAATCCTTCTTTCTCAATCATCAAGCCAAACAAAGAAGAAATCTCCGTTCGCCAGTTATTAATTGTCTTCTCCGTTTTATCAGCATTGCCTGCGTAGTGTTTAATAATTTCATTTAGTTTCTTACTAAATTCCTTTTTTGGCAATATCCCTAAATCAGAAATATTGGTCGCCATATAAACAAGAACGTTTTCGACATCGTTTTTAAAACGAGGTCGTGGGTGATGCAATCTAAAATAATATTTTTCTGGAACTTGATACATAGTTACTCTTCGTTATTTTTTAAATATTTCAATAAACTATTCGCAATCTGTTGAGCCATTAGAGGCGGAACAGCATTACCAACTTGTCTAAATTGCTGTGTTTTACTCCCATAAAAGATAAAATCGTCAGGAAACGATTGTAATCGTGCGGATTCCCTCACGGTTGGAACACGGTTGTATTTATAATGAAAATGATGTCTGTGCCCCGTATCAATCGTAGGAGCTGGCTTCCAGCTTGCAAATCGAGTCCAAGCAACATTAAATTTTCTTGACTCTCGTAATTCTTCGGGTAGGTTTTTATAATTTCCACCATCAGGAACAAGAGCAATCGTGCTTGTTACTTTTTCAGAATGCTTGGCTGCAATGTGATTCAACACAACTGAAGACTGCTTTCGCATTAGTTTTTGATAGTTATTTTTAGGTTCTGAAATATAAACCATCTCTGCATCGCCAAGTTCATTTTCTAATGTTGGTAAATCAGAAAGTGCCATCTCGGTCGTGATAGTTGTTCCCAATGAAGTAGGGTATTCAAATCCATCATTTTTTGTTCCTACAAAAATGACACGCTTTCGATTTTGCGGAACACCATAATCAGAAGCTAACAAAACTTTAAACTGAACCTTATAGCCCATTTTTGAAAATTCTTCGATGATCGCATCTTTTATATGTCCTTTAAACAAACTGACAATACCAATCACATTTTCAATAACAAAAGCGGTTGGTTGTATTTCTCGAACTAAGCGGATATAGGATAAATAGAGTTTGTTCCGAGGGTCATCAAATTTTCGCGGTCCAGAAAGAGACATTCCCTGACATGGCGGACCTCCAACAATTAGATCCACTTTTTGTTCTCCAATTATTGGTTTTATATCTTCCTCATAAGATATATTCGTAATGTCTCCACACAATACTTTTGAATTTTTGTGGTTTTTTCGGAAAGTTTCTAAGGCTTTTTCATCATTATCAATACCTAATAATACATTAAAACCTGCCGCCTCAAATCCATAAGATAAACCGCCTGCTCCTGAAAATAAGTCTATGATATTATATTTATTCAATTTATAAACTCCACACTATCATTCATTACTATCTACAATTATACCACAGAAAGCAATTTGAAGATACTTTGGAAAATGAAAAGACTCACTCTGAACTGCACTCCCAAAGTTAGACAGAAAAATCTAACTTTTGGGGTGTTTACTATGAAACTAACTTATGAGGACAAAGTTCAGATTTATGAACTAAGCAAACAAGTATTCAGCTTAAATCGACTTACAGAAAAATATGGAATTAACCTTTCAAATCTTGAGTACTTAATCCGATTAATTGATAGTTATGGATTAGAGGTTGTTAAAAAAGGAAATTCTATTCACAAGCGAACCGTGGAGATTACAAATGATTTAGTAGACAGGATTTTGGTTCACCCTACTCAAGGTCAAAAGAAGCTAATAGAAGAATTGAAATTTCTTATAATTTTATCGACAAAATGTAAAAAATGAGTAGCCGTTCTAACTACTCAAATCATTTAGCAAAAGTAAGTGCTTTGTGATTGGAGACGCTCTCCTCCAACTCCAATAGAAAAGCTTTTCTATCAAGGCCACTGGCATAACCGGTCAGCTTGCCGTCGCTTCCGACAATCCGGTGACAGGGAATCAGAAGGGAAATCGGATTATGACCGATAGCGCCACCGACTGCTCTAGCCGAGCCAATTTTACCGTAATCGGCTTGTAATTCTCGTAGAATGTCTGAATAGGTAGCCGTTTGCCCATAAGGAATCTTCTGCAGCACTGTCAGAACCTTGCTTCTGAACTCAGTTACTTGAGGTGCCAATGGAATCTCATCTGTCGCAGGATTTTCTCCCTTAAAATAAGCGTCCAACCAAGCAGAGACGCGTCGGCTGATTTCTGTCTCCTCCTGCTGCGCTTGCTCTAGATTATAGCCTGTCCCAAAATATTTTTGATTCTCCAGCCAAAGTCCCAACAAGGCATTTGCGTTCGTCAAGATGAGAATCCGGCCAATCGGCGATGTATAATAAGTCTTGTACATATTTTTTCTTTCTTTTAGCTTCTTGATAAGCCTTATTATACCACTCTTGTCTTAACTTTTGCCACAATCCCATCTGGGTCTGTGACTTCTAGCTCTTGGGAGCTAATCCATCGGACTGGTGCCTGCAAGTCCAGAGCATTTTCATAAATAGCTACTAGATCTTCTTTTCCTTCTACTTGTGCCTCAAAATAGGCTAGTCCCAGTTGCTTCGGTTGGCGATGATTCAAGTGAGAACCTCCCCATTCATTGACTGCTAAATGATGATGATAGTTTCCGGATGCCAGCCAGCTAGCAGAAGGTACAGAAAATTTGTCCTCCAAGCCTAGAAGTTTTTGGTAAAAATGACTGGCTGCTCTGCTATTTTTCACAGACAGGTGGACATGGCCCATACGAGTGCCTGCAGCAATACTAAACGGTTGGACTTCCTGACCTAATTCATAGATTTCTTGAGCCGCAAGTGCTTCCGTCACTCCGATAATGCGGCCATCTTCTCGAATATCCCAATCAGCCTGAGGTTTGTCCCGATAAAGCTCAATGCCGTTGCCTTCTGGATCCTCCAGATAAATAGCTTCACTATAACCGTGGTCCGCCCCTCCAACCATAGGAACTTTATTTTCTGATAAATGCTTAAGGATATCCGCCAAAGCTTGACGACTTGGAAGCAAAAGCGCCAGATGATAAAGACCGTAAGCCGACTTGACTGTCTGACGATCACCGGTCGCTAAGAGCCTCACCAGCAATTGTCCATCCCGACCCAAAGCCACCTGTCCGTCCTGCTCTTCCAAAAGTTCCAATCCTAAAACACGCTGATAAAAGTCCTTTTGTCTTGCTACATCGGCCACATAAAGTGCCACCTCTCCTAGATAAATCTTGCTTTGATATTCAAAAGTCATGTTTTTCTCCTCTCTTAAATTTAAAATTTCAGCAGTGCTCCTGCTCCATCTTTTTTTATTTCTCCAAAACAGAGATAGGTTCCTTGATATGGATTTCCATACCTCCATTTGCTTCGAAGTCTTATTTTTATATTGTAATTATTTATATTACATCTATTAGTATAGCAGGTTTTAATGTAATGTCAACAATTACATCTCAGAAAATTCTTAACAAAAAAACAATCTGCTCACTGGGAAACAGATTGTTCTTTAATTTCTTTTTCGGTTGCTGCGACGACCTCGTCAAGACTGGTCTGAGCCAATTCAGCTTCCATGGCTGCCTGGATAGCCGCCAAGCGGTCGTCTAAGACATTGTGAATGTTCTTACCGATAGGACAGTCTGGATTGGGCTTGTCATGAAAACTAAAGAGCTGGCCGCTCTTACCCAGACATTCAACCGCACTATAGACGTCCAACAGACTAATATCTTTCAAATCTTTGGCAATCTCCGCTCCTCCAGTCCCACGAGCAACGGTAATCATTCCTGCATTCTTGAGCTGGGACAGGGTCTTGCGAATAATAACTGGATTGACGCCGACACTACTAGCAAGAATATCACTTGTCAGTTTTTGTTTTTTTCCCTCCAAAGCTAGGACAATCAGCATATGAGTGGCAATGGTAAAACGGCTAGAAATCTGCATTTTTTCTCCTCCCTCATCATTTTCTCTCACTATTATATCTCAAAAATGGTGTAACTTCAAGAGTTACGACTGGACTTTAAGAAAGCTGCAATCTCATCCGCATAGCCTTCCCGCTCACTGATTTCCCGCAGCAGGTCGTGGTTGTGGGTATGGTGGATACCATTGACCAAACTCTCCCGATAAATCTCATAGTAAGGCAAGTGGAGCTCCCGAGCCAATTTCAGCTCCTGCTCCACATCGTAGGCCACGCGCCGTAGGTCGACATCAGCCAGACCCGTCTCATCTATCTCTAAAATGGCATACTGGGCTCGCAAGTCCTGACGCAAAGCCGAATCTAGAAAGAATGGCTGACCAATAGAGCCGGGATTGATAATCAGCTGCCCCTGAGTCCCGTAGCGGAGAAACTGCTGGTGAATATGACCATAAACAGCAACAGCGCAGTCGTTTCCCTCGAAAAGTCGGTCGAAATCACTCTGCTCGCCAATATGAATCAACTCCCGCCCCCAATTCTTATCTGGTAGATGGTGGCTAACCGCAATCTTCAAGCCTTCTACTTCTGTCAAGATTTGCAGAGGAAGTTCTTGCATGCGGTCAATCTCTACTGGACGGATTTCCTCTAGGACAAAATGACAGAGCCGGGTCAGGTAGAGGTGGCTAGGACGATTCAAATCCAGCTTTTGGTGCAGGGCATGCCAGAGACTGTCTTCCCAATTCCCCCTGACCTGGAGGCTGATGTGCAGCTGCTCCATCCTATCTAGGATATTCCTGCGACCGGTTCCTGGCAGGAGCAAGTCTCCCAAAAACCAATAGTCTGTCACTTGCTGGCTTTCCGCATCCGCCAGTACTGCTTCCAAGGCTGTGCTATTCCCATGCACATCGGATAATAAGGCAATTTTTCGTGTCATCGTGTGTCTTTCTCTTTCTTTACAAGGAATATTATATCAAAGTTCAAAAAAACTTCCACCTCACAAGTGAGTGAAAGTTTTAAAATGTTTTTTATCAATCAACAGACTTGAGCGCTTCCAGCATATCCACCCGTCTGAGGCGGTAGTTGACAAAGAAACCAAGTAAGGTCAGAATAAGAGTCACTGCTGTTAGAGGAAACAGATAGACTGAGGGACTTACTTGAGGGGTTAAGCTGATAATGCTAGGCGCAACTTTCTCAATCAAAAAACGATGCAGGAAGAAACCGCCTAGAAGCCCAACTGCCATCCCAATCACTGAAAGAATAATGGTCTCTCGATAGATATAGAGGGTCACTTCCTTATTATGAAAGCCCAAAACCTTGATAGTGGACAGTTCGCGAATCCGCTCGGCCACATTGATATTTGTCAAATTATAGAGAATGACGACTGCTAAAAGAATGGAAATCAGCACCAAAACCAGCATTGTATTATTAAGAGAATCAGCTAGAACGTTGAACTGCTTCACCATGCTAGCATTTTGGGAGACACTCTTGACAGACTTGAGGCTCATAAATTCATTGGCCTTATCAACAATATTTTTACTAGAAGAGTCCTTGAGCCGCACTAGATAAGCATTTTTCTCAGGCTTTTTCCCGTAAATCTTCTGGTAGTCAGTCGCCTTCATAAAAGCAAAATGGCCAAAATGATTCTCATTGACTGCTGCGAGCTTGACAGGCTTGCCACCCAGCTCTATACTGCCACCGGGGCTAACTCCAGCTATGCGGGCCAATTTATCCGAAACAACTGCACCATCCTTGAGACTCAGCTTTTGCTGGTTGTCGGGACTTTCCAGAGAAATAAACGGTTCAAAATTCTCCTTGTCCGTAACCATTAAAGTGACTGACTCTGCCTCTTTTTTCCCTTTGTATTTCTCTGTTAGGGTTTCACTATGGATTTCCTGATAGTCAGCAATCGAGTCATCTGCCAACATCTTTTTCAGCTTGTCTTGCTCAGCTTGATTCTCCCCAGGATTAACAGCGACAATCAAGTCGTATCGCAGAATCTCCTCAAACTGACGTTTTGGAATACCACCAATAGAAGACTGAAGTCCTAGGCCGGCAAAGAGCAGGGCAACAGAACCCGCCACACCAAAGATAGTCATGAACATCCGCTGCTTATAGCGAAAGATATTGCGAGCTGTGACCTTCTGAGTAAAGCTAAGACGTCGCCAGATAAGGGGAAGTCTTTCCAAGAAAATCTTGGAGCCCTTGACTGGTGGCTTGGGCAAAAGCAAGTGAGCTGCTTCTTCCGTCAGCTCCCGTCTTGCCACCAAATAGGCAGGGAGAACGCTGGAAAGAAGGGAAAGCCCCAGGGCCAGTAAACTATAGGAAATATAAAAATATGCATGCGGGGCAGAGAGCACCATCCCTCTGGTAATAATAGAAGAAATCACCCCCGACAAGAAATAATGTCCCAGCAGAATCCCTATGAGGGTACCCAAACTACCCGCCACCAAACCGTAAAGAGCAAACTTGCGAATGATATCTCGGCTATGGTAGCCTAGAGCCTTGAAGACACCTGCATTTGTTCGCTCCTCATCGACAAAGCGAGTCATGGTGGTAAAGGTCACTATAGCTGCCACCAAATAGAGCACCACCGGGAAGATATTACCAATCAACGCAATACTATTCATGGAGTTTTTATACATATGATAGCCATTCCCACCTGGCAGAGACTTGCGGTCATAGCTATGATAGGCCGGCTCTTTCAAACGATTCAGGTCTGCCTTAGCGTCAGCTAGCTTGTTCTTGCTAGCTGATAAGTCTTTCTCTGCCTTTGCGAGGTCTGCTTTTTTCTGATTGAGTTGGGACTCAGCATCCTGAATCTGCTGCTGGCTCTGACTGAGCTGAGCAGGAGGGAGGATAGAAGCGGCTTGAGTTGCTGCTAGCTGGTTTTTTTGCTGGTCCAGCTGACTCTGAGCTTGCTCTAATTGTTTTTTACCTTGGGTCAGTTCGCTCTCAGCCTGAGCAATCTTATCTTCACCCTTCTGAATGGTGCTTTTGGCATCTGCCTCTAATCGCTTAAACCGGGCCACTCCGTTATCTTCCAGGCTCTTGTCTAAAGCTGTCTGGTGCTGCTCCAAACGCTCCTGATAGCTTTCAGAGAAGGGAGCCAGCTTTTCTAAATCATGATAGCGCAGGCGGGCAATACTGTAAACATCTGTATCAAAGGCCTTAGGGCTGACTACAGCATAGGCTGATAAAGCACCGCTTCCACTAGTCGCATTGCCTAGATTTCTATCAGACCAGAGTTCTGCCGAGTTGACAAATCCCACAATCTTATAGGTCTTGTTTTTCAGAACTGACCGGCTGCCGGCTTTTTCGGTCAGATCAATCTCCTGGCCAATTTTATATTTCTTAGACCAAAAGCTAGCCAGGGCAATTTCTTGCTCTTTCTTAGGAAGACGACCAGAGGTCACTTGAAAGTTTGAAATATCCTTGGTATCTGAGAATACTCGGAGGGCCTCCTCGTCCACGGTGACATCTGTCAGATAGCCAAACTCGACATCAGCTCCCTTGATAGCTTCCAGCTCTTTCTGATCCGCCTTATCCAAACCATAGTCCGCCATAACAGCCAAGTCCATGGTTCGCTGCTCTTTCAAGTAATCTGTTGCTGTTCTGCGCATATTGGGTGGAGCGACCTTGAGTCCCACGAGAGCTAAAGAGCCCAGCATCATGAGGATTAAAATAGATAGGAAACGTCCTTTAGAGCTAGTGAAGGAGCGCAGAATATCTTTCCAATAAATCTTTCTCTTCATATCAATACTCCAATGTACTTATATCCTGTGGCTGTTCATTGACTGTAACACTCTTGACCCTCGCGTCGTGCATGCGGATAACCCGGTCAGCAATGGGAGCCAAGGCAGCATTGTGGGTTACGATAATCACCGTCGCCCCTTGATTGCGGGACATATCTTGTAAGATTTGCAGCACTTGCTTACCGGTATTGTAGTCCAGAGCTCCTGTCGGCTCATCGCAGAGCAAAATCTTGGGATTTTTTGCCACAGCCCGAGCAATAGAGACCCGCTGCTGCTCACCTCCTGATAGCTGAGCTGGAAAGTTATTGAGGCGATTTTCCATACCAACCGCAGTTAGAACAGCCACTGGATTTTGAGCGTCCTTGACGATTTCAGAAGCCAATTCGACATTTTCCTTGGCTGTCAGATTGGGCACCAAATTATAAAACTGAAAGACGAAGCCCACGTCATTGCGGCGATAGTCCGTCAGCTGGTGGGAATTGTAGTCAGCAATATTCTGGCCGTCTATCAGGATGTCTCCCTCATCATTGGTATCCATACCTCCGAGAATATTGAGCACTGTTGACTTACCAGCACCAGAAGCACCCAGGATAATGACTAGTTCCCCCTTTTCAATCTCAAAAGAAATATCGTTATTGACGACAATCTCCGTGTCACCTACCTGATAACGTTTAAAACTATGTTTCATTTCAATGTAAGCCATATCGTTTCTCTCCTTTTCAAAGCTCGTTTCCTTAAATCAACAAGATGTTGATTCTAAATCACAGATATTATATAATGAGCTTAGATAAAAAGCAATAATCAAAAATCAACAAAGTGTTGATTTAAGTAAAAAGGAAGAAAAAATAATCCAGAAACGAAAAACTAGTACCAAGGAAGACATCAAAGAAGCCTTGATTCAGCTACTATCTGAGGAAAGGTTCGATACTATCTCCATCAGCAAACTCTGCAAACGGGCTGGGATTAACCGCGGCACCTTCTACCTTCACTACCAAGATAAATATCAGATGGTTGATAGTCTCAAAAACGACATTATCTCCCAACTTTCTAGTTATAGCTTGTTTGAAGCGGAGAACGAATACCCCAAAAAGTTAATGATAGCAAAATTTCATATACTGCGCGCTAATGAACGTCTTATCAATGCCCTGACCAAGAGCCATTATATTGACTTTCGCGGGGCTATTCGGGAGTACATAACCACTATCATTCTGAGTGACAAGCAAAAGGCTGCTACCCAGCGTTTTTTAGAGGAGAACTTTCACATCCCTCAGAAATACGCCTTGGAAATCTTCCTATCCAGTGTTGAGGGGATTATTTCTCTTTGGATAGCTGGCGGAGCTCAAGAAGAACCTGAAGAACTCACTGACATAATTTTGACTACTTATAACTATAATTATTTAAGATAAAGGCTCTAGCTTGAAGGATAGCCTGGACAAGAGTCGTTTTTTCCACTATGAAAGGCCGAACATTTTGCTCGGCCTTCTTTTTATTTTAGATTAGTTTTTCTTTGTTTTCTTCAAAAGGAAGAAGACTCCTGCTAGGATAATCAAGCCTGCAAGGCCCATGATAGTGACTTGCTCACCTGTTGAGGGCAGGTCTTTTTTCTTGGCCTTGATGGACTGCTCATTTCGATACTGCACTTGATAAACAGAGAAATGATTGGTCGTGAAGCTGATAGTCTGGTTTTGATTAACTGTTACATCAAATTTCTCAACCTGTTTGCCATTTTCATCCAAAACATAGACGGCATCTACTGGCAGATCTTTGCGAACTGGGATCGTCACAAGAGTTGGACTGACCTGATGCACCGGCTGACCATTCGGATCGGTCAAGCTAATGTCATAAGTATCTGTCGGCTGAATCTTGCTTTCCAGTTTTTTCACTGACAGCTGAAGACCGGCCTTGACCAAGTCAGCATTTTTCAAGCGAATGCCAGTTGCGACATCCACCAAGCTGTCATCTTCTACATTGACTTCCGTCCGTGTATCCGAACTGCTAGAAGTTGCTGAAGAGGAAGAACTTGACGAGCTTTGAGATGACGAAGAGCTGCTAGAATCTTTGCCGGAGCTAGATGGAGTGGTTTTTGTTGCTTCCTTGATTTTAGCTTCCATTTCAGCTTCTAGATCTTTCATTTCCTTAAAGACTTGCGCTGCTCTAGCTTGTGTTTCCTCTGTGACTTTTGCTGAAGAATCTGGCAGAGCTGCATTGGCTGCATCCAGAGTATTTTGTTCCTCAATAAAGCGGGCTTCCAAGGCCTTCCACTTGTCTTGAACAGAAGTACCAAAGAGGTCCTGATGCTTGGCCGCCATATCGTAGATATGAGATGCTACCCAGTACCAAGAGTCTGGACTGTAGCTAGTTGTGTTGACCTTATAAGCATCGTAAGTATCTGTGATATTACCATTATAAGGCAGGTAAGGTGAGAAGCGCGGGCTGCCTACCGCCAGCCACATAGTGCCTCCGCCCATATTGGCTGGAACACCGTCTTTGAGCTGGAAGATATGAGCTTCCATGACATTTGGGTTGCCCAACGGATATTTGTAAACAGGGTCTGTCGTACTGCGTTGTGGTAGCCCCTTACCATCCAGCTCCATTTGGTCCAGCGGTTTGAACTGAGTGCCCTCAAAGCGATTGCGCTGCATAGCCATGACATCTGCTACACTGATCTTTCTGTCTGTAGAGTGCATGAGATCAAAGTAAGAGTCGTTATAAGATACGGCCGCATTTGGATCTAGACTGGTGATACCTGCCCAGGCACGCGAACGATCTGCCTCTGCCATCGGTGGATTGTAGGACTGAGAAATGTGGAATTTGCCGTCAATTTCTTTATAAGAATTAGCTTGCTTGGCTACATCCTGAACACCCTTTGAGGCAATAACATTTTCTGTATCGTCAAAGTCAACACTGCCCAAGAAGAAAGTATTAGGAAAGACTGCATACTTGTCATCTGGGAATTTAATCGCAACATATTGGTGACCCGATAGGATTTCCATATACCAGACACCGGTCTTGTCAGCAATAGTGATAATATTACCCTCTGCTGCTCCCTGCTCTCTGACAATCTGCGCCATCAGTTCCACACCCTGACGGGCTGTCTGAACATGAGGCAGAACGACAGTTGTCAGGATAGACTCAGCCAAGCCATTTTCTACATAAGGGTCCACTTTTTGGATGGCATCATTAGCCTTGGCAGAAACAGTCGCAGAAATGGAAACACCGTATTCATTGAAGCCAACCTCGTCAAAAATACCTTGGGATGGGGTCACATCTGATACCGAAGTATACTTGTAGCTTTCTGCCGGCAAGGTCCATTCAAAACCGTTGGCTTCATCGACTAGTTTGGCACCACTCGCATTAGTCTTTCTCGGATGAACCAGAAAGACCTTATTGTGATTTGGCTCCAAGTCCTCTGTCCGACCGTAAAGCGTTGTGCCGTCTGCAGTCAGGTCTTTCCCGACAATAAATCCTGTGCAGGCTTCGACCACTTGGAAAGGAAAGAGAAAAATGGTCGAAAGAGCTAACAAGGAACGAAACAATATTTTTTTCATAAAAATATCTCCTTTGTTTTTTTGTAAAAAATTACAAAATTAAATACTATATTCAGTATAGCCTTTTACTTCAGGTTTTGCAAGCGATTTCAAGCTCTTGTTTGATATATTCCCTGAAAATTATTTAAATTTCTAAATCTGTCTTTTTCTCCTTCAAAACCAGTCGGTAGACTTCTATAAAGGTAGCAACGAGAAAGGCAAATAAGAAACCGACAACGATGTTAATCCGATGCTCTGTTTCGAAGAAAGGAGAGTTCCAAATAAAGTGATTGGCAACGGTTGACACGACGCACCAGAGACCAAAGAGACGGTATTTCTTGTAAGCCGTGGAAAAGAGAAGATAAACCCCAACAGTCACCACTGCTGTATAGAGAGTATGCGAAGCCAATCCGCCAGCAATTCTGCCAACTGCTTCTAAGGAACCACTATATTGTCCTCCGATAGTCACTCTGGATACATAGCCAATATCCTCTATGACTTGAAAGCCAAAACCCGAACTCAGTCCAGCGATTAAGACAGACTGAATATCCTTGCGTCCCAAAATGTAGAGAGCGGCAAAGGCTGTCAGAGACTTGAAAAATTCCTCTGCAAAAGGAGCTGTCAGTGCATTTGTCCAATCATTGAAAACAGCAGGATCCTTGATAAAGTTAGAGTTAATAATATCAATCAAACTATTGCCCGCAAAGCTTAGCCAGCCAGAGATAAAGGCACCTCCAAAGAGGGCTGTTGCTAGAACAATCATCTCAACCGATAACTTCTTGGCAAGTTTTTTAATCAAGAAATAGAAAGGCAGGAAAAAGGCAGCTAAAACAGCTAAGTTCAGAACCAAGTCGCGGCCAGCTTCTAAGGTGACATCCTTCTCCGCCATGTCTCCAAGCTCAAACTGCAAGCCAATACCAGCTAGGACTAAGTAGATATAGAGAGCAATTCTTCTTGTTTTATTCATGACTGTCTGCTCCTTTTCTATTTTTTCCTTTGACAAGATAAATCGCTATTCCAATGACAGTCAGCACAAAGATGCCTCCTGCAATAGCAATATCGTAGTCAAAATCTTCCAGACGAATTGTCTCCTCTGTGTCAGAGTCCTCCAACTCCTCAATCTCTTCTAAAGCACTTGTACCATATTCGGCCACGACCTTATCTTCAGCAATCTTTTGGATTTCCTTGAGGCGCTTAAAGACTGAATCTGCTCGCTCCATAGAATCTTTTGTTGCTTTCAGACTGGCTTGTTCTGGCTGTTCAGACAGACTAATCTGCTCGCTGTCATGAGCAGGCTGTTCCTCTATCCATTGGCTTTCCATACGCTCAATTTCACTGCGAATAGAGCCATCTTCAAAAAGTTCTGGGTATTTTGCAACCAAATCATTGATGCGGCTAACAGTCCAATACCAGGAATTCTCATTGTAGGCTGTACTCATTTCTTGATAAGGCTGAGAGGTATTGCTGATATTGCCATAGTAAGGGAGATATGGAGCATTGCGCGGACTTCCCATAGCTAGCCAGAGAATCCCTCCTCCAGTAGAGGCAGGTAAATTCTCCTTGAGCTGGAAGATGTGAGCCTCCATAACATTTGGATTGGAGATAGGATATTTATAAACTGGGTCCGCTTTGGTTTTATCTGGAATCCCTTTTCCGTCTAGCTCCATCTGATCTTGCGGTTTGAAGTCTGTTCCTTCCAAGCGATTGCGCTGCAAGTTCATCGCATCACGCAGACTAAGCTTGTCGCTGGTTGAGTGCATGAGTTCAAAGTATTCATCATCATATTGCACATCTGCATTGGGATCCAGCGCCTTGATACCAGACCAAACCCGAGAGCGGTCAGCCTCTGCCAGCGGCGGATTATAAGATTGGGCTACATGGAAGCTGCCATTGATTTCCTTATAGGTGCCAGCATCCTGGGCTATTTTTTCCAGATCAGCTGAAAGAATCGTGTTTTCAGTATCATTTTTATCTACACTGCCTAGGAAAAATGTATTGGGAAAAACAGCGTATTTGTCGTCTGGGAACTTGATGGCAGCGTATTGGTGGCCAGAAAGGATTTCCATATACCATACACCCGTCTTGTCAGCAATCGTCACGATATTGCCTTCGGCTGCACCTTTTTCTCTGACAATTTTGGCTAGTAGCTCCACTCCTTCTTTGGCTGTTTTCACATGAGGCAAGACTACAGAAGTTAAAGCTGATTCAGCGATACCGTCCTTGACATAAGGATCTACTTTTTGAATATCATCATTGGCACTAGCTGAGACTGTCGCAGAGATAGAAACGCCTTCCTCATTAAAACCGGCCTCATCGAAAACTCCCTGCTCTGGTGTCACATCCGGTACCGCCGTATACTTGTAGCTAACAGCTGGCAAATCAAAGCTAAAGCCATTGGTTTCATCTACAAATTTATCACCAGCCTTGTTATACTTGCGCTCCCGTACCACAAAATTCTTGTTGTGATTGGGCTCTAGGTCCTCTGTTCGACCATAGAGAGTCGAACCATCCGTCGTCAAATCCTTCCCGATAATAAAGCCGGTACAGGCTGAGACAGCCTGAAAAGGAAAGAGTGTAAGAAGCATCAAGGCTGGAATAGCCCAACTGAAAAATTTCTTTTTCATCAGTTTCTCCTTTGTATATTAATTGATAAAATATTTATCGCATATTTAGTATACTATTCTCTTGCTATGGTTGCAAGCGTTTCCAAAATCTCTTCTGCTAGCTAAAATGAATAAATTCCCCTAGGAAAAAATTACTCTAGCTGTATACCTAGCAGCCCCTCCAAACCTCTTGTATAAATTTCCATAGATGTATATCAATCTGTATAAAAATTTTTTTGTAAAAGAAAAAAGCCAGATAAAATCTGACTTTAAAGACACGTGGCTGCGGAGGCACAACCCGCAGCCGCGCATGTGTCGCAGGGAAGATTGGATAGGAGAAAAAGAACAAACTTCTCTCCTATTACCAAACTGGTTGTGCTTCATAGCTTAGATTATTTTCTCATCTTTTCCTAGACAAGTAATCTTACCATACGCTGACCCGCTTATCTGGAGCCAGATACATGGCATCACCTTCTTTGATTTCTGGATAGGTTTCATAGAAGGCCTCTACATTTTTGAGTTGTTGGTTGACCCGTAGCTCGGCCGGAGCATGGACATCCACCTTCAAGAGAAGTTGGTTAAATTGCAGACTAGCCTTGCTTCTCCAGATATTGGCATAGTTTTCAAAGTAATTCTTCAAGTCTGCATCTGGATATTTCTTTTTAACGACTTCGAGAGTAGCTGAAAGCCCACCTGCATCGGCTACATTTTCTGTTACCGTAAGCTTTCCGTTGACCTTGCCGCCGTAGATTTCAATACCATCCCACTGCTTGGTAACAGCTTCAATTTTCTTGTCAAAAGCTTTCTTATCTGCTTCTGTCCACCAATTGTTCAAATTTCCCTCTTCATCAAAGTTTGCACCGTTTGAGTCGAAGGCGTGAGTAATCTCGTGACCGATAACCATACCGATACCGCCGTAGTTCTTTTCCATCTCTTGCTTAACATCAAAGAATGGATTCTGCAGGATTGCGGCTGGGAAGTTGATACTGTTATTTTCCTGTGAGTAGTAAGCGTTGATATCATAGGAAGGCATGACCCACTCGTCCTTGTCTACTGGCTCAGAGAAGTGCTCAACATCATATTGATGCTTTGCCTGACTCAAAGAAATTGCATTCTCAAAGAAGGATTTTTTATCGTCTACTTTCAAGGCCTTAGTCACTTCGCGAACTTTTTCAGGATAGCCGATATAGAGTTTCATCGTATCCAGCTTCTTGACTGCCTTCTGTTTGGTTTCTTCTGATAGCCATTCGTTTTTCAGCATACGTTCCCGATAGACTTCCTTGATATCCTTGACCATTTGGGTCACTTCTTGCTTGGCTTCCTCACCAAAATATTTGCGACCGTAGTAAAGACTGAAGACATCTGAAAAAGTTCCTGTTGTCAGATTGTATGCTGCATCTTCTTTTGAAGTTGCTTCCTTAGTACCTTGCAAGGATTTTTGGTACTCTGCAAAAATCAGCCGATAGTCATCGGTTAGAAAACTAGATGCTGATGCTGCCTGCTTCACAAGCATCCAAGATTTGAGCTTGCCAAAGTTCTTGTCATTAACTACCTTGGCAAAATTTTCATAATACTTAGGATTAGGTACATTGACATCACCAGATTCCTGGCCTAGATAGTCATTGATAATATCGTGAAACTTAAAGGTATCAGAGTAGGCATTGATGTCTTCTGCCGTCTTAGGGTGGTGAAGATTTTTAATTTCCGAAGTTTCTTCATTACTTTGGGCATACTTGGCCAATTCTCCATCAAATTCTAAGGCTTCTTTGACGATCTTTTCGCTATCTTTTTCACTATAGCCTAGCTTTTGAAAGGCTTCTTTGAATGCTTTTTCCAGCGGATCCATCATCCTTTTCTTAGCACCTTCATCTTCATAATAGCTCTTATCCGGCAGCATAAGACTTGGACTGGACAGATTCACTTGTTTCTGATTGGTATTTTCTAGGTTAGAACTAATTTCAAAGGTAAACGGCAGAGCCAAACCGCGTTTTTCCCAGTCAACAGTCTTGCCAGCTAGGTCCTTCAGATCGGACAAGTCTTCAATTTCCTTGAGATAGGGCTTGAGAGGGGCTAGGCCATCCTTTTCCCGCTGCTTGAAGTTAGTAGCTTGCTGATAGTATTTGATAAACTCAGGCATGCCTTCAATCGTTGACTCTTCTTTACCAGAGACTAGATTTTTGACATCCGCCTTCATCTTATCCTTGACCTGCTCGTTCAGTTCATAAAACACACCGTTAGACGGCTGGTCGCTAGGGATTTCTGCCTTTTCCAGCCATTTTTTATTGATGGCTTGATAGTAATTGGTCCTCACTGTGGCATTCTTATCGATCGGTGTCTCCTGAGGGACAAAGGTCTTATAAGCCCAGTAGCCACCAGCAGCCAAGATTAGGCCGGTCACAGTCAACGTAGAAGTTAGAATGATTTTGGTTCTTTTCTTCATGAGTTCCTCCTTGTATATTAAGTAAAATATAATTGACTTTTTTATTTTACTCATTTACTTTAACATATTCTTTTTTCCTCGTCAACAGAAAACTGAAGGTCTGGAAAAATTTGGCGCAAGAGGAGAAAATAAGGTCATTCAGTCTGCTTTTAAAAGTGATCTGCTCTAGACTCACACTTAAAGAAAAACTAAAGTTTCTATCAGCTGTCCTGTTGCTTCCAGCTCTTTTCTCTCCTCCTTGCACTTTCTAGTATAGCCTCCAAACTTCAGATATTTCTCAAGAAATTCTAAAATATTTCTAAAGTTTTTTACTAAAATAAAAAAGACTGAGACAAAAATGCCTCAGTCTAGCTTTATTATGTTCAAAAAATATTGTGGCTGAGACAATTTAAATTGTCTCCCAGACCTTTTAAACCTAAGCCTCAAAATAAGTGAGCCAAGCTAAATTTTAAAAAATCAAGTTCTGTCCTACTGTCTTCTACTGCACCTTTTTAGCCAGCATAGTCGCAAAGCGCAACTGAATTCGATTGCCGTTTTCATCACGGCGATGGAGATGACCAGGATTTTCATTGTACTTAACCAGCTCCCAGTCCTTGTAATACTCAGCAAGCTCACCTTCCTTAAAAGTAAAAGGAAAGGGAACAGAGGATGGGAAGTCTTCTGTATCCATAGCACAGACGATGAGATTGTAGCCACCAAGCGCTGTATGCTCTTGCATATTGCGGATAATATCCGGAATCCGCTCCGCCTGCAGGAACATAAGTACAACAGTGGAAACGATCAAATCATAAGTCTGGGTCAAACTAGCTGAGTTGATATCGTAGCTACCCACTGGCAGATCTAAATCCTCCTGCTCCACAATGCTACGTAAGATCTCCAGTGCCAGCTCATTCTGATCTACGGCCGTTACTTCAAAGCCCTGCTTGGCCAGAAAAAGAGCATTGCGGCCCTGACCACAGCCTAGATCTAAGGCCCGCCCTGGCCGGACTGTCTGCATGGCTTCCAAAACCTCTGAATGCACTGGATTACTGCCGTATTTCTTAGGGAAATAATCCTCAGGCCGACAGTAAAACTCCAAATACCACTCCAAATCATCTGTCAGTGCTTCGACTCGATGCCAAGCTTGGGGCTGGACAAAAGGATTGTCCTGACCAGCCTCAAAAATGCGCTCAGCCAGCTCCTCACCTTCCTCTGACATCTCAACAAACTTAAGGCGTCCCTTGAGAACAGTGATTTTGCCCCAAGTTCCCTCTTTGGTATTGTGCTTTCTCTTTACCGCTTCTGGCATGGTCTCAGCCGTCCACAGCGGCATACGTTTATAGGCTAGCAATTCTTCTGTCATAAAAAATCCTTTCTCTGAAAGCCAAGCTCCGAATAATCTAACTGTCTTTATCATACTCGAAAAGAACCGACTTGGCAAGTGGCAAATTGAAAGGTCCTTCCCTGCAAAAAGAAAGAACTGGTCAATCAGCCAGTTCTTTCTCACATAGAAAGTTTACTTTCTTTTACTTTTCAGCATCTATCTCTTTACGACTCATCAGTATACCCTTTCTTGTAAAATTGATTTATTCTGTTTTTGTTTCATTAATTCCTTATCCTTACTCTCATCATAAAACTGGTTGAATTCCTCTTTAGAGTTAAAAGGATGTTCCAATCCATCTTTACTGATACTTGCTGGAATTACACCTTCATATAAGTCTGTATTCGAAGGAACCAATAGACTATAGAACTCTAGATAGTCCTTAACGCTCTTATCAAGTATATAAAGTTGAGAGTTCGTTTTTTCCAATAATGCCGCTGCCTTTGGGTCTGTTTGCGCCATCAAGATATTTCGAATCCAACTTGTATCCACAGCTTCGCCTAAAGGATATATAATAGGAAATCTAAAATTCCCCAACTTTTCTTTAAATTGTTGCGTATTTAGTTTAAAATTAAAGGTGGGACTTTGAAATTGTGCTGTCTTATTATCTTCCCATTCAATTTTTCGAGTATCAAGATTGTACCAAAGAGTTTGAAACTTCTCATGTTCCCCAGACTCAGAGGCAAGAATAGACAAATAATTATTTCCATCAATGACAGTTAATGTTTCCTCTATTCCTCTAGGTAAATATTTAGAATTATAGTCTGAAACTAATTTATATAAATCTTCTTTATAGCCTTCTAGCTGTTGATTCTTAACGTGGTAAATGGATAAGGTATAATAGTTATCTTCATTTTTTTTATCAAGATAATTCGGTCCTGAAGGAAGTTTCATGTTCTCTCGAACAATATAGTTGGCATTACGCGCACCAATTGTCACTTGCACTGGTCTATCTGCGTTTTTCAGAGTGGCATACTTGCGAACTAAAGCATCTTCCTCTGGATTTTCTGATTTCCAATGAACAGCTACCCCTGTACCATTTTCAAGAAAAGAATAGTCATCAATGGTAAAAGTTCCTGTATAATAATTTAAGGATTCATAAGTTTCTTTTTCTTCCTCAGCTTTTCGAACCTGTTCTTGTTTTAAATGACACTGCCAAGCAAATATGGCAAGTCCCAAGACTGCTACAGCAAGAAGACTTAACAATAGTTTTCTTATCATTTTTTACCTTTCTTCTTATCGTTTCTATTTTTCTTTTTGTGGATGGGTTTCAACCCAATGCTTGAAATCATTAAAAGATCGAATCTGTGTTTTCTCTCCAGTTGTTTCATCTGTTGCATAAAGTTCCATTACATCCTGACCTTCGGACGCAAACCAATGAATTAAATCATTAAACCACTCCTCCTCATTGTATTGGTCTGGACGGAAATAGATTTTATTCATTTCTTTCATCTTTTTCGCAATTTCTGGATAAAGTTTTGCAAAATTAGTACCTGAAAGTTCTAAATTACCTTTATCATAAGAAGCTACTAAGTAACCTGGTCCATATCCTAAGTGATAATTTGATGTTGAAGAACTAATCTGACTCTCTATACCTCCTTTTTTCCAATTGGTAGCCATAGGCGAAGAAGCCTCCACAGGAAAAATTGTGATATCCTCTTTACTTAAAAATTCATTGAACTCATTTTCTGACATCTTCTTTTCGATTTTTCCCGTATCCAACGACAGAATTACGTATATAATTTTTTCTATCTTACTGCCTTCGTTCGAATACATGCTAAAGGATAAATATTCTTTTCCATCCCTTGAGAACTACTCCTGAATCTGCTTAAGCCTATAAGTATTCTCTCGTCCTAACAAACTATAGATATCGACTTCTTTGCTAGTTATTTTGGTGGAATCGCGCAAATCATAAATCTTGATTTTGAAATATTCCTCTTTATTTACTTTAGATGAACTTACACTGTCATATTCATCCAAACTGTTGTATTTAAAATCCGTTATATAATTTTGACTATAGCGAAAAGAATCAGTTTCTTTACTGCCAACCAAAACATATTTATCTTTATTAAATAGCTGTATTCCTTCAACACAATATTCACTCTTAGCATATTCTTTCTTCTTCCCATCTAGAAAAAAAGTCAGTGAAGCCACGGAAGTCAGAATCAAACAGAATATAAATATGAATAGCTTTTTATTGAGTTTCATTTGCTTACCACCACTTTTTAATTCATCTAGCCATTTATTTTGATAGTCCTCGGAGTCAATCCACTTTTTCATCAATCATTCACCAAAAGTGGTCATCCTCAAACTTCATCCTTTCCATTATAGCATAAATCAAAAGTCAGAGTTGAATACTCAAAAAGACCGGTCACCCAGTCTTTCATCTTGTATTAAAGTTCTTCATTTGTCTTGCGATGTCGCGGTTTTGCTCGCGGCGTTTGATGGAATCGCGCTTGTCGTAGTCGTGCTTCCCTTTAGCTAGGCCCAGGAGCAGCTTAGCATAACCGTCCTTGAGATAGACCTTGAGCGGCACCAGCGTCATGCCGGTTCCCTTGGTCTCCTGCTCCAGCTTTTGGATCTGCTTCTTATGCAGCAGCAGCTTTCTGCGGCGCTCAGGCTCTTGGTTCCAGATATTACCCTCTTCATAAGGCGCGATATGGACATTGCTGAGCCAGGCCTCACCGTTCTTAATCTGAGCAAAGCCATCTTTTAGATTGATACGAGCGGCACGGACACTCTTGATTTCCGTCCCGGTCAGCACCATGCCAGCCTCGATGGTGTCTACGATGGTGTAGTCGTGTCTGGCCTTTTTATTTTGCGCGACGACCTTTCCTTCTCCCTTTGCCATGCTTGGCTCCTTTCTTGACTAGTTCCTTGTAAAATGCCTTCTGGCTCTTGCCTTTCTTGGACTTCTTATCTTTCTTATCTCTGTTGCCTTTTTCTTTGGAAGAATGGCTGCGCTTGTCATCCTCACGGCGTCTCTTTCTGCCTGACTTGCCTCTGCCACTCTTGCTAGTCTTTTCTACCAGGTCAAATTCACTAGGCAGGTATTCAAAGTCAATCTCGCCTGTAGCCTTATCCGCTCGAACCAGCTTGATGCGAATCTGCTGACCGACCTTGAAGACCACGCCAGACTTTTCTCCTTGCAGGGTCATAGTCCGCTCATTGTAGCTGTAAAACTCTGGCAGGTTAGTAACATGGATCAAGCCGTCAACCGTATTGGGCAGTTCAACGAAGAGTCCAAACTTGACCACGCTTGAAACCACGCCGTCAAACTCTTCCCCAACAAATTCTTCCATGTACTCAGCCTTCTTCATGGCTTCGACTTCACGCTCGGCCTCGATAGCCCGACGCTCTCGGCTGGAAGACTGACTGGCAATCTCTGGAATCACTTGCTCAAAATGCTCTGCTATTGCTTTAGACTTGCCATAATCCCGTACCATCCGATGAACCAGAAGGTCCGGATAGCGGCGAATCGGACTGGTGAAATGCGTATAAAACTCCGCTGCCAGACCATAGTGACCGTGATTGTGCTCAGAGTAGCGAGCCTGCTGCATGGAGCGCAGAAGCATCATGGACAGGACATCCTCATAAGGCTGGTCTTTGACTGCCTCCATAATATCCTGCAGAGCCTGCTGACTCATAGAGTTAGCCGTCCCGTATATCCGAATCCCAAAGCTAGAGGCGTAGTCAATGAACTTCTGCACCTTCTCCGCCTTAGGCTCCTCGTGGATCCGATAGATGAAGGGCAGATTTAGCTTAGCAAAATGCTCAGCCACCGTCTCATTCGCCACCAGCATAAAGGACTCAATCATTCGCTCGGCAATTCCCCGCTGACGCAGGACAATATCCACTGGGCGTCCTTCCTTGTTGACCATGATTTTGGCTTCATTGGTATCAAAGTTAAGCGCACCACGTTTAAAGCGCATGCTTTCCATAATCTCATGCAGCTGGACCATGCTGTCAATACTAGGCACAATGGCTTTGAACTGCGCAGCTTTTTCCTCATCTCCTGCGATGATGTCGTTGACATCGCTGTAGGTCATGCGGAAGGTCGTCTTGATAACTGTCTGGGTAATGCTATGCTTGACCACGCGCCCCTTGGCATCAATCTCCATGATAGCCGACTGGGTCAGACGGTCCACATTGGGATTGAGGGAGCAGATACCGTTGGACAGGCGCTCCGGAAGCATAGGTACCACGCGGTCGGTCACATAGACAGAGGTTGCTCGATTGAGGGCTTCCTTGTCCAGCTCAGAGCCTTCTTTGACATAGTAGGACACATCTGCGATATGGACGCCTAGCTCAAAGTTGCCATTTTTCAGACGCTTGATATGGATAGCATCATCCAAATCCTTGGCATCCGCTCCATCGATAGTAAAGGTAATCTCATCGCGCAGGTCCAAACGCCCTTCCAAATCACTCTCAGTCGGTGTGTCCGGAACCCGCTCAGCCTCTTCCAAGACCTTTTCTGGAAATTCGGAGACGATATCCATCGACTCCAGCACTTCCAGTACATCAATGCCTGGATCATTGACATGGCCGACTACATCGACCAGACTGGCCACGAAGAAATCGTGTTTCTTAGTCGGATATTTGTCAATAGCCACCTTGAGCACCTCTGTGCCATCCAGAACTAAGGCCGGTTTTTTGACATAAATAGGCTGGCGGATTTTCTGATTTTTCGAGCGGATATAGCCTGCGTACTTGGGCTTTTCCTCATCCAGAACCAGCTGGCCAACTGCTGAGGTCAGACTGTGCTCCAAAATATCGATAACCTTAGCCTCAGCTGATGTTCCCTTGATAAGATCTGCCACCTTGGTAATGACTACTTCCACCGTATCGCCATCAATGGCATGATTGACATCATTACGGCCGACAAAGAGGTCATCCTCTTCCTCATTCAGGGTGACAAAGCCAAAGCCATTCTTGTGGGCATGAAAAACACCCTTGAGCGTCAGACACTCCTGCTTTTTCTTCTCATAAAGCTCAATCCGCCCCTTGTCATCAAATCGAATCTGATGCTTTCTTTCCATCTGGGAGATTGTCTTAACCAAGCTGCTAAAGTCCTTGGAAGACTCTTTCCCCAAAGCAGCCGCCAGCTCATCTACGCTAGCCTGCTGCCTATCTTTTAAATATTCAATGATTTCTGATTTCATATTCCTCTTCTCTTGATGAGCGTTTTCTTCATCCTTGCTAAATCTCTTTAAAACTTAAAAAATAGGCCAAGACGAAGTCAGAGCCCATTTTATTTACTAGATAATACTGCTAATACCAATGCAATCAGTAGCCAGAAGAAAATCATGATTCCCGTCATACGCTGCATCACAGCTTCAAAACCTCGTGCCTTAGGACGTTCAAACAAATCGTTGGCACTGGCATCAAAGACGTTGCTGGACTGATTTTTGGTTGGTTGCATGAAAATTGCAATGACAATAATAGCTGATAAAATGACTAAAATGGTTAATAATAGGTTGTACATAAATAAAAACTCCTTAAAATCCTATCTATTTTATCATAAAATCTACTTGGATTCAAGATGTAAAGTAACTTTTCTTTCCTTGGGACAATACTTTAAGACCTCAATTTTTTCCGGATGCGTTTTAGTATTTTTGCTGGTCAGATAATTCTGACTGCCGCAGCTGGAACATTTTAAATTTATTTTAACGCGCACTAGATATCCTTCTTTTTAAATAAATTTCGAAAACTAAAGAGATTGGCCAACATACTGATGGCGACTAGCCCTGCTGTTGCATAAAAGACTGAATGATAGCCATAGGCTGCCGCAATGACCGATCCAGACATAGGACCGACCACCCCGCCCAGATAAAAGAATATCTGATTATAGCTGAAAATCCTAGAGATTCCAAATTTGGGTGTTATCTTACTTAGCAGAGCATTGACTCCTGGTATCAGCGCACCTGTTCCTAGGCCAAATAAAAAGCGATAAAAGCCCAGCTGCATAGGGGAGCCAGCATTGGCACAGAGCAGATAAATCAGGATTGAATAGAACTGAGCCAGCACCAGAAGCCGGTGATTGCCGATACGATCTCCTAACCGCCCCAGAATGCTGGAGCTCATCATGCTGGAAAGTCCCATGCTAGAAACGATGAGACCCGAAACAAAAATCAGATTGTCCTTTTGACCCAGTTCTCTGACATAGAGGGCAAGAATAGGGCTAATAGATTGAGCTGCAAACTGGATAACAAAGCTGGTCAGAAAGAGATTCATCAGCATCTTAGGATACCTGAGTTGGCGCAGCAATTCCTTAAAGCCTACCTCTTCTTGTCGGCTCACTGGCACAAAATCCTCCCGAATCAAATAAAAAGTCATCAGGGCTGCCACTAGAAAGAATCCGCCAATCAGAAGAAAGACATTGCGAATACCGAACATCTCCGCAATCAGACCGCCAATAAATGGCCCCATAAGATTACCCGCAACGACACCGGTCGAGAGAGTTCCCAGAGCATAACCCGTTTTTTCCTTGGGAGCCTGACTGGCAATCAGAGCTGTGCTGTTGGGAACATAACCAGCGAAAACACCGTTTAGAAAGCGTAGGAGCAAGAGCCAGAAAATATTGGGTACAAAAGCAATACCTCCCATAGTGAAAACCATGGCAGTAGCTGCACGTATCATCATAGGCTTGCGGCCATATCGATCAGCCAGACTTCCCCAAACAGGAGAGAGCAGGGCCGCTGAGATTGCCGAGAGAGAAATCCCTAGCCCAGCGTAATACTCAACCTCATGACCTCTAGCCCCCAGCTGCTCTACGAAAAGTGGCATAAAAGGCGTCACCAGAGAAATGCTGGCGCCTGTCAGGAAATTCCCAAACCAAGCGACTTTCAGGTTATGTTTCCAATTTACTTGTGACGTGATAAATCATCTTCTTTCTAATTTCTGCAAAGCATCGCGAAGCTGCTGTCGAGTTTCCTCAAGCGAGCCATTATTATCAATCAACACGTCCGCCCTCTTTCGTTTTTCTCGGAGAGATAGCTGAGCTGCTATGCGTTTTTCCGCCTCTTCCTGACTGAGAGCATTTCGAGCCATAAGGCGACTGAGCTGAGTTTCCTTCGTCACATCCACTAGCCAGATCTGGTCAAACCAGTCTTCATATTGTAACTCAAACAGCAAGGGAAGATCCATAAAAAAGATATCTTCCATCTCTGCCAGCAAATCTCGCCTGCCAGCCAGTTCCTCGCGGATAATTTCGTTCTGAAGCTGGCTAGACTGCGCCAAAAGGTCTGGATTCCCAAAAATCATAGCTCCCAGCTTAGACCGATCCAAGCGGCCATCTTCCTGTAAAATAGCTGGACCAAAAGTAGATAAAAGAGCTTGATAAAGCCGTTCCCCTGGCTCCTGCAGCTCATGCACTACTTGATCCGCATCAATGACTTTGTAGCCCTGCTGCCTCAAAAACTCTGTCACTGTTGACTTACCCGAGGCAATACCACCAGTAATACCGATAATTCTTACCATGACAGCTACCTCGCTTTCTGGCAATGAGGACAGAGATGTGTACCGCGTCCGCCCAGCTTAATTTTCTCAATCGGGCTGCCGCATCTAGCACAAGGTTGACCAGTCTTTCCATAGACCTGCAGAAAATCCTGCATCGTGCCATCCTCACCCAAAGCATTGCGGTAGGTCCGAATGGTCGATCCTCTTTTTTCAATCCCAAGCTGCAAAACTTCTATAATCTGCTCACGCAGTCGCTTCACTTCAGCAGGCTTCAGACTAGCTGCTGGCCTTGCCGGATGAATCCGCGCCCGCCAAAGGGCCTCATCTACATAGATATTGCCCAGACCAACGACCAAGGTCTGCTCTAGCAAATAGGGTTTGATGGGCTTCTTGGAACGACTCAAAGCTGCTGCAAAAGGCGACAAAAGAAAGTCCGCCTCTGTCGGCTCAGGACCAAGCTTTCTGGCAGCAAAATAAGCCTCCAGCTGATCCTTTCTGAACAGCTCCATGGTCCCAAACTTGCGGACATCCTCATAAACAAGCGTCCCACCATCCGTCATTTCGAAAAAGACATGGGCATGCTTGCGCTCAGGCACCGCATCAGGATAAAAAAGATACTTGCCTTCCATTCGCAAATGGGAAACCAGCACTCCGCCTGTCAGGTAAAAGAGCAAATACTTGCCCCGACGGCCAATCCTTTCAATGGTCTGGCCTGGCAAGTCGTGGACAAAGCTGTCCACTCCCGTACCAATCATCTTAGTATAGCGGACCTGCACCTGATCAATTGTCTTACCAACCACCAGACGCTCCAAACCACGCCGAACCGTTTCCACTTCAGGTAATTCAGGCATAAAGCTCCTTTCTTATTCTTCCTAATATCAAAGCCCCATAGCAAAGCTGTCCGAAAAATACTCATCCAGCATCAGGCGGTGTTTATCCGATACATTTTCCAGTTCTGCTATTTCTTCTTTAGAAAAAAAGCCTAAACGCAGTGTTTCCTCATTATGAAAATTGGAGATATCAACATTCTCCAGCGCCTGGAATTCATACATAAAGACAACCGTCTGCACTTTGTCACTATTAGGATAAGATTCATCAAAATTCGTATAAACATTCAGCAAGCGCTTAGCTTCAACAGCAATGCCTGTCTCTTCGTAAAATTCACGCACGGCTGCTTGAAGAGAAGTCTCCCCAAGCTCCATAGCTCCTCCAGGAATCGCCCATGTTTTCTTATCGCCTCGCAACTGCAGAAGCACACGACCGTCCTCGTCTGCTAGAATTCCACCAGCAAAATTCAGAATAACCTTATCATGCCCCACCTTGGAGCGAATATAGGAAATATAGTCCATATCAAAATCCTTTCAATTTATCTGGAAAGGCAGCGTTTTGAAAGAAATAGCCTAGTAGCTGAATATGCGTATCCACATCACTAAAAAGCCAAGCATGCCCTTTGTCATGATAATAGACCCATTCAGACCTAGCATTTTTCTGCGCCAACCTGTGGTGCCAGTCATGAATGGTCTCAGCTTCTTTTCCACCTGAGACAAAGAAAGCAGGATTATCAAACTGCAAGTCAAGTCTCAACAGATTTGCCTGTGACATCGCATGGCGAAATGAGCGCTGTTCAGCTCTTTGGAAATCTGCAACAAAGCGCTGAACGTCTTGGACAGGTGCTCCGTCCTCTTGCATCATCTTTGTCAGGAAATTAGCTACAAATTTAGTATTTTTCAAGAAAGACATCAGATAGACAATGGCAATGATCTTGCGATAGCCCTTAATTGGCTGAGGACTTGCCCCATCCACAATGACTTTATCTATAAGACTGGAATGTTTTTCCAACAACTTAAGTATGAGGGAACCGCCTAATGAAAGCCCAACCAAGTGCGGCTTGCCATGTGCTTTGCTGTTAATGACAGCCACAATCATTTCCACGACATCATCAAAGTTTGTCCACTCAATATTATGACTGACTCCGTGACCAGGTAAATCCAAAAGAATGCAATGAAAATCTTGCTCAAGCGCAGCAACATGGTGTCGCCACATCTGACTGCTAGAGCCTGAAGCATGCAAAAAGATAATACTTTTTGGATTTTGCTCCCCTCTTTCATCAATGAATAATGACGGCATCTCCATCACCTCACTTACTAGCTTAGAAAACCTCAATACTCCTTCTTATTATAGCCAAAGTCCGCCAAGTCCAGCTTCTTGTCCCGCCAGTTTTTCTTGACCTTGACCCAAGTTTCTAGGAAGACCTTGTCCCCCAGCATGAGCTCAATATCGCGCCGAGCCATGGATCCGATTTTCTTCAGCATGGAACCACCTTTACCGATGATAATGCCTTTTTGGCTGTCGCGCTCCACCATGATCGTCGCTCGAATATGGATCTTGTCCGTCTCCTCGTCTCGCTTCATACTGTCAACAACCACCGCGACTGAGTGGGGAATTTCCTCCCTTGTCAGCATCAAAACTTTCTCCCGAATCATCTCAGATACCAGAAAACGCTCCGGATGGTCAGTAATCTGGTCTTCTGGGAAATACTGGAAGCCTTCCTCCAGATTTTCACTGAGGATGTCAACCAGATGGGACACATTGTTGCCCTGCAGGGCTGAAATCGGCACGATTTCTTTGAAGTCCATCTGCTGGCGGAAATCATCAATTTGTGCTAAAAGCTGATCTGGATGGACTTTATCAATCTTATTAACTACCAAAATAACTGGTACTTTAGCCGCTTTCAGGCGTTCGATAATCATGTCATCGCCCTTGCCACGCGGCTCATCAGCCGGCACCATGAAGAGGACGGTATCCACCTCACGCAGGGTGCTGTAAGCTGCTTCCACCATAAAATCGCCTAGAGCCGTCTTAGGCTTATGGATTCCCGGCGTATCGATAAAGACAATCTGCTCCTTATCCGTCGTGTAAATCCCCATAATCTTATTGCGTGTGGTCTGAGCCTTATCGCTCATGATGGCAATCTTTTGCCCCATAACATGATTCAAAAAGGTTGATTTCCCAACATTAGGACGTCCTAAAATAGCTACAAAACCTGATTTAAAAGTCATTATTCCACCTCTATTATTTCCATTAAAACAGCAGAAAATCGGCAGTCTCCCCCGATTTTCAAGTCTTTAAAAAATCCAATCCCAAATCTTGGGAACAAAAATAATCAGTCCCGTCACAACAGCAAAGCCAGACACGACCAGAACAGCTCCCGCCGCCATGTCCTTGGCATTCTTTGCCCGCATAGAAAAGTGGTAATCGCTGGCCAGATCTACGACATTTTCAATGGCAGAATTGACAATCTCAAAGGCAATGACCAGAAAAATGCTCAAAAAGAGAAAGAGCCATTCTATAGCGGACAAGTCAAAAATCAGTCCCGCAACTATCACTGCCAGAGCCGAAAGAACATGCTTACGCAGATTGCGTTCCTCTTTAAAGGCTGTAAAAATACCGGTTAAAGCAAATTCCAGACTCGAGACGACATCTCGATTTTTCCATTTGCGTTTGTTATTTCCTTGTGAGTCCATAAGCAGTTAAAATTTCTTCCTGTAAACCAAACATTTCTGCTTCTTCTTCAGGCGTATAGTGATCATAGCCGTTGATATGCAGAAAACCATGCACTGCCAAAAAGCCCATCTCCCGCTCAAAGCTGTGGCCGTATTCTTCAGCCTGCTCACGCGCCTTGTCCACTGAAATGAACAGCTCACCGATATAGGCGTCAAAATCTTCCAGCATCTCAGCTAGCTCAGGGTGGTCCAGCAAATCCTCTTCGTCAACAGCAATGTCCAGCTCAGGCTTGTACTCCAAGCTAATCACATCCGTTGGCCGATCCGTATCTCTATATTCCAAGTTGAGTTCATGACTGCGCGCATTGCTGACAAAAGTCACAGCCATTTCCTTATTTCCCTTGCCCGTTTTCTGGGCCGCAAACTCCAAAATTTCCTGAGTCTGTTTAAGAATCTCTTCCGAAACCTGACCTGTTTCATCTACCATTTCGATATACATATCTTACCCGCTTTGCTAGTATTACCTTATTATATCATATTTTGACTCACTTTAGGGAACCAAGGGCAGGGTTTTGGAAAATAGCAGAGCAGATTTGTCAACCTCTCACCGCAAAGACAAAAGCAGCTATTTTTATTATGTTTCTTCCCGAAACTTTGCATTCCACGACCAGCTATCGTTGACAAAAAGAAAAGGCTGGGAAAACCCAACCTTGTCCTACAAGATGCTAATTGCCGGGATCGAACCGGCGACCTCATCCTTACCATGGATGCGCTCTGCCAACTGAGCTAAATCAGCGTACCTATCTAATATATCATGTAGATAGGTGCTTGTCAATATCCTTTCTCATTTTTTTGCAAAATAATCTTCCTTAGTCAGATAGTAATGGACCCGCATCACAATGCGGCCTTTCTCATGTTTATCTAGTGATGCATAAGGCTCTTCGTGGGAATATTTCATACCAGACTTGACCATAACCCGGCCAGATGCTGGATTATCCACATCGTGCAGCGCTACAAGTTTGTTCATCCCGATTTCCTCAAAAGCCAACTTGATGACTGCGCGATTGGCCTCTGTCGTATAGCCCTGATTCCAGTATTTTTTATTGATTACATAGCCGATAGCCGCTGTTTTCAAGTCCAGCCTGATCTTATGCAGGTCAATAGTCCCGATGAATTTGCCGCTTTCCTTCATTTCTATTCCCCAGCGCCCCAGAGGATTGGCCAGATAAAAGAGAGCGATATTATTGCGTGTTTCTTCCAGGCTTTTGTTAGTCTCAAAGGTATAGCGAGTATTTTCTTCATCCGAAGCATACTCAAACATCGCCGAGGAATCGTCCAAGGTCACTGGACGCAGAATCAGCCGCTCAGTTTCCAGTCTTGCATGACGGGCCAGCTTGACATAGATATTTTCCATCGGGGCCTCCTATTTTTTCTTAACAGAATAGCACAATTCACTAATGAAAGCAAACCACTCCGATTTTTTCTTGATTTTTGAAGCGTTTTCATATACAATAAAAACATCTTAAAAAAGGAGCATATTTTTTATGTTAATCGGTATTCCAAAAGAAATCAAAAACAATGAAAATCGTGTCGCTCTGACACCAGCTGGTGTTCACAGCCTCGTTGGTAAAGGCCATGAAGTGCTGATTGAGACAAATGCAGGGCTGGGATCTGGTTTTACAGATGCAGACTATGAAAAGCAAGGTGCAAAAATCGTCCCTACTGCTGCAGAAGCTTGGGCAGCTGAGCTAGTGGTCAAGGTCAAAGAACCTCTGGCAGCTGAATATGGATTCCTCCGTGATGACCTCTTGCTCTTTACCTACCTGCACATGGCTGCCGCTCCTGAGCTAGCAGATGCTATGACCAGTGCCAAGACGACTGGTCTGGCCTACGAAACTGTCCGCGATCAAGATGGACAACTGCCACTCTTGGTACCTATGAGTGAGGTGGCTGGTCGGATGGCGGTCCAAATCGGAGCCCACTTCCTGACTAAGCGTGAAGGTGGATCTGGTGTACTTCTTGGCGGTGTTCCGGGTGTTCCGAAAGGAAAAGTAACCATCATCGGTGGCGGTGTCGTTGGAACTCATGCCGCTCGCATCGCTCTAGGACTAGGTGCTCAAGTGACTATTCTGGATATCAGCGCTAAGCGTCTGTCTGTCCTAGAAGATGTCTTCGGCCATCAAATCCAGACCCTCATGTCAAATCCTTTCAATATCGAAGCTAGCGTTCGAGAGGCAGATGTCGTGATCGGTGCCGTCCTCATCCCTGGTGCGAAGGCTCCAAAACTGGTGACAGACGATATGGTTAAGCAAATGCGTCCAGGCTCTGTCATTGTAGACGTAGCCGTTGACCAAGGCGGTGTCATTGAAACAGCCGACCGCGTAACGACTCACACCGAGCCTGTCTATGAAAAACATGGTGTTCTCCACTATGCAGTTGCTAATATTCCTGGTGCCGTAGCCCGCACTTCTACTATCGCCTTGACCAATGTCACCCTTCCTTATATTGAAGCCTTGGCAGAGAAAGGCTTCAAACAAGCCATTGAAGATGACCAAGGCCTGCGTCAAGGTGTCACAACCTACCAAGGCCACATCACCAGTCAGCCAGTTGCAGAAGGCCTCAACAAGGACTACACATCTATTGACGAACTCGTTTAGTCGAACATTTCGACTTTAAAATCAATCGCACAAAAAGAGCAGAAATAAATCTGCTCTTTTCGTATGTTATTAGATAAAAATCAAATTCTTCCTTTAGTAATACCTCTTTAGCTTTTCTTGATTTTCTTTGAAAAATTCCTCTAGCCATTCCATACCATAGGCATGACTAAAACCTTCTAAAAGAACAGAAAAATCAATCGTATCAAAGCCCAACTTTCTCAGGTCCTCAAAGGTTTTGAATGGGGAATGAAAATCTTTGTATTTGATAATAGCTCCGATATCTTTCAAATCCTGCTCTCTAATGCTAATCATTTTCATCCCTAAAACATATTCAATCGGAACCATTAAAACCGTTAAATGACTAAAAGTATATAAGGTCTCACATAAGTCAACCGCAGGTTGCTTGTTCATGCTCGCTACATTATTATTGAGCCAAAGTTCTTCATGAGTATTGAGGTTAAATCGTTGTCCTACTCTCGCAATAATCTCATTGATTTTTTGGTTTTCTTGGTAAAAAGCATCTACATCTTGCGTTGCTCGCAAGCCATGATGTTCCAAGACATAGCCCCCAACACAGATAATAGTTAAAGTAAGATTGGCTTGGGCCAATTCTTGATTTAAGGCTTCAAAAACTGGTTTCATTTTATCCATGCTTATATCTCTCCATCAGCTCTTGAACATTTGTTAACTTAGCAGGTTTGTTTAAAGAAACTACATACTCATGCGTTGGAGTGTGTTCTTGTAGAGCATATTTCAGACTAACCTTTTGAAAATCTGTCAACTCTTTTGAAGACAACAAACGTTCCACATCTTTGTCAGTCAAATAAGAACTATCTTCAAAAATAACCTTTCTAAGGTAACGAAACCAATGACTGGCGTTAAACCTTGATTGCCTAGAAGCATTAATCATGTAATCATACCAATCCATCTTCTACCTCTTTTTAAAATTCTATCTTTCCTGATAATCACTTTTAATCATTTTATAAACCTTAAAAATTCTATATCATGGCCGATGTGAACTGATATTTAGTTCTCTTATTCCATTTCTTCTGGCTCAGTTGCTGCCTCTTTAACAGGAGTTGGTTCATAAGCTCGGATAATCTCCGCCACCACTGGATGGCGAACGACATCCTTAGCTGAGAAATGCACAAAGTCGATCTGGGAGATGTTCTTTAATTTCTCCTGAGCATCAATGAGGCCCGACTTAACATTGCGAGGCAGGTCAACCTGACTGATATCTCCATTGACAATCATCTTGGACTGAAAGCCGAGACGTGTCAGAAACATCTTCATCTGCATGATGGTGGTGTTCTGAGCTTCGTCTAGTATCACAAAGGCATCATCCAGCGTCCGCCCCCGCATATAGGCTAGGGGAGCAATCTCAATGATTTCTCGCTCCATAAGGCGAGTCGTCTGGTCCTTACCCAAAATCTGATACAAGGCATCATAGACCGGACGCAGATATGGATCCACCTTTTCCTTAAGGTCACCAGGCAGAAAGCCCAAACTCTCACCAGCTTCTACTGCCGGCCGCGTTAAGATGATTCGCTTGACCTGACCACGTTTAAGAGCTGTCACCGCCAAAGTCACTGCCAGAAAGGTCTTCCCTGTTCCGGCTGGCCCGATACCAAAAACAATATCATGATTTTTAACACTGTCTACATAGATTTTCTGGCCAAGTGTCTTGACCCGAATCGGCTTGCCATAGCTGTCCTTGATAATCTCTTCTTCGTAAAGAGCTACAAACTTATCAATTTCATCATTTTTGACCATGGTAATGGCTGTCACAACATCGGGTGTCCCGATGGTCATGCCACGATTGACCAAGACCAACAGAGCCTGAATGACCTGTCGAGTCTCTTCACAGGCAGCTTCCGTACCTAAAATCTGCACAATCTCGGTTCGGGCGTGAATAGTTACCTTCAATTCCTGCTCCATTAGGCGCAGATGGCGTTCATTAGAGCCAAAGAGATGAAAGGCATCATCTGGATGGCCCAGTTTCAATTCTACTGAATGTTCCTGCAAACAAAGAACCTCTCTATTTTATTTTTTTGAATGAATTATCTTTATTATATCAAAGCAAGCAGAAAATGACTATCCCTAGCCACTATCCACTTAATGGGCCTGATACTCTTCCCAAATAGCATCGAACTCACCAAGGTTAAAGGAAAAATTTGCATGCTCCTCTAGAAAACGACTGACCTCATCAAAATCATCCGTATGCTTGGGAAAGGCCGTATCCTGAAAAGCCAAATCCGCCAAAATAGCCTTGGGCTCCTTGCTCTTAGGATTGCGCTCTGTCATCAGCCAGCTGTAAAAAGACTTTCTCATAGGTTCCTTTCATTTCTTTAAGACAGTATCCTTCCAAGCATCAGCTCTAGATACGTGATTCTTTATCCTCACACCAACTCTGTTCCAGTCGGGTCCTGCTTGATTTTACCAGCTTTCATCAGCCCACCCAGAGCTTTTTTAAACTGGCCTTTGGAAATGCCAAAGGTAGCCTTGATGTCGTCTGGTGAAGATTTATCATTCAAGGTCATGAAGCCCCCATTGCTCTCCAGATAGGTCAGAATCATCTGGGCATCGTTTTCCAGCATTTCAAAGGAACGAGGCTTGAGGGAGAGGTTAAGGGTGCGGTCTACTTCACGGAAGCCAATCACCCGTGCGTCCAAGACCTGACCGAGACGAGGCTCTGCATAGCGCTCGCTCGGATGAATGAAGCCCAGCATATTATTCTCCGGCAGGTAGACAAAAGTGCCAGAAAGCTTGAGCCGATAAACGATGGCTGGCCAGTTTTGATTTTGCATGTTATTGTAAGCAGGATGAGCCAGACGCTGGAAATCCTCTTGATAAGCCAGTTGTCCCCAGATACGATCTTTTTTGTCCACATCGAGACGAATATAGAGGCGGTCGCCTTTCTTAGGCCAGAGTTCCTTGATTTCTGGCAAGATGTCAAGTGACACAACGATTTGCTTATCCGGCAGACCGGTATCAACAAAGACGCCTAAATCCTTGCGGACCTCCGTTACTGTTCCCCAGCCAAACTGCTCTTGAGTAGCCGTGACTTCAAGGGTTGTCAGGCGAAGCTTCTGCTTCATATCGCTATAGGCAAAGCCTTTGACAGACTGACCCAGCTCATGCGCCCCCTCTTCCTTAGAAAGAGCATAAACCTGACCATCCTTTTGAACAAAGTAAAAGCGATCATTTTCATCCGTGATGATACCCACGATGAAGCTGGCAAGATTTGTATTCATATAGACCTATTTTCTACCTTGCTTCTTCAAACTAGGCAAGGATTTTTGATGTTAAAACAACTCAGTCAGCCAAAGCCAACTGAGTTTTGATTCTGATAAAAATGTTAAACTTCTAAAAGTTCTTTTTCTTTATTTGCTGTCATCTCGTCGATATGTTTGACAGCATCATCCGTTACTTTTTGAATATCCTTTTCCAAGGTCTTCAATTCGTCTTCAGTGATTTCTTTGGCTTTTTCCTGCTTCTTAGCTTCGTCCATAGCATCGCGGCGGATGTTACGGATGGCAACTTTAGCATTTTCACCGACCTTTTTCACTTCTTTAGCCAAGTCCCGGCGAGTTTCCTCTGTCAGAGCAGGAATGACCAGCCGAATCACAGAGCCATCGCTGGCTGGCGTAATCCCGAGGTCAGAAGCATTAAGCGCACGCTCAATGTCCTTGATAGAAGACTTGTCAAAAGGTGTCACCAAAAGAACACGCGCTTCCGGAATCGTAATCGAAGCGATTTGGTTTAGAGGAGTTTCTACTCCATAGTACTCCACATGGATGCGGTCCAAAAGGCTGGCATTGGCGCGGCCTGCACGGATGCTACCAAATTCACGAGCCAGACTTTGGTGCGAGTGGGTCATTCTTTCTTTTGCTTTTTCTACAATTGCATTTGCCATGAGTTTCTAATCTCCGTTCTTATAAATTATTTGATACTGTTGTTCCGATTTGCTCACCGATAACAACGCGTTTGATATTGCCCGGCTCATTCATGTTAAAGACAACCAAGTCAATGTCATTGTCCATAGACAGAGTCGAAGCCGTTGAGTCCATAATCCGCAGTCCCTTGCTGATGACATCCCGGTGGGTCAGCTCATCAAACTTAACAGCGGTTTTGTCTTTCTTAGGATCGGCATTGTAAACACCGTCCACGCCATTTTTAGCCATGAGAATCGCATCTGCTTCAATCTCTGCGGACCGTAAGGCAGCGGTTGTATCGGTTGAAAAATAAGGAGAACCAATACCTGCACCGAAAATGACGATACGACCTTTTTCCAGATGACGAAGGGCCCGACCACGGATGTAAGGTTCAGCAACCTGCTGCATAGCAATCGCAGTCTGCACGCGCGTATCTACACCGACTTGCTGCAGCGAATCCGCCATTACCAGCGCATTCATGACAGTGCCCAACATACCAGTATAGTCGGCCTGCACGCGGTCCATGCCCGCTTCTGCTGCTGGCTCACCCCGCCAAAGGTTTCCACCTCCGATAACCAGAGCAATTTGAACTCCCAAATCATGAACTTCTTTGATTTCTTCCGCCATCTTCTGAACAGTCTGAATATCAATACCAACGCCTTTTTCACCGGCAAGAGCTTCACCTGACAACTTAATCAAAATACGCTTATACTTAGGTTCTACCATTTTTTTACTCCTTATTTTATCTGTACTATTTTACCACATTTTGTGATTTTTATATAGTTAAATCACTGAAATTTTTCTTTTTTCCTTTTAGTAAAATAGCAGAGCAGGCAAGCTCATTTCACAGAAAAACCAGCCCCATCATCAGATAGGACTGGGAATGAATATTTCAATCATCTTTTACAAGGTCTACTCACTGCTTGACCGACTGTTTCTTTTCCCGCTTAGCTAAGAGCGGCAGGATAACACCCAGACTGATTAGGACGATTGGCGTCAGGATATTTGTCAAGAGAGAGAATTGCCAGCCAGCTGGGTCTTTGGCAAAGTCCACTTTCGGAACCATTCCTAAAATGCAGGCAAAGGCTGTAAAGAGGAAGCACCAAGCTCCGATGGCAAAGCCAACTTTGGGATTTTTGGTAAACTTGTACTCGGCATCCTTGTACTTCTTCCAGGCCTTGTTCAACATCATGTAGGCCAGGAATACCCAGAGATACCGCATTGGCATAACAATGGAGTTGAGGTTGGTCATCCATTTGACTAGGCCGTCAATTTCTTTGATTCCAAAGATAGGCAGAATAATCAAGAAGCTAACTAAAATCCCTGTCAGGATGTAACCGTTAATGAGGACTCCTTTTGATGTTCTCTTGCGCAGCCAACTTGGGACAAACTCTTCATCAGCATTATTGAGCATGATTTGCAGAGGCGCGTCAATAGAGAAAGCCAGTGCTGCAATCTGTCCAACCATATTGGTCAGGGCATAGATGACTACTAGTACATTGCCCACTCCCCAATAGTTGCCCAGCTTTTGGAAGGCTTGATAAGCACCATTTCTCATCAGGTCTTCAGGAATATTGCTGCCATCAAAAAGCATGCCCATAGCTATAGAGCCTAGGATAGCAGATGCACCAACCATGACAGCCATGACAATCATCCCCTTTGGAAATTCCTTGGCTGGATTGCGTGTTTGGTTAACGTAAGGAGATATTTTCTCAGCCCCGCCGACCGCAAAGACTAAGAGGGAGATAGTCGTGAAATAAGAGAAGTCAAAGTTGGGAATGTAAGTGCTAAGCTTATCCATATTAGCCGTCGCAAACTGCATGTCAGGTTTGATAAAAGGTGCCCCGACTGCTAAGAGGACAAAGAGGAAAGACATGATGAGCATGGCACTTCCTGCCAAGCCCCCAATCACCTTGAGCGTGGACAGCCCCTTGGTAGACAAATAGAGAAAGGCACCGAAAATCAGCAAGCTAAGAATAACGATCCAGTGAATATCAAGACTGCTCAAAAAGTCTCCATTTCCCTGAATTGCCCAGCCCAACGGGATCAAAACTCCCTGAGGTTTCTGAGCTAGATAGGGAATATGCACCACCCAGTAAGTCCAGGCCGCGAAATAAGCCAGCCGCTTGGTAGAGGTTTTCTCCACCCAGTCACTGACACCGCCTCCGCTCTCCTTAAAAGTCGAGCCTAGCTGCCCCACGATGAGGGCATAGGGAATAAAGTAAATAGCTAGGATAAGAATCCAAGAAACAATTACAGAAATGCCTTGCTGGGAGTAGTTATTAACTACATTGCCCAGACCCCAGACCATATTAAAAGCAATCAGAGATACCATCAGCCAGGTTAGCTGGTTCTGATCTTTTTTCATGACACCGTCTCCTTTTATTATAAAATAAATTGATTCGATATTATTATAACATGTTTCTATGAGTTTGTAATCGTTATCAGCATTTTTATTTCAAAAAAAGAACTACCCGAAGGCAGTTCAATTTAATTCTTAAAGTGAGTTTACGTCAACCTTGATACCAACACCTTGTGTAGTAGTGATAGTCAGGTTGGTTACGTAAGTACCTTTAGCAGTAGCTGGTTTCGCTTTTTGGATTGTGTCGTTGAAAGCTTTGAAGTTTTCAACCAACTTGTCAGCTTCAAATGAAACTTTACCAATGATAGCTTGTACGTTACCTGCACGGTCTGCACGGTAAGTAATCTTACCACCTTTAGACTCTTCAACTGCTTTTGCAACGTCCATTGTTACAGTACCAGTCTTAGGGTTTGGCATCAAGTTACGAGGTCCCAGGACACGTCCAAGGCGACCTACAAGAGCCATCATGTCAGGTGTAGCGATTACTACGTCAAAGTCCAACCAACCGTCGTTGATTTTTGCAACGAGGTCATCTTCACCAACGAAGTCTGCACCAGCAGCTTTCGCTTCTTCTGCTTTAGCACCACGTGCGAAAACAAGAACACGTGAAGTTTTACCAGTTCCGTTTGGCAATACCATTGCGCCACGGATTTGTTGGTCAGCTTTTTTAACGTCGATGTTCAAGTTGTAAGCAACTTCTACAGTTGCATCGAATTTTGCAAAGTTAGTTTCTTTTGCAAGTGCTACAGCTTCTTCTACGCTGTATGCTTTTGTGCTGTCGATTTTTTCAAGAGCAGCACGAAGTTGTTTGCTTTTTTTAGCCATTTTATCTTTCTCCTTGTAAGTGGTTCAATCGATTTTCATCTCCCACGTCACTCGTCAATCTGATCAAGTGTAGTGCGGGCAAATGGGACGAGCGTTATTGATTAGTCAACAACAGTGAATCCCATAGAACGAGCAGTACCTTCAATCATACGCATTGCAGACTCGATGTTTGCAGCGTTCAAATCTGGCATCTTAGTTTCAGCAATTTCTTGTACTTGCGCACGAGTAACTGTTGCAACTTTCGTTTTGTTTGGCTCACCAGAACCTTTTTCAACGCCTGCAGCTTTCTTCAACAGAACAGCAGCTGGCGGAGTCTTAGTCACGAAAGTGAATGATTTGTCTTCGTATACTGAGATAACAACTGGAATAATCATACCAGCTTGATCAGCTGTACGAGCGTTGAACTCCTTAGTGAATCCCATGATGTTGATACCGGCTTGACCAAGCGCAGGACCAACTGGTGGAGCTGGAGTAGCTTTACCAGCAGGGATTTGCAATTTTACAAGTTTTTCGATTTTTTTAGCCATTTTTAAATCCTCCTTTGTGGTTTTGGCGGTAAATAAAGATTTTTACCTCCCACAAGTATGCTTTTCGCATACCTTTCTATTATACACTAAACTTTGTTAAATGCAAGGAATTTTATCTTCTTTTTTGAATTTTTTGTGGTAAAATAATCTTATGACACTATTAAAGATTGCTTCGATTTTATTTATCTTTTTAACTTTGATTTTAACCACTATTACAGTGCGAGTTTTTCAATTAAGAAAATACGGTTTAAACTTTGCGGACTTGGCTTTTCCGCTTTTTGTTGTGGAATTTTATATCATTTCAGACAAGGCCTACTATCATAGCTTGCTGCCCCAGCTGACTCTAGCTCTATCAGTTCTCGCTATCGCCATCACCATCTATTTTCTCAAGAAAAAACGGAGCTTCTACTACCCTAAGTTCTTTAAGTTCTTCTGGCGAGCAGGTTTTCTTCTGACCTTCTTCATGTACCTAGCCATGGTCATCGGTCTCTTTTTGTAATAATGTAAAACAAAACCCATCGGTTATCAGATAGCCGATGGGTTTTTCATATGTGAGATTTACAAGTCCTTCTTTTGCCGTGAAAGAAGAACCTCCCGATTTTCCTAGCCTTATTCATGAATCTCCAAAGGCAGGCCATCCGGATCAAAGAAGAAAGCCATCTTACGGCCGTCGAAGTCGTCATAGCGCAGCTCGGTATGGGGAATCTCCAAACGGTCAAATTCCACTAGCATTTCTTCGACATTTGTCACTCGGAAGGCCAGATGCCGCAAACCAGTATGTTCTGGAGCAGGCAAGGCTGGCCGCTTAGGAGCTTCTTCCTTGATAAAAATTTCCAGAGTCAGATTTCCCTTGCGAACATTAAAGAGAATATCCTGCTTGTCCGGCCGATGGTGTTCATCCAGCTGTTCAAAGCCTAGCTTATCCACATAAAACTCCCTGGTCTTGGCATAATCATGACCAATGATGGCTATATGGTGAATGGTGTCTAGTTTCATACTTTTTTCCTTTCCTTGGTAAGTAGAGAAAATCTGCCGGCTGACTGCTGGCAGATTTGTTTTTATCAAATGATTTTCTTGCTGGCAGACTAGTGAAATTAGGATCAATTCGTCTGCAAAACTTTTCTCGGCTTGGTTCCCTCGGCTGGTCCGATAACACCCGCTGCTTCAAGTTCTTCCATGAGACGAGTGGCCCGGTTAAAGCCGACTGAGAGTCGCCGCTGAATCATAGATGCGCTAGCTTTCTGAGTCTCGATAACCAAGGCCTTGGCTTCTTCAAAGAGAGGATCACCTTCATCGTCGCCCCCGCCAGTATCCAAATCACTTTCAGATACTTCACCAGGATCAAAGCTATCATCATAATCAGCTTCAGCTTGATTCTTGACGAAGGCTACGATTCGCTCCACATCTTCGTCTGAGATAAAAGAGCCCTGCAAACGAACCGGATGGTTTTCATCAATAGGCTTAAAGAGCATATCCCCACGACCCAAGAGCTTTTCTGCTCCATTTTCATCCAGAATGGTCCGACTGTCTGTCCCGCTGGACACAGCAAAGGCAATCCGAGAGGGCACATTAGCCTTGATTAGACCCGATATAACATCTACTGATGGCCGCTGGGTAGCCAGAATCATGTGAATCCCAGCCGCACGCGCTTTTTGTCCCAACCGGATAATGGCGTCTTCCACTTCCTTGCTGGCCACCATCATGAGGTCAGCCAGCTCATCCACGATAACAACGATTAAAGGCAGGGGCACCTGCTTGTACTCTGACTGGGCATTGTACTCAGCAACCTTAGCATTGTAGCCAGCAATGTTACGGGCACCGACCTTAGAGAAGAGTTCATAGCGATTTTCCATTTCGTCTACAACCTTCTGCAATGCACGACTGGCCTTGCGTGGATTGGTCACAACAGGGATAAGCAAGTGGGGAATGTCATTATAAACGGACAGCTCCACCATCTTAGGATCCACCATCATAAACTTGACTTCATCAGGTCTGGCTTTCATGAGAATGCTGGCAATAATACCGTTGACGGCCACAGATTTACCAGAGCCAGTAGAGCCAGCCACCAAGAGATGGGGCATCTTAGCCAAGTCAAAGGAGCGAACGGAGCCGTTGACAGCCTTACCAAGTGGGATTTCTAGAAGCTTACTAGCATCCGTCTTAGACTGCTCCCAGAGTTCTCGGAAAGTCACGGTCGCAACTTCAGAGTTGGGCACTTCAATCCCGACTAGGGATTTTCCAGGAATCGGCGCTTCAATCCGTACATCCTTGGCAGCTAGGGCAAGAGCCAAGTCATCAGCCAGATTGGAAATCCGATTGACCCGAACACCAACAGCTGGCTTGACCTCGTACTTAGTGACGGAAGGTCCGATTTCAGCCCTCTCAACAGCAGCCTTTATCCCAAAACTAGCAAAGGTCTCTTCCAAAATTTTGATATTATCTCGAACAATGCGCTTTTCTTTGGACTGATTCTTAGGCTTGTCGGGCGCAAAGAGGTTGATGGTCGGCAGCTTGTAGTCCAGACTTTCCTTGGCGGTAAAGTCCACTTCAACGTCTACGTCCGCCTCATCCGTCTCTTCTTCGCGACCAAAGTCCAGAGGCTCATGAGGGTCATACTCTCCTAGTTCCTCATAGTCTGCCTCGTCAAAGTCCACAGCTGTATCTGACAAGTCCTCGTCATCTAAAATCTCTCCCGTTTCAGGATCCACTTCAGCTTCTTCTTGCTCTACTTCAATGGCTTGCATAGCTGCCTGTGCAGCTTTCTCTTCCTGCTCCAAGAAACGAAGCTGTCGCTTTTCTTCCTGCTTTTCTCTCCAATTTTGAAAGGCTGCCATAGCCTTTTCTGAAATATCATAGATAGACCACGGGCTCATAAGGAGACCGCCCAAAAGAATGAGCAGCAGGCCGAAGAAATAAGAACCGATATTTGAAAAAAGGAAAGAGATAGGTGCGTATAAGAGAGAGCCCAGCAGGCCGCCTCCCGCGAAGGAGCTAACCTTAAAGGCTGTCAAATCAGTCAAGACCCTGCCTAAAGTTGTAGATAAGACTGCTGCCCCTTCTAGCTTCAACACACTGACAAAATAAGCTTGGAAGATCAACTCCAACCCTAAAAAGAGGCTGATAAATCCTGAAACCGTCCCCTCGTGCTTGTGCAGCCACTTGAAAAAAAAGAGATAGCCAAAGCTGGCCAGAATAGCCAGATAAGCCAAGCTTCCCACCAAGAGGCGAATCATATTATAAATGGTAACCCCAAAGGCGCCCAGCTTTATAGCTGCAAACAAAAGAATAAGAGCCAGCACAAAGGTGGCAATCATTCTCTTTATTGCTTTTTGTCTTTCTAATTCTGCTTTTGTCGGCCGGCGAGTTGTCCGGCCTTTTTTCGTGTTTTTCTTAGTTGCCATAACCCTTATTATACCATATTTGAGCCATAGATGAGAAATCTTTTATCTAGATCAAAAACAAAAAACTTATTTATCCACGCAAAAAGAACTGGACTAACCAGTTCTCATTTCACTATCACAAAATTCTTATTAAGCCTCTGGCATAACCGCCCAGGCAATCAAGTAAGCCAAGACACCTGTACCTGCTGCACAGCAAAAAACAATACAAAGAATACGGACCAAGGTTGGATCTAAATCAAAGTAGTTTGCGATACCAGCACATACACCAGCGATTTTTTTGTTGTTGACATCTCTTGTCAGTCTTTTCTCCATGGAAAACACTCCTTATTATTTTTACACTGTTTATTTTACCATAACATCTCTCAATGCACAAGTTCGCCTGCTATTGAACCCTCTCTTCAGATAAAATTTAATTACATCAAGATGAATTTGTTCACTCTACCTTACTTTTAACAAGTCCCAGCAAAACTCTTGTTCTTGTGGTAGAATAGAGAGAAATTCTAATTAACAGTAAAAAATTTCAGGAGGAAAATAATGCGAGCCGGAGTCATTCTTTTCAATCCCCAAACCAAGCAAATACTGCTCATCCACCGCTGGAAAAATGGAGAAGAGTATTTTGTGATACCGGGCGGCGGAGCCGAGTCAGGTGAGACTGCAGTCCAAGCAGCTCAGAGAGAAATTCAGGAAGAGCTGGGTTGGAACTTGTCTAAAAAGCAGCTGCAGACAGCCTTTACTTTCAGAAATGGCCACCGCTTAGAAATCTATTTTCGTGCCACTATCAGCCATACATCAGCCCCAATGATTCAGGGCGAGGAAGCCCTTCGCAGTCATGCCCAGAATATCTATCAACCTGAATGGCTAGACATAGAAGCAATTTTCGGACTAAACTTACGGCCAGCAGGACTTAAAAATCTGCTCCTGGATTGTCTGACACAGGAGGGTTTGAAAAACTAGCCTAATTGTAGTAAAATATCAGTAGTTTACAATCTAATGTGAGAAAGGTTTTATATGAAAAAAATTCTTCTTATCAGCCTCTTATCAGGACTTGTCTTGGCTGGCTGCTCTGGTAAAGGTAAGAAAGAGGAGACTACTAGCTCCTCCAACTCATCCAGCAGTTCTTCGCTAGTGAGCTCTAGCTCTGACCCAGAGGAAACCAGCAAACTCCGTGAGCAATTCAAGGATGCCATGACCAACGAAAATGCCAACTTCCCGCAGCTATCTACAGAAGTTGCTGAAGATGAGGCAGAAGTCAAGTTGGTAACGACTGAAGGCGATATCCGCATCAAGCTCTTTCCAAAACAAGCTCCACTGGCTGTCGAAAACTTCCTGACCCATGCCAAGGAAGGCTACTATGATGGCGTTTTATTCCACCGTGTTATCAATGAATTCATGATTCAGACCGGAGACCCTAAAGGCAATGGCACTGGAGGCGAGTCTATCTGGAAGGGCAAAGACAAGTCTAAAGACTCTGGAAACGGCTTTAAAAATGAGTATTCTCCATATCTCTATAATATTCGAGGCGCCCTATCCATGGCCAATGCAGGCCCTGATACCAATGGCAGTCAGTTCTTTATCAACCAAAGCAAGAAAGACCTGTCTAGCCAAATGTCTACGGATTCTTTCCCAGCTAAAATCATCGAAGCCTATAAAAACGGTGGAAATCCTACTTTAGATGGCGGAGCTTATACCGTATTCGGCCAAGTGCTGGAAGGTATGGATGTGGTGGACAAAATCGCTGCCGCAGAAACAGACGACAACGACAAGCCTAAAAAAGATATCAAGATTGAAAAAATCGAGATTATCAAGGACTATGACTTCAGCAAATAAGCTTGCTGCCCAACCAATAAAGCAGGGAAATCAATATGATTATCTGGGGATATAAAGGTTATCAGAAAAACGTAGGACAGACCCAAAGCAATATCGAGTGTGCCAACTGCCACAACGTCGCACCTTGGGACATTATTGAAACCGGCCGAAAGTTTACACTCTATTGGATTCCAACCTTTCCTTACGGTAGAAAACATTACCTCACCTGCCCTGTCTGCCAGCATGGCAAACAGATTGAAAAGCAGGAAATCGAGCAGTTTTTGAATTATTAGCAGCAGAAAGAGACGATTCTCAATGAACCGTCTCTTTTCTTTTATTAAATTTTATCAAGTCAACTGGTTAAAATCCCAGATCTGATCCATCCAGCCTTCGTAGAAATCAGGCTCGTGACAGACCATGAGGATACTGCCCTTGTATTCTTTCAGCGCCCGTTTGAGTTCCTCCTTGGCATCTACATCCAGGTGATTAGTCGGCTCGTCCAGCACCAGAACATTATTTTCTCGGTTCATGAGGAGGCAAAGGCGAACCTTGGCCTGCTCTCCACCTGAAAGGACCTGGATCTGGCTCTCGATGTGCTTGGAAGTCAGACCACATCTGGCCAGAGCCGCTCGGACTTCCGCCTGATTAAGAGCCGGAAAGGCGTTCCAGACTGCTTCCAGCGGTGTCTGACGATTGCCGCCTTCGACTTCCTGCTCGAAATAACCCAGCTCTAGATAGTCCCCACGCTCGACTTGACCTGCGATAGGCGGGATAATCCCTAGCAAACTCTTGAGCAGGGTCGTTTTCCCAATCCCATTTGCCCCGATGATAGCCACCTTCTGATTGCGCTCAAAGGTCAGGTTAAGTGGCTGGGTTAGCGGTCGGTCGTAACCAATCTGCAAATCCTTGGCTTGGAAGATAAAGCGACCAGGTGTCCGGGCAGTCTTGAAGTCAAAGGTAGGCTTTGGCTTCTCACTTTGTAGCTCAATAATATCCATCTTATCCAGCTTTTTCTGGCGGGACATGGCCATATTACGAGTTGCCACACGGGCTTTATTACGAGCTACAAAGTCCTTAAGGTCCGCAATTTCTTTCTGTTGACGCTCATAGGCCGCTTCCAGCTGAGATTTTTTCATCTCATAGACTTCCTGGAACTGATAGTAGTCGCCAGAATAGCGGGTCAAGTGCTGATTTTCCACATGGTAGACGATATTAATCACGTCATTCAAGAAAGGAATATCATGCGAGATTAGAACAAAGGCATTTTCATAGTTCTGTAAGTAACGCTTGAGCCAATCAATGTGCTCAGCATCTAAATAGTTTGTTGGCTCGTCCAAGAGCAGGATATCCGGTTTTTCCAGAAGCAGCTTAGCTAAGAGAACCTTAGTCCGCTGCCCACCAGATAGCTCCGTCACATCACTCTCCATACCGTAGTCCATGACACCTAGTGCCCGTGCGACCTCGTCAATCTTAGCATCTAGGGTATAGAAATCTCGGCTCTCCAAGCGGTCCTGCAGCTCGCCCACTTCTTCCATCAGGGCATCAACATCGGCCCCTTCCTCAGCCATGCTCATATAGATTTCATTGATACGAGCCTCTGTCTTGAAAAGCTCGTCAAAGGCCGTGCGCAAGACATCGCGGACAGACTGGCCTTGCTCCAAAACAGCATGCTGGTCCAGATAGCCAGCCGTCACATACTTGGACCATTCGACCTTACCTTCGTCTGGCAGCATTTTACCCGTCACAATGCTCATAAAGGTTGACTTTCCCTCGCCATTGGCACCGACCAGACCGATATGCTCACCCTTGAGCAGGCGGAAGGATACATCCTCAAAAATAGCCCGGTCTCCGAAACCGTGGCTGAGATTTTTTACTTCTAAGATACTCATTTTTTCTCCTCTATCATTGATTGCAGTTCCTTGATTATACCATCAAAAGGGATTTTTTGGCAAGACAGAAGAAAAGTAAAAGCGAGCCACTTAAGTCTCGCTTGTTTGTTCTCAATTCGCATGATGCGTATGCTTGGTAATCCACTGGGTCAGTTTGATCTTCAGCCAAAAGCCATAAATACCAAAGGTAACAATGGTCAGGAGCCACCACTTGATCCAATTTCCAAAAAGCTGCATGGCAGTACCGTCAAAGTAAAGACGGTGTCCGTCAATAACTGTATGTTTTATCTTCCAATTATACAGAACACACATGCCCCAAGGTGCACAAATTCCCAGTGTAAAAACGGTAATCAAGGTAGCCAAAATCACATGACCGATGTAGGAAAAGAGACCACCATCAAAATAAGACTCTTTGTACATACTATCTCCCCCTTTAAACCAACTCTTTTAGAAATTGAATCAGGGTTTCTGCCGAGCGTTTACCAGCTTCAAGAATAAATTCATCAAAAGTGACATTAGCATCATGACTTGCCGTATCGCTCATAGCGCGAATAACCATAAAAGGCAGGCCAATCGAATGTGTAGCTTGAGCAATAGCTGCACCCTCCATCTCGACAGCCAGGACATCTGGAAAATGCTCCTTGATGCGATCAATCTTGTCTTGACCGGCAACAAAGCTGTCACCTGTCGCAATCAAACCTACCTTTGCCTTTTGATGGGTCTTTTCCAAAATTTTCTTCATCTCAGCAACCAGATAGCGGCTCGCTTCAAAATAGAGTGGCTGTCGCGCCATCTGACCGTAGTCATAGCCAAAGGCCGTCACGTCCACATCATGGTAGACCAGACGGTCTGCGACCACCACATCGCCGATAGCCAGGCCTTCTGCTACTGCTCCAGCTGAGCCTGTATTAATAACAGCTGTGACCTTGAAGTCATTGACCAAAACAGCCACACTCATAGCGGACATAACCTTGCCAATCCCGCTGTCGACCAACACTACTTCATGGTAGCCGATGGTGCCCGTATGATAGACATGACCCAAACGCAAGTGCTTCTGAGGATTTTTCAAATGCTCCAGCAGAATCTTCAACTCCTCAGGCATGGCTGCGATAATTCCAATTTTCATATAATACCTCAAATCATCTGATGAAAAAGAAGCTTAGACAGGCTAGGCTTCCTTTTAAGTGCAATAGAGCAGGTTTTTAAGGCCACCAAATAATAGCAGCAATCAAACCAATCAGCAGGATAACCACCCAAAGGAGAATCTTATTAAGTTTGGCTTGAAAGAGGCTCCGCTTCTGATTTTCAATCCGACGGCTCTTAGTCACGGTCGGATCTACCTCAATGTGGAGAGTCTCATCCGTAAACTCCTCTTGGTTTTGAGCAGTCTGATAACCAAAACGACTCTGATTCTGCTGAGACCGAGCTTCTTCATAACCAAAGCGGTTTTGAGGGCTTTGATAGCCAAACTGAGTATCCTGTCGGCTAGACTGCTGCGAGTTAAAGGAGCTTCTGCCAGTTGAAAGAATCTTGGTTTCCTCGTCATCCATGAGAGGCGGCCCCGAAATATCCTCACCGCGGTTAGCGCGCTCAATGATTTCATCTGTTAATAAAGCTTTTCCCATTGATCTACGTTCCTATTTATTCAGATTTTTTTGTTCCCAGTACTGAAGGGCCATGATGGTCTTGGCATCGCAGATGTCACCGTTTTGCAGCAACTGATGTGCCTCCTCCAGACTGACTTCAAAAAGTTCCAATGTTTCATCCTCGTCTTGGGGACGAGGGTTTTCGACCTTTGTTAAATGGCTGGCGCTGTAGAGCTTGATTTTTTCATTGCAAAAACCGATGGCAGAGTAGAAATCATAGACCAACTCCAGCTGTCCAGTGTAGCCGGTCTCTTCTTCTAATTCTCGGAGGGCAGCCGCTTGGGGATCTGCATTCTCTCCTACCTCAAGCTTACCAGCTGGAATCTCGTAAGAAGTCGCTTCAATTGCCTTGCGGTACTGCTTGACTAAAATCATCTTATTTTCCGGGGTGATAGCAATCACAGCCACCGCTCCGTTATGAAAAATCAAATCCCGTTGGGCTTGACCCTTGCCCTCTGGCAGCTCCACCTGGTCCTGAACCACTTTAAAAATCGGTCCCTGATAAATCTCCGTCCGTTGGACGGTTTTTTCTTCAAATTCCATGACTAAACCTACTTATTTTGAGGGTGATGAGGAAGACGCTTAGCATAATCTTCCTTGTTAATCTGACGGCCACGTCCCAGAGCAATGGCATCTGCTGGTACGTCCTTCGTGATGGTAGAACCTGCACCGACCAATGAATTGTCACCCAGCTCAACTGGGGCAATAATGGTCGAGTTGGAACCAACAAAGACATTGTCGCCAATGACAGTCTTGTACTTCTTCTGACCATCATAATTGACTGTAATCGTACCTGCACCAAAATTGACATTAGCGCCAACTTCAGAGTTTCCAATGTAGGTCAAATGACCAGCCTTGGTATTTTCGCCAATTGATGATCCTTTAACTTCTACAAAGTTGCCGACATGGACATCCTTGGCCAGACTAGAACCTGGACGAATGTGAGCGTAAGGCCCGACCGTCACTCCATCTGCCACACTTGACTCTTCAATCATAGAGTTGGTGATAATAGTCCGCTCTCCAATGACAGAGTCCACGATATAGGTACCATTGGTCAGGATCGTCTCTGCCCCAATTTTGGTTTGACCTTTCAGGGTCACATTTGCTTCAACTTGAACTTCAGGCGCAATTTCCACATCCACATCGATATAGGTCGCATGAGGATTGACAAAGCTGACACCATTGACCATATGCTGCTGGTTAATCCGGCGGCGCATAACACTCTCAGCTGTAGCCAAAGCTACACGGTCATTAACCCCCAGACTTTCATCAAAGTCTTTCAGCGTATAAGCGCCGACTTTTTCACCATTTTCGCGGAAAATACCAATCACATCTGTGATATAGTATTCGCCTTGAGCATTATTGGTATTGATATTTTTGAGGGCTTCAAAGAGACGGGCATTGTCAAAGACGTAAGTTCCCGTATTGATTTCCTCGATTTGCTGCTCAAAATCAGAAGCATCCTTCTGCTCAACAATTTTCAAGACTTCGTCGTGCTGATTGCGAACGATACGGCCATAGCCGAAAGGATTATCTGCTTCTGCCGTCAGGATAGTCGCAACATTCTTGTGGTTGATATGAAAGTCAATCAGATTTTTCAGGCTTTCTCCTGTAATCAGAGGAGTATCGCCAGCAATGACCAGCGTCTGACCTGTCAGATTTTCCAAAACAGGCTCTGCCATCATAACGGCATGACCCGTTCCCAACTGCTCGGTCTGACGGACAAAGTCTGTCTGACCTGCCAAGACTTGCTCAATTAGCTCCGCCTTGTGCCCAACAACTGTCACTGTCTTTTCTGGATCAATGGCATTGACACTACGAAAAACATGTTCCAGCATGGAAATTCCTGCAACCTTATGCAGCACTTTTGGTAAATCTGACTTCATGCGAGTACCTTTACCCGCAGCCAAAATAATCGCGTAATTTGTCATCAATTATCTCTTTTCTGTAGGATATCACCTTTATTATATCACTAAAAGGTAATTTTTAAAAATTAAAATCAAGATACCAGAGAAAATGCTACAATAAAAGCCTTTCGCACAAAAAAATCAGCCTTTAAACAGCTGATTTTGCTTCTTTTTCTTTGATTTTCTTTGGAAGATGGACTTTAGCCTTGCCATAGTCCTTGAAGACCGCCCGCTGCTTGAAGTAAATCAATTCTCCATCTAAAGCTGTATCTTCGTCCAAATCCATGATCATATCAATAGAGCGGATGGTCCGAGTCTTAGGGTCAACCACAAAGGCAACCTGACACTTCTCAATATCAATGGTCGTATCATAATGCTCATCATTATAAGCATAGTAGAAGGCATCGATAAGGTCATAGGCCAAATCACCTTCTGCTGCCACCGAAAACTCATAGCCGCCGTCCACTTTTTTCTTAGTTAGTTCTGACTCATTATCTACCATGACCTGCAGCAAAGCCTTAAAGGAGGACATGCCCGAATAGCCATCAATATGTTTCCGTGACTCCGTGTCATCAATGGTCTCAAATCCATCCTTTTCTTCCAAGTACATCCGATCCTCGCTGAAATAATGGGTCAGTTCTTGATCATCATAGGTTTCGTAAAGCTTAGCTAAATAAGGTGAATCTGAGACAGTCAGCTGTTTAACCGTCTTGGCTTTTCTTTTTTTGTAACCTTCTAGAAAGGTCGACTCAGACAGCCGATCCATGTAGAAACTATCATGATCGAATTTCTTCAAGGATGCATCCACTACAGCAGACAGCTTAAAGCGGGATTCAAGAGCTTCTGCGATTCCTCCAGGCTTAAAGTAAGTATAGAGAAAGGTTCCTCCAATCAGTACAAAGCAGACACAGCCGTAAATGATAAAAAAATGAACCTTCTTCAAAATCAATCCTCCTAAAAGCCTTCTGTCATTTTATAGCTTATATTATAAGCTTTTTTAGAGCTATTTTCAATCTTTTTCAGAAACGGTCTTTGAAGACTGTAGCGGAAGAAAGGCTAATTTGTTTTTCAAACTTTCAAAGTCATTGCCAAATGTATCAACTAGGCAAGTAGCCGCTGCTTTTTGAATACTTAGTATCTCAGCCCTCTTTCTCATTTTCAGCCAACTGCTGGCGAAGCTTGGTAAACAAGTCTAACTGAAAGCGAGCAGAATCAAGCCCAAATTCGAGCGTCTTCATTTCAAAATAGCCAATCTGGGAAATACTTTCAGCTAAATCAGCCGCCTGACTGGTCTCTATCAGCTCTGTAGCCAGATGGCTGTTCTGCTCTAGATAGGCTTTTACCTTTTCTTGTTCCTCCGTAAAACGAATCGCGTCTTTGACAGCTTCAAACTCTTGGACTTCAACTTCCAGTCCCTCAATGGTCAAATCCAGCATCTGAAGCTGCTCTCTCTTAGGAAGATATCCCATAAAGAGGAATTTCCCCAAGTCCATATTCTTGTTCTTGCTCATGTTGATAGGCGTTTTAAGCCACTCCAAAAACAAGATTCGTCCCGAAGCTGTAATCGCATATTCCTTCTTCATTTTTCCTTTTTCTACGTACTCCGAATAAGTCACTGCTCCTTGCTGGGACAGTTTTTTTAAGGCTGCTTGGATACTTGCCTAGACTATCGCTGCACATAGAGCTGAAATTTTGCCGCATCACCTGACGAATTTCATAAACTGTAAAACGCTTTATCATGAGTAAGCCTAAAATTAATTTATCCATTTCTCCTCCAAATCACGATTTTTATATACCTAATAGCAACACTTTTATTTCGATTTATCAAGGGCAAACAAAAAGCCTATTCAAAAATAGACTTAAGCTTGATCCAGCGGATAGACCTTGCGAAATTCTTCTAGGACGACACCCGTTTCTTGCGAAAATTCCAAACCGGCTTCCGCCAGACACTCCGTAAAAAATTCCTGATGGACTTGTTGCCAGTAGGCCAAGGATTTGTCTCCTTCTCCTTCCTTAAAGGCGTGTTCGGCTGAAACCTCATTAAAAGGTACCACAGAGACTTTGGTGATTTCAATGATACAGACTGCCTTGTCCTGACTGTCTAAAATGACATCAAAGCTTCCTGCCTGCGGCAAGGGCTCATTTTCAAGCTTATAGAGCTCATAGGCAGAAGCCGTCGCTGTCTTTTCACCACGCAGCACTAAGTCAGCAAGCTCATCTGCCAAGTCACCGAAGGCCCAGGCGTCAATATCGTCGCCAATCTTTGGATTGATTTTCTTGTATGCCTGCCACATTTCTTTTGGGGTCATCTTTTCTCCTATCTTTCTAAAATGAAAATTATTGTTTATAAAAAATCTTCCTACAAAACTGTATCTTTATCAAAATCCATGAAATCATCATGCTCATAATAGTAAAGCAGAGCCTGTAAACACTCTTCATCAGTTGCTTCTGCTATCTGCTCCATGACTGACAAGAGAACATCCGCAAAATCTTCACCGTAATAAATCAGATCCAGCTCTTGCTCGCTTACTTGTCTAGGGTAAACATCCCTATTACCCACCACTTGAGGATAATCAGCAAGCAAGTATCTGTCCTGAAAATTCAGTTCCCCATTTTCCTTAGCATACAAACAGAAATCATCATCTAGCTCTTCCGATTTTACAGCCTCAATGATATCTTTTAAGTCATAGGTTTGGTTTTTCTTCATTGGTCAAAAGTCCCTTTCCATTCATAGGCCGGATAAGCGCCTAGACACTGATAGCCCAAGCTTTCTGCAACCTTCTTGGAAGCTTCATTGTGCGCATCCCAGAGAGGAAAGAGTGAGTGTTTTTGGGCTTCTAAAATCATCTGGGCACCCAAGATTTTGGCCAAGCCCTGCCTTTGGTAGGCTGGCTTGGTAGCAATTTCAATCTCAAAAGCTCCATGATAGACCAATCCTGTCGATACGCCAGCGATGATGTCCTCTCCTGAATAAAGTAAAAAGCCAAAGCCACCCGCCGCTTGAAAATGGTCAAAACCGGAAAAATCACCCTGCAAATCTTGAGACCAGGCTTCCTCAGCCAAACGCTCATAACTCTCCTCATCAATCGGACAAAGATGGTAGTTTGCTGGTAGCCTGCGCTGCCATTTCTCCAAAGCATCTGTGTCAAAGGCAACCTTGTCCGCAAAAGCATAGCGAGTAAACTGGCCCAGCTCACTCTGACCATCCAGAAACTCTTGCCAGCTGGACTCCTCGGAGATAATGACCTTGTCAGCTAAACTATATTTTTTGCTAAATTCCTGCCACAAATTCGGATCCACCTGACCAGACGGAAAGATGAAATTTCCTAGTTGGTAAAGGCAGGATGTCTCAGGCGCATTCATAAAGAACTGCCCTAGACTAGCATCCAAACCGTAAAGTACCATATTTTTAGTCCAGGATTGGAAAAAAGTATTCTTTGCCTTCATTCTTTATCTTCTTTCAGATGCAGTTCATTGATTTTATTCGTCCAGATATAGCCGTCAAAGCCTTCGGGAATATCTTTTAGACTATGGATATGATCGAAACCTTCTGATAAATCGCTGCCGCCAGCTGTTAGCTCAACCCGTGTATTGACTGCTTCCATTCTTTCCATAAATTTGTTTGGCCAACCCCATAAGAATTTGGCATATTTCAAAGTAATGCGCAGCTCTGCATTTTTCATTTCCTCAGGGATATAGCCCGTAAAGCCCAATAATTCATATTGGATAAGAGCATTAAGCATGCGATTTTTGGACAAGAGCTTGAGACTGCTGCTCTGACTGCGCAACCAATGAACGCCTTCCTCGCTTGCCCCACAAACACTGAGTTTGTTTAACCTTTTGGGCGAGAGCGTTTTTAGCTTTTCCCACAAGACTTTATAGGTTTCTAATTTCCCGTCTTTGACCTCAATCACAAACTCCTTGTCTGGAAAGGCCTCAAAAACCTCATCTATTGTGGGCATCTGGCCGACTCCTTTTCCTCTAAAAGGATAGGTTTTTCCGCCATCAGCCGTATAACCGTAACCGATATCCATCTTTTTGAGCTCAGCCATCGTATAGTCCTGAATTTCTCCCTCAATGCCAGTCTTGAATTTCAGAGTTGCATCATGAAAGACTGCCAGTTGCTGGTCTTTGGACAATTTCACATCAAACTCCACTGCATCTGCTCCCAGGTCAAAAGCCGCCTGCATTGAAGAAATGGTGTTCTCAAGATAGGGATGTGTAGGAGGGTCAATCATGGCTGCCGTATTGCTGTCCCAGTCCGCTTTAGACTCATCAAAGGTCTGTGCGAGTCCTCGATGGGCTAGGATTTTATATTCTTTCCCATCTTTATTAGAAAAGAGGCTTGTATTGTTTAACCAGATAAGAAATAGCAGGGCTAGACAAAACAGATAAATCTTCTTGCGTTTTTACCATTTAAACATTTTATTTCCTTACTTCAAACTCCAGCCACCGTCTATTTTGATAATCTCGCCCTGCATAGCAGCTGCCTTACCACTGGCTAGAAAGAGACTAACATCAGCTACTTCCTGAGGATCCAGCCAGCGCTTGATAGGCGTTTCCTCAGCAACCCAGTCTGCCAGTCCGCCTGGCTCAAAATCTGCGGCAGTCATGTTTGTCTTGACAGCGCCTGGCGCCAAGCCAAAGACTTGGATATTTTTATCCGCATAGTCCAAGGCTATCTGCTTGGTCAGGCCAGCCAGAGCATGCTTAGAGGCTGTATAGGCAGAACCACCACCGCCAGCCAGAAAACTAGCAATCGAGCACATATTAATGATGATACCAGACTTTTTCTCTAGCATTTTCTGCAAGTAAAAGCGAGTGATTTTCATAGTCGCGGTCAGATTAAGGGCAAAAATCTGTTCCCAGTCCTCATCGCTGGTCTCGTGCAGGGGACGATAATCGTCCAAGATACCTGCTGTATTACAGAGAATGTCCACCTCAGGAAAGCTAGTGAAGAGTGGTGTCAAATCACCTGTCAAATCCATCTTGACAAAACGAAGCTCATTGAGAAAGCCAGGGTTTTCATCCTTGTCCACCCCGTAAACCCGATAGCCATTTTCCAAAAAGGTCAGAGCCTGAGCTCGGCCGATGCCAGAGCTAGCTCCCGTCACCAGCACCGTCTTAGTCATCTACTTCCACCCAATCTGTCGCGAGGACATCACAAGGAGTCGGACTCCACATGGAGAAGCCCTCCCCCTCACCAGAAACATTGATAAGGAAATAAGGTGTCACTTCAAGAGCCACTCCATTCTGCTCAATCGTGTCAAAGAGCTGGACGTAGTTCTCTGCCCCACCCCAGCCTGTACGCACATATTTTTTCTTGGCCTTAAGGCCCGGTAAAATTTCTTCAAATGTCATGGTTTTCTCCTTTGTTTATTGGTAATCTTTGACAAATTCCCTGCTAGCCACCAGCAGTCATAAGTATATTGGACGACTTTTTCTTGACTGTCAACAAGTTTTTCTGTTGCTTTGCAACAAAGTCTAAAATTAGGTGTTTTTCTCCATCTCCACAAAGAGATGAATATCACCATTGCTTTCCTGCGGGATGCGCCTCACCACTTCAAAGCCCATGTTGATATAAAGCTGCTGGGCTCGGTGATTGAAGTCAGCCACGGATAGAATTATGACTCGGGGCGCAAATTTTTCCATGATAAAGTCCAGAATTCCCTGCAGAAATGCAGCGCCCTGACCTTTTCCACAGTGCACCGGCTTCATCCCCAAACCAAGCTCCAAAGTGCGCTCTCCTTTCTGCTCCAAGCAGAAAAATCCATAGAGTTCCCCATCGCGCATAACTTGATAATAACGGTCCCCACGCGCTTCAGGAGAAACCATTTCTTCATAATCCTCCAGGTCATTTTTCATATCATAAAAATCATAAGGCGCCTCATAGTGCCAATCATTGGCAATTTCTAAAGCATGCTGCTGGGTTAGTGGTTCAATTTTATTGCTCATATTTTTTCACCTCCTCAGGGTGGGCTTCTCGCCATGCCAAATAATCATCAAATGATTTAATTTGTGTTTTCTCACCTGTTGCAGAATCTGTCGCATACACCTCCATAACATCCTGTCCCTTAGGTGCAAACCAATGCAAAAGGTTGTCAAACCATTCTTTCTGATTATACTGCTCAGGCCGGAAATAAAGTTGAGTCATATCCTTCATATTCTTAGCTACTTCTGGATATAGCTGAGCAAAATTGGTATCAGAAATATCAATTTTATTTCGATAATGATAATCATCTGGCATAATAGCTCCATCACTTTCCCAAAGATGGTGCTTAGCTAGCTGATTTTCCAGACTATCAGAAAGACCACCTGGAAGAAAACTCACTTCATTTCTATATGGATCATCTTTTATCGTAGAAATTATTTTCGCCTCTATATCTTCCGTACTTAGTTTTTCTTTCTCTACATCAAACCAAAATTCTTTCTCACTATAACTATGATTTTGATAACTCCTTAATTCTCTAGAAAAATAATCTTTCCCGTTCCCATAGTAGTCAGTCAGCACTTCGTCATTACGATATCCCTCAGAGGGATTAATAAAAGAATATAAATCTATTTCCTTTTTATCTAGCTCAGTACTGTTTAAATCATAGCTAATGATTTTATAAAATTCATCTTTTTCAATTGGCGGAGATTCTTGACCTGATTTTACATCAAGTGAATGGACAGCTATGGTTGAAACATAATTTTGTCCATAGTAAATATGACCATAATTATCTTTCTCCCCTACAGCAACCAATACAAACTTATTATTATCGAAAAGCTGAATGCTTTTGAATTTTGTTTCTTGTCTATTGACATAAACTTTAGTATTTATTCTAATAACCCATAAGGTGAGCAGACCTAAAGCTCCCAACAAAAGAATACTCAATAAAACATACACTATCTTCTTTTTTCTCATGACCGTCTATTTTTTTCTCCTTAAATTCTCTAAAATTCCCAATAAAATCGTTTCTGGTCTGCTTTTTCACTGCAACCAAGGCTGTGGTAAAATTCATGGGCTGATGAGCGGGAAATGCCTGAATTAATCCGAATTCCTGTGTAGCCTGCTGCTTTTCCCTCTTCACGCAAAGCTTGCATCAGCGCTCTGCCATGTCCCTGCCCTTGAAAATCCTGAGCGACGGCCAAAGCCAAGAGATTGAGCAAGGACGGAAAATAGAGACAGTCGTAGCTAGCAGCATGAGCGTAGCCTATGACCTGACCGTCTTCTTCAACTACCAAAATCAAATGCTGGTCATTCTCTAGCAGCCTCTTCAGTTGAGCCTCCGTCGCTTCCCTATCGAAGTCATAGCCCAGACACTCAGCATTGAGCCGCTGAATGGCTGCGGCGTCACTTAGTTTTACTTTACGAATCATTTGTCACCTCGTTCTTCTCTTTATTATAGCAGAAAAGCAGTCTCTTTGACTGCTTTCAATGAACTATTCTCCTATCTGTCCCTTCAACCAAGACTCCGCCTCTTCTAAAGGCTGGTCTGTTAGGACATCGGGCTGAATTGCCTCATTCTCATAAAGCTTGCCCGTGCGATCTAGGATACTCGAGGTAGTCAAGAGCAAAACCGCTCCATCATACAGTTGATAATAATTATTTCCCGTAGTATAGCTTGCCGTTGGCTGACCAAATATTTTAACGTTTTCCAGTCCCTTAAAAGCTAAAACAGTCATTTCTCCTGAGCTTCCTGTACGTTCATTGGTAAGGACGGCTATTGGCACTTTCTTTGCTTTCTCATCAGTCTGCTCCAGACCAAACTGCTTCAGAATATCTGATCGAGAAACCGCGCTCTTGCTTCCATTTTTTTCAACGAATTGGAAGAGATCTTCATCAGGCAAAAGAGAGGACAGGCCCGCAATCATCGGATACATATTCCCGCCGGTATTATCTATCAAATCCACTACAACCGCCTGATAGTCACCCTTTTTAAGAGCTGCTGATAGCTTGTTGGCATAAGCCTTCGCTGCCTGTGCGTCACCAGTGAAAGCAGGAACTTTTAAATAGAGAATCCCCTCCCGATTCTGCACTTCAGGCTGATTTTTGCTTTCCGGACTATTTTCGGGATTATCCTGTGGACTTAAAAAATAAGAATGTTTCCCGCCAGCCTCTTTGGTTAATTTTTCCAAGACAGGATAGGTATCTTGATAAGTCTTGGCAGATTCAAGCTTCTCTAAGGCTTTCTTCTTCTCATTTTCCCAGTCTTTGCCCGTATAAAGACCGAAATCAAGCTTTTTCACAACCGAGCGGGCGTAGTCCTGCGGACTAGGTGGAAAAAGAAAAATTCCATAGTCTGGACCAAAGTAGGCCAGAAAACCTATTAAAAGAGCAAGCAAAACCAGTACTGTTCCCAAGCAACCTAAAAGGACTTTTTTCATAATTGCACAACCTTTCTTGTTAGGATTTCTGAGCTGATTATAGCAAAATAGAGACACGTTTTCCATGTCTCTACCTTACATTTATCATAGCTAATCTTACATTTTTGTAAGATGATTTCATTTAAATCTACAGTTGTTTATTTCCATCTCTCACTCTTAGAGAATGCAATCATTAAACCAGACCCAGCTAGAACTGCTAGAATAACAAGACAGATATTTTTCAGTGGATAGAGCCAGTCTTTATTTTCCTCATGCCAAGTTGTCTTCCAAAGCCGAACATAATCAGCATGCATATCTTCAGGCTGGTTCAGTTGGATATTGATCACAATCGCCAGTAAGATCAGGGCGATAAAAGCAAGGACAAAGAGCCAGATTTTCTTCTTTTGGCTTAGGTTAAGTTTTTTCATTCTTTTCTCCTTCTATTAGTTCAAATTCTATCTCTTTGTCTCCACTAACTTCTATACCTCTGAAAAACAAGACTATTCCAATAAAAATAGGTATTAAGAGAAAGAATCTGGGCTGAGTAAAAAACATAACAAATAATACTACACTTGACAAAATGCCTATTACCAATAATTGGCGAATGCTAAACCGTTTCATTTACCACACCTCTATTCCATTGGCCAATTTTTTAATAGGCTCTTTTGTTCTTACTTTTCCAATCAAGCTAAGTTTGCAACCTTTTTTATTTAGAAAAGATTCAAGTCGTTTCTTTCTATAATATTTTACAAGAAACATAGCAAGAACCATCGATCCTATTGCCACACCAATATTTACAAGACCAGTTCCGATATTCATTGGTCGATTTATTGGCCCAAAGAAAAAATTTAGCGGAATTATTTTTCTCAGCATTCTAGCCAAGATAAGACCTATGGAAGTTCCTGCAATAGCAGGTAGATTATTTGATTTGTTTAAAAATTCAGTATGCGGTATGAAAGAATAGTCTGTTTGATAAACCTTTCTAAAACAGCCACAGGACATTGTTCCATTTCTCTCCACGAGATATTCTTGTCCATTATCAGAAATTATTAAGAACCATCCGAGAAAAGCTTTCTTACCATTCAAAGAGATATTATAGCATCGTCCTTTTATACAATTTTTCTTCATAAAACTCTTTCTGCTTTGTTTATAGTTACCAAGTTTCTACATTACATCTTCTCAACTAATCTCTTCGCTACTTCTCTTTTACAGCGATTTCTGAGTTTCTATAGCCATAGAAGGCATAGATGAGACTTCCCAGCGCTAGGGCAATTCCAAAGGCTTGCCAGGTTTCCTTGGTATACTGGGTCATGAAGGACAGGCAGATGATAATGGACAAAATCGGTGTCAGAGGTACCAGAGGCGTTTTGAATTCTCCAGCTTTTGGCATTCCCTGATCTTTCCGCAATTTCAAGACAGCAAGTGCCAATAAAATCAGATAGGCCAAGGTACAGATATTGAGGAAAGAGGCGATGCTAGCCAAGGGGAAAATACCTGCACAAACAGCTGAGGCAATCCCTACTAAAATCGTGGCATTCTTTGGCACCCGACTGTTCTCTGTCAATTTCTTGAAAGAGCGGGGCAAGAGACCATCACGCGCAATACTGTAAATCATCCGCGACAGAGCATAGGTCATGGAGATACAGACCGTAATCAGAGTCAAAATAGCGACGACAGAGATATAGTTGGCTGCCCAGCCAAGTCCGATGCTGCGCAGGGCAAAGGCCACCGCATCTGAGACATCCAGCTTGCTATAGTGGACAACCCCAGTCAAGACCAAGGTCACCAAAATATAGAGAATGGTCACGATGCTCAAGGATAAGACAATCCCACGCGGAACATTCTTTTGAGGCTCTTTGATTTCATCGACCGCCATGGAAATGGACTCAAAGCCCAGAAAAGCAAAGAACATGAGTGAAGCCCCAGCCATGATGCCGATCTTGCCGCCATAAATTTCTCCAAAGCCAAAAGGTGCAAAGTTAGACCAATTTTCTGGTTTGATGAAGAAAAATCCTGCAATGATAAAAAGTGCCAAGGCTGAGAATTTCAAGACCACCAAAGCTGAGTTGAAGCGCAGGGCTGCCTTGGAGTTCAGAAGGACAACTCCCGTAACAAAGGCCAAGACCAGAATGGGCAGCAAGTCCACATAAGTACCTGCTTTGGGATTGAAGGTGCCATTCAGAGCTGCCGGCAGTTGGATGCCAAAGCCGCTCAGCAAGCCCTTCAGATAAGAACCCCAGCCAGAGGCAACACCTGAAATAGCGGTCATGAACTCCATGATGGTCAGCCAGCCAGCCAGCCAAGCAGGAAATTCTCCCAGAACCGCATAAATATAACTATAGGCTCCGCCATTGGCCGGGATCCGTGAAGCAAACTCAGCGTAAAAAAGAGCTGAAATACTCACACAAAGAGCTGAAATGACAATCGAAACTGTCAGAGCAGGCCCAGCATATTTGGCCGCTCCAGTCCCTGTGATGGTAAAAATCCCAGTTCCTACCATGGCACCAATACCAAGCAAAATCAGATCAGGAATTTTCAAATGACGGCGCATGCCCGTTCTATCCTTGCTGGCATCTTTTTTTCTAAAAATATTCATCTATTTTTACTCTCCTAATTGCATTAACGCCCTATTTTATCATATTTCCTCCCTTTTAGGAATCCTTCTCAGAAATTTACCGAAAAGAAAGGCTGAGAGAAATCTCAGCCTAAGTCTTTAAAATAGATGAAAGGTATATGATGCCTGTCTCTGCTATCACATGGCCACAATTTTACGATAGCTGCGAGATGTAATGAGAAAAACACCAACATATACTGCAATAAACAAAGCACAAACACCCAGAGTCATCACTAACATGAGTGTGGCATTCAGCACCCCTAAAGCAGATAAAATCAAGCTCAACATGTGATAGGCAAATGCCAAATGAAGAAAAGCAAAGATTAGTGGTAGGAAAAAGACTATCAGAATTTGCCTACGAATCGTTTTCTTAATTTGTTTTTCGTCCAATCCAACCTTTTGTAAAATAACAAAGCCTTCTCGATCTTCATAGCCTTCAGAAATCTGCTTGTAGTAGATGATAAGAACAGTTCCAAGCATAAAAACGATTGATAAGAAAATTCCAATAAAGAACATACCACCTAGCATTCCTTTTATTTCTTGCTTATCGAAGGCTGTCACCGAACCATAAATACCTTGATTTTCAGGTAAGGTGGTATTAAAACTGCTTAGCTTTTCTTGGTATGCTTCTTTGAGTTTTCTCTGTTCTTCTTTTGGAAGCTTGAGATTTAATCCTCCATAATAGTTAACATTGACAGCGTAATCGTTCATCAATGAAGAAAAGATTTGACTCGGATTTTTAGCTACCATATAGATTTTTTCAGGCACTATCATATTCATCGGATCGGGTAGATTACCGAAAACGAAATCTTCTTTTAATTTTTTCTTGATTTTTAAATTTTTATCAGCTAGCTGTAAATCTTTTTTGCTGTCTAGTTCCAGTCCTTGCTCAAATATGGCTATTTCATCATCTTTAAGCTGAAGACTTTGACCCGTCATTCCTTGATAATCACTCTCAGAAATGGCCAAAATATAAAGATTTGGAGTGAATGATTTCTGTCCCTTAGAATAAATATCTAGCTGATTACCAGCTCGGCTGCTAACCCCTATCGTATAATACTGGTAAATAACTTTTTTACTAATCTGTAGCTGCTGCTCTTGAACAAACTCTGTCAAAGCTTGGTCCAGCACCTCACCTGTTATTTCTTTTCCTTGAATACTGAAATCATGCGGGAACATGGCATTCTGCATATAATCACCACCAGCATAAATGTTGGCTCCACCAGATAAAGTAACCAGAACCATTGTCGACAAAATAGAAATCGTCGCTAAACCGATTGCATTTTTCTTCATTCGAAAAATTAGATTAGATACTGAAATCATGTTATCAGGCTGATAATAAAACGTCTTCTTCTTTTTCAAAAATTGCAAGAAAACAGTTGTTCCTGCATTGAAAAGTAGATAAGTCCCTAGAATAACAAAAAGTACAGCTACGAAGAAAATGATAATGGCTGCCATCGGATTAGATACACCTAAAGCAAGATAATAGCCAAAAGCGAGAGAAGACATACCAATAATAGTTTGCAAGAGTAAAAAGCGACTCTTTTTCTCCCCGCTATTTTTTTCTTTGACTAATTGCAGAGCATCAAACTTTCTTAAGTAAAAGCCGTTTTTAATTAGCAAACAGAAAAATACAAAAGCATAGAAAATGATAATCAATACCAATACAAAAGGTTGAAATGTCGAAACTAGAACCACCTTGGTACCCATGAGCTTGAGCAAAAAGGCATAAATCAACTGGTCAAAGAGAAGACCTATAGTCAGCCCCAAGCTTACAGCCACTAGCCCGAAGATTAGTAGCTCAATAAAGGTCATAACAAAGAGATGACTCTTATTAAGACCTAGCATACCATAAAGCCCTAGCTCCTTGGAGCGATTCTTCATAACAAATTGATTGGCATAAAAGACAATAATTCCAGCTGTGATGTTTACAATAACAACCCCTAGGACCAAAACGAGGATAACAGAGCTGGCACCTGTCATTTTGGATAGATTGGGATTAAAAGCCAAGGAGTTGAAAATATAAGAAATGGCTACAGCCACACAGGTAGCCAGTGCAAAAGGATAATAGAGACGGCGGTTCTTAATCAGATTGGATACCGCCAATTTTGCTGCTAATCGAAACACTAGTCTTTCACCTCACTTGCCATAACTGTCAGAGTATCAGAAATCTCTTGGAACATCTGCCGCTCGGTCTTGTCGCCTCGGAAGATTTGATTGTAGAGAATCCCATCCTTGATAAAGAGCACCCGCTTGGCGCGGCTAGCCGCTGCAGTTGAGTGGGTCACCATGAGAATAGTTTGGCCTCGTGCATTGATGTCGTCAAAGACATCCAGCAACGCCGCTGAAGACTTGGAATCCAAGGCTCCTGTCGGCTCATCCGCCAGCAGAATCTCAGGGTCTGTGATGATGGCCCGAGCCACTGCGACCCGCTGCTTCTGGCCTCCAGAAATCTCATAAGGAAACTTCTCTTGCAGCTTGTTAATCCCCAGCTCGTTGCAGGTAGTAACCAGCTTTTGCATCATCTCGGTAATGGGGCGACGAGAGAGGACCAGAGGCAGGAGAATATTATCCTTGACCGACAGGGTATCCAACAGATTGAAGTCCTGAAAGACAAAGCCTAATTTCTCCCGACGGAAGCTGGAAGCCTGGCTGTTTTTGATGGTTGCCGTGTCAGTTCCGTTGAGAAAGACGCGGCCCTCTGTTGGCTTGTCCAGCATGGCTAGGATGTTGAGCAGGGTGGATTTCCCAGAGCCTGACTCCCCCATGATGGCGACATATTCGCCGTTTTCTACCGTAAAGTGAATGTCCTTCAGTGCCTCCACTTGGCTGCCCTGAAAGCGGGTTTTATAAATCTTTTTCACGTGCTGTACGTCTAATAATGTCATACTCAAACCTCTTCTTTATTTAACTTGATACTACTATCATACCGGAAAGACAGACAAGTTTCCATAACCTAATCTTTCATTTTGCCTGCCAATCTTACATTTTTGTCATCTTGTGCTCCAAGTCGGATAAAGAGAAAAGTCAACTGACCTTTCTCTTATCCTTGAATACTAGAATCTCTCAGTGACTGTACTGCAGCCAGAAATAATATTGACTGGAAGCACAGCCTAGGCGAGTCTTCTCGATTTCTTGCTTGGAAATCTTTTGAGCTTTGGGTTTACTTTGGCGATGGTTAAAAAGATTGATTTTCATAGCGAGCCTCCTTCTTGAAATCTGATTATTAGTTTGGAAGACGTTTATCTTCTTTTTCTTTACACTTATAGGATACCGAATTCCCAGACTAGCTGCCATAAGATAACCTTTCATTTTAGCCTTTAAACTTACATTTTTGTCACTTAGAAAAATAGTTTTCGATTTCCCTTAAACTGCGTCAATAGGCCTAAATTCACCGATACCTATCGGCTTCTTTCATCAAGCACATAAAAAAACAAGCGTCAATGTTCATTGACACTTGTTTTCTGTTTTATTTTTTGAAACGGATCCCGAAATAAACCCCACAACCAACTATCAGAATCAAACCGAAAGCAAGTAGCGTAAAGCTGATTTCTGTACCTGTGAAAGGCAGAATTTTCTTCGTCTTCCCCTTATCTCCAGGTTTATCTTGATTTGATTTTTTCGGATCTGGTTCATCTGTTTTTTTAGACGGATCCTTTTCTGGGCCAGTCGGTTTCGTTTGGTCAGTTACGACTAACGTCCCATCCTTGTATTCTACTGTATTTCCATCGGCATTTACAACTGTTACTGTGCCATCGAGATTCACTTGGAACACAATGTCGGTAACAGCTAGATAACCGGTTGGGGCTGCAGCTTCATGGAAGGTATATACTCCAGGAGCTAATTCAAGCTCGTGCGATGTATTTGCTTCTGAAGTCCATTTTGCTACAGGATTGCCAGTTGCCTCTTTGCCTTGGAAAATTTGAATCTCTGCACCAGCGATTTCTGTACCGCCAAGGTTGACCTTACTGAAGGTCACCTTACGTGGAAGATCATCGTCTTTATCCGTTACTGTAACAGTTGAGCCGTTTGTTACGACCTTGTTCTCTTCACCCTTGAAGTCTTTCTCACCAACGTTTGTCACTTCCACTGTACCGTCTGTTTTGACTTGGAATGTGATGTCGGTCACTTTAAGGTAACCCGTTGGGGAGGCTTCCTCATGGAAGGTATAAGTGCCAGGTGCCAAGTTGATGTCCTTAGACTGATTAGACTCGGAAGTCCAGCTTTCGACTGCTTGGCCTTCGGCTTTGTTGCCCTTGTAGATTTTGATCTGAGCACCAGCGATTTCTGTACCACCAAGGTTTACTTTACTGAAAGTAATCGCTTTGGGACTATCATCGTCTTTATCCGTTACTGTAACAGTTGAGCCGTTGGTTACGACCTTGTTCTCTTCACCCTTGGAGTCTTTCTCTCCGACATTGGTCACTTCCACCGTTCCATCATGTTTGACTTGGAATGTGATGTCCGTTACTTTGAGGTAACCCGTTGGAGCCGCTTCCTCATGGAAGGTATAAGTGCCAGGTGCCAAGTTGATGTCCTTAGACTTACCTGCTTCGGATGTCCAGCTTTCGACTGCGTTTCCTTCAGCTTTCTCGCCCTTGTAAATCTTGATCTCAGCACCGGCGATTTCAGCACCACCGAGGTTGACTTTGCTGAATGTCACCTTACGTGGGAGATCATCGTCCTTGTCGGTAATAGTTACTGTTGAACCATTGGTTGCAACGGTGTTAGCTTCGCCCTTAGCGTCTTTTTCTCCTACGCTAGTCACTTCCACTGTACCGTCATACTTGACTTGGAATGTGATGTCGGTAACCTTAAGGTAACCGGTTGGGGCTGCCTCCTCATGGAAGGTGTAAGTGCCAGGTACTAAATTTATATCCTTAGACTTACCAGCTTCAGAAGTCCAGCTTTCGACTGCTGTGCCTTTAACCTTGTTGCCCTTGTAGATCTTGATTTGAGCTCCTGCGATTTCTGTACCACCAAGGTTTACTTTACTGAAAGTAATCGCTTTGGGACTGTCATCGTCTTTATCGGTTACAGTTAGAGTTGCACCATTCGCTACAACACGGTTGTCTTCACCCTTAGAGTCTTTCTCTCCGACATTGGTCACTTCTACTGTTCCGTCAGTTTTCACTTTGAAAGTGATGTCGGTCACTTTGAGGTAGCCTGTTGGAGCGGCTTCCTCATGGAAGGTATAAGTACCAGGTGCTAAGTTGATGTCTTTAGACTTACCAGCTTCGGATGTCCAGCTTTCAACTGCATCGCCTTCAGCTTTCTCGCCCTTGTAAATCTTGATCTCAGCACCGGCAATTTCAGTACCGCCAAGGTTGACCTTACTGAAGGTCACCTTACGTGGGAGATCATCGTCCTTGTCAGTCACTGCAACAGTTGAACCGTTTGTCGCTACGGTGTTAGCTTGGCCCTTAGCGTCCTTCTCACCAACATTGGTCACTTCCACTGTGCCGTCATGTTTGACTTGGAAGGTGATATCCGTTACTTTGAGGTAGCCCGTTGGAGCGGCTTCCTCATGGAAGGTATAAGTACCGGGTGCTAAGTTGATGTCCTTAGACTTACCAGCTTCGGATGTCCAGCTTTCTACTGCTTGGCCTTCAGCTTTTTCGCCCTTGTAAATCTTGATTTGAGCACCGGCAATCTCAGTACCGCCTAGGTTTACTTTACTGAAAGTCACCTTACGCGGGAGATCATCATCCTTATCGGTTACTGTAACAGTCGAACCATTTGTCGCAACGGTGTTAGTTTCGCCCTTAGAGTCTTTCTCGCCAACATTGGTCACTTCCACTGTACCATCATGCTTGACTTGGAAGGTGATGTCGGTCACTTTGAGGTAGCCTGTTGGAGCGGCTTCCTCATGGAAAGTATAAGTACCTGGAGTCAAGTTTAATTCTTTAGACTTACCAGCTTCAGAAGTCCAGCTTTCGACTGCTTGCCCTTCTGCCTTATCGCCCTTGTAGATCTTGATCTCGGCACCGGCAATTTCAGTACCACCTAGGTTAACCTTACTAAAGGTAATCTTACGCGGTAGGTCATCATCTTTGTCAGTCACCGTAACAGTTGAACCATTAGTTGCAACGGTGTTAGATTCACCCTTAGCGTCTTTCTCGCCAACATTAGTCACTTCCACTGTGCCATCTGTTTTGACTTGGAAGGTGATATCAGTAACTTTAAGGTAACCCGTTGGAGCTGCTTCCTCATGGAAGGTATAAGTACCTGGTGCCAAGTTGATGTCCTTAGACTGATTAGCTTCAGATGTCCAGCTTTCTACTGCTTGGCCTTCAGCTTTGTCTCCCTTGTAGATCTTAATCTCTGCACCAGCAATCTCAGTACCACCTAAGTTGACCTTACTGAAAGTAATAGCCTTAAGACTATTGTCCTCTTTATCGGTTACAGTAAGAACCAAGCCATTTGCTTCAACAGAATCTGTTGCTCCTTTAGCATCAACTGTAATGGTGCCATCAGAATGAACTGTGAATTTAATATCTTCTACAGCTACAAATCCAGCAGGAGCAAGGCTCTCTTTCAGAGAATAAGTTCCTGGAGCTAATTTTACTACCTTAGATGCGTTGGCTTCGGATGTCCACTCTGCAAGAGGCTTAGCTTCAGGACGAATCTGACTGCCTTTGTAGAGTTTCAATTTCGCACCAGGAATTTCCTTCCCGTTTGGATCTACTTTCTTGATCGTCACATCTCGTTCTGAGTCGTCATCCTTGTCTGTTACCTTCAAGATTGCTCCGTCAGTCACAACCTTATTGTTTTCTCCTTTGGAGTCTTTCTCGCCGACATTGGTCACTTCTACTGTGCCGTCATGTTTGACTTGGAATGTGATGTCGGTCACTTTGAGGTAACCGGTTGGAGCCGCTTCCTCATGGAAGGTATAAGTACCGGGTGCTAAGTTGATGTCCTTAGACTGATTAGCTTCAGAAGTCCAGCTTTCAAGAGCTTGACCCTGCGCTTTGTTGCCCTTGAAAATCTTAATTTGAGCACCAGCAATCTCAGTACCGCCTAGGTTAACCTTACTGAAGGTAATAGCTTTAGGACTATTGTCCTCCTTGTCGGTAATCGTCAGAATTGAGCCTGCTGCTTGAACAGTATCTTCTGCTCCTTTTTTCACAAGAGCAACAGTGCCATTAGCACCTACTGTAAATGTGATGTCTTCTACATATTGATAACCAGCAGGAGCATTCGCTTCAGTCAGTGTATAGGTTCCTGGAGACAATTTTATCACTTTAGAAGTATTTTCTTCTGAAGTCCAGTCTGCAACAGGAGCTTCTTCCTGGTCAACATGATCACCTTTATAGATTTTCAGTTGCGCACCAGGAATTTCTTTCCCGTTTGGATCTACTTTTTTGAAAGTTACATCCTGCTCGGTTACCGTCTTCTTATTGACGATCTCGCGTGATACAGATTTGTCTGTTCCAAAATCCTGGGAACCAATCTTAATTTCCTCAGTTAATTTATCATATCCTGTAGGAGGAGTCACTTCACGGATGGTATAATCATCGCGCAACAAGTCACCCAAGTTGGCATTCCCGTTAGAATCTGTGGTTAATTTTCCGACAACTGCTCCGCTCCGATCACGAACAACTTCAAATTCTGCACCTTGCAGGTTCTCACCATTTTCATTAACCTTATGAAGCTTAATAGTGAAAACATAGCCTTCTCCAACACCGCCGGCAATCTGATAAGAGCGATTTTCAGCTGATGTCGTTGTTTGACCACCGTTATAGGTCATGGTAGCACTATTGGAAACACGCTCACCATCAACAAGATCGTAATCTGCTTTTGTCTTATAGTCCAGCAAATACCCGAAACCATCCATGTCGCCAAGATCAATCGTGAATCCATCACCAGCGGCATTTTCCGTAATTTTTGATTGGAAATTAGCTGTCACGTCTTCTGTTGAATCCCGCACCCAATCTCCATTATTCCAGCGCCAAGCAATTTTATAGACCCGAATTGAGTCTCTCATGATTTTAAAATTAGGCGAGGTAATTTTGTCAGTTATCGTTACATCGGTATAATGCTCCATATTGCGGTTAATCGCAATATTGTAATGAACCTCATTCTTACCGTCTTCTGCTGCCTGATAAGAGCTCTTCTCAATTTTTGAGTCATATCTTTTGGGTGGTCCATTATAATGGACGATTCCCGGATACAACATCCGACCTCCTACGGTAAATCCACCATTCAAGTCACCTTCTTGTCTCACAACATCATGGTCAACTCGTGCATAGAAGAAGAATTCTCCTTGGACACCAGACTTTTGCTCAACATAATTTGTATAGGTCAAAGTAATGGTCTTGTTGGTTGAATCCAAAAATCCATTTGCCACTACATTATCCGAGCTGTCTTTAAGCTCAATAGCTGAAGAGTTCCCAAATGCATACTCAGAAGGCAAGGTAATTTTTGTCGTATCTCCTTGATGTACTTGGTTATCCGGCAAGACAAACTTTGCGTAAACTCGAAAAGTTTCCCAAATATCAATTCCCTGCGTCAAATCACCACCTGAAGAATTCTTCAGGCTCATCTCAGTGATAACATCACCAAACTCAGCTGCTTGCACCTGAGTAAGAGGAGCTACTGATGGCAAAATGACTCCTAAACAAAGAATAATAAGGTGGAGCAATGCTCTAATCCTTTTGTTCATGCAATTTTCCTTTCTCACAATATTCAGTTTTAAATGTACAATGTAATTGTATACTAACTGAGCTTCCCCATCTTGTCAGTGCCCGCTTTCTAGAAAGCGAACATTTATAGATACATTACATCTACATTTTATCATACTATAAGAAAAATGGCTATACACAAAAGAAGATTTTTTTAACATTTGTTTACCTTTTTGTCATTTAGAAAAGGTGGACGATTTGCATGGTTCGTTTGCAAATCAGACCACTATTGCTAGGGTCAATTGCGTCTGACAATCAATGTCCTCAATAACATAGAAAAACCGAAAACAAAGTCCGGTTCTTCTGATTTATTTCCTAAAGGTTAGGGCATAAAATTTTCCATCCCAGAGGAGTTTCAACTCCTTCTCCTTAACCCCTGCCGGTATAGCGGCCTCAATTTCTCCTAAATCAACAGTAGCGTCCTTAAAATAGTTCTTGCTGAAGTGATTCTTCTTATATTGCTGGTCCACATAGTCTGCCGTCTCGTCTGAAATCATAATTTTAGTCCCTGGCTTAGCTACCCGCAGCATTTCCTGCATGGCCTTGGCCTTATCGCTAAAGAAATTAATCCCGCCGATATGATAGACGATGTCAAAGCTATTATCCTCAAAGGGCAGGTCTTCTGCACAAGCATGAAAGAGCTGCAGATTTGTTTTCTTGGCGCAGGATTTCTGGCATTTTTTCAGCATGCCTATGGAAATATCCGCTCCGACAAAGTCTAGGCTTTTCAGGTCAATATTCTCAGGAATGTAGCGCAGGTCTTGACCAGTCCCGATAGAGACATAAAGGACGGATAGATGATCCTGCCATTCTATTTCTGCCATCTGGTCCTTTCTCAGCTTGTCAATAGCTTTGCCATGGAGAAGTGGCCCCATCCATTTCTCACCAAAATCATACCAGCGAGCCAAGCGATTGTACATGGTCATATACTTGGCATTGTCCCCTGAGACATAGTCCGGATTCAGCGCCAGATAGATGTCCCCGTCTTTTTGAAGATCCTCTAACTTCAATCCTGGCTTCAGCTTCTCTTGTATTTTTGTATCTGTCATATCTTCTGTCTCCTTTTTCTATTTGCCATTTATTATAGAGGATTCTGAGCTAAAAACAAGAGTTTTTCCGTAAGTGGCTGCCCTGCATGAGTAACTGGAAGAAATTGCTCAGTAAGCTGCAATAAAGCTAGACCAAAAATGTGCAAACAAAAGAAGATAAAGCATTCTGCTCTATCCTCTCTTTATTTATTTGCTCAGTCGAGTCTTACGGTAAAGTCCTAAAAGAGTCAGGACTACCAGACCAGCAAGAACTAGTCCAAGGCTTTCAGCAGAGCCAGTCGCAGGAAGAACTTTTTTAGATTTTCCTTGACCGTCTGCTGCTTTATCAGAATCAGATGATGGATTTGGCTTAATACCGCCTTGAACCGACTTATCCGGTGTGCTTGGTTCAGCAGGTGCCGCTTGGTCAGTAATGAACAACTTACCATCTGTATATTCTACAGCATTGCTATTAGCGTCTAGAACTGTTACAGTGCCATCTTCATTAACTTGGAAGATAATATCTGTCACAGCCAGATAACCTGTCGGAGCCGCTTCTTCATGGAAGGTGTAAATACCCGGCTCTAGGTTAATTTCCTTGGATTGGTCAGCTTCTGAAGTCCAAGATGCGACAGGACTGCCCTTGCTTTCCTGTCCCTTGAAAATCAGAATCTGCGCACCAGCAATTTCCTCACCAGCTAGATTGACCTTGCTGAAAGTAACCTGTTTGTCTGTTGGAGTTTGCGTTTGCTTATTGACTACATTGACTGCAACCAATCTGCTGTCCCCAGAATCTCCAGATGCCGGATTGCCTACGTTCAAAGTCTTACCAAAATCCGTCGGACTGATGGTAATATCCTCTGTCAGGCGATCGTAACCAGCTGGAGCAGTCGTTTCACGTAGGATATAAGTGTCGCGCAGAAGATTACCAACTTCCGCATTCCCATCCGCATCTGTCGTGATTGTGCCAACCACCTTATTGGTCGCTTTCCGCACCACTTCAAAGACTGCACCGCTCAGAGAAGCATTAGACTCATCTGTTTTGTGAACCTTCACCTTGAAGTTATAGCCTTCTGACTTTCCGCCAGCAATTTGATAAGAGTATTCATTAGTTACAGACACTGTCTCGGTATTGTTGTAGTTCATAGTCGCCTTATTTCCTACAACCTCTCCATCAGCCAAATCATAGTTGGCTAATGTCTTGTACTCAACTAGGTAGCCGAAGCCTTCTACATCTCCGAAGTTGATTGTCAAGCTATCACCTTCAGCGCCGAAGGTCATTTTAGACTGGAAGTCAGCTGTTACGTCTTCAGTCGAATCACGCGCCCAATCACCATTATTCCAGCGCCAAGAAACCTTATAAACTCGTACAGAGTCTTGAACAATCTTAGCGTTTGTATCACCCAGCTTGTCCGTCACAGAGACATTTTTGTAGTTGCCCATGTTACGGTTAATGGCTACATTGTAGCGGATTTCATTCTTAGCATCAGCATCCCACTGAAAAGCACTCTTTTCTAACAGAGACTCATACTTTTTCGGTGGTCCATTATAGTGAATGCTGCCGGCAGGAATCCTATTATTGCCTACAGTGAAAGTAGCTGGAATATCTCTTTCCTCTGTGACAACCTCGTGGTCAATCCGCGAATAGAAGAAAAACTCGCCTCTGACACCAGATTTCTGCTCCACATAGTCTGTGTATGTCAATGTGATGGTCTTGGCATCGCTATCCAGGACTCCATTAGCCACCAGGGCTCCGTTTTCATCCTTAAGCTCAATAGCTGAAGAATTCCCAAAGGTAAACTCATTCGGCAAATGAATCACTGTTGTATCACCCGCATGGGCTTGGTTGTCCGGCAGGGCAAACTTAGCATAGACTCGGAAGGTCTGCCAGATATCCACACCATTGGTCAGCTGCTCACCAGAGTTAGTGGTGAGGTGCATCTCAGTGATGACATCATTGAGTTCCGCCGCCTGAGCCTTAAGGGTTCCGGCTAGGAAAGGCAGGAACACGCCTAGACAGAGAATGATGAGCTGAAACCATACTCTCAGTTTTTTATTCATGCAATCTTCCTTTCTCACAAGTAAAATTTGTTTAAAAGTACAGCGTATTGACAAGCCAGTTGAACACGCTCTTTTCATGTTCTTCTGCCTTTTTGACAAACACTGGAAAGACAATACTAATTCATTGTACCATATTGACTATTAAAAAACTATAGGAATGCTCAGAGGGTTATATCATAAAAAGGAGAAAGAAGATGTTAGTCTTCTCTCTCCTTTATGGTAAGCAAAACAGGCCAAATAATGAACAGATAAGCTGAAATCATTGAACAACTTCAGCTCTTCTATTTTGACAAAAAGTCAATCTTTCTGTGACGCACTGGAAGTTGCATCTACCTGATTCTGATTTGTTTCTTCTTGTTTGGAAGAATTTCTTTCCGTCTTATCTGAAGTGTCAGGCTCTTTCTGTACATGCCCGCAGGCCGTTAGGATAAAGACAGAAATCAGAGACAGAAACAAGCTCCCAATGTTCTTGAACCTAGACATACGAGTCCTCCATTTATGCGAAGCTTGATGAGACTAGCACTTCGCCAAAAATGCCTGCACAGTCTTGACATCTTCTGGACTACCGCCTCGGTCAATATCACAGATATGCTGGAGCCCATATTTTTCGATAATCAAAACAGTCGCTCCGCAGAAGGTCCGGCCGTGTTTAACAGAGTCGCCATTGTTAACAAAACCTTTAATCAGCCCAGGATGTTTCTTGATAAAGCGTTTGGTAGACCAAGGAATTTTCCCAGCACCAGCATTTCGAGTAATGAGAATACAAGGCTCTTCCAGTTTCTCCTTGATGGTCTGGGTCGGATAACCCAGTGATTCTGCAAATCGTTTTCCAATACCAGTATTTGAATCATAAACTACAATCATCTTCTTCACCTACTTTCTTAAAAAAAGGATAGCAACCCAAGCTGCAAAGCCTAAAACTACGACATCTGAGATGAGCATAAGCATGAACTCTAAATCTGGCATCATGTGAATGTACATCAGCAATGATAAAGTTGTCAAAGCCAGTACCGTCAGCTTAGCAACTGCCGGCAAGCCCGGAATTAAAGCTGCTCCGATTAGGACAACAATGAGACCTCCGACTAAAAATGACTGAAAATCCACACTTAAACTAAAACCAACTGTCGCACCGCCGTAGCCAATGGTCAAAAGACCAATCAGCACCAGACAGATACCTAAAATAGCCATTCCGCTCATGGCAAATCCTCCTTGCTTATTCATTCTTTTCTTCACTTTCTGTTTTTTTGAATGAATTATCAAAAATATTCATTCATATCATGATAAAAAATAATATACTTTATCTAATTACGTTCCTTTCCATTTCCGAATCACAGGACATAAGACATCACCTCCTTTGTTTGTGAATGAATAATTTTGTAAATTCATTCTTTTCTTCACTTTCTGTTTTTTTGAATGAATTATCAAAAATATTCATTCATATCATGATAAAAAATAATATACTTTATCTAATTACGTTCCTTTCCATTTCCGAATCACAGGACATAAG